>DASPIU010000001.1:0-50454 GCA_035629025.1 Stenotrophomonas sp.
TGTTGCAGGTCAACGGACGTGCGAGTCTGCAAGGCGGTGCACTACGGCCCATGATGCTCGGGGCTGCGATGCTGGGGCAGAACTATCGCGTGCTGAGCGCCACTGGCGGCCTTGAAGGGCGCTTCGCCACGGTTGAGGGCAACCTGTCAACGCCGTTCCTGTCCTTCGCCGCGCGCTATGGTGCCAGTGCCATCGATGTCGCCATCGCGCGTGGCGCGCCATTGGCCAGCGCAGCGACCTCGCGCAACCAGCGCAGCATCGCGACCGCCGCCGATGCCACGCCGGATGCGAATCTTCTGCCACAGCGCCTGACCAGCCTCGCCCCGGCGCAATTGCCGGCCGCGCTCGATCCCCTCGGCGGCGAGCTGCATGCCAGCGCTCGCACGCTCTTGCTGCAGGACACGCAAGTGCTGCGCGACGCAGCGCTGACACGCGCCCGTGACGGCCAGGACGCCTTCACCTCGCAAATGCTGGCCGATGGCCGCCGCGGCCTGTGGGCCGACGTGCAACAAAGCGAGCGCCGCGTGGACAGCGATGGCAACGCCAGCGCGGCGCGCCTGTCCGGCAGCAGCTTGCTGATGGGATATGACCATCGCTTTGATGGCGGCTGGCAATTCGGCGTTCTGGGCGGCGGCGGCAGAAGCAATCTGTTTGTTCGCGAAGGCCAGGACCGCGCCATCGTGCGCGCGCGCCACGCTGGCCTGCATCTCGGCCGCCGCTGGGGCGGCCTGGGCCTGCGCATGGGTGCTGGCTACAGCTGGCAGGATCTGCGCAGTCAACGACGTGCGGCTATCGCAGGTCAGGTCGATCCACGTGCCCGATACGACGCCAACAGCTCGCAGTGGTTTGCCGAACTCGGCTATCGCTTCGATGGCGCGCATGGTGGCCTCGAACCATTCGTGCAATACGCCGCACTGCGCTTGCGCAGCGACGCCGCGCAGGAGGCCGGCGGTGCAGAAGCCCTGTCGATCGCCAGCGCCCGGCAAGTCGTGGGCCTATGGAGCGGCGGCTTGCGCTTCAATCTGGACCTGGCCGCACGTGAGCAACCGCAGCGTTGGCTGAGCCTGCGCGGCAGCCTCGCCTACCAGCAGGCCGAAGGCGACCTCACGCCCGCCGCTCGCGTGCAATGGCAGGACGGTCCGAGCTTCAACGTCTGGGGCGTGCCGCTGGCGCGCCACAGCACGGTGTCCACGCTCGGCGTGGCCGCTCGACTTAGTCGCAACAGCCTGCTTACCTTTGACTGGCGTGGCGCCTTCGCCGAGCAGGCACGCGACACCGGATTTGGCGCACGCTATTCGTTACGGTTCTAGCGCTGGATCAGGCATCCGGAATTCCGATGGAACCGTTGTAGGAGGGGCTTCAGCCCCGACCAGCGAAGACGCGATCTGCCAGCGCACGGTCGCGGCTGATGGCCGAGAAGGCCACAAGAGCCGCTCCTACGTCTCGCCCTTGGCCACCAGCGTGGTCAAAGCCAGGTCACCGGTGACATTGAGCGCGGTGCGGCACATGTCGAGGAAATGGTTGACACCCAGGATCAGGCCAATGCCAACCGGATTGACGCCGACCATCGCGCAAATCAGCGCGACCACCGGCAACGAGCCCGAAGGCACGCCGGCAGTGCCAATGCCGCCGAGGATGCATACCAGCATCACCATGAACTGCTGGGTCAGGCTCAGGTCCACGCCGAAGAACTGCGCCAGAAAGATCACCGTGACGCCTTCAAACAGCGCCGTGCCATTCTGGTTCGCGGTCGCGCCCACGGTCAGCACGAAGCGCGACACGCGCTGCGGCAGGCCCATCTCATCGGCCACACGCAACGCGGTAGGCAACGTGGCATTGCTCGACGCGGTGGAGAACGCCATCACCGTGGCCGCCTGGCTCTGGCGGAAGAACTGCAGCGGCGAGCGCCCGGCCAGACGCACAGCGATGCCATACGTCACCACCATGTGCAGGCCCAGCGCCAGCACCACCACGCCGACGTAGGCGCCGAGCTTGATCAGCAAGTCCACGCCAAACAGGGCGGCCAGGTTGAACATGAAGCAGGCCACCGCGTACGGCGCCAGGCGGATCACCAGCCCGATCAGCGTCATCGAAATCTCGAACACGCCTTCGATGCCTCGCCGCAGCGTGCCAACCTTCTCCTCATCACTGAGGACCATGCCGACACCAAACATCACCGCGAAGAACATCAGCGACAGAATCGCGCCGTTGCTCGATGCCGCGGCGATCACGTTGCTCGGCACGATGGACATCAGCATGTCCATGCCCTGAGGCTGCCCCGAGGCTCCGGCGACGATCTCGCGGCTGCGCTCGGCGTTGGCCTGCAGCAGTTGCGCCGCCAGTTGCGGATCGACCCCGGCGCCCGGCTTGAACAGGTTCACCAGCACCAGACCCAGCAGCACCGCCACGCCGGACAGCACCACGGTGAACGCCAGTGTCTTCCAGCCGATGCGGCCGAGCGCGCGGATGTCGCCCATGTCGGCCACGCCCATCACCAGCGCCGAGAACAGCAGCGGCACGATGAGCATGAAGATCAGGTTGAGGAACAACTGCGAGAACGGCGTGGTGACGTAGCGGGTGAACGCCGCCACCCAGGAAGCCTCGGTGCCGGCGAAGTAAACCGCCAGCCCGAGTGCCAGGCCTGCGGCGAAACCGATCCCCATCTTCCAGTGCAGCGGCATGGCGCGGCGGCGGCGGCGCCCGCTGTGGGCTAGCTCGGGATGGGCGTGCTCGCGGTGAATGGGGTCCGGGGTCGTCGTCATCGGCGGCTCCTGTGGTGCTCGAAGGAAGCCGCGACTTTAGCAGGCGCCTCCGCCGCGCCGTCCGCCAGAAAGCACTCGCTAACGCGATGCTGCGCTGCGGGAAGGATACAGAGGCGGCAATTCTGACGCGTCCGCGGCCGGGTCCTGGCGCCATTGCGGACCGGCACGGAACGCTTCGCGCAAGCGTTGCCGCGCCTGAACCACGTCACCCTCGCCGCCCCAGCGCGCACGCTGCAGGGCCTGAATGGCATCGGACTGCGTGGCCGATTCCAGCCGCGCGACAACTTCGTCAAGTTCGCTCACGCCGGCCATTGCGCAGAGCAATTGCGCAACTTCGTCCAGACCGCCGTGATCCAGCGCGCGACGCAGCTCGACCAATGTCGGTCGCGGCGCACCCGTGCTGGCGCGACCTGTCATGCGCGAAACGGCCGCGGCGCCGGGCGCTGCAGCGCGCAGTGGACGGCCGCGCCGCCACAACCAGCCCGCCAGCACCAGCGTGGCCAGCCACAGCAGCGCCAGCACCGCGGCCAGCACTTGCCAGGGCCATACGCGCGGCGGGGCAGTGGCGATGGACGTACCCGGCGCGGCTGGCGCGGCAACGGGCGCGGCGACCGAGGCCGGCAGCGGATTGGCGAAGGCACCGCTGCCCGGTGCCACGTCCAGCTTCAGGTCCGGCAGGCTGGCGCTGCGCGCACTGCCGGCGCGCACGTCCCACCAGTCCACGCGCGGCCCGCGCACCAGCAGCGGCCCGGCCTGGTTCGGCACCACGGAAAAGCGCCGCGTCATCTTCAGTTGCGGCGAGCCGCCGACGAATCGCTCGTCGTACTGCGCCGGCTCGGGGAAGACCTGCGCGCCGCTGATCGGCGGCAGCACCAGATCCGGGAATTGCGCGCGGGTGGCGCCGCTGGCCGTGGCCTCGACCACCACCTGCACCGCTTCGCCAGCCACTGCACGCTGCGGCGTGGCCACATAGCGCAGTTGCAGGTCGCGCAGCGGCAGCCAGGGTTGCGGCGCCTGGTCGGGCTGGGCGCGCACCTGCAAGGTCGTGGCTGCGCTGCGCGCACTGAGTTCGCCGTTGCCGCGGCCGAAATAGTCGTCGAAGAAGCCACCCACCGCGCGGCCGTTGAAGCGCGCGCCGGGCAACACCAGGGTGCCGCTGCGCTCGGGCACGAGCAGATAGCGGCGCTCGGCGACGTTGTAGACGCGGCCGTTGAGGTTCTGCACCGAGTTGCCGTCATCGCCCACCTGCTGCAACGAAGCTCCCGCAGGCGCGTCCAGCTCCAGCGAGCCGGTGGCCAGCTGCGTGGCGTAGTACAGGCGCACGACCACGCCGACACTCTGCTGCACGTAGGGCTGGGCGTCGTCCACGCGGGTTTCGACAAACACCACTTCATCGCCCCTGGCCGGTGCGGCGGCGTTGTCGGCGGCAGTGCCGGCACTGGCGGCAGTGCCCGGAGCGCGCGTCGCGGCGCCGGTATCGAGAACGGTCAGGCGCAACGGCGTGGTGGTCTCACTGCCCACGCGCAGGGCCGGCACGCTCAGGCTGCCGGCGCGGCGCGGGGTCAGCACAACCGCGAACAGCGTGCGCCGGATCACCGTGCCATTGACGCTCTCCAACTGGCGGCTGCTCTGCTGGCCACTGATGCCGAAGTCGCCGCGCAATGCGCTGAAGTCCGGGCCGGCGGTGAGCTGGTCGGTCTCGATGTTCAAGGTCACCGGCGCGCCAAGTTCGACCGTGTCGCGGTCCAGCCAGGCACGGGTGGCGGCTTGCAGCGGCGCGATGGCCCACGGCGCCAACAGGCTGGTAAGCGCGATGGCGACCGCCAGGGCGTGGATCAGGATCGGACGTGCGCTCATGGTTGCTCTCTTTGCCGGCGCTCGTGCTCAAGGCGGAACTTGGCGCGCAGCAGGCTGCCGGGATCGTCGGGCACGCGGCGCATCCAGGCTTCCAGGGCCTGGCGCTGCTCGCGCTGTTGCGGGGTTTCCTCGCGTTGCAGCTGGCCGCTCTGCTGCGGCGTGTTCTGTCCCTGCTGCCCGGCCACCGCCTGGCGCATGCGCTCGCGCTGCGCGGCGTCGGCCTGCTGCTGCGATTGTGCATCGGCCTGCTGCGGCTGCTCGCGCTTGCCTTCGCTCTGGCCTTGCTGCGATTTTTCCGGCTTGTCCTGCCCCGGCTTGGGCTGGCTCTGGCCTTGTGCCTTCGACTGGCCTTGCGCGTCGGCGGGCGCCTGCGGCGACTGCCCGGGCTGCGGCTGGCCCTGGCTGTTGCCGTTCTGGTTCTGCGTGCCCTGCTTGCCCTGGCCTTGCCCGCCGTCATCGTCCTGCTGTTGCTTGCGCTTGCGCGCGGCATCGACCGCGGCGCGGTTGGCAATGGCATCGGCCATCTTCGGCTGCTTGGCCAGGGCCTTGTCGTAGGCGGCAATTGCGTCGTCATAGCGGCCCTGCCGGGCCAGCGCGTTGCCGAGGTTGTACCAGCCCTGGTCGCTGTCGATCCCTTCAAAGCGTTGCTGCGCGGTAGCAAAGTCGCCTTGGCGGTAGGCATCCACGCCAGCCTGGAGCTGTTGCTGCTGCACCTGGTCGGCGCGTCGCCACCAGGTGCCCTCGGCGGCGCGCGCCTGCGGCATCAGCGCGGGCGCCACGCACAGGGCCAGCAGCAACAAGGCGCCGCGCCGGCGCATTGCCGGCAACAGCAGCAGCATGGCGAGCGGCAGGAGCCAGTAGCCTTCGTCGCGCCACTGCAGGCCGCCTGTGTCGCCATCGCCAGCGCTGTCCTCGCGCCCGGGGTCGAGCACGCCCAGCGCTTGCAGGTCGTCGTCGTTGCTGGTCAGCCGCGCATAGCCACCGCCGCCGGTATTGGCCAGGGCCTGCAGGCTCGATTCTTCAAGGTGCGCCTGGGCGATGCTGCCATCGGCATCCCGATAGGCCGCACCGGCCGGCGTACCCAGACCCAGCGCCGACACGCGGTAGCCGGCAGCGCGCGCCTGCGCGGCCTGGGTGCGTGTGGCGGCATCTGCGCGATCGGTCAGCAGCAGGATGTCGCCGTGCGCGAACTCGGCCTGCTGCAACAGTTTCACTGCCGCGGCAATGGCGCGGTCACCGCGTTGTCCACTTACCGGCATTACCGAAGGATCCAGCGCATCGAGGAACAAGGCGACGTTGCCGGCATCATCGGTGAGCGGGGCCACGGTGAAGCTGTCGCCGGCATAGGCCAGCAGCGCAACCTCGCCAGCGCGGCGCTCGCGCAGCAGCGTGTCGAGCTTGGCGCGGGCCTGCAGCAATCGCGAAGGCGGCAGGTCGGCCGCGAGCACGCGAGCGGACAGGTCCAGCGCAATAACCAGCGGCGCGTGGGTGCGGAACAGCGGTTGCTGATCCTGGCGCCAGCTCGGGCCAGCAAGGGCCAATACCAGCAGCGCGCAGGCGATCAGCGCCGAGAGCATTCCCGCCCACGAGCGACGCCCGCCGCTGGCCAGCAGTGCCGGCAACAGATGCGCATCGACATTGCTGCGCCAGGCATCGGCGCGGCGCAGGCGCAGCCGCCAGAACAGCGCGACCCCCGGCAGCAGCAGCAAGACCCACAGCCAATGCGGCCGCAGGAAGTGGAAGGCCTGCACGTATTCGGACCAGCCGCTCATCGCGGTCTCCACGGCCAGGCGAAATGCAGCAGCACCAGCAGCAAGGCGATGGCCAGTGGGCCCGCATAGCGTTCGATGCGCGGGCGCACCGCGACGCCCGGCGCGGCCACCGGTTCGAGGCGGTCCAGCTCGGCATAGATGCCGGCGAGCTCGTCGGCGTCGCGGGCGCGGAAGAAGCGACCGCCGGTCTTCTCGGCAATCTGCCGCAGCGTGGTCTCGTCGATCTCGTCGCCGCCACCGGGCAGCGGAATGCCGAAGACCGAATAGCCACCCGCGCCGCCGAAGGCAATGGTGTGCACGCGCACACCGGTGGCCGCGGCCAGTTCGGCGGCCTTTTCCGGGGTGATGCTGCCGGCATTGCTTTCGCCATCGGTGAGCAGGATCACCACGCGCTGGCCGAGTGGCTGCTCGCGCAGGCGCTTGACCGACAGCGCCAACGCATCGCCGATCGCGGTCTGGCGCCCGGCCAGGCCGACGACTGCATCGCGCAGCTGGTCACGCACGGTCGGCAAGTCGGCGGTGAGCGGGGTCAGCGCATAGGCGCGCTCGGCAAACACCAGCAGGCCGACCCGATCGCCCTGGCGGCGGTCGAGGAAGTCGGCGAGCACGGCCTTGGCCGCGGTCAGGCGGTCGACCACCTGGCCGCCGAGCTGCATGTCGGTCTCGGTCATGCTGGCCGACAGGTCCACGGCCAGCATCATCTGCCGCGCCTGCTGCGGCGGCGTGACCGGGGCGCCGAGTTCCTGCGGCCGCGACAACGCCGCGCACAGGCACAGCCAGGCCAGCCACAGCAGCCACGGCACCCGCCGCCATGCCGGGCGCCGCGCCACTTCGGCAGCGATGCCCTGCAACGCGCTGGCGTAGGGCACGCGCAAGGCGGCGGCGCGACTGGCCAGCGGCGGCAGCAACAACACCAGCAGTGGCAGCGGCAACAGCCACCAGGCCCAGGGCCAGGCGCTGCCGGCAAAAGCCTGCAACCAGGTATCCAGAGAACTCATCGCCGCGCCGCCATCAGTTGCAGGAAGCGGCGCCGCGCCAGCGGTTCGAGTGCGGCGAGTTCGGCCGCGTCGACCTGCGGCCGGAATCCCCCTTCAAGCAGGATGCGACCGGGGCCTCGCGAAAAGTCGTGACCCTTGCCGCCATCGAGCCACTGCAACCAGACCTCGCCCTGCAGCGTGTCCGCACGCGCATCTGAGCGGCGCGCGGCGCGGCGCAGCAACATGGAAATCTCGGCGACACGCGCGGCAGCACTGGCATTTGCAGTTTCACCAGCGAACAGCTGTTCCCAGCGGTGGCGGCGGGCGCGGCGCCGCGCGGCCAGCCACACCAGCGCGCCCAGCAGCAGCAACACGCCTGCGCCGATCCACCACCAGCCGGCCGCCGGTGGCCACCAGCCCGGTGCGGGCGGCAGGTGCACGTCACGCAGTGGCAGTTCGGCGGGCGACATCAGCTCACCTCCTTCGGTGCCGGGCCGAGCCAGGCATCGCTGCTGTCGTCGCTGCGCAGCATGCGCACCGTCACCCGGCGTGCCGGCAGCGCTTCCTGCAGGCGCTGCAGCGGTTCGACGAAGGCATGCTGCCAGCGCGAGCGCGTGGCTTCGCTGGCCAGATCCAGTTCGATGCGGCGTTCGCCGGCCATGAAGGGCAGCAAGGAGGGCGGCGGCGCCAGTTCCAGCGCATCGGCCAGCAGCACCAGCACGACTTCGTGGTGTTGCGACAAACCCGACCAGCGCGAAGGTGCAATGGCGGCAGCGCTGTGTGGATCGGCAAACACGGTGAGCCGCGAGCCCGGGCGCAGCAGGCGGCTGGCGTGGTCGAGCGCCAGCGCCAGGCCGGCGTCGTCCGCTGGCGGCTCGGCATACCAGCGCACCAATGCATCGAGCACGCGCAGCACGCCGCGCGCGCCACCGGCCGGCGCCACCGGCGCTTCGCGCAGACTGCCGCGCAGCGCGGCGACACGATCGCCCTGGCGCTGCGCCAGCCACGCGGCCACCGCGGCCGCGCGCGCAGCCTGCACCGACTTGAAGCGCGTGCGCGTGCCGAAATACAGCGTCGGCGCGGTGTCGGCGACGATCAGGCTCAGGCGTTCGCGCTCGGCCTGGAACAGTTTGGTATGGGCGCGCCCACTGCGCGCGGTCAGGCGCCAATCGATATGGCGCGCGTCATCGCCGACTACATATTCGCGTGACTCGGCGTACTCCATGCCGCGCCCACGCAGGCTCGAAGGCGCCGGTCCCGCGAGGCCGACGCGGCCACGGCCGGTTGCACCGCGGTGATGGCTGGTGCCGCGCAGCGCGATCAGTTCGGCCAGGCTCGGCCGCAGGCCATCGGCCTGGGCCACGGGCGGCGGCGCGGCCGGGCGCGGTCCAGGGGGCGCGGAAGTCGAAGCCATGTCGCGACCCACCCTCAGCGCCAGGCCAACACGCCGGGCGTGGCCGGACTCATGGCAGCGGCACCTTGTCCAGCAGGGCGTGGACCAGGCGCTCGCCATCCCAGCCTTCGGCGGTGGCTTCGTAACTGGGGAGGATGCGATGACGCAGCACGTCGGGGGCGACGGCGCGTACATCGTCAGGGGTGACGTAGTCGCGGCCGGCCAGCCAGGCGCGCGCACGCGCGCAGCGTTCGAGGGCGATCGAGCCGCGCGGGCTCGCGCCCCAGGCGATGCGCTGGGCCAACTGCGGGTCGTAGCGGCTGGCATCGCGCGAGGCCAGTACCAGTTCGATCAGGTAGCGCTCCAGGGTCGGCGCCAGGTGCAGGTCGAGCACAGCGCGGCGCGCGGCCAGCACCGAAGCCATCGATAGCCGCTCGGGCACAGTCTCCGGCGCCTGCAAGGCGTCGCGCGCGGTTTCACGCGCCAGGCGCAGGATTTCCGCCTCGGCGTCCGCCTGCGGATAGCCGATGCGCACGTGCATGAGGAAGCGGTCCAACTGCGCCTCGGGCAAGGGGAAGGTGCCTTCCTGCTCGATCGGATTCTGCGTGGCCATCACCAGGAACAGCGAAGGCAGCGCATAGGTGTGGCGGCCGACGGTGACCTGGCGCTCGCCCATCGCCTCCAGCAGCGCGGACTGCACCTTGGCCGGCGCGCGGTTGATCTCGTCGGCCAGCAGGATGGGATGGAAGATCGGCCCGGGCACGAATTCAAAACGCCCTTCCTGCGGGCGCCAGATTTCGGTGCCGGTGAGGTCGGCGGGCAGCAGGTCCGGGGTGAACTGGACGCGGGCAAAGTCCGCTTCCAGGCGCGCGGCCAGGGCGCGGATGGCCGTGGTCTTGGCCAGGCCTGGCGCGCCTTCGACCAGCAGGTGGCCATCGGCGAGCAATGCGATCAGCAGGCGTTCGACCAGGGCCGACTGGCCGACGATGCGGGTGGAAAGGGCGTCGCGCAGGGCGATGAAGTCCGCGTGCAGGCGGTCACGCTCGGCGCCATCGGCGATGTGTTCTTCGGGCAGGGGCGGTGCGTTCATAGGCCGAGTTTGACCGATCGCGGGCGGAATGGTTCACGGCCCGGGTCAGGCCGTGACCGCGATCGCAATGGCCGCACCGCGACTTACGGGCTAAAGCCGCCCGGACCGGGTCGGCTGATCGCCTGACAGAAGAGCGGCGATATTTCCTACGTTCAGCGTATTCAGTCAGGGAGTCGCTGGCGCATCGAGACAACGGCAGATTCACTGCCCGCCCACCCTGTTGCCTTGCCGACCATGCTCGACCCGCGCTGGAACACCTGGATCTTCGACAACCTCACCCGCGGCAGCGCACCCGGACACCTGGTCGCGCAGATGGAGCGCGCCGGGATAGCAGCGGCCGAGGCCCAGGCTGCGGTCCGCGACGCCCTGACCGGCAAGCGCCCCAACGTCGTCACGCAAGCATCCACGCCGGCAGCGGCGCGCCCGGACTGCTGGCCCGCCCATTATCCCTTTCGCCAACGCTCCGAAGCGACGTTCGAGGGCCAGCGCCTGCGCCAGCTGGTGCGGCTGGAGGACCCTGCCATCGCATTGATCGAGGGTGTGCTCAGCGCCGACGAATGCGAGGCGCTCATTGCAGCAGCACGCCCGCAGATGAAGCGGGCGGAGATCATCGACGCGGTCACCGGCGAGTACCGCCCGGACCCGGTACGTACCAGCGACAGCGCCGTGGTCGACACCACGCAGTTCCCCCTGTTGCCGCGCATCGAGGCGCGCCTGGCGTGGCTGATGGCCTGCGAGCCCTCGCATCTGGAAACGCTGCAAATCCTGCGCTACCGCGTCGGCGGCGAATTTCGGCCGCATATGGATGCGTTCGACAAGCCGTCGGCGGAAGGCGGTCAACGCACCGCCACGCTGGTGATCTACCTGGCCGATGTCGAGCTCGGCGGCACCACGGTGTTTCCGGAGCAGGGCCTGGGGGTCGCCCCCAGCCGCGGCATGGGCGTGTATTTCGCGTATGGCGATGCCGCCGGGCGCATGGACCCGCGCTTGCTGCATGCCGGGGCACCGCTGTTGTCGGGCGAGAAGTGGGTGGCGACGCAGTGGATTCGGGATCGGCCGTTTCGGTTGGGTTGAACAGACGGTCCGGCCACTCCGAATGCCCGGCAAACGCCCTGTAGGAGCGGGGGCTTGGCACGTGTTTCTACGCCGGAAGCGGAAATGCAAAGAGCCGCCCGAAGGCGGCCCTTGCATACGCTTCATTGCGTCAGGATCAGGTGGCCTTGGCCACGCGCAGGACCTTCGGGGTCACGAAGATCAGCAGTTCGGCCTTGTCCTTGCTGCGACCGCGCTTCTTGAACAGATTGCCCAGGAAGGGCACATCGCCCAGGAACGGCACCTTGCTGACGCTCGAGCGGTCGGTGAACTCATACACGCCACCGATCACCACCGTCTGCCCGTCATCCACCAGCACCGCGGTGTTGATCTCGCGACGGTTGATCTGCGGCACAGTGCCGTAGTCCGTCAGCTCGATGTATTGGTCCACCTCGTCCTTCTTCACGTTCATGTTGAGGAAGACGCGGTTGTCGTTGGTGATCGTCGGCGTGACCTTCAGCTCAAGCAGCACTTCCTTGAACTGCACGTTCGGCGTGGCGGCGGTACCGCCGGCGCCACCGGTGATGGTGACATAGCCGATTTCCTTACCCTGCTTGATCACGGCTTCGCGCTGGTTGGAGGTCACCAGGCGCGGGTTGGAGATCACTTCGCCGCGGCCTTCTTCCTGCAACGCCGACAGTTCCAGGTCGAGGTTGAAGTTGGCGCCGAGCAGCGTGTAGGCCAGGCTGGTCGGCGTGCCGTCGGTGAACGAACCCGCCGGCAGGTTGACGTTGAGGCCGCGGGTAGCAGGCACCTGGTTGCCAGTGGCGTTACTGCCGATCGTCGCGGTGTTGCCACCGTACTGGCGCGTGCCGCCGATGCCGAACTTGGCGCCAAGGTCACGGGCAAAGGTGTCCGACGCGATGACGATGCGGCCTTCGATCAGCACCTGGTCGACCGGGCGGTCGATGTGGTCGATCAGCTCGCGCATCTGCGCGACCTTCTTCGGGATATCGCTGATCATCAGCGTGTTGGTGCGCTCGTCGGCGACGACGCGGCCACGGCCCGAGAGGAAGCCGTTCTCGTTCTGGCCCTGGCCACCGCTACCACCGCCACCACCGCCGCCAATGCCCTTGGCCTCGGTCAGCGCCTTGAAGATCGCGGTGGCCGAGTGGTAGTTGATCTGGATGTAGTCGGTGATCAGGTCTTCGCGGTTCTCGATGGCGATGCGCGCGTCTTCCTTGTCCTGCTCGAACTTCGCCAGCTCGGCCTGCGGGGCCACCCAGACCACGCCGCCGTCGCGACGCTTGTCCAGGCCCTTGGCGCGCAGGACGATGTCCAGCGCCTGATCCCACGGCACGTTGACCAAGCGCAGGGTGACGTTGCCCTGCACGGTGTCGGAGGCGACCACATTGAGGTTGGATTCCTCGGCGATCAGCTGCAGCACCGTGCGCACCGGCACGTCCTGGAAGTTGAAGGTCACCGGACGGCCGCTGTAGCCGCGCTTGGCGACAACGGCGGCAGCCTGGGTAACGCTGGCCGCGCTCGGCGCGCCCATGGCCGGCACACCCTTGCGCGGGCTGATCTCGACCACGTACTCGTTGCCGGTCTGGTAGGCCAGCGACTCGAACGGACCGGTGGTGCTCAGCACCAGCTGGGCACCGGCACCGGACGGCTTGGCGTCGATGCGCTGCACCGGCGTGGCGAAGTCCGTGACGTTGAGCGGGCGCTGCAGCTCGGCCGGCAGCTTGGCGTTGCCGACATCCACCAGCACGGTGCTGCCCTGCGTGCGCAGGTCCGGGCTGGCGCCCTGCCCGTCGAACTGCAGGATCAACCGGCCGGTGCCGTCTTCGCCGCGCTTGAAGTCGATCTTCGAGACCGCCACGGTCGCCGGCAAGGTCTTGGCCGGGTCATGGGCGTTCAGGTCCGCCGCGCCGGTGGGCGCCGCGAAGGAAGAGCCGCTAGCCAGTGCGAGCGCGAACCCCATCGCGCACGCCCGGATCGCTTGGCGCCGGATGGGACGCAGGCTCAGGGCTTTGTAAAAAGTCATCGTGCTATCCCCTAATCAATCATTGATCGTCAAGTGCGATGGAAGCCGGACGTTCCAGCCAACCACCAGCACCATCCGGCACCAGTTCAATCAAATCGATGCGATCCTCGGACACCCCCGTCACCCGGCCATCGCTCTGCCCCAGGTAGACACCCGGGCGTATCCGGTAGGTGACCTTGTCCGGCGCCATCAGCAGCGCAACCAGCGCGGGCCCCTTGCCGATGCTCCCGATCATGTCGAGGCTGTCGAGCGGGAAGGCCTCAAGCGGTTCCTTGCGGCGGTTCGGGTCCGGACGCAGGCCATTGCCGCCTTCCGGATTGGTCCAGGCATCGGAGAACGGATCGCGCATGCCCTGCGCGGCGTACTCGAAGGTCTCGAACTGCTGCATCACCGGCAGCGGGTCCAGCGGCGGCGCCGGACGGGCGCGGACCTCGGCGACCCAGCTTTCCAGGTTGGGCGCGTCACCGGGCGTGCTGGTGACGCCTCGGCCGCAGCCGGCGAGCAGTGCCATCAGGGCCAGGCACGACAGCCTCTTATAGGTCGTCATACTCATTCTTTGCCCTTCTTCTTGTTCTTCTTGTCTTTCTTCGCGGCTTCGGCGGCGGCCTTTTCCTGCGCGGCCATCTCCTCGTCGTCCAGATAACGGTAGGTCTTCACCGTGCCGGCCAGCTCAAGGGCACCGCGCGGCGTGATGCCGCTCTTGGGGTCCTTGGGCTTGAGGTTGATGTCATGCATGGTGAGGATCACCACTCGCGGCAGCGAGGCCACGCCACTGACGAAGGCGCCGAACTGGTGGTAGCTGCCCACCATGCGCAGGGCGATCGGCTTTTCGGCGTAGAACTCGCGCGGCGTTTCCGCGCCCGGCTGGAACAACTCGTTGTTGAGGCCGCTGGACAGCGCGGTCTGCGAGATGTCGATGATCAGGTCGGGCATTTCGGTCTTGCTGGGCAGCTGACGCAGCATCTGCTGCAGCACCTGCTCCATCTGCGCGAGCTGCTGCTTGAGCGGCTCGAGGTTGACCGCGCGGCCCTGTTCCTTGACGAAATCCTCGCGCAGGCGGGACTCGGTCTGCTCCAGGGACTTGAGCTCGTCGCGCTTGCCGCTGATCAGTGCCAGCCAGGCCACGAGCATGATCAGCAGTGCCACGAGCACGCAGAACACGATCTTCGGGCGCTGCGGCCAGCTGCCGATATTGCGGAAATCAAGGTCGTTGATACTGAATTTCTTCTGGCTCATGACGCCGCTCCCGCCTGCGGTTTGGCCGCCGGCGCCGGGGCCGGTGCCGCGTTGGTGGCCGGCTCCCCGGTCGCCGCGCCCTTGGCATCGGCCGGAGCCGTGGCGGGCTTTGCGGGGGTCGGGCCAGCTGCAGCCGTTCCGGTACCCGTGGTGGCGGGCTTCGCGCCCTCGCCCGTGCCGTTGGCGTCCTTCTCCGGAGCGTTCGGATTGGCCAGCTTGACCTTCAGCGTGAACACATATGGCAGCGCCTTGGTATCGAGGCTGGCGGTCGCCTTCTTGGTCTGCTCCTGCGCCTTGGCCTCGATGATCGACAGGTCCGGGCTGGTCATCCAGCCAGAGCCCTCCAGGTTGCGCATGTAGGTACTGACGCGCGCGTTGGATTGCGAACGCCCCTCCAGGGTCAGCACTTCGCCTTCCTGCTTGAGCGAGGTCAGCACCACGCCGTCGGGGATGGTGCGCACCAGCGAATCAAACAGGTGCACCATCTGCGAGCGGTTGGACTGCAGCTCCTCGATCACGCGCTTGCGCGCGAGCAGGCGCTCCTTCTTCTTGTCGAGCTCGTCGATCTCGCGGTTCTGCGCCTTGACCTTCTCGATCTCGGCGGTGAGGAAGCGATTGCGGTCCTGCTGGCCGCTCACCTGGCGGTCGAAATAGAACCAGATCAGCAGCGACAGCACCACGCCAGCCAGCGCGGCAAAGCCGAGCATGCCGTAGAACTCGCGCTCACGCTGCTTGCGGCGCTCGGCGCGCCACGGCAATAGGTTGATTCTTGCCATCAGTCAAAGCTCCTCAGGGCCAGGCCGGTGGCGATCATCAGCGCCGGCGCATCCTGCTGCAGCGCCTGCGCCTGGACCTTGGGCCCGAGGGTCATCTGCGCCAGCGGGTTGGCGACCACCGTGGTCACACCCAGCTGCTCTTCGACCATCTCCGGCAGCCCGCCCAGCGCGGCGCAACCGCCCGCCAGCACCACGCAGTCAACGCGGTTGAACTCGCTGCCGGCGTAGAAGAACTGCAACAGGCGGCTGATCTGCTGGACCGTCGCTTCCTTGAACGGCTCCAGCACTTCGACTTCGTAGCTTTCCGGCAGCCCGCCCTGGCGCTTGGCCATGCCGGCTTCCTCGTAGGTCAGCCCGTAGCGGCGCATGACCTCGTCGGTGAGCTGCTTGCCACCGAAGACCTGCTCGCGGCTGTAGAGGCTGCGGCCGTTGCGGATCACGTTGAGCGTGGTCATCGTCGCGCCGATGTCGACCAGGGCGACCAGGCCGTCATGCGGCACCGGCAGCTCGCCGGCCAGCAGGGCGAAGGCGTTCTCGACCGCGAAGGCCTCAACGTCCATCACCTTGGCCGTCAGCCCGCCGAGCTCCAGCGCCGACTGGCGCAGCTCGACGTTCTCCGAACGCGAGGCTGCCAGGAGAACCTGGACCATCTCGGGGTTGTTCGGGATCGGGCCGAGTACCTCGAAATCGAGGTTCACTTCCTCGATCGGGTACGGGATGTAGTTGGTGGCTTCCAGTTCGACCTGGGCCTCCATGTCGTTCTCGTCCAGGTCGGCCGGCATCGGGATCAGCTTGGTGATCACGGCCGAACCGGCCACCGCGGCGGCCGCGTTCTTGGCCTTGCTGCCCGAGCGGTTGATGGCGCGGCGAATGGCTTCGCCCACCGCCTCGACCTCGACGATGTTCTTCTCCACCACCGCATTGGGCGGCAGAGGCTCCACCGCGTAGTGCTCCACGCGGAAACGGTTACCGCTGCGGGAAAGCTGCAAAAGCTTTACCGCAGTCGAACTGATGTCGACGCCAATGAGCGGCGACTGACTCTTCGGGATAAGCCCCACGGAAACTCCCCTGCCGACGGGTACTTGGACGCGCTTTGTGCGCCCGCGCATTAATAATTAGTTTTTTGCAATTGGCAACCCTCCCGAGCAAAACCCGAGAAGCCCGTCACGCATGAGCCGTGCCTACCCCTGCCCTACCCGGCGAGAGGGTTCCCCAATTGCGATCCCCGGATCCGGCCCCAGCCAGACCCGCCTAATCTATACTCTGCGGCCACGAAATCTGCAATCGGAATCTGCTTGATGCCCCGTTTCCGTCGTTGGCTGGGCTGGCTGCTGGCCGCGTTCGTCGTGCTCGGACTGCTTGGCCTGGTGGCCGCCGCAGGCGTTTACGCCACCCTGACCTCGCGCCTGCCCGACGTGCAGTCGCTGCGCCAGGTCGAGCTGCAGGAGCCCATGTACGTCTACGCCAGCGACGGCCGGCTGATGGCGGTCTATGGCCAGGCCCGGCGCTACCCGATCCAGATGAAGGACGTGCCCGAACGCCTCAAGCAGGCCTTCCTCGCCACCGAGGACGCCCGCTTCTACGAGCACGGCGGCGTGGACTACAAGGGCATTGCCCGCGCGGTGTGGCTGCTGGCCACCACCGACGACAAGCGCGTGCCGGGCGGTTCGACCATCACCCAGCAGGTCGCCCGCCAGTTCTTCCTCAGTTCCGAGTACAGCTATACCCGCAAGCTCAACGAGATCCTGCTGGCGCGCAAGATCGAGAGCGAGCTCAGCAAGGACGAGATTTTCGAGCTGTATCTCAACAAGAGCTTCTTCGGCAATCGCGCCTACGGCGTCGGCGCGGCGGCCGAGTACTACTTCGGCAAGAAGCTCAACGAGTTGAGCCTGGACGAGATGGCCTCGCTGGCCGGCATCCCCAAGTTCCCGTCCAGCGGCAACCCGATCAGCAACCCCGAGCGCGCGCGCGAGCGCCGCGACTACTACGTGCTGCAACGCATGGCCGAGCTGGGTTTCATCACCCAGGCCGAAGCCGACGCGGCCAAGGCCGTGCCGATGCACGCCACGCCGCACGAGCCGCCGGTGGAGGTGTACGCACCCTACGTGGCCGAGCTGGTGCGCCAGGAGATGATTGCGCGCTACGGCGGCGAGGTGCTGGACAAGGGCTACCGCGTCACCACGACCATTGACGCCAATCTGCAGCAGGCCGCCGACGTGGCGGTGCGCGACGGCCTGGTCCTGTATGACCACCGCCACGGCTGGCACGGTGTGGAGCAGCATTTCGACGTGCCGGCCGACGCCGACGCCGCGGCGCTGGCCACGCACCTGGCCGGCATCGCGACGCAGTCGGGGATGCGCGCGGCAATCGTGGCCGCCACGCAGCCGGATGGCGGCGTGCGCGTGGTCTTCGCCGACCGCAGCGAGCTCGACCTGCCGGTGGCGGCCAGCCGCTGGACCGGCAAGTCGCCAGCGACCCTGCTCAAGCGCGGCGACATGGTGCGCGTCAGCGCCGGCGAGAAGGAAGGCGAGTGGGTGATCGACCAGATTCCACGCGGGCAGAGCGCGCTGGTGTCGCTGGACGCCAACAACGGCGCGCTGCGCGCGATGGTCGGCGGCTTCAGCTTTGCCGGCAACAAGTTCAACCGCGCCACCCAGGCACGGCGCCAGCCTGGCTCCAGCTTCAAGCCGTTCGTGTACGCGGCAGCGTTCGAGAAGGGCTTCAATCCGGCCTCGATCGTGCTCGATGCGCCGGTGGTGTTCCGCGACCGCCGCGGCAAGACCTGGTCGCCGCAGAACGATGGCGGCGGCTTCAAGGGCCCGATGCGCCTGCGCGAAGCGCTGGTGCAGTCACGCAACCTGGTGTCGGTGCGCCTGCTCGATGCGATCGGCGTGGACTTCGCGCGGCAGTACATCGCCCAGTTCGGCTTCGAGCCGGCCGAGCTGCCACCCAACCTGTCGATGTCGCTGGGCACCGCATCGCTGACGCCGCTGTCGGTGGCGCGCGGCTATGCGGTGTTTGCCAATGGCGGCTCGCGCGTGGACCCGTGGATCATCGACGAGGTTCGTGACCGCGATGGCAAGGTGCTGTTCAAGGAAAACCCGGCGGTGGCCTGCCGCACCTGCACCAGCAGCGGCGGTCACGCCGCACCGGTAAGCCAGGTCGTGGACGGCTTCAACTTCGGCGCGGCCGAACCGGCCAAGCCGGCGCAGACCGCGCAGACCGCGGACAAGCCGGCCGCCGAAGTGATTGCCGCGCCGCCCAGCGACGCCAAGATCGCCCCGCGCGCGATCGACGAGCGCACCGCCTACCAGTTGGTCTCGATGATGCGCGACGTGGTCCAGCGCGGCACCGGCACCGCGGCCAAGGTGCTCGGTCGCGAGGATGTCGGCGGCAAGACCGGCTCGACCAACGACCACCGCGATGCCTGGTTCTCCGGTTTCGGCGGCCCGCTGGTGACCACGGTCTGGGTGGGCCGCGATGACTTCAAGTCGCTCGGCTACCGCGAATACGGCGGCAAGGCCGCGCTGCCGATCTGGATCGAATACATGCGCGTGGCCCTGAAGGACGCGCCGATCACCGCCAATGACCCGCCCGACGGCATGACCCAGGCCACCATCAACGGCGCAGTGGAATGGGTGAAGAACGAGGACCTCGATCGCTTGCAGGACTATGACTATGGTTTGCAGGATCAGCAGGCGGACGAGAAGGCGTTTGATATTTTTTAGCCGGGAATCGGGAACGGGGAACCGGGAACGGTAAAAGCGGGTCTACGAGGGCTGCGGAATCGCAGCCCTTCGTTTTTGGGCTTCGCCGGTGGCCCCTCGGGCGTGTCCCGGGGCCCCGGTCCCCGATCCCGCCCTTCTTGCGCTACATTCAGAGTCAGATTTATCTAACGGGAGCTCCGGCCATGCATCACGCGCGCCAGCACGCCGAGACACGCACCCGCGAACGTCGCCATCGCCTGGCCCACGAGGCCGCGCGCCTGATGGCCGAAGGCGGCATCCGCGACTTCCACCAGGCCAAGCTCAAGGCCGCCGAACGACTCGGCATCCATGACGACGCCTCGCTGCCGCGCAACCGTGAGATCGAAGATGCGCTGCGCGAGTACCAGCGCCTGTTCGCCGGCCCGCAACACGCGCAGGGCCTGCGCCAGCGCCGCGAGGCCGCACTGCGCGCCCTGGAGTTCCTCGCGCCGTTCTCGCCGCGGCTGACCGGGCCGGTGCTGGATGGCACCGCGGACGCCAACTCGCCCGTGCAACTGCAGGTACATAGCGACGACCCGGAAGCAGTGGCGGTATTCCTGGCCGAGCATCGCATCCCGGCCGAATCGCGTACCCGCCGCCTGCGCCTGGACCGCGAGCGCGCGGGTGACTTTCCGGTGTGGCTGTTCAGCGCTGAAGACCTGGCCTTCGACCTGACCGTGCTGCCCTACGACGCGCTGCGCCAGGCGCCTCTGTCCCAGGTGGACGAAAAGCCGATGGCGCGCGCCACGGCAACACAATTGCGCGAACTGCTGGCGCAGGAGGAAATCCTTGGCTACACCGGCTGACCTTGGCGGGCTGCGCGACACGGGACCAGGCTCATTCAACGCGCGCGTGATCGGCGTGTGGCTCGGCCTGCTGATCCTCGTCGGCCTGGTCTTCGCGGCTTGGCACAGCGGCGGCTCGCGGCTGCGCGACGACGGCGCCATCGGTCCGTGGATCGGCCTGCCGCCCGGCGGCACCGACATCACCGACTGGTCGACCCGGCAGATCCTGCAGCAGCTGCAAGCCGAAGGCCGGGCCGCGTCGGCGCTGGCCAGCGGCTGCGGCCACGATCCCGGCTGGGACAGCGAGACCTATGTCGCCACGCTGGCCGACACACGCGATGGCAGCAACGCCTGGCGCGTCGTGTTCGAAGTACAGGGCGAGCAGATCGTCGTCCGTGCCTGGCGCAGCGATGGCGCCTCCAGCAACGGCCGTCCCGACATCGTGCGTTCGCTGAGCCGCGCGCAACTGGCCGAGGTCCGCGATGCCTGGCGCGTGCATTCGCTGTGGGGCGATGACAACGGCGATGCGCTGGGCCGCGGCAGCGCGACCCGGCTTGAGACCTGCATTGACGGACACTACGGCATCAGACAGCAGCCGCACAACGAGATGGGTGAGCGGTTGTATGCCGCGGTGGAACGGGCGCTGGTGCTGCCGCCGCGGAATGTGGCGGGACGTTGAGCGCGACGGTGCACGGTCGCGGCTGAAGCCGCTCCTACAGGAGCCGCGGCGGCATTCCGATGCACTGTAGGAGCGGCTTCAGCCGCGACCATGACCAACAGCTGCCCCAAAAACGAAAGGCCCCTTGCGGGGCCTTCCGGAAAACCTGACTGTCACAGCGCTCAGCGCTTGTCCGCAGCCTGGTAGTCGCGCACGTCGTGACCGGTGTAGATCTGCCGCGGACGGCCAATCTTCATCTCCGGATCGACCTGCTGCTCCAGCCAATGCGACACCCAGCCCGCGGTACGCGCAATGGCAAACATCACCGTGAACATCTCCACCGGAATGTTCAGCGCCTTGTAGATGATGCCCGAATAGAAGTCCACGTTCGGATACAGCTTGCGCTGCACGAAGTAGTCGTCCTTCAACGCAGCCTCTTCCAGCTTCAGCGCCACTTCCAGCAGCGGGTCGTTCACACCCAGCTCGCCCAGCACCTTGTGCGTCATCTCGCGGATGATCTTCGCGCGCGGATCGAAGTTCTTGTACACGCGGTGGCCGAAGCCCATCAGGCGGAAGCCGGAATTCTTGTCCTTGGCCTTGGCCACGGCCGAATCGACATGCTTCGCATCGCCGATCTCTTCCAGCATCTTCAACACCGCTTCGTTCGCACCGCCGTGCGCCGGGCCCCACAGCGCGGTGATGCCCGCGGCCACCGAGGCGTACGGGTTGGCACCGGTCGAACCGACCAGACGCACCGTCGAGGTCGAGGCGTTCTGCTCGTGGTCGGCGTGCAGGATGAACAACAGGTCCATGGCCTTGGCCACGACCGGGTTCAGCTCCAGCGGCTCGCTCGGCACTTCAAACATCATGTGCAGGAAGCGGTCCACGTACTCGAGGTTGTTGCGCGGGTAGCGGATCGGCTGCCCGATCGAATAGCGATACGAGGCGGCGGCCAGGGTCGGCACCTTGGCGATCAGGCGGATCGCGGCCTGGCGGCGCTGTTCCGGATCATTGAGATCCAGGGTGTCATGGTAGAACGCCGACAGCGAAGCCACCGACGCGGCCAGCATGGCCATCGGGTGCGCGTCGTAGTGGAAGCCCTTGAGGAAGTGCTTCAGCGACTCGTGCATCATCGTGTGATGCGTCACTTCGTGGTCGAACTTGGCGAACTCGTCCTTGTTCGGCAACTCGCCGTTCATCAGCAGGTACGCCACTTCCAGGAAGTTGGAGTGCTGCGCCAGCTGCTCGATCGGGTAGCCGCGATACAGCAGCACGCCGTTGTCGCCATCGATGTAGGTGATGGCCGACTTGCAGCTGGCGGTGGCGGTGAAGCCCGAGTCGTAGGTGAACAGACCGGTCTCTTTGGTCAACTTGGAAATGTCGACGCAGTCATTGCCCAGAGTGGGTTTGAGTACCGGCAGAACTACCGACTTGTCGCCGGCGTTGAGCGTGACCTGATCAAGATCGGACACAGTGTCGCTCCTCAGTATGGTTCGCCTGCACGGTGGGGCCGCGCTGGCATTGATGGCTGTCCAGAGGATTATTCCCTGGATGCGCGCCATTATCGCACAGCAGCATAGGTGCGGAACTCAGACTGAAGTCGAACGCGGGCCGGCAACGCTGCGTTGCAGCCAGTCGCCAGAATGCGCAAAAGCGACGGCCGCGCCTGGGGCGCGGCCGTCGCCTGGATCGGTTTCACCGGCCGATGAACCGGCCGGGGATCGACAACTCAGCGCGCGTAGCGCTTCTGGAACTTGTCGATGCGACCGCTGGTGTCGATGACCTTGTGCTTGCCCGTGTAGAACGGGTGCGAAGCGGAGGAAATTTCGACCTTGATCAGCGGGTATTCCTGGCCGTCTTCCCACTTCACGGTCTCTTTCGAGGCCATGGTGGAACGGGTCAGGATCTTGAGATCGGAAGTCACGTCATGAAAGACGACGTTGCGGTAGTTCGGGTGGATGTCGGCCTTCATGGGCTGCACCATAGGGGGGCTGCTGGACAAGAGCGGCATTATAGCCATGCCGCCCACGCCCGGCAACTCCCCGGTCAGGCCGCGGCCAGGGCTGCCCGCACCAGCCCCTCGAACCGGGCCTGGTCATAGGCAAGCAGCAGGCTGGCGTTGTCGGCCCGGCCCAGCTGGCGGTTCCAGTCAACCACGGTGGCGCCGCGGGTATGGGTGCCGGCCAGTTCCACCTGCAAGGGCCGCTGCTCTACCCGGGTGGCGCCGTCCGGCTCCAGGGCCCAGGCCATCGCCAGGGCGTCGGCGGCGTACCAGCGCTCGCCGCGGCTGTCTTCCGACCACAGCCGCGTCTTGCGCGAGATTTCCTCGTAGAAGCGCGCCCGGGCCGAATCGGCCGCCAGCCACTGCTCCACTTCGCGGTGCGGCAGGCCATGGGCCACGGTGGCCTCCCAGTCGGCCACTTCCACGTGCGGGAAGGCCGAGAACACGATGTGCGCCGCTTCCGGGTCGAAGGCGATATTGAACTCGGCCTGCGGGGTGATGTTGCCGTGGCCGTTGATCGCCCCGCCCATCACCAGGAAGCGGCCCACGCGCTGCGGCAGCGTCGGGTCCAGCTTCAGGGCCACTGCGATATTGGTCAGCGGGCCCAGCGCCACCAGCAGCAGCCGGCCGGCGTACTGGTGCGACAGACGCAGGATCGCCAATGCGGCGTGTTCGGCGTCGACGCTGCCGGCGGCGGCCGGGTAGCCGACATCGCCAAAGCCATCGATGCCATGCACATGCGCGGCATCCACCGCCGGGTGCAGCAGCGGGTCCGCGCAGCCGGCGTAGACCGGTACGTCGGCGCGGCCGGCCACTTCGCACAGCTTCAGCGCGTTGCGTACGGTGTGGTCGAGGCCGACGTTGCCGGCGGCGATGGTCAGGCCAATCACGTCGTGGCGCGTGTCGTTGAACGCCATCAGCAGCGCCAGCGCGTCGTCCACGCCCGGGTCGGTATCGATCAACAGCGGAATCTTCTCGCTCATCTTGTGGGTCTTGAAGGTCAGACCGTCGAGTCTGTCACCGTTGCGATGACAAACCAAGTTGCGGACAGGCAGGGCCGCAGCATGTCAGACCAGCACCTCAGGCCAGCGCGTCCAGCGCCTGGCGCAGCGCGCGCACGCGGGCCACATCGGTCTGCAACACATCCGGCGACAGCCCAGCCAGCG
Source organism: Stenotrophomonas sp. (assembly GCA_035629025.1). Lineage (GTDB taxonomy): Bacteria > Pseudomonadota > Gammaproteobacteria > Xanthomonadales > Xanthomonadaceae > Stenotrophomonas_A. Next base: position 23,303 of record DASPIU010000001.1, read on the forward strand.
CAGGCCGCGACACAGGCGCAAGCGGGCGTGGCGCCCGCGCCGAGGCATGCACTTCGCGCACGCCGGTGCGGCGCACGATCTGCGCGACAGTGCCGGCATCGATGCCGGCCCCGGCCATCACCGCGATGCGTCCGGAGGCCTGCCGCACGTGGGCGGCGATGTTGTCCGCCCCGGCCAGCGCATCGGCTTGCGCGCCGGAGGTCAGCACACGCTCGCAACCCATCGCGATGGCGTCCTCAAGCGCGCGCTCCGGGTCGGCAGCCACGTCGATGGCGCGATGGAAGGTGACGCGCAGGCGAGCCGCCGCGCTACACAATGCGCGGCAGGTCGCCATGTCCACCGCGCCCTGCGCATCCAGCGCGCCCAGCACCACGCCGTCGCAGCCGAGCGTCTCGCACAGGGCGATGTCACGCAGCATCGCCTCGCGCTCGGCATCGTCATAGCAGAAGTCACCACCGCGGGGGCGGATCAGCACGTATAGCGGAATCCGCAGGCGCTCGCGCGCGATCGCGATCGTGCCCAACGACGGTGTGCACCCGCCTTCGCCAAGGTTCTCGCACAGTTCGACACGATCGGCGCCGCCTTCCTGCGCAGCCAGCGCCGAGGCCAGCGAACCGGCGGCGATCTCCAGGGTGATGCGCCCTGTCATGTCTGCTCCGTGGTGTAGACCGATCCGGCCTGATGCAATACGTCGTGCGGCCCCGGCCCGCCATCGTGCAGGGCGTAGACAAAGCCCCTGTGCAAGGCGAAGGCACCGACGCGGCCATCGCGCGCCAGCGCCAGGAAGCACACCTGCAGGCGCTTGCTGTCTTCGGGGCGCTTGCGCACGACGCGCGCGATCGCCTCGCGGCAGGCATCGGCGGGCGAGTGTCCCTGCCGCATCAGTTCCACCACCAGAAAGCTGGCGGCGTTGCGGATCATCTCCTCGCCAACGCCCGAGGCGGTCGCCGCGCCGGCTTCCTGATCCACGTACAGGCCGGCGCCGATGATCGGGCTGTCGCCCACGCGGCCGTGCATCTTCCAGGCCATGCCGCTGGTGGTGCAGGCACCAGCCAGCCGGCCCTGCGCGTCCATTACCAGGATGCCGAGGGTGTCGTGGTTGCGGCTGTCACCGGGGCGCGCGTCGCCCGGGCGCGGCATGCGCTCGGCATTGATCCGTGGCGCGTAGTCGGAAGTCTTCAGCCACTCGCGCCACGCTTGCCGCGCCGTATCGGTCAGCAGCGGCGTGCGCTGGAAACCCTGGGCCAGCGCGAACTGCTGCGCGCCCTCGCCCACCAGCATCACGTGCGGGGTTTTTTCCATCACCGCGCGCGCGACCGACACCGGGTGGTCGATATCCTCCAGTGCGGCGACCGCGCCGCAGCGCCCGTCGCCGGTCATGATGCTGGCGTCCAGGGTCAGAACGCCATCGCGATCCGGGTTGCCACAGCGTCCGACCGTGGGATTGCACAGTTCACTCTCGGCCCAGCGAGCACCGGCCTCCACCGCGTCGAGCGCGCTGCCGCCAGCTGCCAGGGTCTTCCAGGCGGCGGCGTTGGCGCCAACGCCGAAATCCCAGGTCGAGACCACGCGCGCGCCGCGCGGCGCTGCTGCAACGGGCGCGGCCGCCGTGGCAGTAGCGGGAAGCGCGAGGCTGGCGCTGGCGGCCAGCGAGGACTGCAGGAAGCGACGTCGGGTGGCCATGCTGTTCCTCAGGTTTGCGCGCTAGTGCGCGGCGTGGCGATGCAATTCGCGCTCGCGCTGCTGGTACCAGGCGGCGGCGCCGATCAGGCCCAGCTGACCGTGCTCGACCAGCCACACCGGAACCTGTGCCACCACTGGCGCGAGCACGCCCTTGTTGACGAAACGGGCGGCAAACACGCCTTGCAGCAGCTGCGGCTTGATTTGCGCGGGAATGCCACCAGCCAGATAGATCGCTGAGGCGCCGAAGGTCAGCGCCAGGTCGCCGGCGAGGCTGCCGAGCAGGCCGCAGAAGATCTGCAGCGCTTCGTCGGCGCGTGCATCGCGGCCGGCCTGCGCGGCGGCGGTGATCTGTGCCGGGTCATCGAGCAGCACGGGCACGCCGTCCAGCTCGCACAGCGCGCGATAGGTGTTGACCAGGCCCGGTCCGGACAGCACGCGCTCGCTGTCCACATGCGGCCAGCGTTGCAGCAGTTGCTGCAGCAGGGCCATTTCGCGCGCGTTGCCGACGGCGAGCGCGGCATGACCGGCTTCGCTGGACAGCACTTGCGCGGGCGGGCCCGGCAGGCGCACCGCCGCACCGAGGCCGGTGCCCGGGCCAAGCACCACGGCCGGGCCCGTCGCGGCACGCTCGGGCCCGCAGACCCGGGTCATGGCCGCGGGCTCGATGAAGGGCATGGCACAGGCCACGGCCTCGAAATCGTTCATCAGTGCGAGCTGGCCCACGCCGGCCTCGCGCTGGGTCTGCGCCAGGGCGACCGGCCAGGGCAGGTTGCTGTTGACCAGCACGTCGCCATCGAGTCGGCCGGCAATGGCGATCACCGCGTGCCCGGCCGCCACGCCGGTGCGGGCAATGAAGTCGCGCACGATCGCCGCCAGGCTCGGATAGCCGGCACAGGCGTACTGATGGAAGTCGTCGATGGCCACGTGCCCTGCCGCGGTCATGCGCACCACGCCAAGCCGCGCATGGGTGCCGCCGACATCGGCGGCGATGAAGCGCTGGTCCGGTTGCAAGGCGGTGGACGCCGGCGCCGTCGACAACGCCTCTGCGGCGGGCGTGCGCGGGAACGGAGCGGGCGGCGGGGCGGCGTCGTGCATCGGGTGGCGGTTCGGTGTGGTGGCGCGCAATGGCGGGCGGCAGCGGGATTATCGGTCAGCGCGCAGGTCGGCCGCGCTCATGCCGCGGCGTAACGCACGGCGCCGCCGATCCAGCGCGTCACGACCTGGTCGGCCAGCGCGGGGGCATCGGCGAGCAGACCTTCGGCCAGGCGCTGCACACGCGGCAGCAAGGCCGCGTCGCGGGCCAGGTCGGCGACGCGGAACGTGGCCAGGCCGGTCTGACGGGTGCCGAGCAGTTCACCCGGTCCGCGCAGTTCCAGGTCCTTCTCGGCGATGACGAAGCCGTCGTTGGTCTGGCGCATGGTCTCCAGGCGCTGGCGCGCCATTGCCGACAGCGGTGCCTGGTACATCAGCACGCAACTGGAGGCCGCCGAGCCGCGACCGACCCGGCCGCGCAGCTGATGCAGCTGGGCCAGGCCCAGACGCTCGGCGTTCTCAATGATCATCAACGACGCATTGGGCACGTCCACGCCCACCTCGATCACCGTGGTGGCGACCAGCAGGCCGGTCTGGCCCTGCTTGAACGCGCGCATCGCGGCCTGCTTTTCGGCCGCTTTCATGCGCCCGTGCACCAACCCTACGCGCAGCCCCGGCAACTGTGCCGACAATGCCTCGAAGGTGGCTTGCGCGGCGGTGGCCACGACCTCGTCGCTTTCATCGATCAGCGTGCACACCCAATACGCCTGGCGGCCCTCGGCGCAGGCGGCGCGAATGCGCTCGACCAGTTCCGGGCGGCGCTCGGCGCTGATGACGATGGTCTGCACCGGCGTGCGCCCCGGCGGCAGTTCGTCGATGGCCGACACGTCCAGGTCGGCGTAGGCGGCCATCGCCAGCGTGCGCGGGATCGGCGTAGCAGTCATCACCAGCTGATGCGGCACGCTGCCGGAGCCAGCACCCTTGTCGCGCAGCGCCAGACGCTGATGCACGCCAAAGCGGTGCTGTTCGTCGACGATGGCCAGGGCCAGGTCGTGGAAGACCACCGCTTCCTGCATCAGCGCATGCGTGCCCACCACCACTTGCGCATGGCCGGACGCGACATCGGCCAGCACGCGCTCACGCGCCTTGCCGGTGACCTTGCCAGCCAGCCAGGCGATGCGGATGCCGAGCGGCTCCAGCCAGGCGCGCAGATTGTTCAAGTGCTGCTCGGCCAGCAGTTCGGTCGGCGCGGCCAGCGCCGCCTGCCGGCCCTGCTCGACGGCCAGCATCGCGGCCAGCGCGGCGACCACGGTCTTGCCGCTGCCGACATCGCCCTGCACCAGCCGCAGCATCGGCGAAGACCGCGCCAGATCCTGCCGCACCTGCGCAAACACGCGCTGCTGCGCGCCGGTCAGCGCGAACGGCAAGGCCGCCAGCAGGCGCTCCACTTCACGGCCGGGGCCGGCCAGCGCGGGCGCGCGATGACGTTGCAAGGCGATGCGCTGGCGACGCAGGCTCAGGTGATGGGCCAGCAGTTCCTCCATCGCCAGGCGCTGCTGCGCCGGGTGGCGGCCGGCGGCCAGTGCGGCCAGGTCGCTGTCGGGCGCGGGCCGATGCATGTCCAGCAACGCCTGCCGCAGTGAGGGCAGTTGCTGGCCGGCCAGCCAGTCCTGCGGCAACAGTTCCAGTTCCGCCTCGGCGGGCAGGCGGTCCAGGGCCAGGCCGATCAGCCGCCGCAAGGTGGCCGGGCCAATGCCTTCCACGGCCGGATATACCGGGTCCAGCGCGTCGCCGAGCACGCCGGCCTCGTGCACATCGAGCACGCGGTAGCTCGGGTGCACCATTTCCCAGCCATGCTGGCCGGGCTTGGGCGTGCCATAGGCGCGCACTGTCGCACCGACGGCAAACTGCGCCACCTGCGCGGCGCGGAAATGGAAGAAGCGCAACACCAGCGTGCCATGCGACTGATCACTGATCGCCACACGCAGCATCGGCCGGTAACGGAAGCCGCGTTCGACCGCCTCCACCCGCCCTTCCACCTGCGCCGGCACGCCGTTGGCCAGCTGCGCGATGGCGGTAAGTCGGGTGCGGTCCTCGTAGCGCAGCGGCAGGTGCAGCCACAGGTCCTGCAGCGTGCGAATCTCGCGCGCGGCCAGTTTCGCCGCGACGGCCTGGCCGACCCCGGGCAGGCTCGTGAGCGGCGCGTCGCCGGCCCGGGTCAGGCTCGGCGCGGGCGGGCGGGCGCGCGGCACGGCTGGCTCAGTCGAGCACCATCACCGCATCGACTTCAAAGCCGGCGCCCTTGGGCAGGGCCGAGACTTCGATGGTGGAGCGCGCCGGGAACGGCGCCTGGAAATATTCCTGCATCACCGCGTTGACCGCGGCGAACTGGCCCAGGTCGGTCAGGTACAGGCCGACGCGGACGATGCGGTCGAGCGAGCCACCGGCCGCCTCGGCCACGGCCTTGAGGTTGTCGAAGGCGCGGCGTGCCTGCGCGCCGATGTCGCCGACGCCAACGATCTCGCCACTGGCCGGGTCCAGCGGAATCTGCCCGGAGAAATACACCGTGTTGCCGGCACGCACGGCCTGCGAATACGGGCCGATGGCGGCGGGCGCCTGCGAAGTCTGGATGATCTGGTGGGTCATGGCGTCACTGCGGTTGGATTGATGCGACTGATTTTAGCTGGTCGTTGGGGGTGGTGGGTTCGTGGGAGGCTGCGGGAACGTGTCGTTGCAGGAGCGGCTTGTAGGAGCGGCTTCAGCCGCGACCTCATCACGGTGCAAGGATGTGTGACAGCGCACGGTCGCGGCTGAAGCCGCTCCTGCAGGGCACCCATCAGGTATCCGGAGGGGTGCTGGGGTCGTTGTGGGAGGGGCTTCAGCCCCGACAGACGAAGCCGCTCCTACTGGCGGCGAACGCTCTGCACCACGTGCAGGCGGCGCAGACGGCGCATCACTTCGGCCAGGTGGCGGCGGTCGCGCACCTGGATGTTGAAACGCAATACCGCCGCATTGAAGTCGCGGTCCAGGTAGTCCACGCGCTCGATGTTCGACTCGCTTTGCGCGATCGCCGCCGCCAGCTGTGCGAGCACGCCGGTGCGGTTCTCCACTTCCACCACCAACGCGGTGTCGTAGTCACCGGTGACATTGGAGTCCCAGTCGATCGGCACCCAGCGCTCCGGCGACTTGCGCAGCTCAGCCAGGTTCGGGCAATCCAGGCGGTGCACGACAATGCCCTTGCCCGCGGTGTGATAGCCCATGATCTCGTCGCCCGGGATCGGCTGGCAGCAGTTGGCGAAGCTGACCACGCCGCGCTCGCTGCCGTTGATCAGGATCTTTTCCTGCGAATGCTTGGAATGCGCGCCACCGCGCAACTCGGCATAGGCCATCAGCGCCTGCGCCGCCTGCGTCGGCATCCAGTTGCCCAGCGCCACATCAGCCAGCAGCGCCTCCAGGCGCGGGTAGCGGTGCTCGGTCAGGAACGCGTCGAGGCGGCCCTTGGGCAGGCGCTCAAGCGAAGAATCCATCGCCTCCAGCGCGCGGTCCAGCATGCGATGACCCAGCTGCACCGCATCCTCGTGCTCCAGCTGCTTGAGCTGGTGGCGGATCGCGGTACGCGCCTTGCTGCTGACCACGAACTCCAGCCACTGCGGCTTGGGCGTGGCCGAACGCGCGGTGATGATCTCAACCGATTGCCCGCTCGCCAGCTTGGTGCGCAGCGGCACCAGCTTCTTGTCCACGCGTGAGGCCACCGCCTGGTTGCCCACGTCGGTATGCACGGCATAGGCGAAATCCAGCGCGGTCGAATTGCGCGGCAAGGCCAGAATCTTGCCCTTCGGTGTGAACAGATAGACCTCGTCCGGGAACAGATCGACCTTGACGTTGTCCAGGAATTCCAGCGACGAGCCCGCCGCCCGCTGCGACTCGATCAGCTCGACGATCCACGCATGCGCGCGGCTCTGCGCGCTGTTGGGCGAATCGCTGCCGAACTTGTAGGTCCAGTGCGCCGCCACGCCGCGCTCGGCGATCAGGTCCATCTCCTCGGTGCGGATCTGCACTTCGATCGGCGATCCATACGGCCCGAACAACACCGTGTGCAGCGACTGATAGCCGTTGGCCTTGGGAATGGCGATGAAATCGCGAAAGCGTCCGTCCAGCGGCTTGAACGTGGCATGCACCGCGCCCAGTGCGTGGTAGCAGTCGGGCACCGAGCGCACCACCAGGCGGAAACCAAACACATCCATGACCTGGTCGAAGGATTTGTTCTCGTCGCGCATCTTGTTGTAGATGCTCCACGGCGTCTTGATCCGGCTGACCAGCCGGTGCTCCAGACCGTCCTTGGCCAGGCGCTGCGACAGCTGCACCTCCACCTGCGCCAGCGACTCACGGCGTACCACCGGCTGGCTGCGGATGTGTTTTTCGATGATGGCGTGGCGCCATGGATACAGCGCCTTGAAACCAAGGTTCTGCAACTCGGACTTGATCAGGCTCATGCCCAGCCGCTGGGCGATGGGCGCGTAGATCTCCAGGGTTTCGCGGGCGATGCGGCTGCGCGCCTCGCTGCTCTGCGCGCCGAGGGTGCGCATGTTGTGCAGGCGGTCGGCGAGTTTGATCATGATCACGCGCAGGTCGCGCGACATCGCCAGCAGCATCTTGCGGAAGCTCTCGGCGGCCGCTTCCTGGCGGTCGCGGAACTTGAGCTTGTCCAGCTTGGTGACGCCATCGACCAGCTCGGCCACCGCTTCGCCGAACTCGGCGGCAAGCTCTTCGCGGGTCAGTGGCGTGTCTTCGATGGTGTCGTGCAGGATCGAGGCAATCAGCGACTCGACGTCCATGCCCAGCTCGGCCAGCACGCCCGCCACCGCCACCGGATGGGTGATGTACGGTTCGCCGGACTTGCGGGTCTGCCCGGCATGCGCGGCGGCCCCCACTTCCCAGGCGCGGCGCAGCAGCGGCAGTTGTTCGCGCGGCAGGTAGCTGGCGGCACGCTCCAGCTCCAGGACATAGTCCGGCACGTCACCGGGGAGCGCGGGTGACGCGAGAGCAGCCTGGGCAGAGGGGCCTGGGTTCATGCGGGAAGACTATGCCAGCGCAACGGGGACAGCAAACGCCGCAGGGCCGGAACATGCGCAACCGGAACGAACGGGGCGTACAAAACAGAACAGCCCGCGGCAGGCGGGCTGTTCCGTGAAGCGATCGCGGGGCGCCCGAGGGCGTCGCGGTCAGTCGTCGTTCTTCGACATGTCCTCGTCGGCGACGACTTCGGCGGCGGCCCACTCCAGGGCTTCACGCTCGATGCGCTCGCGCTCGGCCTTCTCGACTTCCTCGATCAGCGCGTTGTCGATCTTGCGCGCGGCGATCTCGCGCAGCGCCAGCACGGTCGGCTTGTCGGCCGATTCGCTGTTGTCCAGGGTGGCCTGCACGCCGTTGGCGAGCTGACGGGCGCGCTTGGACGCCATCATGACCAGCTCGAAACGGTTGTTAACGACTTCCAGGCAGTCTTCTACGGTAATGCGGGCCATGCGGGCTCCCGGCGACCGGCAAGGTCGCGCCTTCGAATGAGGGAAAGGGCGGCGATTGTAGGCGGCCAAAGCCGGCCGACGCAAGCCGGAGTTGTTCAGTTTCCTTTGGAATCAGCCAGTTGCGTCCGCATCCGGGTCCAGCAATGCCTCCACCAGGGGGGCATGGCGCTGGCGCTGGGCGGCGGTGCGCAGGCGGCTGGCGGTGAAGATGGCGCACATCTCGCCGACAGCGGTATCGAAATCCTCGTTGATGATGAGGTAGTCGAACTCGCCGTAGTGCGACATCTCCTCGCGGGCGGCGGCCAGCCGACGCGCGATCACCTCGTCGCTGTCCTGGCCGCGCTTGCGCATGCGCTCGTCGAGCGCGGCACGCGAGGGCGGCAGGATGAACACGCTGACCGCGTCGGGCACCTTCTCGCGCACCTGGCGCGCGCCCTGCCAGTCGATCTCCAGCAGCACGTCGCGGCCGGCGGCCAGCTGCGGTTCCACCGATTGCCGCGCGGTGCCCTTCCAGTCGCCATGCACACTGGCGTACTCGAAGAAATCGCCGGCGGCGATCATCGCCTGGAACTGCTCGGCGGACACGAAATGGTAGTGCTCGGCATGGCGCTCACCCGGCCGCGCCGCGCGCGAGGTGAAGGAGATCGACAAGGCGATCTGCGGGTCGCGCTTCAGCGTGGCGTTGACGATGCTGCTCTTGCCGGCACCGGAAGGGGCCGCGACGATGTACAGGGTGCCGCGCATGGGCCGCTCAAGGAGGTGGACGGGCAGCGCCGGGAAAGGCACTGCCCCCCCCTGCGAGGGGCGCAATGCTACAGGAAGCGGCAGGTGGCTGCAGGCAGGCGCCGGGCGCCGGCCTGCGGCGCAGGTGCTCAGAACAGCCAGGCCAGGCGCATGTTGAAGCGCGCACGTTCGGCAAAGCCCTCGCGCACGCGCAGGTCGCGGCCGAGCTGGGCCTGCAGCTGGAAGCCGGAGGCCATCATCCGGGTCAGGGTCAGGCGCGTGTAGGTGGTCTGGCGGCGGTCGTCGCGGGCGATGCCGTCGACATTGGTGGCCGCGCCTTCGACCTGGCCCAGGGTGAGCGCGAACATGGTGGCCTTGTCCATCTGGTAGCGAAGGTGGGCCTGGTATTCAAACCGGGTCTGCTCCTTCAGCGTGGCCCGTTGCGGCCCCCATTCCTTGTTGCGGCTGGCCTTCGATGCGTCCGCGCCCACGTCCAGCGCCCAGGTGTCGGAGAAGCGGTGCGTATAGGCGATCTGCAGCAGCGCGCGCCAGCGGTTCTCGCCGACGTTCAAGCCGGTGCCCGGGCTGTAGCGGCCGGTGGGCAGGTACAGGAACGGCCCGATGCCAATGGTGTTGCGGCCTTGCTCGTCGAGACGATGCACGAACACGGTGGCCACGGCGATATCGCCCAGCCCGTGGCCACTGCCCAGTGCGCGCGTGCTGCCGGTGCCGGTCAGGCGCCCGTACGGCACGATGATCTGCGGCTCGAATACCGTGCGCTCGCTGAGGGCGACGCCACGGATGTAGCGGAAGATCGCCACGGTGGAATCCAGCCCGGCGCCGTCCACGCGCCGGCCCTGGCGATACAGCGAATCGCGATCGGCCTGCTGGAAGTACAGCATGGCCAGGTTGCTGTCCTTGGGCAGCGGGTCATAGCCGCCGGGGCTGAATTCCAGGGCGGCAGCGGAGGGCGCGAACAGGGTGAGGGCCAGCAGGGCGATGCGGCGGCCAGGCGACGGACGGGCGTGCCGTGATGTGCGGGTCATGAAGGTCTCCAGTGCGACGATGGCGCGGGCCGATGCGCGGCCCGGCCTTGCAGTCGTCATGGAACGCGGCCGGCAGCGGCGGCGTTTGACCCAGCGCGCACTGTCGTTGTCGCCTGGCGCCAATCGCGTGCGTGCGGCGCGGCGGAGGCGCGCGGCGTCGGTCACAATGCGAAACGATTCATTCCCAACGCAGTGCAGTATCGGCAACATTCGCGGCCAGCAGCGCATGCATGATCAAGCCGCCGCCCAAGCGCGGGCATGCACGAGGAGCGACGGATGGATGTCCAGTCATTGCCGCTGCAGGCAGTCCCTGCGTTGTCGCAACCGGTACAGCGTTTCGAGCACATCGAGGCCTGGCAGCAGTTCATCCGCCGGCACTATCCCTGGCTGGACCGCGTCCGCACCGATGCGCCGCGCTTCAGTGCGCGGGTGCTGTCGCGGACCTATGGCGAGCGCTCGCTGGCCAGCGTCACCGCCACGCGCTGCCGGCTGGCACGTGATCCGGCGGCAGCCGACCCGGGCCGCATCCACATGATCTGGCAGTACCACGGCAGCTTGCGGGTGGAGCAGGAGCGCAGCAGTCTGCTGCTGCGACCAGGGATGGCGACGCTGCTCGATCCGGCCAGTGCCTTTGAACTGGAATGGCCCGGCGATACCGGCTTCGTCGTGCTCACCGTGCCGCGGCCAACGCTGCAAGGCTGGCCGGCGTTGCGCCGCCATGCCTGTGCCCGGGCGCTGGAGGACCGCATCTGTGCCGGCGCGGCGCTGGCGGCAGTGGCGAGCCTGCTGCACTCCCCTGCCCCGCAGGAACAAGGCAGCGCGCGTTCGGTACTCAATGCGATCGAACTGATGCTCGCCGCCTGCCTGCGCGCAGCCGGGCCGTCGGCGCCGCGGTCGCACGCGGCACGCCTGGAGCGCCTGCAGCAACACGTGCGCGCGCACCTGGACGACCCCACCCTGGGCCCGGCGCAGCTGGCCGATGCGGCGCACGTGTCGCGCCGCACGCTGTACCTGTTGTTCAACCGCTGCAACGTCACCCCGGGCCGCTTCATCCGCGACCTGCGCCTGGAAGCGGCGCGCGATGCGCTGGCCTCACCGCAGAACGCCGGCCGCAACATCTTCCAGATCGCGCTGGATCATGGCTTCAGCAACAACGCCAGTTTCAGCCGTCTGTTCAAGGCTGCCTTCGGCATGCGTCCCAGCCACTGGCGCGAGTTCCACGCCGGACCGGCGCGCGCGGCCATCGGCGCCAAGCGCCCCGAAGCGCGCACCCCGGCCAGGTGAGGGTCGATGGCGCGGGGCTGGCTCCAGACTGGCTCGTGCTTCAGGCCGCCTCGTGCGAATGCGGCGCGGCCCTGCCGATGCCGGTGATCGCGCGCACGTGCTGCAAGTCGAAACGCTGCCGCTCCTGCCGCGCCCGCGCGGAGTGGTCGAGGATGGATGCCAGCCACGCGGCGATGAAGCCAATGCCCACCGAGAACAGCGCCGGGTTGCCGTACGGGAAGATCGGCGTCGGCTGCCGCAGCACCCCGACCCAGACCGCCGGCCCGAGGACCAGCAGCAACAATGCCGAGCCCAGCCCGGCAAGGCTGCCCGCAACCGCGCCGCGCGTGGTCAGGCGCGGCCAGAACATCGACAGCACCAGCACCGGAAAATTGGCCGAGGCGGCGATGGCCAGCGCCAGCCCGGCGAGGAAGGCGATGTTCTGGTTCTCGAAGGCCAGGGAGAGCACGGTGGCCACCCCCCCGATGACCAGCGTGGCGATCTTGGAAACGCGCATTTCCATCGCTTCGGTGGCCGCGCCCGTGTGTCCGGCACGCAGGACGTTGGCATACAGGTCGTGAGAGATGGCCGAGGCGCCAGACAGCGCCAGGCCCGCCACCACCGCCAGGATCGTGGCGAAGACCACCGCGGAAATGAAACCGAGCAGCAGGTTGCCACCCAGGGCATGGGCCAGGTGGACGGCGACCATGTTGCCGCCACCGATGATCTTGCCCGCGGCATCGCGATAGGCCGGATCGGTACCGACCACCGCCACGGCGCCGAAGCCCACCAGCAACAGCAGCACGTAGACGTAGCCCATGAAACCGGTCGCCCACAGCACCGAGCTGCGCGCCCGCCGCGCGTCGGCAACAGTGAAGAAGCGCATCAGGATGTGCGGCAGGCCAGCGGTACCGAACATCACCGCCACGCCCAGGGAAATCGCATCGACCGGATTGGGCAGCATGCCGCCGGGTGCGAGCAGCGCTGGCCCCATGCGATGCGCGGCCACAGCCTCGCCGAACACCCGCTCGACACTGAAGCCGAAGCGCTGCAGCACCAGCCAGGCGATGACGCTGACCCCGCCAATCAGCAGCGCGGCCTTGATGATCTGCACCCAAGTGGTGGCGAGCATGCCGCCGAAGGTCACGTACACCACCATCAGCACGCCCACGACCAGCACCGCCACGCCATAGCTGACGCCGAACAGCAGCTCCACCAGCTTGCCCGCGCCGACCATCTGCGCGACCAGATACAGAATGACCACCGTCAAGGTGCTGAAGGCGGCCGTCATCCGCACTGGCTTGCGCTCCAGCCGGTACGACAGCACATCGGCGAAGGTGTAGCGGCCAAGGTTGCGCAGGCGCTCGGCGATCAGGAACAGGATCAATGGCCAGCCGGCGACGACGCCGACCGAATAGATGATGCCGTCGTAGCCGGTGGCGAAGAACATGGCCGAGATGCCGAGGAAGGACGCGGCCGAGAGCATGTCGCCGGCAATCGCCAGCCCGTTCTTGAAACCGCTGATGCCGCCACCAGCCGCGTAGAAGTCCGACACCGACCGCGTGCGTCGCGCCGCCCAGGCGGTAATGACCAAGGTGGAAAGCACGAAGATCAGGAACATCACCACCGCACTGACATTCACCATTCCGGGAACTCCTCAAGCAGGCGACGATTGATCGGGTCCAGCACATGATTGGCGTGGCGCACGTAGAAGGCCGTCAGCAGAAAGGCCACCACGATGACCGCCACGGCCACCGGGATGCCCCAGCTCAGCGGGCCGCCGCCCCAGGGCCTGGCCAGCCATCCCGGCAGCAGCGCCAGCACCAGCAGGAACCCGAAATAGATCGCCAGCAGCACCGCGGTCAGCACGCCGGACAGGCGTGCGCGCCCGCGCGCCAGGCGCTGGAAATCGGGGTGCGCGGCGATGGCTTGCAGGCGGGCAGCGCCGGCCAGTGCCGGAGCGGCCGCGTCCTGCGCGGAAATCCCGGCGGCCGCGTCATCGGAAGTCGGCGGATGGCTCATTGCGCCAGCTCCGCCACGTTGCCCGAGGCACGCAAACGCAGGTCAAGCACGCGGCGCGCCTTGCCCACCGGGCTACGCTCGATGCCATCGGCAGGAACGACGTGCACGCGCACGGACACGCCGATCTCGGCCTTGATCCGGGCGCGCAGTTCGCGCTCCAGCACCTGGCGGTTGTCGCCGCTCAGCGCCTCAGGCCGGTCCGGCCTTGCCTCCACCCGTACTTCCAGTTCGTCCAGCAGCCCGGCCCGGGTCACCACCAACTGGTACTGCGGCGCGAGGGCCGGCGAGTGCAGGATCAACTCCTCGATCTGCGAGGGGAACAGGTTGACGCCGCGGATGATCAGCATGTCGTCCGAGCGCCCGCTGATCCGGTCCAGGCGGCGCATGCCGCGCGAAGTAGGCGGCAGCAGCCGGGTCAGGTCGCCGGTGCGGTAGCGCACGACCGGCAGCGCCTCCTTGGTCAGCGAGGTGATCACCAGCTCGCCGTGGCTGCCGTCGGGCAGCACTTGCCCGCTGTCGGGGTCGATGATCTCCGGATAGAAGTGATCCTCCCAGATCACCGGCCCGTCCTTGGACTCGACGCACTCGCTGGCCACGCCGGGCCCGATCACTTCCGACAGCCCATAGATGTCGAGCGCGTCGAGCCCGGCGTTGGCCTCCAGGTCCTCGCGCATGGCCTGGCTCCAGGGCTCGGCGCCGAAGATGCCGGCCCGCAGCGAACTCGCGCGCGGGTCCAGGCCCTGGCGGCGGAACTCCTCGATCAGGTGCTGCATGTAGGACGGCGTCACCATGATGATGTCCGGCTTGAAATCGTTGATCAGCTGCACCTGCCGCGAGGTATTGCCACCGGACACCGGCACCACCGTGCAGCCCAGCATCTCGGCGCCGTAGTGCGCGCCCAGGCCACCGGTGAACAGGCCGTAGCCGTAGGCCACGTGGACCACATCACCGGGACGGCCACCGGCGGCATGAATGCTGCGCGCCACCACCTGCGCCCAGACCCGCAGGTCGCGCTCGGTGTAGCCCACCACCGTGGGCTTGCCGGTGGTGCCGCTGGACGCATGCAGGCGTCGCAGGCGGTTGCGCGGTACCGCGAACAGGCCGAACGGATAGTGCTGGCGCAGGTCGCGCTTGTGCAGAAACGGGAACTTGTCCAGATCCGACAGGTCTTGCAGGTCGCCGGGCTCGACCCCGGCGCTGGCAAAGGCCTGGCGGTAATGCGCCACGTTCGTGTAAGCGTGCTGCAGCGACCAGCGCAGCCGTTGCAGTTGCAATGCCTGCAGTTCGTCGCGGCTGGCGCGTTCGATCGGTTCCAGGACTTCCGGCTTGTTTCGGTGCATGGCCTGTTCGCGTTGGATAGCTACTGAAGAATGCAGGGCACCGCCAGCGGCGTCGTGACCCTGCGTGCAAACCGCTTGACCGTCGGTGCAGGCATGCGCGGCGCGCGTGAGTTCAAGGCACGACCGATACGCGCTCGATGACCAGCGCCAGCGCCTGGCCGACGCCAATGCACAGGCTGCACAGGCCGTAGCGACCGCCGCTGGCCTCCAGCCGGCACAGCGTGGTCGCCACCAGCCGTGCGCCCGTGGCGCCGAGCGGATGGCCGATGGCAATGGCGCCGCCATTGGCATTCAGGCGCGCCTCGTCGTCACGCAGGCCCAGTTCGCGGGCCACGGCCAGGCATTGCGCCGCGAAAGCCTCATTGATTTCGATGACATCCATGTCCGCCAGGCGCAGCCCGCAGCGATCCAGCACCGCGCGCACCGCCGGCACCGGCGCCATGCCCATGATCCGCGGCGCCACGCCAGCGGCACTGGCCGCCACCACCCGCGCACGCGGGCGCAGCCCATGCCGGCGCATGCCGCTCGCGCTGGCCAGCAGCACGGCGGCGGCGCCATCGTTGAGCGGGGAAGCATTGCCCGCAGTGATGCTGCCGTCGGAACCGGTGACCGGGCGCAGGCGTTCGAGGGCTTCAGGCGTGGTGAGCGGGCGCGGCGGTTCGTCGGCCTCCAGGTCGTCGGCGAGGCCCGGCAGCGCGGCCTTGGTGAGGATCAGGCGCTCGGCGGCGAAGAAGCCCTGCGCCTGGGCTTGCGCGTAACGCGCCTGGCTGCGGCAGGCGAAAGCGTCCTGGTCCACACGGCTGACAGCGAACTCGCGGGCGACGTTCTCCGCGGTCTGCGCCATCGAATCGATGCCATGCGCGGCCTGCATCAGTGGATTGATGAAGCGCCAGCCCAAGGTGGTGTCGGCCAGGTGGACATGGCGCGAGAAGGCGGCGTCCGCCTTGCCGAGCACGAACGGCGCCCGGCTCATGCTTTCCGCGCCGCCAGCGATGAGCAGATCGCCCTCGCCGGCGCGGATCGCGCGCGCGGCGATGGTCACCGCATCCAGCCCCGAACCGCACAGGCGGTTGACGGTGGTGGCCGGCACCGCGACCGGCAAGCCGGCCAGCAGCACCGCCATGCGCGCGACGTTGCGATTGTCCTCGCCGGCCTGGTTGGCGCAGCCGTAGATCACGTCGTCCAGCTGTGCCCAGTCCACCTCGGGGTGTCGCGCCATCAACGCGCTGATCGGCAACGCGGCCAGGTCATCGGCGCGTACGCCGGAGAGGCTGCCGGCATAGCGTCCAAACGGGGTGCGCACTGCATCGCAGAGATAGGCTTCAGGCATCGTGTTGCGCTCCGGGTTGCGGCGCGGCCTGCCGGGGTTGGACAAGCGTGCCGCCGATGCGGCTGGATCGGCCGCGGAAAAGGGCGACCAACCGTTCCTGCGCATCGCGGATCTCCACGTCGAATACACCCTGGCGCGCGCCGATCCGGCGCGCGCTGGCGACTGCCCGCAGCCATTCGCCCGCGCCTGCCGGGCGCAGGAAATCGATCTGGCAGCCGGCGGCGACGGTGCGCTGGTTGTCGCTGTTGCAGGCAAAGGCGAAGGCGCTGTCGGCCAGCGCGAAGATGAAACCGCCGTGGCAGGTGCCGTGGCCATTGAGCATGTCCGCGCGCACCTGCATGCGCACGCTGGCGCTGCCGGGCTGCACGCTCTCCAACTGCATGCCCAGCGCGCGGGTCGCCTGGTCAGCGGCCAGCATCACCGCGGCGACCTCGGCGGCGAGCTGTTCCGCGCTCATGGCGTGTTGACCGCGCGCCGCCGCAGCCAGGGCGAGACGCGATAGCGTTCCTCGCCATGCGCGGCTTGCAGGTTGTCGAGCAAGGCCACCAGTGGCTTCAAGCCAAAGCCACGTGCCCAGGCCAGCGGCCCCTGCGGATAATTCGCGCCGTGCTGCATCGCCAGATCGGCGGCTTCGGCGCTGCAGATGCCGAGCTGCACGGTGTCGGCGGCAACGTTGGCAAGCATCGCCCAGCTCCGCGCCACGGCCAGGCCAGGCACATCGTCCAACTGCGACACCGCCAGGCCCGCCGCCTGCAGCAGCCCGGCCGCCTGCGCGGCAGCGGCACTGGGCGCCTGATCGGCCGCGGCGATCGCCAGGCGCGTGGCCCGCGCGTCATCCCAGGCCAGATCGACGACGACGCAGGCGGCGACGCCTTGCTCGCTGCCGCGCTGGGTCGCGCTGCGTCCGTCGGTGCGGTAGAGCACGAAGTCCGGGCCACTGGCGATGCGAGCATCGGCGTGCGCCGGGGCCAGGGAGAACGCGGCATCTTGTGCCTGCAAGGCGTCCACCAGCCGCTGCGCCAGTGCCGTGCCTTCGTGCAGTACCAGCGGTTGCGGCAGCACCTGCGTCGGCAGGGTTTGCGGCGCGGCGACGGTGGCATCGGCCGCGTAATCATGGAAGCCGCGGCCGCTCTTGCGGCCCAGCCAGCCGGCCTGGACCAGCGCCTGCTGGCGCAGCGAGGGCTGGAAGCGGCGATCGCCATGCCAGCCTGCAAAGACATTGCAGGTGACGGCGTAGTTGACGTCGTGGCCGATGAAATCCGTCAGCTCGAACGGCCCCATGCGGAAACCGCCGGCCTCGCGCAGCAGCGCATCGAGCGTGGCGCAGTCGGCGACGCCCTCCTCGAGCAGGCGCAGGTTTTCGACGAAGAACGGGCGCGCAATGCGGTTGACGATGAAGCCCGGGGTATCGCGCGTCAGCACCGGAACCTTGCCCCAGCGCCGCATCAACTGGGCCAGCGGCTCGGCCAGCGCGGGCGCGGTCTGCAACCCAGGCACCACTTCCACCAGCGCCATGGCCGTGGCCGGGTTGAAGAAGTGCAGGCCGAGCATGCGCTGCGGCCGTTGCAGCGCGGCCGCCAACGCGGTGATCCGCAGCGAGGAGGTGTTGCTGGCGATCAGCGCATGCGCGGGCAGCTGTGACTCCAGCTCACGCAGCAGTTGCTGCTTGTCCGCCAGGTGCTCGACGATCGCTTCGACCGCCAGCACGCTGTCTTTCAACGCGGGCAGCGTGGTCGCCACCTGCAAGCGGCCGCGCGCATCGGCGGCCGCCTGCGCGGACAGGCTGCCGCGCTGCATCTGCCGATCCAGGCGCGCGTGCAACTTCGTCACCGCGGCCTCGGCCGCGCCAGCGCGCGCGTCATACAGCTGCACCGGATGGCCGGCGAGCGCGGCCACTTCCGCAATGCCGGCACCCATGGTGCCGGTGCCCAGCACCGCGACCGGCACTTCGCCTGCGGGGCGCTGCAGCAGCTGCTCAATGTCCATGGAAATGCGGCTCGCGCCGTTCGAGGAAGGCGGCCACGCCTTCCCGGTAATCCTGGCTGCGGCCCAGCACCCGCATTGCTGCGGCCTCGTGTTCCAGCTGTGCCGGCAGGGAACGCCCGGCCGCGGCATGGATGGCCTGGCGGGTATGGGTCAGGCCCAGGGTCGGTGCGCGTGCCAGCCGCGTCAGCAGGTCATCGACTTCCTGCTCGAACAGCGCATCGTCGATGCAGCGCCAGATCAGGCCCCAGTCCTCGGCCTGCTGCGCGTCGATCGGTTCGCCCAGCAAGGCCACGCCGAGCGCGCGCGCGGTGCCGATCAACCGCGGCAGGAAGTAGGTGCCGCCCGTGTCGGGCAACAATCCGAGGCGGCAGAAGGACAGGATGAAGCGCGCCGAACGCCTGGCCAGGACCAGATCGCAGGCCAGCGCCAGACTCACTCCAGCCCCGGCGGCCACGCCGTTGACCGCGCATACCACCGGCACCGGCAGGTCACGCAGGCGCCGCACCAAGGGCGCGTAATCGCGCTCGACCGAAGCGGCCAGGTCGGGCGCGGCGTCTGCCGCGGCGTCCGGGGCCACCGCGCGGTCGGCCAGGTCCTGGCCGGCGCAGAAGCCGCGACCGCTGCCGGTGAGCAGCAGCACGCGTACGTCGGTGCGCCGCTCGACCTCGGTCAGTGCCTCGCGCAGTTGCGCGTGCATCAGCGTGGTCAGGCTGTTGAGCTTGTCGGGACGCTGCAGGGTCAGGCGCGCGATCCCCTGCATGATTTCCAGGCGCACCTGCATGGTGCTCATGTCACCGGCTCCGCTGCCCGCGGGGCCGGCTCCGTGATGGCGGAGCCGCCTTCCCCGCGCTGGACCAGGGTCAGCACGTCATAGCGGGCGACGATTTCATCACGCTGATTGCTGACCTGCGCGTCCCAGCGGACTTCGCCATAGTCATGGCCGGCACGCGGATTCTTCTGCTTGCAGGTCAGCACCACGCGCAGGCGGTCACCGGGAAACACCGGGGCGAGGAAGCGCAGGCTGTCCACGCCGTAGTTGGCCAGCACCGGGCCCGGCGCCGGGTCCACGAACAGGCCGGCCGCCAGCGAGACCACCAGGTAGCCATGCGCGGCGCGCGTGCCGAAGAACGGATTGGCCGCGGCGGCGGCCTCGTCGGTGTGCACGTAGAACGTGTCGCCGGTGAATTCGGCGAAATGCTCGATGTCGGCGAGGCTGACGCTGCGTTCGGCCGAGACCACGCTATCACCCGGACGCAAGGCCTCCAGGGTCTTGCGGAACGGATGCACGCTGTCATCGCGCGCGGCGCCTTCGATCCATTGCTCGCAGATCGTGCTCAGCGCATCGGGCGAACCTTGCAGTGCGGTGCGTTGCAGGTAGTGCATGACGCCACGGATGCCGCCCATTTCCTCACCGCCACCAGCGCGACCAGGACCGCCATGTACCAGCGCCGGCAGCGGCGAGCCGTGCCCGGTGGATTCGGCCGCGCAGTGGCGGTCGATCACCAGCAGGCGGCCGTGTTCGGTGGCCACGCCGAGCACGATCTCACGCGCCAGCGCCGCGTCGGCGGTGAACAACGAACCGACCAGGCTGCCGCCGCCGCGGCGGGCCAGGGCAATCGCATCTTCCGTGTCATCGAACGGCATCAACGTGGCGACCGGGCCGAACGCTTCCACTTCGTGCACGGCCTGTTGCGCGTGCGGGTCACGGCAGCGCAGCAACAGCGGCGGCAGGAACGCACCGCGCAGCGGGTCGGCGTCCTGCAACTCGAAACGCCACGGGTCGCCATGCACCAGTTCGGCGCCGGCCTGTTGCAACTCGGCCACGCGCTCACGTACTTCCTCGCGCTGGGCCAGGCTGGCGAGCGCGCCCATCGTCACGCCGGCGCTGGCCGGGTCGCCGGTGCGCACTGTCTGCAGGCGCTGGCGCAAGGCCTCGCATATCGGATCAAGCAAGGCGCGCGGCACCAGCGCGCGGCGGATCGCCGTGCACTTCTGCCCGGCCTTGACCGTCATCTCGCGCGCCACTTCCTCCACGAACAGGTCGAACTCCGCCTCGCCCGGCACCGCATCGGGCCCGAGCAGGGAGAAGTTCAGCGAGTCGGCCTCCATGGTGAAGCGCACCGAGTGCCGCTGCACGCTGGGGTGGCTGCGCAGCGCGTGACCGGTGCTGGCCGAACCGGTGAAGGTGACCACATCCTGCGGCAGCAGATGATCGAACAGGTCGCCGACGCCACCACAGATCAACTGCACCGCCCCTTCGGGGAGCACGCCGGAGGCGATGATGTCGCGAAACATCGCTTCGGCCAGATAGGCCGTCTGCGAAGCGGGTTTGACGATGGCCGGCATGCCCGCGAGCAGGTTCACCGACAGCTTTTCCAGCATGCCCCAGCAGGGGAAGTTGAACGCGTTGATATGCACGGCCACGCCGCGACGCGGCACGGCGATGTGCTGGCCGACGAAGCTGCCCTGCCGCGACAAGCGCTCACTGGCGCCCTCGACCAGGAAATGCGCGTTCGGCAGTTCGCGCCGGCCCTTGCTCGAATAGGCGAACAAGGTGCCGATGCCGCCTTCGATGTCGATCCAGGCATCGTGCCGCGTCGCACCGGTGGCCGGCGACAAGGCGTAGTAGGTTTCCTTGCGCGCGAGCAGGTACTGCGCCAGCGCCTTGAGCATCAGCGCGCGCTCGTGGAAGGTGGCGGCGCGCAACGCCGGCCCGCCGACCTGACGCGCGTGCGCGAGCATGCCGGCGAAGTCCAGGCCCTGGCTGGAAATGGTCGCTACCGGCGCGCCGCTGATCGCGTGCGCCAGGACCAGGCCGCCAGTGCCTGCCCGCCATTGGCCTTGTGCATAGCTGTGCAGTTGCATGGGAACTCCAGGGATGACGCCGGTGCATTCACCGGCGGTGTCAACGGTTGCGGAATACCGGCTTGCGCTTTTCCAGGAAGGCGGAGATGCCCTCGTGGTGGTCTTCCAGGGCGAAGCTCGACTCGAACAGGCGCGCCTCGAAGCGCAGGCCTTCGCTCAGCGGCAGTTCCAGCGCCCGGTCCACGGCCTCGCGCGCCAGGCGCACGATCGGCGCGGACAGTTCGGCGATGCGGGTGGCCACGGCCAGCGCCTGTTCCAGCAGCTCGGCCAGCGGCACCACGCGTGCCACCAGGCCGCAGCGCTCGGCTTCGCGCGCATCCAGGCGGCGCCCGGTGAGCAGCAGGTCCAGGGCCAGGCCGCGCCCGACCAGGCGGGTCAGCCGTTGCGTGCCGCCGGCACCGGGGATGGTGCCCAGGCGCAGCTCCGGCTGGCCGAAGCGGGCGTTGTCGGCGGCGATGACGAAATCGCACATCATTGCCAGCTCACAGCCGGCACCCAGCGCATAGCCCGCCACCGCGGCGATCACTGGCTTGTCCATGCGTTGCAGTTGCTCCCAGGCCACGCGCAATTGCGGGCTGGTGGACGCGGTCTGGTAGTCCCATTGCGCCAGCGCGCGCACATCGGCACCGGCGGCGAAGACCTTGTCATGCCCGGTGACGACTACCGCGCCAATGCCAGGATCGTCGGCGAACTGCTTGAGCGCCTGGCACAGCGCCTGGCGCATCGGCAGCGACAAGGCGTTCATCGCCTCCGGCCGGTCCAGGCGAATCAGCCCGACCCGGCCAATGCGCGAAACCGCCAGTTCGGCGCTCGGCTTCTCCGCGTTCACTCAGGCCTCCACATCGAAGTCGAGCACCAGCCGATCGCTGCGCGGAAAGCTGCAACAGCTCAGGATGAAACCGCGGTCGCGCTCGTAGTCCTCCAGCGCCGGGGCATCGGCCATGTCCACCTCGCCTTCCAGCAGCCGGCAGCGGCAGGTGGAACAGACGCCGCCGCAACACGCGTAGGGCAGCTCGACGCCTTGCGCCAGCGCCTGCTCCAGCACGCTGCCGCCATCGCGGCGCAGCGCCAGGTGCTGCCATTGCCCATCGCGGACCACACTGAGCTGGCAATCGCCGTCGTCGTCGCGCTCGCGGATGTCGGGCGCCGCCGTGCGCGGCCGGGCCGGCGCGGTGGCCGGCGCGAAGTGTTCGGTCAGGATGCGCGCTGGCGCGACCCCCGCCGCCTGCAGGCTGGCGGTGACTTCGCCGGCCATGCCAGCCGGGCCGCAGATATAGGCCTGGTCAATGCGCTGGCCCGACAACCAGTGCTGCAGCAGCGCATCGCACTTGGGCCGGTCGAGGCGGCCATTGAACAAGGTGATGTCCTGGTCCTCGCGGCTGAGCAGGTAGACGGGCTCGAAGCGCGCCAGATAGCGGTCCTTCAGCTGCGCCAGTTCATCGCGGAACATCATCGTGGCGCAGGCGCGGTTGCCATAGACCAGGGTGAAGTGGCTGCGCGGTTCGGCGGCCAGCGTCGCCTTCAACAGCGACAGGATCGCGGTGATGCCGCTGCCGGCGGCAAAGGCGACATGGTGGCGCGCATCGTCCGGCAGCAACGGCACCTGGAAGCGGCCGGCCGGGCGCATGCTTTCCAGCACGTCGCCCGGCTGCAGCGCGTCATTGGCCCAGTTGGAGAAGCGCCCGCCGGCGACGCGCTTGATCGCGATGCGCAGCACCTGCTCGTCCGGCGCACTGCAGATCGAATAGGCACGGCGCAGGCTTTCGTCGCCCACCCGGGCGCGAACGGTCAGGTACTGCCCGGGCAGGAAATCGAAACGCGCCGTGTGCTGCGCCGGCGCGGCCAGGGTCAGCACCACCGCGTCGCGGGTTTCCTGGCGGCGCTCGGTGACCTGCAATGGATAGAAATGGCTCATGGCTTCTCAGTGGCACTTGAAGTGCTCGAACGGTTCCAGGCAGTGCCTGCAGCGGTGCAGCGACTTGCATGGCGTGGCGCCGAACGCACTGACCAGCTCGCTGTCGGATGCGCCGCAGCGCGGGCAATCGACGCCGGCGGGCGCATTCGCGTCGCTGCCGCAGGCCGGCAGGCGCAGCTCCGGCCAGCCACCGCTGCACGGCGGCGGTGGCGCGATGCCACAGGCCCGCAGCTTTTCGCGCGCGCTCGCGCTGACCCAGTCGCTGCTCCACGCCGGGGCCAGCCGGGTGCGGCAGCGCACTTCGCGCAGGCCATGCGCCTGCAGGCACTGGCTGATCTGGGTCTTGATCAGGCTGGCCGCGGGGCAACCGCTATAGGTCGGGGTAACGGTCACCTGGCAGGCGCCGTCTTCGGCCCACGCCACTTCGCGCACGATGCCAAGCTCGACGATGGACACCGCCGGCAATTCCGGGTCGGGCACTTCTTCCAGCCATTGCCAGATCCGGGCAAGTGCGGGCAGATCCGCGGGCATCGATCTGTCCATGGCGTTACCAGCGCGCCCCGGGATGGCGGCGCGCAAGCACCTGCATCTCCGCCAGCAGGTAGCCCATCGACTCGGTGTGCATGCCGCGCGTGCCGCCTTCGTGCATCCACGCATCGGCCGGTGGCAGGCGCAAGGTGGCGTCGGCGAAGGCCGCCGCCACGCGTTGCTGCCAGGGCTCGCGCAGGGCCGCCGGGTCGAAGCCCACGCCGCTGTCGGTGGCATGCCGGGTGATCGCGTCACTGCTGAACAGTTCGCCGGTATACGGCCACAGGGCGTCGGCGGCCTCCTGCATCTTGCGGTGGCTCAGCTCGCTGCCATCGCCCAGGCGCAGCAGCAGGTCGTGGCTGCGGCGCAGGTGGTAGGCCACTTCCTTGCGCGCCTTGGCCGCGATCGCGGCAACCCGCGCATCGGTCGATTCGCACAGCCGGGCCAGGGCCAGGTCGTGCCAGGCGTCGAAGTACCACTGCCGCATCAGGGTGTGGGCGTAATCGGCATTGGGCTGTTCGACCAGCAGCACGTTGCTGAACTCGTGCTCGTCGCGCAGGTAGGCCAGCGCGTCTTCGTCGCGGCCCTTCCCTTCCAGTTCGCCGGCAAGCGACAGCCACAGCCGCGCCTGGCCGAGCAGGTCCAGCGCGACGTTGACCAGGGCCATGTCCTCCTCCAGCGCCGGCGCCTTGCCGCACCACTCCGACAGGCGCTGGCTCAGCACCAGGGCGTTGTCGCCCAGGCGCAGCACGTAGGCGTGCAGGGAAGGCGTCATGGCGGCTGCGGCGCTCACATGCGGATGCCGTCGGGCATCGGGAAGAAGGTCGGGTGCCGGTACACCTTGCTCGTCGCTGCCTCGAACAGGCTGTCGCGCTCGGCCGGATCACTGGCGGTGATCGTGGCCGAAGGCACCACCCAGATGCTGGTGCCCTCGTTGCGCCGGGTGTAGACATCGCGCGCGTGCAGCAGCGCCAGCCGCGCATCGGCCGCGTGCAGGCTGCCGACGTGGCGGTGGGCCAGACCGTGCTTGCCGCGAATGAAGACTTCCCACAGGGGCCAGTCGGTGTGCATGTCGATGCTCCTGTTTGCGCTGCCCGTGCTGGTCATGCCGCGCGCGCCGCGGTGGCACGCGCGCGCTTGGCTGCATGCGCCATCAGTCCGTCACGGAACCATTGCCCGTCGCGATGAGCCTTGACCCGCGTGGCCAGGCGCTGCCGGTTGCACGGGCCGTCGCCGCGCAGCACGCGGGCGAACTCCTCCCAGTCGATGGGGCCGAAGTCGTAATGGCCGCGGGCGGGATTCCAGGCCAGCTGCGGATCGGGAATCTTCAGGCCCAGGTATTCGGCCTGGGGCACGGTCTGGTCCACCATGCGCTGGCGCAGTTCGTCGTTGCTGTGGAGCTTGATGCGCCAGCGCATCGATTCGGCGCTGCGCGGCGAGTTGGCATCGTCCGGCCCGAACATCATCAGCGCCGGCCACCACCAGCGGTTCAGCGCGTCCTGCGCCATTGCCTTCTGCTCCGGCGTGCCGCGCACCAGCGCCAGCATGATGTCGTAGCCCTGGCGCTGGTGGAACGACTCTTCCTTGCACACGCGCACCATGGCGCGCGCGTACGGCCCGTAGGAACAGTGCGACAGCGGGATCTGGTTGATGATCGCCGCGCCATCGACCAGCCAGCCGATCGCGCCGATGTCGGCCCAGCTCAGGGTCGGATAGTTGAAGATGCTGGAATAGCGCGCGCGGCCTTCGTGCAGCTCATCGAGCAGCTGTTCGCGCGAGACGCCCAGGGTTTCGGCGGCGCTGTACAGATACAGGCCATGCCCGGCCTCGTCCTGCACCTTCGCCAGCAGGATCGCCTTGCGCTGCAGGCTGGGCGCACGGGTCACCCAGTTGCCTTCGGGCAGCTGGCCGATCACTTCGGAATGCGCATGCTGGCCAATCTGCCGCACCAGCGCGCGGCGGTAGGCCTCCGGCATCCAGTCCTGCGGCTCGACCTGCGATCCGGCCGAGACATGCGCCATGAAGGCGCGCTCCTGCTCGGCCGGGGACACCGCGGCGCGGGTCTTGCCGTGCCTGATCTCGGGGGACCTGGGGGCTTGCATGAGGCTGCTCCTGGGAAACTGCGCCACCCGAAATTGCGATACCGAAACGGATGCGTCAACGCATTTTGCGTATCGTTTTGTGACGCCCTGCGGGCGCCGCATGGCGTGGCGGTCGCCGCTACCATGGGCAGCCCCTCGCCGGAGTCCCCATGCCGCCGTCGCCGCGCAATATCGAAAGATGGAACGAGGCGCTGCTGCGCCAGGCGCCGCCGCGCGGCAAGTCGCTGATCGTGACCTTGTTCGGCGATGCGATCGCGCCCACCAGCGATGCCTTGTGGCTGGGAGACCTCATCCATCTGCTGGGCGCGTTCCATCTCACCGAGCGCCTGGTGCGTACCAGCGTGTTCCGGCTGATGGAGGAAGGCTGGCTGGTGTCCGAGCGCGACGGCCGGCGCAGCCGCTATTCGCTCACCGCGCATGCGGCGGGCGAGTTGCGGTTGGCGCAGCGGCACATCTACCGTCGCGACAGCACGCGGTGGGATGGGGAATGGACGCTGGTGCTGCTCGGTGGCCAGGCCGGACCGGCACGCCGCGAGCTGCGCAGTGCGCTGACCTGGCTGGGCCTGGGCGAGTCGACGCCGACACTGCTATTGCATCCGCTGCCGGACCGGGAGGCGTTGGCGGCGTGTTTGCAGCGCATGGAAGCCGGTGCGGAGGCGACTGTGTTGCGCGCGTGTGACCTGGGGCTGGCGCGTGGCCGGACCCTGGCCGAGCTGGCGGCTGACTGCTGGAATCTGGAAGAGGTCGCGGCGCGCTACCGCGAGTTCATTGCGCGCTTCAAGCCGTTATGTGCGTGGCAGGCGCAGGACGCGCCGGTGGACCCGCGCAGCGCGCTGACCACGCGCACGCTGCTGATCCACGAATATCGCCGCGCCACGCTGCACGATCCACGCCTGCCGGCGGAGATGCTGCCGCGCGACTGGCCGGGCCATGCCGCGCAGGCGCTGTGCGCTTCGCTGTACCGCTGGCTGTATCCGTACAGCGCGGCCCATCTGCAGGCGGTGCTGGGGCGGAAGCCGCCGTCACTGGCGGCTTTGGGGCGGTTCGCGAATGAGGAACCGAAATGAACGCATCCGGGCTGGCGTCCCGTGATATAAACCCTTGGACGAAACTTGATTCCGACCAAGACTTCATATCAGTGTCCATCTCCCGGCTGCCTCAGCGCGAACATGCCATCTCATTGCTGCAAAGCCGCGGGATGATGCGCCTGCGCGAATTCGACCAGGAGGGGATCACCGCCGCCACCATCGCGCGGCTTGAACGCGATGGCATCGTCGTGCGGCTCGCACGGGGGCTGTATCAGCTCGCCGTCGCGGATATCCACCAGCAACACTCGCTGGCTGAGATTGCCAAGCTGCTACCGAAAGGCGTTGTTTGCCTCACCTCGGCCCTGGCTTTCCATGGCCTGACCGACCAACTTCCCTCCAGAATCTGGATCGCGCTGGGCAGGAAGGATTGGCGCCCTCGCATCACCTATCCGCCCACGCGAATCGTGCGCTTCCCACCGGAGTTGCTGACGTCTGGCGTCGAACACCACGTCATCGAGAACATCCGCGTGCCGGTCTTCGGCGTGGCCAAGACGATCGCCGACCTGTTCCGCTACCGGCGCACTGTTGGCGAAGCCGTCGTCATCGAGGCACTTCGGGAAACGCTTCGTCAACGCAAGGCCACGCCCGCAGAAATCGCGCGGTTTGCAGAACAGGCGCGTGTATGGAAGGTCATGCATCCCTATCTGACCACGCTGGTCTCGCATGACTAGACCCCGCACCAACGTCGCCGCCTCGGTGCGTGCGCG
>DASPIU010000002.1:0-48820 GCA_035629025.1 Stenotrophomonas sp.
TGCACCGCAACCTCGGCATTCCGGCCGAAAGCCTGATCGGCGCCTGAGCCCATGCCGATGTCCGCGCCCTGGCACGTCTATCTGCTGCTGTGCCGTAACGGCAGTTACTACGCCGGCATCACCAATGACGTGCCGGCGCGATTCGCCGCGCATCTGGCCGGTCGCGGCGCGCGCTACACGCGCTCCTTCCCGCCAGTGGAACTGCTGGCCAGCCGGATGTTTCCGGACCGGGCCAGTGCCTCGCGCGCCGAATGCGAACTCAAGCGCCTGCCGCGGGAACGCAAGCTGGGCTGGTTCCAGGCAGACACCTGAGCGTCGGCACGCCGCGCGCCGACGAGCGGCTCAGGCCGCTTCCACCCGCGGCGGCACGCCCCGGGTGAACGACAACAGCCCGAGCACGCCAGCAAGCACGACATACGCGCCGACGAACTGCCAGCTGATCGTCCGCGCCAGCCCCTGCAGCTCCCACGGCAGGTAGATGCCGCCACGCGGGTCCACCGAGTGGATCAGGCCAAACAGCGCCAGCGCCGCGGCCACCAGCAGGAACACCGCGGCACGCCTCAGGCGCCCATCGACCATGGCCACCACCGCGGCCGTCCACAGCATCGAGGTGATGATGAACCCATTGCCCAGGGTAAAGATCACCGCCAGCTCCGGCAGACCGTGGCCGTCGGCGGCGGTGGTCAGCGCGTGCAACTGCTCCGGGGCGATCCAGCCGGGCGCCTTGATCGCCAGCAGATAGGCCACTGACGGCAGGAAGCCCAGCACCATCGCCCCGGCATGGCGCTGCGGCGTGGCCTGGAATGCCTGCGTGGTGATGTCGATGGCTACGTAGACGATGATCGGTGCCAGCACCGCCAGCGGCAGCCACTGCACCAGCCCGGAGATGACGCCGAGCATGCCGCCAATGCCGACGAACAGACCGGTGAGCAAGGTGTAGCCGCTGCGCGCGCCCATGTGCTTGTAGGCCGGCTGGCCGATATAGGGCGTGGTCTGCGCCACGCCGCCGCAGACGCCAGCCACCAGCGTGGCGAAGGCTTCCACCAGCAGGATGTCGCGGGTGCGGTAGTCGTCACCGGCAGCGCGCGCGCTTTCGCTGACATTGATGCCGCCCACCACCATCAGCAGGCCGAACGGCAGCAGCAGCGGCAGATAGGGCACGGTATGCGGCAGACCGTCGATGAAGCCCAGGTTCGGCCACGGCAGCACCACCGACAGCGGCGTCCACGCGGGCAACGCGAAACCAGGCGCGCCCAGGCCGGCCAGGCCCAGGCCGTAGTACAGCGCGGTACCCGCGAGCAGCGCGACCAGCACGCCGGGCAACGGCAGCGGCAACCGGCCCTTGGCGATCAGCACGTACAGCAGCAGGCCCAGCGTTACCATGCCAGGCACCGGCGCGCGCAACGTCTCCAACAGCGGCAGCAGACCCATCAGCACCAGCGCGATACCGGCAATCGAACCCAGCAGCGAGGCGCGCGGCAGCGCGCGGGTGACCGCCTCGCCAAAGAACGAGAGCACCAGTTTGAGCAACCCCATCACTACCAGCGAGGCCATGCCCAGCTGCCATGTCGCAATCGCCGCGTCAGCGGGCGCCAGCCCCTGGGCCTTGAACGCGACGAAGGCCGGGCCCAGCACCAGCAGCGACATGCCGATGCTGGTCGGCGCATCGATGCCGAGCGGCATCGCGGTGACATCGCTGCGTCCGCTGCGCGCGGCCAGGCGCCGTGCCATCAGCGTGTACAGCAGGTTGCCGACCAGCACGCCGAAGGCGGTGCCGGGGAACATGCGGGTGTAGACCACCTCGGCCGGGAACTGGAACAGGCCGACCAGCGCCATCGCGATGAAGCCGAGGATGGTGAGGTTGTCCACCAGCAGGCCGAAGAAGCCATTGAGGTCGCCGGCCACGAACCAGCGCGGACGGGCAGGAGGAAGGGCGGCTGCACTCATGTCGATACCAGAGAGGGGAAGGAACCGGCGCTCGTTGGAGCGCAACGCTCAGAACGATACTTCGACCGGCTGCCGCGACCACAGCACCGACTGGTGCCCGGTCGCCTGCTTCCATGCCAGGCGGATCGCCTCGATGTCGGCGCGGCGCGCGGCGCTGTCCTCGTGCAGGATCACCAGCACCTTGGTGCGCAGGCGATTGGGTTCGGCGGCACCGCGGAACAGCCATTGGCCGTAGGCGTCGAACACGGTCAGGCCATCGGGAAAGCGCGGGGTGACCTCGTGATCGAGGAAGGCCCGCCAGCGCTCCTCGCTGATCGGCTGGGCCTGCGGGCGGTCGCCCGGGCCGCTTTCCTCGCCAACGCCGAAGTACAGCTCGCTGCGTACCCAGCCACTGGCGCGGGCCGGGCGCGCGGCATCGCCGCGCAGGTCGGCTGTGGCGGCGGCAGCGGCCACCGGCCTCGGCTCCGTTGAGGCGCAACCGGCCAGCAACAAGGAAACAACAAGCAGCGCATTGCGCAGGGACGGAAGAGCTGTGATCACGGCGAGGACTTCAGGGAGGGATGGCGAGCGTAGCCAGTAAAGCGCAACGTGCCTCATAACCAGCGGCGATGAACTCATGCGCTCCGCGCGCTGGCCCGGGCGAGGCCGGACGTTAACATATCTCTTCATCCGGATGAATGTCGGAGTTACCCACCCATGCTTCGCCCCGTTCCCCGCCCGCTGGTGCTGGCCATTGCGCTGTCGATCAGCGCGCCCGCGCTTGCCCAGGACCCCGCAACCACGCTCGATACCGTGATCGTCACCGGCACCCGCGCCAGCGATCGCACCGTGCTTGAATCCACCGCGCCGGTGGACGTGCTCACCGCCGAGGACATCCGCCGCGCCGGCGTGATCAATGGTGAACTGGGCAGCGCGTTGCAGGCCCTGCTGCCATCGTTCAATTTCCCGCGCCAGTCCAACTCCGGCGGCGCCGACCACGTGCGCGCCGCGCAGCTGCGCGGCCTGTCGCCGGACCAGGTGCTGGTGCTGGTCAACGGCAAGCGCCGCCACGTCTCCGCCCTGGTCAATACCGACAGCAAGATCGGCAAGGGCACCACGCCGGTGGACTTCAACGCCATTCCGATCAGCGCCATCGCGCGCATCGAGGTGCTGCGCGATGGCGCCGGCGCGCAATACGGCTCGGATGCCATTGCCGGGGTGATCAACGTGATCCTCGACGAAGACCCGGACAGCGGCGCGGTCGAGGCGAGCTTCGGCGCCCACCACACCGAGCTGGCGCCGATCGGGCGCACGTTGACCGACGGCCAGACCAGCTTCTTCAGCGCCACGGGCGGCACCCGCTTCGGCGAGGGCTTCGTCAAGGCCGGCATCGAGTTGCAGAACCGCGAGGGCACCAACCGCGCTGGCTTCGACCAGATTCCGCCGTGGGAGCAGACCGAGGAGAACCTGCGCCTGCAAGGGCGGCGCAACTACGTGCTCGGCGATGGCGCCAGCAAGGGCCTCAATGCCTGGTTCAACGGCGCCGCGCCGCTGGGCGAGCAGTCGCGCCTGTACTTCTTCGGTACCTACAACCAGCGCGATACGCAAGGCGCCAACTACTTCCGCTACCCGGAAGGCAGCAGCAACTGGCCGCAGGTCTATCCCGACGGCTATCGCCCGGTGTCACTGGGGGAGAACCGCGATGCGCAGCTCGTCGCCGGAGCGCGCGGGCAATGGGGTGAGTGGGACTACGACGCCAGCATCGACTATGGCCGCAATGACTTCACCTACCGGCTCAGGAATTCGATCAACGCCTCGCTCGGCCCCGGCAGCCCCACCCGCTTCAAGACCGGCGACTACGCCTTCGCGCAGACCGTGGGCAATTTCGACCTGAGCCGGGTGTTCAACCGCGGCAGCGCCAGCCACACCTTTGCTACCGGCGTGGAGCTGCGCCGCGAGCAGTACCGCACGCATGCCGGCGACCCGGCCAGCTATGCCGCCGGCCCGTATACCGATCGCCCGACCGGCTCGCAGGCCGGTGGCGGCCTGACCCCGCAGGACGAGGCCGACCTCGCGCGCAATGTCGCCAGCGCGTACGCCAGCCTGTCCAGCCAGTTTGGCGAGAAGTTCTCCACCGATATCGCCGGCCGCTACGAGCACTACCAGGATTTCGGCAGCCAGTGGACCGGCAAGCTCGCCACGCGTTATGAGTTCGTGCCGGCATTCGCCCTGCGTGGCGCGGTGTCCAACAACTTCCGCGCACCGTCGCTGAGTCAGATCGGCTATGAGGCCACTTCCACCGGCTACGATGCCGCCGGTCGCCTGGTGCAGGGCCGCCTGCTGTCGGTCAACAACCCCATTGCCCGGGCGCTCGGCGCGCGGCCGCTGAACCCGGAGAAGTCGCGCAATTACAGCTTTGGCTTCACCAGCCGCGTCGGCGAGCACTTCGACCTGTCGCTGGACTTCTTCCAGATCGATATCGATGACCGCATCGCATTGTCCGAAGACATCACCGGCGATGCGCTGACCGCGTTCGTGGCCGAAAACTTCGGCGTGAGCGGCGTGCAGAGCGCCAGCTTCTTCGTCAACGCAGCCGATACCCGCACGCGTGGCGCCGAACTGGTGAGCAACTGGCGGCAGACGCTCGGCGACGGGCAGTTGCTGCTGACCGGCACTTACAGCTATGCCAAGACCGAGCTGAAGAATATTGTCGCCACGCCATCGCAGTTGCTGGCCCTGAACCCGGAATACGTGCTGTTCGGCGTGGAAGAGAGCAACACGCTGACCGACGCCAGCCCGCGCACCCGTGGCCAGTTCGCCGCCAGCTGGAACAGCGAGCACTGGGGCTTGCAGAGTCGCCTGAGCCGCTATGGCAGCGTGACCCGCGTGTTCGACTTCGGCGGCGGCTACGTGCCGCGGCAGACCTATGGCGCCGAATGGCAGCTCGACCTGGAGGTCGAGTACCGTTTCAACACGCAATGGAGCCTGGCCATCGGCGGGCAGAATGTGCTGGACAACTATCCGGATCGCTCCAACGAAGACATCTACTACTTCGGCAACCTGCCCTACGACGTGCTCTCGCCGATCGGCAGCAACGGCGCGTACTGGTATGGCCGGGTGCGTTACACCTTCTGACCGCTGACCGACGTTCCGTAACCTGAATATCACGTCCCCCCAGGCACACTGGGGGACATGTCCGAAATCCCCCTTTTCCGACCCCCGCCGCCGCCGCTGGATGATGGCTGCGCCCTGTTCCTCGATGTCGATGGCACCTTGATCGACTTCGCCGAAGATCCCACGCAAGTTCGCCTGCTGCCGCAGGTGCGCGAAGCCGTAGGTCGCCTCAGCGACCGCCTCGGCGGCGCGGTGGCCCTGGTCAGCGGCCGGCCGCTGAGCCAGCTCGACGCCTTGTTCGCACCGCTGCGCCTGCCCGCCGCCGGCCTGCATGGTCATGAGCTGCGCGGCGACGTGGCCGCGCGCGCGGCAATGCCCGAGGCCGAGGACACTGCTGGCTGGCTGCACGGTCTGCACCAGCGCGCGGCGCACATGGCCCTGGCCCACCCCGGCGTGCTCGTCGAAGACAAGGGTGTGAGCATGGCCCTGCACTGGCGCTCGGCGCCCGAAGCGGCTGACGCGGTGCTGGCCTTCGCGCAGACGCAGATCGGCGAGCTGGCCGGGTATCGGCTGCAACCGGGCGACCACGTTGTCGAATTCGTGCCGCTGGGCAGCGACAAGGGCGTGGCGGTGCGGATGATGATGCAGCGCGCGCCGTTCCAGGGCCGCGTGCCGGTCTTCGTTGGCGACGACCTGACCGACGAATACGGCTTTGCCGCCGCGCAGGATGCTGGCGGCTGGGCCGTGCGCGTGGGCTCGCGCGAACCCAGCGTCGCGCGCTACTCACTGGCCAGCACCTTGGCCGTGCATGCCTGGCTGCAGGAGAACGCAACGGCGCGCTAGCGCCCGGCGGCCGTGCAGGCGGCCGCTTCCCCACGAAACCAAGGATCTTTCCCGCAATGAGTGAACCGAACCTCGACCTGGGCGTCATCGGCAACTGCAGCTTCGGCGCCCTCATCGATCGCCAGGCCCGCGTGGTCTGGAGTTGCCTGCCCACCTTCGATGGCGACCCGGCGTTCTGCCGGCTGCTGTCGCCCAAGATCGACGGCGGCGACTTTTCCGTGGAGCTGGAAGATTTCGCCGGCAGCGAGCAGGCCTATATCCCCAACACCGCGATCCTGCGTACCGTGCTGCGTGACAGCAAGGGCGGCGCGATCGAGGTCATCGACTTTGCCCCGCGCTGGCGCAACCACAACCGCTTCTACCGCCCGGTCAGCATCGTGCGGCAGATTCGCCCGCTATCGGGCGCACCGCGCATCGTGGTGCGGGCACGTCCATTGGCTGACTGGGGCGGGCGCGTGCCCGAGTCCACCTGGGGCAGCAACCACATCCGCTGGGTGTTGCCGGACTTCACCCTGCGCCTGACCACCGACGTGCCGATCCGCTTCGTCCGCGATGGCCTGCCCTTCGTGCTCAACCATCCGGTGCACCTGGTACTGGGCGTGGACGAATCACTGCTGCGCTCGCTGACCGGCTACGTGCAGGAGGCCTACGAGCGCACCGAGGAATACTGGCGCGAATGGGTGCGCTACCTGTCCGTGCCGCTGGACTGGCAGGAAGCGGTGATCCGCAGCGCGATCACCCTGAAGCTGTGCCAGTACGAGGACAGCGGCGCGATCATCGCGGCGATGACCACCTCCATTCCGGAGGCGCCGCACACGCCGCGCAACTGGGACTACCGCTACTGCTGGCTGCGCGATGCCGCCTTCGTGGTGCGTGCGCTGAACCGGCTGGGCGCTACGCGCACGATGGAGCAGTTCATCGGCTACATCTTCAACATCGCCACCACCGACGGCACCATGCAGCCGCTGTACGGCATCGGCTTCGAGACCCAGCTGGAAGAGCACGAGGTCGATACGCTGGCCGGCTACCGCGGCATGGGCCCGGTGCGGCGCGGCAACCTGGCCTGGATCCAGAAGCAGCACGATGTCTACGGCAGCGTGGTGCTGGCCTCCACGCAGCTGTTCTTCGACCTGCGGCTGAAGGACCAGGGCGATGCCAGCACCTTCCGCCGCCTGGAACCGTTGGGCGAGCGCGCCTACGCGCTGTACAACGTGCCCGACGCCGGATTGTGGGAATTCCGTGGCCGCGCCGAAGTCCACACCTATACCGCGGCGATGTGCTGGGCTGCCTGCGACCGCCTGGCCAAGATCGCCGACCGGCTTGGCCTCGAAGACCGCCGCGCCTATTGGCGCATGCGCGCCGACGAACTGCGCGAGCATGTACTGGGTGGCGCCTGGAGCGAGGAGCGCGGGCACTTCACCGACACCCTGGGCGGGCATCGACTGGATGCCTCGTTGCTGCTGCTGTCGGACATCGGCATCGTCGATGCCATGGACCCGCGCTTCATCGCCACCGTCGACGCGGTGGGCCGCGACCTGCGCCACGGCGACTCGCTGTACCGCTATGTCGCGGCGGACGACTTCGGCGAGCCGGAGACCAGCTTCACCATCTGCACGTTCTGGTACATCGACGCGCTGGCCGCCATCGGCCGCAAGGACGAGGCGCGGCAGATGTTCGAGCGCATCCTGGCGCAGCGCAACCACCTCGGCCTGCTGTCGGAGGACCTGGCCTTCGAGGATGGCCAGGCCTGGGGCAATTTCCCGCAGACGTACTCGCATGTCGGCCTGATCATTGCGGCAATGCGCCTGTCGCGCAGCTGGCAGGAGGCGTCATGAGCCGGCTGGTGGTGGTGTCCAACCGCGTTGCCCTGCCCGGCGAAAGCCGTGCCGGCGGGCTGGCCGTGGGCCTGCTGGCCGCGCTGCGCGAACGCGGCGGGCTGTGGTTTGGCTGGAATGGCAAGGTCGCGCGCGGCGAAAGCGGTGCGGTGAGCGTGGAGGACGAAGGCAACATCCGCTTCGCCACCATGGACCTCAACAAGCGCGACCTGGACACCTACTACAACGGCTTCGCCAACCGCACGCTGTGGCCGCTGCTGCACTTCCGCCTGGACCTGGTCGACTACGACCGCACCAAGCGCGACGGCTACCGCCGCGTCAACGCGCTGTTTGCCGACAAGCTCGCGCCGATGCTGCGCGAGGACGACACGGTCTGGATCCACGACTACCACCTGATCCCGCTGGCCTCGATGCTGCGCGAGCGCGGCATCGGCTGCAAGATGGGCTTCTTCCTGCACGTGCCGATGCCTTCGGCCGACCTGATGCAGGCCATGCCCGATCATGCGCGGCTGTTCTCCGGCCTCTACGCGCATGACCTGGTCGGCTTCCAGACCCAGCGCGACGTGGACCGCTTCCTGTCCTATGCGCGGCTGTTCGGTGGCGGCCGCCTGCTCGGCGATGGCGAACTGGAAGCACCGGGCGGCCGGCGCCTGCGCGCGGCGGCCTTCCCCATCGGCATCGATACCGAACTGATTGCGCGCCAGGCCAAGGCCGCGATGGGCAAACAGGCGGTACGCCGTTTGCGCAGCAGTCTGAGCGAGCGGCAGCTAGCCATCGGCGTGGACCGGCTGGATTATTCCAAGGGCCTGCCCGAGCGCTTCCTCGGCTTCGAGCGCTTCCTGGAGCGCCACCCCGAACAGCACGGCAAGCTCACCTACTTGCAGATCGCGCCGGTCTCGCGTGGCGAGGTCGCCGAGTACCGCGCGCTGCGTGGGCAGCTGGAGCAGATCGCCGGGCACATCAACGGCGGCCATGCCGCCCCGGACTGGACGCCGCTGCGCTACGTCAACCAGAACTTCACCCACGCCACCCTGACTGGCTTCTACCGCAGCGCCGATGTCGGCCTGGTCACGCCGCTGCGCGATGGCATGAACCTGGTGGCGAAGGAATACGTGGCCGCGCAGGATCCTGAAGACCCGGGCGTGCTGGTGCTGTCGCTGCTGGCTGGCGCGGCCGACGAACTGCGCGAGGCGTTGCTGGTCAACCCGCACGACCTGGATGGCGTGGCCGATGCGATAGCCACCGCCACCACGCTGTCTCGCCCCAAGCGGGTGGAGCGCTGGCAGGCGATGATGGACCACCTGCGCCGCAACGACATCAACCACTGGCGCCAGCGTTACCTGGAAGCACTGGAAGCGAGCTGAGCCTCAATCGAGGAAACGCCACGCCTGCTCAGGCGGCGGCAGATAGCAGGCGTCGCGCCGGCCAAACCAGCGATAGCGATTGCGCGCCAGCGCGCGATAGCCGGCATCGCGCCACGAGCGTGGCAATGCCGACGCCCATGCCGCCGCGCGCCAGCCGCCGCCGAGCCCGCGCAGCACGCGCACGATGGCGTCGCTGCCACTCCAGGCGCGGCCGTCTTCGAGCAGCAGGAACGATGCCGGATCGTCCCGATCCAGCCCATGCAGGGCCAGCAGCCGGCGGCCGTTGGCACCTTGCATGGCGGCGAAGCGGTAACGGCCGGCATGATCGAACCGCAGCAGGAACCGGACCCAGCGGTTGCACAGCGTGCAGACGCCGTCGAATACGATCACCGCGCCCGCGGCCCCTGGCTCAGAGCGGTTCAAGCCAACCCTCGTAGCTGATGAAGGGACCGATCAGCGGCAGCGCCACTTCGACCCGGAATTCGTAGCGCCCCACGTGTTCGCGCTCGCGGCAGCGCACCTGCCCGAACCAGCGCGACGGCAAGGGCATCAGCCCGAAGGCCGACACCTTGCGCACCCGCCAGTGGATTTCGCCGTGGCGCGCCTCAAGCGCGAAGGTGAAACACAGCGCACCCAGGCGCTCGTGCAGTTCCGCGCCGCGCTCCCATAGCCGCGAAGGCATGCGATGCGTGCCGAAACGCCGCAGCCAGCGCTCGCCGGCGTCATCGACGACGAATTCGACCTGCACCGGTACCGCCTCGGCCGCCGGCGGCAGGCGCGCCAGCCAGGCGCACGGAGCGGCCAGCGGATGCCTGCCGCGAGCAATGCGCGCGACGCCTGCCCATGTCTGCCGCGCCGGCACCGAGTGCAGCGCGCGCAGCGTGGCGGGCAGCGCGGCAAACGCGTCCGCGCCGAGTACCCGCGCGAACAAGGGCAGGCTCAGGGCGCGATCCACGCCAGTGTCGCCATGCGTCCGCTGCGGCGGTCGCGACGATGCGAATAGAAGCGCGCCGGGTCACTGATCGTGCACAGTCCGCCGCCGCTGATCGCCTGCGGTGGCAGGCCGGCATCGCCCAGGCGTTGCCGGGCCAATGCGTACAGGTCCACCCGCCAGTGCCCGGGGCGAGTCGCGACGAAGGCGGCCTGCGCAAGCGCATTGCGTTCGACAAAGGCCGCCTGCACATCCGCGCCGACCTCGTAGGCCTGCGGTCCCGCTGCCGGGCCCAGCCAGGCACGCAGGCGCGCCGCTGGCGTGCGCATGGCCGCCACCGTGCGCTCGAGCACGCCATCGGCCAGCCCGCGCCAGCCGGCATGGGCGGCACCGACCTCGCTGCCATCGTCCGCGGCCAGGACCACCGGCAGGCAATCGGCGGTGAGGATGGCCAGCACCACGCCGGGCACGGCGGTCACCGCCGCATCGGCAACCGGTTCATGGGCGATACCCTCGCCTGCCGGCGGCGCATCGAAGCGCAGCACCTCGGTGCCGTGAACCTGGCGCAGCCAGTGCGGCGCCGAAGGCAGGCCCGCGATCGCGGCCAGTTGCGCGCGGTTGGCCGCCACCGCATCGGGACTGTCGCCCTCGGCGCTGCTGCGGTTGCCGAGGTTGAAGGTGTCGAAAGGCGCGACCGAGACCCCGGCGCCGTGACGCAACGTGGTGACGGCACGCACGCGCCCGGCCGCTGCCGGCCATGCTGCCTCCAGCCACGGCCGAGGCGTGGACATCAGCGGCGCTCGCGCTCAGCGGCCAGCGCGGTGTCGGCGCGCAGCACGTCCAGCAGCCGCTTCAGGTCCGCCGGGACCGGCGCGGTGGCGCGTACCGGCTCGCCGCTGACCGGATGGGCGAACTCCAGGGTTTCGGCATGCAGGGCCTGGCGCTTGAAGCCGCGCAGCTCGGCGGCCAGCTCCTCGGTGGCGGCCTTGGGCAGCTTCAGCGCGCCGCCGTAGAGCTGGTCGCCCACGATGGGGTGCTTGAGATGGGCCATGTGCACGCG
Organism: Stenotrophomonas sp.; assembly: GCA_035629025.1. Classification (GTDB taxonomy): domain Bacteria; phylum Pseudomonadota; class Gammaproteobacteria; order Xanthomonadales; family Xanthomonadaceae; genus Stenotrophomonas_A. Next base: position 11,074 of record DASPIU010000002.1, read on the forward strand.
GATCTGATGGGTGCGGCCGGTTTCCAGGCGGCATTCCAGCGCGGTGTGGGCGCGGAAACGCTCGCGCAGGCGGTAATGGGTGACCGCGTCGCGCCCGTCCTCGCGCACCGCCATCTTCAGGCGGTCGCGCGGATGGCGGTCGATGGCGGCGTTGGCGGTGCCGCCGGACACCAGCGCGCCGACCACCACGGCCAGGTATTGGCGGTGCACGGCGCGCGCCGACAGCTGCTCCACCAGGGCGGTCTGCGCCTCCAGGGTGCGGGCGACGACCATCACGCCGCTGGTGTCCTTGTCCAGGCGATGGACGATGCCGGCGCGCGGCAGCGCCGACAGGGCCGGGTCGCGGTGCAGCAGCGCGTTGACCAGGGTGCCATCGGGGTTGCCCGCGCCGGGGTGGACGACCAGGCCGGCGGGCTTGTCGATCACGAAGACCTGCGCGTCCTCGTACAGCACGTTCAGCGGGATGTCCTGGGCCACGGCGTGGGTCTGGGTTTCCAGGACCACCTGCAGGGTCACCACCTCGCCGCCGCGCAGCGGATCGCGGGGGCGGGCCGGGGCGCCGTCGAGCAGGGCATCGCCGGACTTGATCCACTCGGCCAGCCGGGAACGCGAGAATTCGGGGAACAGCTCGGCCAGGACGGCGTCGAAGCGGCGTCCGGCGGCGGCATCGGGCACCACGGCCTGGCGGGGGTCAGCGGGGGTCTGGGACATGGGGAGCACGCTAGCAGGGGGAATCGGCGTCGGGCAGCGAATTTCAGTCGCTGGACAGGACACTAGGCTATCATCGCCCTTTCGTTTTCCAGCTGCGTCCCTGCCCGAACCATGATCCGACGCTCCGCAACGATGTCCGCGACCCTCCGCCTGTTCGCCCTGCTGCTGGTCGTGGCGCTGTTCGCCACTGGCTGCCACCGTGGCGCCAAGGACAAGAATCCCGACGAGGGCGTGCCCGTCGAGCAGCTGTACCAGAAGGCCCACGGCCTGGCCATGAAGGGCAACTGGGCCGGTGCGGAGGGCAGCTTCAAGCGCCTGATCGCGCAGTACCCCTACGGCCCGTACACCGAGCAGGCGATGATCGAGATCGCCTACGCGCAGTACAAGGCGGGCAAGCACGATGACGCGGTGTCCAGCATCGACCGCTTCATCCGCACCTACCCGACCCACCGCAACATCGCCTATCTGTACTACCTGCGCGGCCTGTCCAACTCCAACCGCGACACGATCTTCCTGCGCCGCGTATGGTCGCTCGACCCGAGCCGCCGTGATCTGTCCACGCCGCTGCAGGCCTACAACGACTTCAACACCGTGGCCGACCGCTACCCGAACAGCCGCTACGCCGCCGATGCGCGCGCGCGGATGATCGTGCTGCGCGACGTGTTCGCCCAGCACGAGCTGGACAACGCGCTGTACTACATGCGTCGCGGCGCCTGGGTCTCGGCCGTGGGCCGCGCCAACTACCTGTTGGAAACCTACCCGCAGAGCGCCTTCCAGTACGACGCCATTGCCGTCCTGGCCGAGGCCTATACCCAGCTCGGCAACAAGCAGCTGGCCGACGACGCCCGCCGCGTGCTGGTCATGAACGCCCCGCAGCACCCCTGGCTGAGTGGCAACTGGCCCAAATACCCGTGGGCGATCCGCAAGCTCAATCCATTCGCGGGCGAAAAATCCGCCGCCACCGGTGAGCGCAACGCAATCATGGACAAGCGGTGAGAGGCGGTGATTCGTCATTCGTGATTGGTGATTCGTAAAACCAAAGGCCGCCTCCGGGCGGCCTTTTGCATTTGACGTTGCTCTTGCGAATCACGAAACCGAATCACGAATACCCGTTCGTAATGGGATATCGGCGCTCGCGGCCGAAGGCCCGGCGCGAGACCTTCGGGCCGGGGGCGGCCTGGTGGCGCTTCCATTCGCTGGTGCGGACCAGGCGCAGCACCTTGTCCACTACCTCGGGGGCGTAGCCGGCGGCGACGATTTCCTCGCGCGACTGCTCCTGGTCGATATAGCGGTACAGAATGCCGTCGAGCACGTCGTAGGCCGGCAGGGAGTCCTGGTCGGTCTGGTTGTCGCGCAGTTCGGCAGAGGGCGGGCGCGAGATCACCGCCGGCGGAATGACCGGGGCGCCGCCGACGGTGTTACGCCAGCGCGCCAGGCCGAAGACCTCGGTCTTGTACAAGTCCTTGAGCGGCGCATAGCCGCCGCACATGTCGCCATAGATGGTGGCGTAGCCGACGGCGTACTCGCTCTTGTTGCCGGTGGTCAGCAGCAGGCCGCCAAACTTGTTGGACAACGCCATCAGGATCACGCCGCGGGTGCGCGATTGCAGGTTCTCCTCGGTGACGTCGACCGTGGTGCCCTCGAACATCGGCCCCAGCGCCTGCAGCAAGCCCTCGAACACCGGTTCGATGGCCACCGCCTCCAGCTTCACCCCCAGGGCGGCGCACTGTTCGGCGGCCAGGTCGTTCGACAACCCGGCGGTATAGCGTGATGGCAGGCGCACCGCGGTGACGTTGTCCGCGCCCAGCGCATCGACCGCCATCGCCAGGACCATGGCCGAGTCGATGCCGCCGGACAGCCCCAGCCACACCTTCTTGAAGCCGTTCTTGCCGCAGTAATCGCGCAGGCCGCGCACCACCGCGCGCCAGGCCAGCGCGTCCATGCTCTCGTCGCCATCGTCCATCCACAGCACCGGCACGAAGCGACGCTCCGGGCTGGCGTAGTCCACCACCAGCCACTGGTCGGTGAAGGCGGCAGCGGCCGGATGCACGGTGCCGTCACCATCGGCGACAACAGACGCGCCGTCGAACACCAGCGCGTCCTGGCCGCCGACGACGTTGAGGTAGGCGATGGCCGCGCCGCTTTCGCGCGTGCGCTCGGCCAGCAAGGCATCGCGCTGGGCATGCTTGCCGCGCTCGAACGGCGAGGCATTGGGCACCAGCACCAGTTCGGCGCCCGCGTTCACGGTGGCGCGCAGCGGCTCGGGGAACCACAGGTCCTCGCAGACCAGCACGCCCACCTGCACGCCCTTCACCTCGAACACGCAGGACTCACCGTCCGGGTCGACGTCGAAGTAGCGGCGCTCGTCGAATACCGCGTAGTTCGGCAGCTCACGCTTGCGGTAGGTGTGCGCCACACGGCCTTCGCGCAGCACGCTGGCGGCGTTGTAGACCACGCTGCCGGCGCTCTGCGGCCAGCCCACCACCGCCACGATGCCCTGCGCCGCCGCGGCGATGCGCTGCAATGCCTTTTCGCAATCGGCCAGGAAGCCCGGGCGCAGCAGCAGGTCTTCCGGCGGGTAGCCGCTGATTGCCAGCTCGGGAAACAGCACGATGTCCGCGCCGAGCTCGTCGCGCGCCTGGCCGATGAAGGCGATGATGCGATCGGTATTGCCGGCGACGGCACCGACCGGGAAGTCGAACTGGGCGAGCGCAATGCGGAGGGTTTGCGACATGGGGAGACCTCTGCTGTTCGTCGCCTCATTATTCCAGAAGCGCGTCATGAGCCGGGCAAAAAGAAAGCCGCCCGAAGGCGGCTTTCCGTGCAACGCTTGGCGCTGGTTTACTTCTTCAGGCGCGCGGCAATCGCCGCACCCAGGTCGCCCGGCGAACGGACGGTGGTCACGCCAGCGGCTTCCATCGCGGCAAACTTGCCTTCCGCGGTGCCCTTGCCGCCCGAGGCGATCGCGCCGGCATGGCCCATGCGCTTGCCCGGAGGGGCCGAGGCGCCAGCGATGAAGCCGACAACCGGCTTCTTCACGTGCTTGGCGATGTACTCGGCGCCGGCTTCCTCGGCGTCGCCGCCGATTTCGCCGACCATGATGATGCCTTCGGTCTGCGGATCTTCGTTGAACAGCTTGAGGCAGTCGACGAAGTTCAGGCCGTTGATCGGGTCGCCGCCGATGCCGATGCAGGTGCTCTGGCCCAGGCCCACTTCGGTGGTCTGCTTGACCGCTTCATAGGTCAGCGTACCCGAACGCGAGACGATGCCGATCTTGCCCGGCATGTGGATGTGGCCCGGCATGATGCCGATCTTGCACTCGCCCGGGGTGATGACGCCGGGGCAGTTCGGCCCGATCAGCACGGTGTTGGGGTGCGAACGGTTGAGCACGTTCTTCACGCGCAGCATGTCCAGCACCGGGATGCCCTCGGTGATGCAGACGATGACCTTGATGCCAGCCGCGGCCGCTTCCAGGATCGCGTCAGCCGCGAACGGCGGCGGCACGTAGATGACCGAAGCGTCGGCGCCGGTGCTCTGCACGGCGTCGGCGACGGTGTTGAACACCGGCAGGTCGATGTGGGTGGTGCCGCCCTTGCCCGGGGTGACGCCGCCGACGACCTGGGTGCCGTACTCGATCATCTGGGTGGCGTGGAAGGTGCCCTGCTGGCCGGTGAAGCCCTGCACGATCACCTTCGTGTTCTTGTTGATCAAAACGCTCATGGATAGTTCCTGATTCGGTGACGTGGGTTACGCGGCAGCCTTGACCGCAGCAACGACCTTCTTGGCGCCGTCGTTGATGTTGTCGGCCGGGATGATGGCCATGCCGCTGTCGCGCAGCAGCTGCTTGCCTTCTTCCACGTTGGTGCCTTCCAGGCGCACGACCACCGGCACCTTGACGCCCACTTCCTTGACCGCGGCGATGATGCCCTCGGCGATCATGTCGCAGCGGACGATGCCGCCGAAGATGTTGACGAAGATGCCCTGGACCTTGTCCGAGGACAGGATCAGCTTGAACGCCTCGATGACACGCTGCTTGTTGGCGCCGCCGCCGACGTCGAGGAAGTTCGCCGGCTCGCCGCCATTGAGCTTGATGACGTCCATGGTGGCCATCGCCAGGCCGGCGCCGTTGACCATGCAGCCGATGTTGCCGTCCATGGTGACGTAGTTGATGTCCAGCTCCGAAGCGGTCACTTCGGTCTCGTCTTCCTGCGACTTGTCACGCAGGGCGACCAGTTCCTTGTGGCGGAAGTTGGCGTTGTCGTCGCTGTTGAACTTGCCGTCCAGGGCGTAGAGGTTGCCGTCGTCCAGGATCGCGAGCGGGTTGAGCTCGACCAGGGACAGGTCCTTTTCGTTGAACAGGCGGTACAGGTTGACCATGATGCTGGCGAACTGGCCGGCCTGCTTGGCGGTCAGGCCGAGCTTGAAGCCGAAATCGCGGCCGTGATAGCCCTGCACGCCTTCGACGAAGTCCACGTTCAAGGTGTGGATCTTCTCGGGGGTCTCGTTGGCGACCTGTTCGATCTCCACGCCGCCCTCGGAAGAGGCGATGTAGGTGATGGTCTGGGTGCCGCGGTCGACGAGGACCGACAGGTACAGTTCCTTGACGATCTCGCCAGCGGTGGTGACCAGGACCAGGTTGATCGGCAGTTCGACGCCGGCGGTCTGGTAGGTGGCCATCTTGGTGCCGAGCAGCTTGGCAGCGGCGGCCTTCACGTCATCGACGGTCTTGCAGAACTTGACGCCGCCGGCCTTGCCGCGACCGCCCGCATGGATCTGGGCCTTGACCATCCAGGGGCCTGCGCCCAGCGACTTGGCGGCTTCGACCGCCTCTTCGGGGGTTGCCGCGACCTTGCCGGCCGGAACCGGGATGCCGTACTCGGCAAGCAGTTGTTTTGCCTGGTATTCGTGGAAATTCATGCGTCACCGTGGGAAATGGAAAGCGACCGCCGGAAGCGTGCGCCGGCGGCCGGAATTGGCGGCCAATGGGCACAAGCGGGCCGCCCATTGTCGCGCACGGGGGGCCGGGGCGCAAAATTTCCGGGTATTTGGTGTTGGGGGCGTTGTGGCTGTTGGGGTTGCTGGCCTGCGAGGTGGATCGGCTGTCCTTGGTCTGTGCGCGGCAGCCGGGGGCAGGCCCTGCCAGGACACGCCGTGAATCCGTCCATGGAGGCTCGTAGGCAACATCCATGTTGCCTACGGTCCTGGCAGGGCCTGCCCCCGACTGCCCGATGGATCGCGGGTGGCGGATGGGAACGGCGTGGGCTCTGCTACGTCGGCACCTATACTGGGGGCCTGCACCGGTCCGAAGGGGAGTTCGGCTTGTCGCCCAGCGCATCACTTATTGACCGGATCGAATCGGTGCCGCGGCGCGAGCTGTATTTCTTCGCGCTGTACCGGGTGCTGGTGGCGGGGCTGATCTCGGCACTGGTGTTCAGCCCGCTGTCTTCGCTGGTGGGCGAGCCGCGGCTGCCGGCGCTGGCCAAGGTCGTGGCGCTGGTCTACCTGGCCCTGGCGCTGGCGCTGCTGACGTGGGGGCGCAAGGAGCAGTGGCTCAATCCCATCGTGTTCTGTTCGGTCAGCGCGGACATCGTGGCGGCGGCGCTGATGACGCATGCGCTGCCCAACGCCAGCGCGGGCATCGCGATGATGCTGCTGTTCAATATCGCCGCGGCGGGCATGTTGCTGCCGCTGCGGCTGGGCCTGAGCATCGCGCTGATCGCCAGCGCGGCGACGGTGCTGGAGTTTGTTTCGAGCGTTGTGGAAGGCACCTCCAACAGCCGCAGCCTGGCCGAGCTGGCGATGTTCGTTACCAGCTACCTGGCGGTGGCCTACAGCTGCTACCAGATTGGTCAGCGCGCGCGCAGCAACCAGCAGCTGGCCGAGCGCCGCGGCGCGGAAGTGGCCAATCTGTTCGAGGTCAACGAGCTGATCATCCGGCGCATGCGCACCGGGGTGCTGGTGGTGGATGCCAGCAACCGCATCACCCTGGCCAATGAAGCGGCCACCACGCTGATCGGTGATGCGGAAGGCAATACCGTCAGTGGCCAGCTGGAACTGTCCAGCGCCGCGCCGGAACTGGCGCGGCGGCTGCAGCGCTGGCGCAACGGCTGGCAGCAGGACGACGCGCCGCTGCAACTGTCGCCCGAGCAGCCGGAAGTGCAGCCGCGGTTTGCGCGGCTGCTGGCCGACAGCGACCTGACCTTGGTGTTTCTGGACGATGCCACGGTGGTCTCGCGCCGCGCCGAATCGCTGACGCTGTCGGCGCTGGGGCGCTTTTCGGCCAGCCTGGCGCACGAGATCCGCAACCCGCTGGCCGCGATCAACTATGCCGCGCAGCTGCTGGAGGAATCGCCGGCAATCGGCGAGGCGGACCGGCGCCTGCTGCAGATCATCAACCAGCAGTGCCAGCGCACCAACGGCATTGTCGAGAGCGTGCTGGGCCTGGCCCGGCGCGAGCGCGCCAACCCGGAGAATCTGGACCTGGTCGCCTTCGTGCGTCGCTTCGTGCTGGAGTACCGGCAGACCCTGTCGGTGGAAAACGACAGCCTGGAGGCGGTGATCAACCAGACCTCGGTGCAGGCATTGGTCGATCCCAAGCACCTGCACCAGGTGCTGACGGCGCTGGTGCATAACGCGCTCAAGTACGGCCGCTCGATGGACGAGCCGGCGCGGGTGCGTTTGCGCGTGGCCGCGCACGAGCGCACTGCCGTGCTCGACGTGATGGACCGTGGCCCGGGCATCCCCGAAGCCGTGGCCGCGCAGTTGTTTCGCCCGTTCTTCACCACCTCCGAGCACGGCACCGGCCTTGGCCTGTACATCGCCCGCGAGCTGTGCCGCGCGAATCAGGCGCGGCTCGAATACGTGGCGGTGCCCGCAGGCGGCGCCTGCTTCCGCATCACCCTGCCCGGCCCGCATACGATTCTTCCTGCCTGAATACGCATCCCGGCGCTGCGAGCAGGCAATGACCGTCGTAAACCGGCAATATTTGTCGCTTCTGGCCCCTTCGGCTATCTTCCACATTCATGAACGAAAGCCGAAGCGCCCTTGTCGTCGACGACGAACGTGATATCCGCGAACTGCTGGTGCTGACCCTTGGCCGGATGGGCCTGCGGATCAGCACGGCCGCCAACCTCGCCGAAGCGCGCGAACTGTTGGCCAGCAACCACTACGAGCTGTGCATCACCGACATGCGGCTGCCGGACGGCAACGGCATCGAGCTGGTGACCGAGATCGCGCGCAACTACCCGCGCACGCCGGTTGCGATGATCACCGCCTTCGGCAGCATGGACCTCGCGGTGGAGGCATTGAAGGCCGGCGCTTTCGACTTCGTCAGCAAGCCGGTCGACATCTCGGTGCTGCGCGGCTTGGTGCGCCATGCGCTGGAGCTCAACAACAGCGAACGCCCGCTGCCGCCGCCCGCGCCGCCGGAACAGGCCAGCCGCCTGCTCGGACAGTCCGCGGCGATGGAAGCGCTGCGCGCGACGATCACCAAGGTCGCGCGCAGCCAGGCGCCGGTGTACATCCTGGGCGAGTCAGGCGTGGGCAAGGAGCTGGTCGCGCGCACCATCCATGAGCAGGGCGCGCGCAGTGGCGGCCCGTTCGTGCCGGTGAACTGCGGCGCGATCCCGGCCGAGCTGATGGAAAGCGAGTTCTTCGGCCACAAGAAGGGCAGCTTCACCGGCGCGCATACCGACAAGCCCGGCCTGTTTCAGGCCGCCAGCGGCGGCACGCTGTTCCTGGACGAAATCGCCGAGCTGCCGCTGCAGATGCAGGTCAAGCTGCTGCGCGCAATCCAGGAGAAGTCGATCCGCCCGGTCGGCGCTTCGACCGAAGTGCCGGTGGACGTGCGCATCCTCTCGGCCACGCACAAGGACCTGGCCGACCTGGTGGCCGAAGGCCGCTTCCGCCATGACCTGTACTACCGAATCAACGTGATCGAGCTGCGCGTGCCGCCGCTGCGCGAGCGCGGCGGTGACCTCCCGCAGCTGGCCGCCGCGATCCTGGCACGCCTGGCGCGCAGCCATGGCCGGCCGATCCCGTTGCTGTCGCCGTCCGCGCTGGAAGCCCTGGACCATTACCGCTTTCCCGGCAACGTGCGCGAGCTGGAGAACATCCTCGAACGCGCCCTGGCCCTGGCCGAGGACGACCAGATCAGCGCCAGCGATCTGCGCCTGCCCCAGCACAATGGCGCGCGGTCCGCCGCGGGCACGGCCGAGGCGCAGGAGGCGGTGGTGGACATCGAGCCCGGCGCCGCCGCCCTGCCCTCCTACATCGAGCAGCTGGAGCGCGCCGCGATCCAGAAGGCGCTGGAAGAGAACCGCTGGAACAAGACGCGCACCGCGGCCCAGCTCGGGATCACGTTCCGGGCGTTGCGGTACAAGCTGAAGAAGCTGGGGATGGAGTAAGGGGCCTTCTCAGTCCTTCGTTACCCGGTTGATCTCGGCGAGGCTGGTGATGCCGTGCGCGGCTTTCAGCAGGGCTGACTGACGCAGGTCGTTGACGCCGATCGACTGGGCGGCCTCGGCGATCTGCAAGGCGTTGCCGCCGGCCAGGATGATCGTGGCGATTTCATCGGTCATCGGCATGACCTGGTAGATGCCGGTACGGCCCTTGTAGCCTTCGGTGCAGTCGTCGCAGCCGACCGGCTCGTACAGCTCGATGCCCGCGGCGATCTGCTCGGGGGTATAGCCCTCGGCCAGCAGGGCGTTCTCCGGCAGTTGCACGGGGCGCTTGCAGTTGGAGCACAGGCGGCGCGCCAGGCGCTGGGCGATGACCAGGGTCACCGAGCTGGTGATGTTGTACGGCGCGATACCCATGTTCATCAGACGCGCGATGGTCTGCGGCGCATCGTTGGTATGCAGGGTGGACAGCACCATGTGGCCGGTCTGCGCGGCCTTGATCGCGATCTCGGCCGTTTCCAGGTCGCGGATTTCGCCGACCATGATGATGTCCGGGTCCTGACGCAGGAACGAGCGCAGCGCGGCGGCGAAGGTCATGCCGCGCTTGTTGTTCTGCTGCACCTGGTTCACGCCGGGCAGGCGGATTTCGACCGGGTCCTCGGCGGTGGAGATGTTGCGCGTCTCGTCGTTGAGGATGCCCAGCGCGGTGTACAGCGACACGGTCTTGCCCGAACCGGTCGGGCCGGTCACCAGCACCATGCCGTAGGGCTTGTGGATGGCGTCCAGGAACAGCTGCTGCTGCTTGGGCTCGTAGCCGAGCTTGTCGATGCCGAGCTTGGCCGCGCTGCCGTCGAGGATACGCAGCACGATCTTCTCGCCGAACAGCGTGGGCAGCGTGCTGACGCGGAAGTCGATCTGCTTGCTCTTGGACAGGTTGAGCTTGATGCGCCCGTCCTGCGGCACGCGCTTTTCGGCGATGTCCAGCTGCGACATCACCTTCAGGCGCGCGGCGATGCGCTGGTTGAGCTTGACCGGCGCCTTGGCCACGTTCTTGAGCAGGCCGTCGATGCGGAAGCGGACGCGGTAGTCGTCCTCATAGGGTTCGAAATGGATGTCCGAGGCGCCCTTGCGGATCGCATCGACCAGGACCTTGTTGACGAACTTGACCACCGGGGTGTCGTCGCCCTTGGCGTCGACGCCGGCATCGCCGCCGCCCATGTCCTCGTCACCGCCACCGTCCACATCGAGGTTGGCGATGCCGTCATCGTCGCCGCCGAGCGCATCGCCGATGTTGCTGTGATTGGCCTGCCAGGACTCCAGCGTGCGCCGGATCTGGTCCTCATCAACCAGGATCGGCTCGACCACCATGTTGGTGTGGAACTTGATGTCATCCAGCGCGCGGGTCTGGGTGGGGTTGCTCACGCCCACGAACAGGCGGTTGCCGCGCTTGAACAGCGGCAGCACCTGGTGCTTCTGCAGCAGCTCCTCACTGACCAGCTTGACCGCGTTCTGGCTGGCGTCGAACGCCGACACGTCCAGCAAGGGCATGCCGAACTCGACCGCGTTGGCGGCGGCCAGCTGCGCGGCGGAGACCAGCTTCTTTTCGGCGAACCACTGCGGCAGCGGCACCTTGGCGGCGGCTGCCTGGTCCATGGCGGCGCGGGCGGCGGCTTCGTCCATGGCGCCGTCCTGGACGAGGCGGCGGGCGATGCCGGTGATTCCTACCAGATTTGCGGTAACGGCGTTCATCGTGTTCCGAGATCCCCAGTGCCTGGCAAGATTACTGCAAATTTCCTGCCAATCCGACAGCCGCCGCCCCTCCCCCGGCTGCTGACCGCAACCCGGCCAGCGATTACCATGTGGCCGGGGAACTCTGGGGACACCAATTGGACCGTATCAGCATCATCCTGCCCGCCAAGAACGAAGCGGCCGGGCTTCACAAGACATTGCCGGCCCTTCGCCAGCGATTTCCCGACGCGGAGCTGATCGTTGTTGACGACGGCTCGACCGACGACACCGCCGCCGTGGCTACCGGGCACGGCGCCCGGGTGCTGAGCAGCCCGTATTCGATGGGTAATGGCGCGGCCATCAAACGCGGTGCCCGCGCGGCCAACGGAAGCATCCTGGTTTTCATGGACGCGGACGGCCAGCATGACCCGGCCAGCATTCCTTCCCTGCTCGACAAGCTGGCAGAGGGCTACGACATGGTCGTGGGCGCACGCGATGGCAGCGGCCAGGCCAACTTCCACCGCGGCGCCGCCAACACCTTCTACAACTGGCTCGCAAGCCGCATGACCGGCTTTTCCATCAAGGATCTGACCTCGGGTTTCCGCGCGGTACGCGCGGAGAAGTTTCGCGAGTTCCTGCACCTGTTGCCCAACAGTTTCAGCTACCCGACGACCAGCACCATGGCGTTCTTCCGCAGCGCCTACGCGGTGGCCTACGTGCCGATCCCGGTAGCCAAGCGCGTTGGCAATGGCAGCCACATCCGGCCGATGAAGGATGGCATCCGCTTCCTGCTGATCATCTTCAAGATTGCAACGCTATATGCGCCGTTGAAGTTGTTTGCTCCGGTAGCCGGAGTGTTCTTTACCGCCGGACTTGGGTATTACGCTTATACCTTTGCCACGATGCACCGCTTCACCAACATGAGCGTGCTGCTGTTCAGTGCTGCGGTGATCGTATTCCTGATCGGACTGATTTCCGAGCAGATCACCAATCTGACGTATCGACGCGATGGCTGAGGCTGACCGCGTTCTGCTGGTGACCCGCAATTTGCCGCCGCTGCTGGGTGGGATGGAGCGGTTGAATTGGCACATCGTGGAGCAGTTGCTGCAGAGCTGCGAGGTACGGGTGGTGGCCCCCGCAGGGTCCGAGCTTCCCCTGCACCCCGATGTCCAGCTTTTCGGTGCGCCCGCGCGGCCCCTGTGGCGCTTTCTCGCTGGCGCCCTGTGTCTTTCTCTCATCCAGGCCTGGCGCTGGCGTCCGCAAACCGTGGTTGCCGGAAGCGGGCTGACGGCGCCGCTGGCATGGATGGCAGCGCGCGTGTGCGGCGCACGAGCACTGGTTTATCTGCACGGCATGGATATCGGCTTGCGCCACCCGCTGTATGCGGCGCTGTGGCTGCCCTTCATCCGCAGGATGGACCTGGTCATCGCCAACAGTTCGGCTACCCGCGCGCTCGCGCTGGCCCGGGGCGTGCCGCCAAGCCGCATTCGCCTCCTGCATCCCGGCGTTGCGATGCCCGCAGCGGGCGCGCCCGCGGCTCCAGCCAGTTTTCGCGAGACCTACGGATTGGGGCCCGGCCCCATCCTTCTATCCGTGGGCCGTTTGACCGAGCGCAAAGGTCTGCTCGAGTTTGTGCGGGACGTGTTGCCGCTGATCGCTGCACAACACCCGACACTGGAGATGGTGATTGTCGGGCACACCGCTGACGACGCGCTCGCCGCGCGCAGCCAATCCAGGGACAGCATCTTGGCCGAGGCGAGGCGACACGGGATGCAGGATCGCATTCGTTTCGTCGGCGCCATCACCGATATCGACCAGTTGGCAGCTGCCTACCGCATGGCCGACGTGCACGTCTTCCCCGTGCGCGAGATTCAAGGCGACCCGGAAGGCTTCGGCATGGTCGCCATCGAGGCTGCCGCCCATGGTCTGCCTACGGTTGCCTACGCCACGGGCGGGGTGGTTGACGCCGTGGCGGAGGGAGTCTCGGGAAACCTGGTGGCACCCCACGATGCCGACGCGTTTGCCGCACGGGTGAATGCACTCCTGCATGAGGCGTTGCCGAAGCCGCCCATGCGGGCGTTTGCGTCACGATTTGCGTGGCCGGTATTCGGCGATGCTTTACGCGGCATTCTGCGCGGCTTGACCGGACCGGGGAGATGAAGCTTCAGTGGCCCAGGGGCGGACTTGCCAGGACGTCTCTCAAGGTAATGTGCTGGCAAGGTGTCCGCCTGCTTTGCCTGGCCGGATGGATCGTGGTCGCCGCGCGCACGCTGGGCGCCCAGGATTACGGGATATTCGCAGGCGTCGCGGGAAGCGCTTCGGCACTTGCCGGCCTGGTTGGGCTGGGCAGTGGCATGTTGATGTACCAGTACAGCGCCCCCGATCGCAGCTGCTTTCCGCGTTACTGGAAGCAGACGCTGGTCATGTGCGCTGCCACAGGCCTTCCGTTATCGGTAGTGTTCTTCTTGCTGGCGGCAAGCCACAGTTCCCTGTCGAACCTGGCGATTGCCCTGATCGCGGCCTCCGAGGTTCTCGCATTCCCGATCGTCACCAATTCGGTATTCGCCTTTTCCGCCAACGAGCGCCTGGGGTGGTCCGCCGCACTCCCGGCGGTCAGTGCAGCGCTGCGACTGCTTGCCATCGTCCTGTACCGCGAGCTGCCCGGCTCGCATGACCTGACCCACTACCTGGCATTGCACCTGGCGGCGTCGATAATCGGCGCGATCTTTGCCCTTCTGTCGGCGCGCATCCTGTTGCGCCCGGCCAACGTTCGCGCACGGATCAGTGCCAGCGACCTGCGGCACGGCGCAGGCCATGCCGCGAGCTGGACGACGGCCACCGGCTCGACGATGCTGGACAAGTCGTTTGTCCTGCATTGGGGCGGGGACAGCACTTCCGGGCTCTATGCCGCCACTTACCGGATTGCGGCGGTGATTGCCATGCCACTTGATGCGATGGTCATGGCGGCGATGCCGCGGCTGTTCCGGGCGGGTCGGCAGCCTGAGAACCACTACCGGCTCATTGGCGCCATGGCGCTGGCCACCCTCATCTACTCATCGGGCGTCGCCATACTGCTTTGGTTGGGAGCGCCCCTGCTTCCCTGGCTGCTGGGCCGTGACTTTGCCGCAGCCGAACCGGCCATGCGTTGGATGGGGCTATTCGTCCTCGCGTACAGCCTTCGGCAGATCGGTTGCAATGCACTCGTTGGCCGCGGACTGAAACTCCGCAAGACTGCAATTGAAGCCGGCGGACTCATACTGATGAGCGTTTTGAGCGCATTGCTGATCCCTGCTCACGGAGTCCTGGGTGCCGCCTGGATGATCATCGGAGCAGAAGCTGCAATGGCGGCGGCGGCCTGGTCCTTGCTTCACCTCAGTTCGCGCAGCGACACCGGCTCCCGCGATAACACAGCGTGGAGCACACGCTCATAGGCTTGCCGAGAGCGCGCGATGGAGAATTCCTGCGCGCGGCGCCGCAGTGCCTCTACAGGCACATGGAAACGGCGATCCAGGCTTGCCAGGATGGCCGCCGCCAGTGCCTGCGCGTCTCCGACGGGAACCAGCTGCCCGTATACGCCACCGGCGAGTATTTCGGCAGGCCCGCTCGGGCAGTCGGTCGCCACCACCTGGGTTCCGGCTTGCATGGCTTCTACCAGGACATTGCCGAAACCCTCGTAGTCAGAGGGCAGCACCAACAGGGCAGAGCGCTTCAGCCAGGGCGCGATGTCATCAACCCGGCCCGGCATGGCGCAGTCCGAACCAATGCCGGCCGCCTCGACTCCGGCACGCAGTTCAGCTGACATCTCACCCTCACCCAGAACCAACAGCCGCGCAGGACGAGCTGCACGTACGCGAGTGAAGGCCCGCAACAGCAGGTCCAGGCGCTTCTCGGGTGCGAGCCTGCCCGCGAACACGATGACCGGCACATCATCGAGGTCGAATGGCCAGGCAATTGGCTTGGGTACCTCTGGGGCCGCTGCTTCGCCGCCGTCCACGACGGGGTTGTAGATGACCTCGATATTGCAGCCCTGCAGCCCGAGTTCGTCATGCATGTCTTTCGCGACCCCCGCCGATACGGCAACGAGCGCGTCCGCCTTGCGGAAAGCCCAGCGCATCGTCCAGCGGATGGCTTCCAACTTCATTCGACGCAGGCCTTTCGCTGACAGCCGGGGCCCCGAAATCGACAGGTGCTGCGATACGACCACCCGAGTGCGAGGAAAGGCCCACCGACGACAAGCCAGGAGCCAGACCGCCACGTCGTTGGAGGTGGTCATCACGACTTCCGGCTGATGGCGACGGATGTAGCCGGGCAGGCGCCAGAGAAACTGCACAGCGCCCGCCGGCGCGATGCATCGCACGTCGCCCTCATCCCCAGGACCACCCGCGTGGCGCCCCGCGACGATCCGTACCGCACGGCCCTGCGTACGCAGCGCCCGCGCGAGGTTGTACTGAACCCTCTCCAGGCCACCTGGCTCCCACCGACTGGCCAACAGCCAGATCATCCCGGCTCCACCGGCAGGCGTTCACCCGCAATGCAGACCACGTCCTGGTAAGCGCCCAATTGTTCGGCGCTGATCGGCACAAGTCGGCCGCGCTTCTCCAGCCGGTGGAAGCGATAGCCCAGCGGCGTCAGCAAATCCAGGATATCCCGCCCCTGGCAACCGGCGGCGCCAGCCGAATGCGCATGCACTTCCACTACGACGACCGGGCGAAAGCGCTCGATGGTGTCGAGCGCACCACGGAGGCATGGAAGCTCGCCGCCCTCGATATCCACTTTCAGCAAATCAAGCCGGGGTAGCTGCAGCGCTTTGACCACGGCATCCAGCGTGGTCACTTCCACAAGCGCGATCAGCGGGTCGCTATCCGGATTTCCGTGCAGGCTGCCCAATCCCCGGTTCGGATCCTGCGCACTGCCTTGCCCGCATGAGCCATACAACGGCAGGACACCGGCGACATCGGCCAGCCCTTGCCGACACACGCTGATAACCTCTTCGAGAGCGTTACCTCGTACGTGGGCTTCCAGTGCGTCCGCGATATCCGGGGCAGGCTCGAACGCGATCACGCGTCCGCCAGCACCGACGCGGTTGGCGGCAAGCAGGCTGACCTCGCCGATATTGGCGCCCACATCAGCAACTACCATCCCGGGCTTCAACAGCCGGTCAAACAGGGGCACCAGGCGCAGGTTGTAGTAGCCCATCCAGAAGATGCGCCGCTGCATGTGTTCGGCCAGATCGAGGGTCATGATCAGGCTCCCGTCGAAATCGCTGATCGTGCGCCGCCCCCGTGCGTGCCGGAACAGGCGCCGCAACAGACTCTGCGCTACTCCCGGGCCAGGCCCGATCCGCAATCGCGCTCCGACCGCCCGCAATACCTCCACCGCACTCATCGCTTTCCCCAGTCTGGCGCCGGCGGCCAGGGTGCCGGATCATTGGCCACTCCACAGAATAGCCCGGCCGCCCGCCTCCATGCATGTCCTTGTTCTCTGCAAGCGGCAGTACACCTCGCGGGATCTGCTGGACGACCGCTATGGCCGTCTGTATGAGATTCCTGAGCATCTTGCAGCGCTGGGCCACCGGGTGACCGGAGTTACCCTCAGTTACCGTCGCCGTCACCAAGCCCGGCAGCTGTCGCCAGCAGGCGTCAGCTGGAACTCTTTCAACGTGCTGCCGGCTGGCCCGTTGAAGTTGCTCGAAGCAGTGCGACGGCTACGCAAGCGAGATCGCCCGGACGTGCTCTGGGCCAGTTCCGATGCGCCATGTGCAGTCGCTGGCCGGCTTATCGCTCGCCATCTGGGCATTCCATTGGTCGTGGACCTATACGACAACTACGAGAGTTTTGGTTTGACCCGGCTTCCAGGGATGGCAGCGGCGTTCCGCCGCACCTGCCGGGACGCCGCGGGCCTGAGCGTGGTCAGCCAGACTCTAGCCGATCACCTTCAACATACCCTGGCGCCACAGGGCGCGGTGCGGGTGATCGGCAATGGCATCAACCCGGATCTGTTCCATCCCATGGGTCAGGCCGATTGTCGTCGCGCACTGCAGCTCCCGGCGCATGCCCGGCTAATCGGATGCGCCGGCGCCCTGGACGCGAGCCGCGGCATTGCAGACCTGTTCGAGGCATTCCTGCAACTGGCAGAACATCATCCCGATCTGCACCTGGTGATCGCCGGCCCTCGCGACGCGACTCCCGGCCGCTACCGTCATCCCCGGATCATCGACCTGGGCCTGTTGCCCTGGCAACGCGTCCCCTTGCTGCTCAACGGCCTTGACGTATCCATCGTCTGCAATCGCGACGATGCGTTCGGACGCTATTGCTATCCGCTGAAGCTGCAGGAGTCGCTCGCCTGCGATATCCATGTGGTCGCGGCGGCGGTCGGTGACGTCCCCGCGCTGCTGGAAGGCGATGTGACTGCCCTGTATCGGGCAGGGGATTCGCATTCGCTTGCCGACGCCATCATCGCCAAACTGGCGTCCAGCGCCCGGCCGGCCCGGCCCGTTCGCCCCGCCGATTGGCAGCAGCGCGCTGCAGCTGTCGGGAGGTTGCTCTCGCTGGCTACCCGTGCCGAGGGCCCAGGACCAACGCCGAGCCCCCGGTCCCTCGACTCCGGCTATTTCTAGCTCCGGATGCCACGAGCCCTGGCTTGCACCAGCACCCAATCGGCCAGCGCGTCCCGGCCGTCTTTGCGCAGCCCCTCGACGAGAACTGGCACGTACTGCGGCGTTTCGACGCTACGCTCCACCGCCATGGCCAGAAGCTGCTTTGCCAGCACTTCGTCGTGGCTGTACTCCAGCGCGTGCGCCGCCACCTGCGCATAACTGTAGGGCGGCAACTGCACTTTATCGAACATCAGCATGAAGGCCTGGTCCAGGGCGCGATCGTCCAGTTCCACCCCTTTTTGGCGGTTATCCAGCAACGCAAACAGCGCGCTGGTGGTCTGCGGCGTAATGGGCTGGTCGCGAAGCCTCTGATGGAGTCGCGCCCACAATTCCGGCGAGACGGCCTGGCCGTTTGCCGCACGCATGAGAATCAACGATTGCTCCGCCAGGATCGATGCGCTCGGCAACGTGGCCTCGCGCTCGAACTCCCTTGCAGCAAAACTGAAGAATGGAGATTCCGCGGAACCATCGGACATCTCGTAATAAAGCACGCCCAGTTCGTGGGCAGCTCGCGCCGATGCCGGATTGTTGCTGGCCACATCCGTGGCCAGCAGCAACCGATCCCCCCAGGTCGCCGCGCGTATCGCACCCAGGAAACCCACTGCCAGCACGATGGCAGCGACGGCCACGATCTTCAGTGCCGGGCCGTCCCGCATTGGAATGCGCCGTATGAGATCGGTCAGCGCCAACAAGACCCCGAGCAAGGCAAAGTAGTTGCGATGCTCGAACGCCAACTCCAACGGAACGACGTTGCTGGTGATCAGATGCGCCGCAAAGAACCAGAACACACCCAACGAGAACAATGGGAGCCGCTTGCGCAACCACACACCTGACGCGAACAACCCAGCCAACGCGAGCCCACCCCACAACGTCGTCATTGGCGCGAGCAGGGACTTCGATGCCACCAGATCGTCGTAATAGAACGGCATCCGGTTGGGCAACGGCAACAGCATCTGGCCGAGATACGTTGGCAGTACACGCAGCTGGGTCAGCACGCGCTCCCAGGCGTTGAAGTTTCGCGAGAGGTAGTTGGATTCCGGCGCGTAATGGGGCAGGACCACGGCGCAGAACAGCAGTGACGCGGCCACAACACCAGATGCATAAAGCCAGCGCCAACGACGTGCCAGGGCTGGATCTGCCGCGCCGAAACGCAGCAGCGTCAACTCCAGTGCCAGCGTGTAGGCCGGGAACAGCGCGGCCGTCTCCTTGCACGCCAGTGACAGGATCAGCAACGGGACACAGGCACCGATCCATATCCAGCCGCTCATGCCCTCGCGCTGCAACTGCCGGCCACGGACGTAGCTGAGCAGTGCGAGCAACACAAAGGTCAGCGACAGCGTTTCCATGCGCTGCACCACATACAGCACCGTGGAAACCTGCAGAGGGTGCACGGCCCAGAACAGGGCCACGGCCCAGGCAGAGGCACGACGCCAGTGCTGCATGCCGGCGAGCGCAAAGAGCCGCAGGCAGAGCAGATAGACCAGCCACGCGTTGAGCAGGTGGACAAGCAGGCTCGTCAGTTTCCAGCCCCACGGATCGAGGCCGCCCAGCGCATAGTTGACGGCAAAACTCAGCATCGACAACTGACGGCCCGTGCCACCAGGGTCGAAGCCGAAGGCGGCGCGCTGCAGCGACGCCGCGGAAAGGTCCGGTATATGAATCTTGGCGTTATCGACCAGTGCGGGAAAATCGTCGAAAACGAATGGGCCGGAGAGTCCCGCCCAGTAAACCAGAGCCACGATGGCCAGCAGGGCAGCAAGGCGAAGCACGCCCCCGAAACGCTCTACGAATGCCAATGCGGTCCCCTTTGCGCCACGTACAACCTCGTTCAATTACTGCAGCCCGCGGGCCAGAAGCGCGCGTCCACCGCGGCATCAACCCTGCAACGCCACTCTCCCGAAGCCGAACGGGCAATTTCAACCGTCTTGCCGGCCACCTTCGGATTACCCTTCAACGTGCAACGGATGTAGCCCGTCTCGGTCGGATCCATTGTCAGATCGCACCTGGCGGTGCTGGCGGGAAGCCCGATGTCGGCCAGGTTGAAAGTCGTGACGTTGTTGGCCAGCACCTGCGACTCGAACATCGTGCGGCCGCCACTCACCTCGGCCAGGCCGGCGGTCACTTGCGACTTGGCAACGTAATTCTGGTACGCCGGCAGCGCAATCGCTGCCAGGATGGCGATGATCGCAACGACGATCATCAATTCGATCAGCGTAAAACCCTTCTGCCTGCCCATGTAAGCCCCCAAACTTGTATAGGCGATGCGAATTCCCAAAAAAAGGAAGGGGCGAAGCCGCCCCTTCCCAGACTACTTGGACGTACGGCTGTACGAATTACTGGCAGCCGGCCGGCTTGAACTTGTCGTCCACCGAGCTGGTGCAGTTCCATGCGCCGCTGCCGTCACGGGTCAGGGTAACGTTCTGGGTGGCGACCTTCGGGTTGCCCTTCAGGGTGCAAGCAATGGTCTGGCCGCTCACATCACTCCAAGCGCCCGACGCTGCGATGTCGCAACGCGCGGTCGAGCTGGAGAGACCGAGATCAGCGGCCGTGGGGCTGCCAGTCTGCGTACCCGACTGGATGCCTTCCTCGAACGCGGTCACGCCGCCACGAATGTCGGCCAGACCCGCGGTGACCTGCGACTTGGCGACATAGTTCTGGTAAGCCGGCAGCGCGATGGCGGCCAGGATGGCGATGATCGCAACGACGATCATCAGTTCGATCAGGGTAAAGCCCTGCTGCTTCTTCATGAGTACATCCCCTAGAGGTTGGTTGGTGAAAGGCGTCCTTCCGGGTCCCGCATGCAGCTGGGTACTCGGCAGAGAATCCTGCCTGTTGCCCTACGCATGTTGCGTGCCAAGTTTCCGGCACTCCGTCCTGACTCCCCGGCGCAATGATGGGCAGGCGCCAGGGCGATTGGAAGCCCCTGCCGACGCATTTGCGACCCAGCTGCCGGAGTGACGCTCAAGGTCACTTTTGGACACGTGGAGGCCAAAGCCGGGGCCGGCTCCGCACCTCGGAATCGTGACGACCACCCCTCTTGCCCCTGCCGGAGCTGCCAGACGCCCCGGAACCAGCTACCATCCGGCTGGATAACGGTCTGGGGATGGCCGTCCGGGGAAATGACATGTCAGTAGCGCGCAGCGCCATCAAGAAAGAGCCTGTCAACCGCAGCACCAGCCAGCTGCAGCCGTTCGTCTGGGAAGGGACAGACAAGCGCGGCATCAAGATGAAGGGCGAGCAGGCGTCGAAGAACGCCAATGTCCTTCGCGCCGAGTTGCGCAAGCAGGGCATCACGCCCACCGTCGTCAAGCCCAAGTCCAAGCCGCTGTTCGGGGCGGCGGGCAAGAAGATCACGCCCAAGGACATCGCCTTCTTCAGTCGCCAGATGGCGACGATGATGAAGTCCGGCGTGCCCATTGTCGGGGCCCTGGACATCATCGGCAGCGGGCACAAGAACCCGCGCATGAAGAAGATGGTGGACAACATCCGTACGGACATCGAAGGTGGCTCCTCGCTGTACGAGGCGATCAGCAAGCACCCGGTCCAGTTCGACGAGCTGTACAGGAACCTGGTCAAGGCCGGCGAAGGCGCCGGCGTGCTGGAGACGGTGCTCGATACCGTCGCCTCGTACAAGGAAAACATCGAGGCCCTGAAGGGCAAGATCAAGAAGGCGCTGTTCTATCCCGTGATGGTCATGGCCGTCGCGCTGCTGGTGAGTTCGATCCTGCTTATCTGGGTCGTGCCGCAGTTCGAAGAGGTGTTCAAGGGCTTTGGCGCGGAGCTGCCGGCCTTCACCCAGCTGATTGTTGCGGCATCGCGCTTCATGGTGACGTGGTGGTGGGCCCTGCTGGTTGTCACGGCGGGTGCCATCGTGGGCTTCTTCTTCGCCTACAAACGCTCGCCCTCCATGCAGCACACCATGGACCGCCTGATCCTCAAGGTCCCGGTCATCGGCCAGATCATGCACAACAGCGCCATTGCCCGCTTCGCCCGGACCACGGCGGTGACCTTCCGTGCCGGCGTACCGCTGGTCGAGGCGCTGGGCATCGTGGCCGGCGCCACGGGCAACAGCGTCTACGAGAAGGCCATCCTGCGGATGCGCGATGACGTCTCCGTGGGCTACCCGGTCAACATGGCGATGAAGCAGGTCGCCCTGTTCCCGCACATGGTCGTGCAGATGACGGCTATCGGCGAGGAGGCCGGCGCGCTGGATGCCATGCTGTTCAAGGTGGCCGAATACTTTGAACAGGAAGTCAACAATGCCGTGGATGCACTCAGCAGCTTGATCGAGCCGATGGTGATGGTATTTATCGGTACCATCGTCGGCGGCATGGTCATCGGCATGTACCTCCCGATCTTCAAGCTCGCAGCAGTTGTCGGATAAGAACTAAATGGCATTTCTCGACCAGCACCCCGGCCTGGGCTTCCCCGCCGCGGCCGGACTGGGACTGCTGCTGGGCAGTTTCCTCAACGTAGTGATCCTGCGCCTGCCCAAGCGCATGGAATGGCAGTGGAAGCGCGACGCGCGCGAAATCCTCGAGATGCCCGACATCTACGAGCCACCGCCGCCAGGCATCGTGGTCGAGCCCTCGCACTGCCCGCACTGCAAGCACAAGCTGTCCTGGTACGAGAACATTCCGGTGTTCAGCTGGCTGGCGCTGCGCGGCAAGTGCCGCCATTGCCATGCCCCGATCTCCATCCAGTACCCGTTCGTCGAGCTGCTGACCTCCTTGCTGGTCGTGGCCAGCGTCTGGCGCTTCGGCTTCGGCTGGCAGGGCTTTGGCGCGATCGTGCTGAGCTGCTATCTGGTGGCGCTGTCGGGCATCGACCTGCGCACCAAGCTGCTGCCGGACCAGCTGACCTTGCCGCTGATGTGGCTGGGCCTGATCGGCTCGATGGACAACCTCTACATGCACGCCAAGCCGGCCCTGCTCGGCGCGGCGGTCGGCTACTTCTCGCTGTGGGCGGTGTGGTGGTTGTTCAAGCAGCTCACCGGCAAGGAAGGCATGGGCCATGGCGACTTCAAGCTGCTGGCCGCGCTCGGCGCCTGGTGCGGGCTCAAGGGCATCCTGCCGATCATCCTGATCTCCTCGCTGGTGGGGGCGATCATCGGCTCGATCTGGCTGGCGGCCAAGGGCCGCGACCGCGCCACCCCCATTCCGTTCGGCCCGTACCTGGCCATTGCCGGGTGGATCACCTTCTTCTGGGGGGCTGATCGCATCGTGGACACCTACAAGCAGTTCGCCGGCCTGACCTGACCGGCGCTGCGGCGATGAGCGACTACGTCATCGGCCTGACCGGGGGAATCGCTTCAGGCAAGAGCGCGCTGGGGCGGGCGTTCGAGGCACTGGGCATCACCGTCGTCGATGCCGATGCCGTCGCCCGCGAGGTCGTTGCCCCGGGGCCGGTGCTGTCGCGGATTGCCGAACGCTTTGGCCGGAAAATCCTGCAGGCCGATGGCACGCTGGACCGCCGCGCTCTGCGCGAGCTGGTGTTCGCCGACGAGGAACTGCGCCTGGCGCTGGAAGCCATCACCCACCCGGCCATCCGCGAGCGCCTGCACGCGCAGTGCGTGGCGGCGCCAGGACCGTACGCCATCGTCGCGATCCCGCTGTTGACCGAGGCCGGTGGCCGCGTCGCCTACCCCTGGCTGGACCGGGTGCTGCTGGTGGACGCACCGGTCACCTTGCAGCGTGAGCGCCTGATGCAGCGCGACGACATCGACGCCGCCCTGGCCGACCGCATGATCGCCGCCCAGGCCAGCCGCGAGCAGCGCCTGGCGATCGCCGACGACGTGGTGGTCAACGATGGCGATCCGGAACACCTGCGGGCCAGCGCGCGCGAACTGGCGGCCAGGTACACGGCGCTGAGCCGGCGCTGATCCCGCCCTTGTAGGAGGGGCTTCAGCCCCGACTGGCGAACTCGCGATCTGGCAGATGGCGGTCGCGGCTGATGGCCGAAGGCCACAAGAGCCGCTCCTACGGCGCCGAACCCTGCGGGTCGCGCGGCGCATCCAGGGCCGGCAATGTCTCGCTGCCGAAATACAGCGTGGCCACCACGCCGCGGCTCTCGCCCGGCCGCACGCCCACGCGCCAGCCGTACAGGTCGCACAGCCGGCTGACGATGGACAGGCCAATGCCGCCGCCCTGCGAATGCCCGGCGTGGGTGCCGCGGTAGCCGCGCTGGAACAGCTTGGCCGCATCTTCCTCGCTGAGGCCCGGGCCGGTGTCGGAGACCTCGACCGCATCGTCATATACCCGCACGCGCACCTGGCCTTCCTGGGTGTACTTGACCGCATTGCCGATCAGGTTGCCCAGGGCGACGGAGAGCGCGGACTCGGGCGCATCGATCACCAGATCGCGCGCGCCTTCCAGCAGCAATTCCAGCGGCTTGCCGCCGAGTTGCGCGCGATGGGCATCGAGCAACTGCTCCGCCACCTTGGCCACGTTGCTGCTGCCCTGCCCGCGCTCATTGCGCGAGAGCAGCAGCAGCGCGCCGATCAGGTCGCTGCACTGCTGTTCGGCGCGCTGGATGCGCTGCAGGCGCTGCAGCATCTTATCGTCCAGGTGCGGACGGGCCAGCAGCAGTTCGGTGGCGCCGCGAATCACCGCCAGCGGCGTGCGCAGCTCGTGGCTGACGTCGGCGTTGAACTCGCGATCGCGCTGCACCACCTCGGTGAGCCGGTTGGAATAATCGTCCAGAGCCTCGGCCAGCTGCCCGACTTCGTCGTCGGTGAAGTGCGGCGCGAGCGGCTGCGGCTCGCTGGTGCCGCCGCGATAGGCGCGCAGGCGCGCCGCCAGGTCCGACACCGGGCGCATCACCTTGGACGCCGACCACCAGCCCAGCACCAGCGACAGCAGGCTGAATACCAGCACCGAAATCAGCAACGTGCGGTTGAGCTGCACCTCGCCGCGCTGCGACTGGGTCATGTCGTAGGCGAGGAAGAACCACGCCTCGTCGGTCTTGCGCACCGCCAGGCGGTAGGCAAAGGGGCGGCCTTCCTCATCCAGGCCACTGACGATGCGGTATACGCCGGGCTTGAGATCCACCCAGTCCGGGTGCTCCTGATACACACGGTCAAACTTGTCGCGCGAGTACACCCAGCCGCGGATCTGGTCGATCGGCACCGGCGGGTTGTGGCTGGGGTCGGCGTAGAAGCGCCGCACGTACTCGTCGATGTTGCGTTCCATCACGTCTTCGACGAGCTGGTTTTCCACGCGCGCACGCGTCCACTTGGTGGCAAACGCGAACAGGCTGGTCAGGCAGAAGCCCAGCAGCACGAAGGACAGGATGATGCGGCTGCGCAGCCGCCGGCGGTACCGGCCACGCTTGTCCGCGGGCCGGGCAGCGCCACCTCGCTCAGGCATCGGGTGAGGCGATCCGGTAGCCGATGCCGTGGCGGGTCTGGATCAACGGCACGTCGAACGGCTTGTCGACGACCGCACGCAGGCCATGGATATGCACGCGCAGCGAATCGGAATCGGGCAGTTCCTCGCCCCAGACGCGGGTTTCCAGCTCCTGCCGGGTCACCACCGCCGGCGAGGCCTCCATCAGGGCCTGCAGGATCTTCAGCGCGGTCGGGTTGAGCTGCAGCAGCTTGCCGCGGCGGCGCACCTCGAGGGTATCGAGGTTGTATTCCAGGTCGCCGGTTTCCAGCACCCGGGTGTGCACGCCCTTGCCGCGGCGCGACAGCGCGTTCAAGCGCACTTCCACTTCCTGCAGCGCGAAAGGCTTGATCAGGTAGTCGTCGGCGCCGGAGTCGAAACCGGCCAGCTTGTTGTCGAGCGAATCGCGCGCGGTGAGCATCAGCACCGGGGTCTGCTTGCGCGCCTCGTTGCGCAGCTTGCGGCAGACTTCGATGCCGTCCATGCCCGGCAGGTTGAGATCGAGCACGATGGCGTCGAAGTCGTGGACCACCGCCAGGTGCAGGCCGGTGACGCCGTCGGCGGCGAAGTCCACGGTGTGGCCGCGGTCTTCGAGGTAGTCGCCCAGGTTGGCGGCGATGTCGCTGTTGTCTTCGATTACCAGGATGCGCACTTAAACCTCGTTTTTACAGTGAGTTGTGACCGGTGCGCTGCAGAGTGGACATGTCCTGCTGGCTCCGATCCTGCGAGCGGCGTCGCTGCGCAACGGTCATGCAGCTGGTGGTGACGCGATGGGACCCCACCGACTTCTCGCGACGGCAGATCAGACGGCTATCTTCCCTAGCCTGGGTCAAGATGGTGTTGACGAGTTCCTGATCATTCATCATCGCAGCCTCCTGCTGGGGCGCCACGCTGCCCTCGCCGTTGCGATCGATCTGGGTGGAGATTCGGGCCAGTGCCTCGCGGACCTGGCCGCGCTGGTCGAGCGTAATTTCCGAATACACCTCGCCGCCGGACAAACCGGCGTAGATCTGGTCGATCTGCGCTTTGACCTTGGCGGTGGGCTGGCGCAGATCCAGCGGTACCTCCTCGGCGGCAGCAGCCATTGCGGGTACGGACAGGGCCAGGACGGTCAGGGCGAGCAAGCGCAGCATCATTGCAGGGTCTTCCTTGGTGAATGTGCCGTCGACTCTAAGCGAAAATGAACGAGCCGGGCAACGGCGCCGCGCTGGCACCGCGGGAAGAAAAAGGCCCAGGCGCGGCCGGCGCCTGGGCCGAAACATCCCGATTCACCGTTTCCTGCGAGGGCAGAGCTGCGGTCCGGGAAAGGCTAGCGCCAGCGCAATTAAACGATCGTTAAATTTTTACTAAGAACTTGCCCGACGACGGCGCGGGCGGACGGAAGCCTCCAGCAGGGCCACGATCGCCCCGGCCACGTCCACCCCGCAGGCAGCCTCGACCCCTTCGAGGCCGGGAGTAGAGTTGACCTCCAGCACCAGCGGGCCGCGGCGCGAGCGAATCAGGTCCACGCCAGCCACTTCCAGACCCAGGGCCCGTGCCGAACGCACCGCCACCTCGCGCTCCTGCTCGGTCGCCACGGCGGCCTCGGCGCTGCCGCCCAGGTGCAGGTTGGAGCGGAAGTCGCCCTCGGCCGCCTGGCGGCGCATGGCGGCGACCACCTGATCGCCGACAACGAAGCAGCGCAGGTCCGCGCCTTCGGCCTCGCCAATGAACTCCTGGACCAGGAAGTTGGCGTACAGGCCACGCAAGGCCTCGACCACGCCGCGCGAGGCGCTGGCCTTCTCGGTGAGGATGACGCCGGTGCCCTGCGCACCCTCGTTCAACTTCACCACGTGCGGCGGCGGGCCGAGCATGGAGAGCAGGTCGAGGGTGTCATCCGGGTTGTCGCCAAACACGGTGATCGGCATGTCGATGCCCTGCGCCGCCAGCAACTGGTGCGCGCGCAGTTTGTCGCGGCCGCGCAGGATGGCGTCGGAAGGGTTGGGCGTATAGGTGCCCATCATCTCGAACTGGCGCAGCACCGCAGTGCCGTAACGGGTGACCGAAGCGCCGATGCGCGGTATCACCGCATCGAAGCCGGTGATCGCGCGGCCCTTGTAGTGCAGCGAGAACTTGCCGGCGGCGATGCGCATGTAGCAGCGCAGCGGATCGAGGATGCGCACGGTGTGGCCGCGCGCGCGGGCCGCCTCCACCAGGCGCCGGGTGGAGTACAACTTGCTGTTGCGGGAAAGGATGGCGAGCTTCATCGCGGCCGGTCGCGGAGCGACCCGGACGCAGTGCCCGGGCCGGTTGCCTGTTGCCTCGGGAGTGGCGGGGGGTGGGACACCAACGGTAATGAGCCAGCGTAGCAGGGCGGTGGCGAACGGCTCAAGCAAGTCAGCCGCGGTGCGCTGAACCGTCACGCTCACGTGCAAGGCGGGCGCCTATT
This sequence comes from Stenotrophomonas sp., assembly GCA_035629025.1. Classification (GTDB taxonomy): domain Bacteria; phylum Pseudomonadota; class Gammaproteobacteria; order Xanthomonadales; family Xanthomonadaceae; genus Stenotrophomonas_A. The sequence continues at coordinate 38,380 of DASPIU010000002.1, forward strand.
CGGTCGTGGGGTCCCGGAACCAGGGCGACAGCGGCAGCACCTCCAGGCTCTGCGCATCATGCTGGGCCAGCACTTCCTCGAAGCCGAAGCGGCAGCGCCAGTCCAGCGCGCGCTCGGCGGCCGATGCGTCGTAGATGCGGTCGATACTGCGCGGCAGCGGCCAGCCACGACGCTCGAACTCGGTCAGCAGTGCCGGGCAGCGCACGGCCAGCACGTCGCGCGGCGCGCTCGCCAGTGCATCCAGGTCTTCGCGCAGGAATGGCGTGCGACCGCTGGCGATGTAGCGCTGGAAGGGCGCGCCCCGGGTCTGCAACGCAGCGACATGCGCACTGGCCACATCGCGCGCATCGATGCCGCGGTGCAGGCGGTACAACGCCATCTCATGGGCCTGCTCCGGGAAGCAGCGCGACATGCGCACCACCCGGACCGCCAGGTCGTGGCCGGCCTCTTCGGCCAGCCACGCCTCGGCCTGCAACTTGGTGCGGTGGTAGATGGTCTTGGGGCGCGGTTCGGTGCGCTCGTCGATCCAGGTGCACTGCCCGGGCTCGACGGCCTCGCCATACAGCGCCGTGGTGCTGGTGTAGACCAGCGTGCGCACGCCGAAGTCACGCGCCATCCGGGTCAGCGTCTGCAAGCCGAGCACGTTGATGCGAAGGAATTCCGCATCGGCCACCCTGCCCACGTGGGGCGCATGCAGGGCTGCGGTGTGGATGATCGCGTCGGCCCCGGCCATCGCTTGCGCGAGCAGCATCTCATCGGCGACGTCGCCGACGAAGCGGGTGGTGGAAAAAGGCGAGCGGTCCAGCCCCACGACATCATGGTGGGGCGACAGTGCATTGAAGATGGCGCGGCCGATGCGTCCGGCACTGCCGGTAAGAAGAATCCTCACGGAGCCTGATGAGTGGCGCCCGGGATGCACCGGGGTGCGGGGATTGTATCGGGCCGGCGCAGCATGCGCTTGAGCGCCCGGCTGTGCGGAATTGGAGCGGGCGATGGGAATCGAACCCACGTCAGTAGCTTGGGAAGCTACAGCTCTACCATTGAGCTACGCCCGCGCGGCGTTGGCGCAAGTCTAGGGGGCGTGGCCGGCGAACGCAACGCGAGGCGCCACCCAAAAGCAGACGCCCTGCCCCCGCATGCGGGAACAGGGCGTCCGATGACGGCACGGGAAGGCCGGTCGCGCCGGCCCTTCCGTCAGAAGCTGCCGCTGAAGTTCACGAAGAACGTCATGTCGCGCGCGCTCTTCTGCGCCGTGGTCGTGGTCACGCCGACATTGCTCTGCAGGCCCCAGACGCCCGCACGCGCACCCAGCACCACGGTAGCGTAGTTGCGGTCGAACTCGATGCCCGGCACGTAGTACGTGCCCACTTCCGGCATGCTCTGCAGCCAGGCGCTGGCCTGCTGGTTGTCCTTGAACTCGTGGTCGTAGGTCGCCTGCAGGTACGGCTTGACGACGGCGCCGTCGAGGCGGAACTGCCAGCCGACGCGGCCGACCAGCGAATCGACATCCTGGTCGCCGTAGCCCAGCGCGGTGGCGCTCGGGTTGCTCTCTTCATAGCCGTCCAGCTTGACCTGCTGCCAGGTCAGGCCCACCACCGGGCCGTGCTTGAACACGCCTTCGCCCATCTCGTAGCCGGCGTTGAGCGCGGCGGTGAGGTTGCTGCCGTCCGGCGAGCCGTTGTGCTCGCGGGTGGCCGGGCCCAGCTGCACCTTGCGGTTGACGTCATAGCTCAGCCAGCTGTAGCTGACCTGCGCGTTGACCCACACCGGGCCGGTGTACCAGCCGAAGAAGGCGCCGAGGGTGGTATCGCTCTGGGTGAAGTCGCCACGGCTGTTGCCGAAGTCGGCATCCATGCGGCCATAGCCGGCGAAGCCGCCGAACACCAGGTCGCCACGGTTCCAGTCCACGCCGAACAGACCAGCCGGGGCCAGGCCGTCGTACAGGTCGGCGTGGTCGTAGCGCTGGTAGTCGCCGCGCACGCTGCCCCACCAACGGGTGCCATCGGATTCGGGCTTGCCGTCGAGGTGCCAGGCGACCTGGTCGGCACGCGCACGGCCGACGGTGGCGGCCGAGTGGGTCAGCACCTGCTGCAGGCGCGGTGCTTCAACGATCGAGATCGCGTACTGGCCCAGGATCTGATGCGTGGCGGTGGTCGGGTGCACGCCATCGGCGAACAGCCAGGTGTTCTGCGCGTTGGGCGCGGCCAGGCTGGTCGGGTTGCAGGTCGGCAGCGCCGCGGTGCAGGCCATGCCCGACACGTTGCTGAAGCCATACGCGCCCGGGTTGGCGACGATTTCCTGCAGCAGGTGGAAGGTATCGACCGGGATGACATTCAGGCCGGCCGACTTCAGCCCGGCAAACAACGCATTGTTGTATGCAGTGGCCAGCGCGGTGCCCTGCGCCATGCCCACGGCGCCACCAGCGCGCGCGCTCGGGGTCAGGCCGATATCCGGAATGGTCGGCACCATGACGTAGCGCGCGCCGGCATTTTCCAGCGTGGCCACCAGGCCGACCTGCGCGCTGACCGCGCTGCCGATCGTCGCCTGCACCGGTGCGCCAGCCTGGATCGCGAACAAGTCATTGGCGCCGCCCCACACGGTGTACAGCGCGTTCGGGTTGGCGTTGCCGCCATTGGCGGTGAGGTAGGCATTGACCTGGCTGCTCAGCGACGGTGCCGGGCCCAACGCGGTGACGTTGGTGGCGGCCACGCGCGCGCCGCCGGCGGCGTAGTTGTCACCGGTCTGGCCATTGCCGTTCGGCGCGCCATTGGTGCCGTAGTAGTCGGCCACGTATTCGGACCACACCCAGCCCGGGTTGGTGGTGAACTTGCCGGTGACCGGCTGCACGGCAGCCGGCAGACGCGGGCGGTAGTAACCGCTGTCGGTCAGGCTGTCGCCGAAGAAAACGGTCTGGTTGAAAGCGGAATCGGCCAAGGCCGGTGCCGATGCCAGGGCGATGGCCACGGCGAGAGCCACCTTGGCGCGAGAACGGATCGGACGGAACGACGAGGACATCGGGAACTCCCTGTGGATGATGCGGATCGATTGAACCACCGCCTGGCGGCCAGCGTACGCAGGCGCATGGTGCATCTTTCCACCGGGCCTGTCGCCGCTCACGCTGCACTGCGGCATGAAACGAAAGCGCGCGCCGGTCGGGCGCGCGATGCGACAATGATGACATGGACATCCAGCTCAATGGGCAAGCCCGTCGTATCGCCCCCGACACCACCCTGGCCGCGCTGCTCGGCAGCGAGGGGCTGGCCGAGCGCCGGGTCGCGGTCGAAGTCAACGGTGAAATCGTCTCGCGTGGCCGCCACGCCGAGCACCTGCTGCGCGAAGGCGATCAGGTCGAAATCGTGCACGCACTCGGCGGCGGTTGAATCGAAGCCAGGGCAAAGGCCGCGTTTGCTGGGATGGCGCGGTGGGATGGGTGATAATTGCGCGATGAGCACCCCTACCCCCCCTGATTCGCTGGTGATTGCCGGCAAGACCTACCGTTCCCGGCTGCTGACAGGCACGGGCAAGTTCAAGGATCTCGAGGAAACCCGCCTGGCCACCGAAGCGGCCGGCGCGGAAATCGTCACCGTCGCGATCCGCCGGGTGAACATCGGCCAGAACGCCAACGAGCCGAACCTGCTCGATGCGCTGCCGCCGGACCGCTACACCATGCTGCCCAACACCGCCGGCTGCTACACCGCCGAGGACGCGGTGCGCACCTGCCGGCTGGCCCGCGAACTGCTCGACGGCCACAACCTGACCAAGCTCGAAGTGCTGGGCGACCAGAAGACCCTGTACCCGGACGTGGTGCAGACCTTGAAGGCCGCCGAGATCCTGGTCGCCGACGGCTTCCAGGTGATGGTCTACACCAGCGACGACCCGATCCTGGCCAAGCGCCTGGAAGAGATCGGCTGCGTGGCGGTGATGCCGCTGGCCGCGCCGATCGGCTCGGGCCTGGGCATCCAGAACCGCTACAACCTGATGGAAATCATCGAGAACGCCAAGGTACCGATCATTGTCGACGCTGGCGTGGGCACCGCCTCGGACGCAGCCATCGCGATGGAACTGGGCTGTGACGGCGTGCTGATGAACACCGCCATTGCCGGCGCGCGCAACCCGGTGCTGATGGCCAGCGCGATGCGCAAGGCGGTCGAGGCCGGGCGCGAAGCCTTCCTGGCCGGCCGCATCCCGCGCAAGCGCTACGCCAGTGCGTCCTCGCCGGTGGACGGATTGATCGCGGGATGACCGACCCGTTTGCCAGCAGCGGGGCCAAGGCGCCGCCCAAGCCGTTCACGGTCACCGAGGGCCGCCGCGAGGTGCGCAGCTTCGTGCTGCGCCAGGGCCGCTTCACTCCGGCCCAGCAACGCGCCTTCGACGAGGCCTGGCCGCGCTTCGGCCTGGACTTCATTGGACAGCCGCGCGACCTGGACGCGGTGTTCGGCCGTGATGCGCGCAAGGTGCTGGAGATCGGCTTCGGCAATGGTGCCGCGCTGCGCTTCGCGGCGCAGCAGGACCCATCGCGCGACTACATCGGCATCGAGGTGCACGCCCCCGGCGTGGGCCGCCTGCTCAATGCCCTGGCCGAGGACGGCAGCAGTCACGTGCGCCTCTACCACCACGACGCGGTCGAAGTGCTGGAGAAGGAAATCGCCGATGGCGCGCTGGACGAGGTGCGCATCTATTTTCCCGATCCGTGGCACAAGAAGCGCCACAACAAGCGCCGCCTGATCCAGCCCGCGTTCGCCGCGCTGCTGGTGCGCAAGCTGCGCCATGGCGGCCGCCTGCACGCGGCCACCGACTGGCAGGACTACGCCGAGCAGATGTGGGACGTGCTCGACGCCACGCCCGGCCTGGTCAATCGCGCCGGGCCACGCGGTCACGTGCCGCGCCCGGAATGGCGCCCGCAAACGCATTTCGAGACCCGTGGGCAGAAGCTCGGCCACGGCGTCTGGGATCTGCTCTACGATCGGCCCTGAGCCGATCCGACCCGGGAAACCCGACGCGACATGGAAACCGCGCTGACGCTGACCAACGACATGAAGCTCGTGCTGGCGTTGGTCGGCTTCACGATGGCGATGTTCCTGTTCGAGCGCATCCGCGCCGACGTGGTCGCGCTGATCGTGCTGGTGGTGCTGGGTGTGACCGGGTTGATCGCGCCGGAGGAAATCTTCGGCGGCTTCTCCGGCAACGCGGTGATCAGCATCATCGCCACCACCATCCTCGGTGCCGGCCTGGAACGCACCGGGGCGCTGAACCGCCTCGCCTCCTGGCTGCTGCGCCGCGCGCACGGCAGCGAGAAGCGGCTGCTGACCATGACCCTGGCCATCTCCGGGCTCAACTCGTCCTTCATGCAGAACCCGTCGGTGATGGCGCTGTACCTGCCGGTCGCCTCGCGCCTGGCCGCGCGCACCGGCCTGACCCTGCAGCGCCTGCTGCTGCCGATTGCCGCGGCCATCGTGATGGGCGGTGCGCTGACCATGGTCGGCAATTCGCCACTGATCCTGCTCAACGACCTGTTGATGTCGGCCAACAACAACCTGCCCTCGGGCATGGCCACCATCGAACCGCTGCGCATGTTCGCGCCGCTGCCGATCGGCGTCGGCCTGCTGGTCGCCGCGCTGCTGTACTTCCGCTACTACGGCGACCGCAAGCTGGTGGAGGAGGAAACGCTGGTCAACAACGGCGTCACCCCCTCGCGCACGGAAAGCTATTTCGCCAAGACCTACGGCATCGACGGTGACGTGTTCGAGCTGGTGGTCACCGCCGAGAGCCCGCTGGTCGGCATGACCCTGGGCGAAGCCGAAGGCGTGCACAACGCGCCACTGATGCTGGCGCTGAAGACCGGCAACGACACCCGCCTGGCGCCGCCGGCCGACATGCGCATCTGGGTGGGCAGCGTGCTCGGGGTGATGGGCGCGCGCCAGCACGTGGCCGACTTCGCGCAGAACCAGTTCCTGCGCATGTCTTCCCGGCTGCGCCACCTGGGCGACCTGTTCAACCCCAGCCGCGCCGGCATTTCCGAAGCGCTGATCCCGCCGAACTCGCGCTTCATCGGCAAGAGCGCCGGCGAGCTGCGCCTGCGCAAGCAGAGCGGCATCAGCCTGCTGGCGATCAATCGCGACAAGCAGGTCATTCGCGAGGACGTACGCCAGGAAAAGCTGCGCGCCGGCGACATGCTGGTCTTCCACAGCATCTGGCAGGACCTGGGCCAGGCTGCGGAGACGCGCGACTTCGTGGTCGTCACCGACTACCCCAAGGGCGAGCAGCGCCCGCACAAGTTCAAGATCGCCATGGCGATCTTCGCCGTCACCATCCTCATCGCGCTGACCTCCAAGCTGCCGGTCTCGCTGACCCTGATGACCGGCGTGGCCGGCATGCTGATCACCGGCGTGCTGCGCATGGACGAGGCCTATGCCTCGATCAACTGGAAAACCGTGTTCCTGATGGCCGGGCTGATCCCGCTCGGCTGGGCAATGGACAGCAGCGGCACCGCGGCCTGGGTCGCCGGGCACAGCATCGAGCGCTTGCCCGAAGGCGTGCCGGTGTGGGCGCTGGAGGTGGCATTGGCGCTGCTGACCACCGCGTTCTCGCTGGTGATCAGCCATGTCGGCGCGACCATCGTGATGGTGCCCATCGCGGTGAACCTGGCGCTGGCCGCTGGCGGCAACCCGACCGCGTTTGCGCTGATCGTGGCGTTGTCGGCGTCCAACAACCTGATGACCGCATCGAACCCGGTGCTGTCGATGGTCACCGGCCCGGCCAACTACACGCCGCGCGAGCTGTGGCGCGTGGGTGCGCCGCTATCGCTGATCTACGTGGTGGTGATGGTCGGCATCATCCATCTGATGACCTGGCTGGGCCGGCTCTGAGCTCAAGTCAGACGGATCTCGTCCCCGACAAGGGTCACGCCCACCGCACGCAGGCGGTCGCCACGGCACGGGCCGGCCACGCAGTTGCCCTGCTCCAGCTCGAACGCGGCGCCATGCGCGGCACAGACCAGCTGGCCCTGCGCGGTCTTCAGGAACTGCCCGGGCGCCCAGTCCAGGCGCCTGCCGGCGTGCGGGCAGATGTTCAACCACGCGCGTACCTGGGCCCCGTCGCGATACAGCACCAGCGATTCCACCTCGCCGTCCACGCGCGCTTCCACTTCCAGGAAGCCGCCGTCCGCGAGTTGGTCCAGGCGGGCGAGGAAGGATGGCTCAGGATCGGCGAGAGACATGACAAGCATTGGTCCGGCGGGGCCGGCATTGTGCCATGTGGGTGCAGACCGACTGCCGCGACGGAATCCCGGCGCGCGCAAGCCGTTGATCTGCAAAGCGCATCACGCGGGTTAACCGATTTTTCACTCACGCAGCCGTCACGGGGCTGATACTGCCGCCTGGCTCATCCCGGCAAACCACCGCCCATGCGCACTTCGTATTTCCAGTTCGGCAACGTTCGCAGCCTGCTCGAACCCCGCAAGCCCCGCCATCCGCTGGTCCGCCTCGCGGTTGGGCTGGCCGGCCTGGCGATCCTCGCCGTGTTGATCTTTTTCAGTGTCTTCGTCGGCGCCGCCATGATCCTGGTCGGCGTGACCTGGAAGCTGCTCAGCCGTGGCACCCGCCGCGAGGCCACCCCGCGCCGCGGCGTGGTTGATGGCGAATACCGCGTGGTGCGCAAACCCGCCCTGCCGCTGTCGCGCTGAGGTTGCGGCTGCCGGCGCTGCGCGCGCGGCGGCCTTCCCGCTAGACTCGCACGCTTCCCCCGCGAGGACGTGCCGCATGACCGCCGCTGTCACCCCCGATGCCACCGCAGACGCCACCCACGACGTGATTCGCGCCGCCGCGACGCCGCGCATTCCCGTGGCTGGCGGCGGCACCTTCCCCGTGCGCCGCATCTATTGCGTGGGCCGCAACTTCGCCGACCACGCCAAGGAGATGGGCGCACAGGCCCCGGCCTCGAAGGCTGAGCGTGGCCAACCGGTGTTCTTCATGAAGCCGGCTGACGCGATTGTTGTCGGCCACGGCGACGAGATTCCCTATCCCTCGGCCACCCAGGATTTGCACCACGAAGTCGAGCTGGTCGTGGCCCTGGGCCAGGACGCGCCGGCCGGCGTGCTGCCGGTCGAACAGGCCGAAGCGCTGGTCTACGGCTACGGCGTGGGCCTGGACCTGACCCGGCGCGACCTGCAGGCCGCTGCCAAGGCCAAGGGCTTGCCCTGGGATATCGCCAAGGGCTTCGACCATTCCGCGCCGGTCAGCGAACTGGTGCATGCCGGCGAAGTCGGTGCACTGGAAGCGCTGAACCTGTCGCTGGAAGTCAACGGGCAAGTGCGGCAACAGTCCCTGCTTGACCAGATGATCTGGAACGTGCCGGAAATCCTGCACGAGTTGTCCAAGCTTTACGCACTCAAGGCCGGCGATCTGGTGTTCATGGGTACGCCGGCCGGCGTGGCTGCGCTCAAACCAGGCGATCGTTTCAGCGCGCGGCTGGAAAACGTTGCCGAACGTCATGGCGTGATCGCGTCCTGACGCTGCAGCCGCTAGCATTCCCGCAACCCCCTGTAAGGAGTGCGCCATGGGCGTGTTGAAGGAGTTCAAGGAATTCGCGATGCGTGGCAACGTCATTGACCTCGCCGTTGGCGTGGTGATCGGCGCGGCCTTCGGCAAGATCATCACCGTGCTGGTGGAAAAGGTCATCATGCCGCCGATCGGCTTGCTGATTGGCGGCATCGACTTCTCCAAGCTGGCCTGGACCCTGGCGCCGGCGCGCACCGGACCCGATGGTGCGCAGATTCCGCCTGTGGTCATCGCCTATGGCGAGTTCATCAACACCCTGATCCAGTTCGTCATCATCGCCTTTGCCATCTTCATGCTGATCAAGGTGATCAACCGCATCACCCATCACAAGAAGGCCGAGGCCGGCCCCAGCGAGGAAGTGCTGCTGCGGGAGATCCGCGACTCGCTCAAGCAGTGACCTGCGTCGCGGGAGGGTGACCTCCCGCACAGGGCGGCGGCGCCGCGCACTGCTACGCTCGGGCTCTTTCCTGTACGGAGCCCTCCATGCGTCGCCTTGCTGTCGCCATCGCCGCTCTGCTTGCCACCTCCGGCGCCTTCGCCGCCGACACCACCGTTCCAGCCAAGGCCCTCGACGTGGCCGCGCAGTTGCGCCAGCAGGCGCTGGCTGACGACACCGCCTGGAAGGTCACCGAGTCGCTCACCACCGAAGTCGGCCCACGCATGGCCGGCAGCGAGGCCGATGCCCGCGCCGTGGCCTGGGCCAAGGCCAAGTTCAAGGCACTGGGTTTCGACCAGGTCTATACCGAGCCGGTTACCTTCCCGAAGTGGGAGCGCCGCAGCGAACAGGCGCAGGTGCTGGGCGCCAATGCGCAGCCGCTGCACGTCACCGCGCTGGGCGGAAGCCCGGCTGGCACCGTGGAGGGCGAGATCGTGCGCTTCCCCGACCTGGCCGCACTGAAGGCCGCGCCCGCCGGTTCGCTGGCCGGCAAGATCGCCTTTGTCGACTACCGCATGGAAAAGAAGCGCGACGGCGCCGACTACGGTCCGGGCAGCGGCATTCGCAGCCGCGCGCCGTCCGAGGCGATCCGCAAGGGCGCCATCGGTTTCATCATGCGCTCGGCCGGCACCGACTCGCACCGCGTGCCGCACACGGGCATCACCCGTTTCGATGAGGGCCTGACCCCGGTGCCTTCGGCGGCGCTGTCCGGCCCGGATGCCGATCAGCTTGCCCGCCTCGTCGCCAAGGGCCCGGTGCGCGTGCACGTGGCGCTGGACTGCGGCTGGGACGGCACGGCGACCTCGTACAACGTCATCGGTGAAATCACCGGGCGCAGCAAGCCGAAGGAAGTGGTGGTGATCGGCGGCCATCTCGATTCCTGGGACCTGGGCACTGGCGCGATCGATGATGGTGCCGGCGTCGGCATCACCATGGCTGCTGGCCACCTGATCGGCCAGCTCAAGCAGGCGCCCAAGCGCACCATTCGCGTAGTTGCCTTCGCCAATGAAGAACAGGGTCTGTATGGTGGCAAGGCGTATGCCGAGGCGCGTGCCAAGGCTGGCGAGCTTGCGTTGCACCAGATCGGCGCGGAGAGCGACTTCGGTGCCGGCCGCATCTACGGCTTCAACACCGGTTCGGGCGATGCCGCAGGTTCGCGTGAAGCGACGCGGCAGATCGCCGAAGTGCTGGCGCCGCTGGGCATCGAGTACATGCCGAACAAGGGCGGCCCGGGTCCGGACATCAGCCCGATCGCGGCCAAGGGCGGCGCCTGGGGCTGGCTGGCGCAGGACGGGACCGACTACTTCGACCTGCACCACACCGCCGACGACACCCTGGACAAGATCGACCCCAAGGCGCTGGCGCAGAACGCTGCTGCGTATGCGGTGTTCGCCTATCTCGCCGCGGAGGCTGATGGCGGCTTCGGCAGCCAGGACAAGGCGACGGAGCC
>DASPIU010000003.1:0-44615 GCA_035629025.1 Stenotrophomonas sp.
CAATGGCGCCATCATCAATCAGCGCCTGCAAACTGGGGGGAGTCTTCACACGGGTCTCGGTGGTGCGGCGGCCTGGATTGCCCCGGGGAGCGTGCCGCAAGGGGGCGATTTTCGCACCTTCGGGGGGTGGGGGCCATCACGACGGCTTGCTCTGTCAGCCCAGGGCGCTATGGCGCGTTATTTCAACCGTCGCACGGCGGCAAGGGCTCGTAGCCCGTGCCCCTGCCGCTAAGCCACTGCAAACGTATTTTGCCCGCCGCGCGCAAATGGGCTTGGGCGGCGAGCAGCAGCGGATTTGTCAGATCACGATCCGTCATGGTGCGCCGGTGCCCGTCCACCTCGAAGCAGAGGAAATGCGCCTCATCCGGTTCATCCGAATAGCTGCGCGCGACAAGGCACAGTGCACCGTCAGTGAAGCGGTACATGTCGTACTCGTAGTAGTACTCATGCATGCCATCTTCGTCAGGCTCGCTGGCATCAATGTGATGGGTGCATTCAATGTGCATGGCCGCGCCCGCCGCTCCGCTTCGGATCACTTTTCCCAGGCGCTGACTATCCCGCGCGACGGCGGCAGCCGGGCCTTGTCGAGCTTGGCCGCAACGCCGACGCTGCGCCCCGCCAGGTTGGCGACCGAGTAGCGGACCGCGCTACCCAGCACCTGTGCGGCCTGCGGCAGTGTCATGCCGTAGTCCATCTGCAGCCAGGCGACCAGGCCGGCGCTGGCCGCCTTCAGCGCATCGTCCAAAGAGCCAGCCTGGCCCAGGGCCATGATCTGCGTCGGCGACTCCACCCGGGGCATGTTGATTGCCTTGCCCTTGACCAGTTCGACCGAGAAGGTCACGTCCATCGACGTTTCCAGCGCGTACTGGCTGGTCTCGCCATCACCCTGCAAGGCGTGGGCGTCGCCCATGTACAGCAGTGCTCCGGGCTGCTGGACAGGCAGGTAGATCGTGTTGCCCGCCACCACCTCGTTGAAGTCCATGTTCCCGCCAAACCGGCCGGTATCACCCGTGGAGACGGGCGGCATGCCGAAACCCGGCGCAACCGCCAGGCCGCCCAGCATCGGCTTGAGCGGCGCCGCATAGTCGGCCAGCGCGCCGTCTGCCTTCTCGGGCCGCGCTATGCCACGTTCGCGGTCCAGCCGCCAGCGTACCGGCTTGCCCAGTTCACCCGCCTGCGCAGCCAGGCTGGTCGGCAGCGCACGGCTGACGATGTCGTCCAGGCTGTCGGCGTAGTCGCGGTTGAGTTGCAGGCGGCGCAGCCGCACCACCAGGGTATCGCCCGGCTCGGCGCCGGCGATGAAGAACGGACCAGTCTGCGGATTGCCAAACAGCGCCCGGGTGATGCCTCGCGCATCCACGCCACCGGAATCCACGGTGCTGGTGCGGACGGTGTCACCGGGCCACAGCACCATCACTGGCGGCCGGTCGGCGTTCCAGGTGTTGGAATAGTCGGCCGGCTGGAAATCGAGCGTGCGCGGCCCGCCATCAGGCCGCTGCGGCAGCCGCCAGGCGCTGAAGCGGTGTTTGGCCCGTGCCGCCGGATCGTTGGTGTCGGGCGCGTCCACTTCACCGCGCATGCGCCCGTCCTCGATCCGGGCGAGGTAACGCGAAACCCGACCCTTGGCGTCGGTGGCGTTGAAGGAAGCATCGGGGCCGGCGAACTGGCCTTCGACCCGGTCTCCGTCGAGATCGCCGGTGATACGCGATCGCTCGCGACTGAGCTCCAGCGTCGAGAAGGCGGGGTTGCCCCAGAGGTCGGTGCGGACAATCCAGGTCTCGTTCGCCTGGGCGGATGCGGACAGCGCCAACAGAGCCAACGTCAGGACACGAACCAGCATGGGCAGCCTCCTTGGGGGTGAGGTGATGGTGGTCACTGGCGTACGGCCCGGGCAGTGCCGATCGTCATTCGGCAAAGTGGCTATGCTCCCGACGGCCGAAGGCCGCACCCCATCGAGCCACCTACCGCTGATTCATGAGCCAGAGGTGGTCCGTGTCAAAGCGCCGTGCGTGCCGGGCCCTATGGATCTACACCTATTGAGCAGCTCCTGCCCGAACGGCGTATCGACTGCGATAGATGCCCCGTGCGCTTGCGACTTCAACTCGTCCCGGACCCTCTCAGCAGCTGACGAAGACGACACGACGTCTGGATCGGACGAAGCGAGTGCAAAGCCGGGCATGGACGAAGGGGCGATCTCTCCAATGGCGACCAGCTGTCCACAAAGCCCGAAGTGATAGGCCATGTACTCGTCTGTACCCAGCACCACATCTCCTGCCGCATTCATCACCACATGGAAAACCTCGTGCGCTACCAGGTCCGCAACATTGGCCAACGTCGCATGACGATCAGTCAGATCAGGGACGATGAGGACCAGCTTTGGGAACCGCCCAATACGCCAGGACGTATCGTGGTAAGAGACCCGCGGCGGCACGACGCGGATCTCGACAGAGGCACGTTGTCCGCCCGATTGGTTCACAGAGAATGCGAGTGCTTTGCTCGCCGTTGCACAGATCGCGTCAGCGCTTTCGCTGTCGAACGCTTCACTTGCCAACAAGCGCACCCTCTGGTCAGCGCAAGTGACTCGGCGTGCAAGCCTGATGCTGGATGCTTTGCCTTCTGTCAGGACTTCAGAACGCGTCAGGTATAGACCGCCAACCTTGGTAACGGAGTTCTGGTTCATCCCTTCAACCGAAAGCCCGGCGACCGCTCTTGCCGGGAGGCATGCAGAAAGGAAGATCAAGATCGAGACAAGCGAAACCAGAATCGTCTCGTTCCAAAGAGGAATTTCAGATGGCTGCGCGAGAGGCGGGGCAACCGCTGCCAATGGAGCGTACAAGACAAATGGCTCGTCAGCGGGCGATGCCGCCTTGGCAGGCCGTTCCAATGCGACGTTTTCCACAACCCTGCCGAGGGGAGCCTTCATTGCTCTACATGCCTCAGGGCGAACAAGGGGCAAGCTGCGGGAAACATGGTGGGCCGTGAAGGATTCGAACCTTCGACCAAAAGATTAAAAGTCTTCTGCTCTACCGACTGAGCTAACGGCCCGTGTGCTTTCGCGCCCGGCCTTGCACCGGGGCGCATATTCTACCCCAGCGCACGCCGGGGGCGAAATCCGGATCAGGCGTACAGGGTGGGGTCGGCCACGCCGGCATCGGCGAAGCCGGCCGCGCGCAGGCGGCAGGCGTCACAGTGGCCGCAGGCCCTGCCCTGCGCATCGGCGCGGTAGCAGGAAACGGTCAAGCCAAAATCCACGCCCAGGCGCACGCCCTCGCGCACGATGTCGGCCTTGCTGAGGAACTGCAGCGGCGCGTGTACACGCAGGCCCGCGCCTTCCACACCGGCCTTGGTGGCGAGGTTGGCCAGCCGCTCGAAGGCTGCGACGAACTCCGGCCGACAGTCCGGGTAGCCCGAATAGTCCACGGCGTTGACGCCGCAGAACAGGTCGCCCGCGCCGATCACTTCGGCCCAGCCGAGCGCCAACGACAGCATGATGGTGTTGCGCGCCGGCACGTAGGTGGACGGAATGCCCTCGCCGCCTGCTTCGGGCACCTCGATGGCGTCGTCGGTCAGCGCCGAGCCGCCGATGCTGCGCAGGTCCACATCCACCACCTTGTGCGCCGCCACGCCCAGCGCCTGGGCCACGCGCGCAGCGGCGTCCAGCTCGGAGGTGTGACGCTGGCCATAGCGCACGCTCAGCGCATGCACGGCAAAGCCCTGCTCCTGGGCCATGGCGACGACGGCAGCGGAATCCATGCCACCGGAGAGAAGGACGACGGCCTTTTTCATGGGCTCGGGGCTCGTGGGGAAATGATCGGGAACGGTGCTTAACAAAGCGACTCAGCGCCCCGGCTCGTCGTTCCACAGCAGCTTGTGCAGCTGCATCTGGAAGCGCACGGGCAGGCGGTCGGCGACGATCCAGTCGGCCAGTTCGCGCGGTGACACTTCGCTCTTGCTGGGCGAAAACCACACCGTGCACACGCGGTCCAGGCCGCGGCTGCGCACCAGCTCGCGCGCCCACTCGTAGTCGGCGCGCCCGCACAGCACGAACTTGATCTGGTCGCGCGGGGTCAGCAATGCCAGGTTGTCCCAGCGGTTGCGGTGTTCTTCGGCCGAACCGGGCGTCTTGATGTCTACGACGCGCGACACGCGCGGGTCGACCTCGGCCACGTCGAGGGCGCCGGAGGTCTCCAGCGACACGTCCAGACCCGCATCGCAAAGCTGGCGCAGCAACAACAGGCAACGCTTCTGCGCCAACGGCTCGCCGCCGGTCACGCAGACGTGGCGCACGCCGTGGGACAGCACGGTGGCGACGATATCGTCGATGTCCTGCCACTGCCCGCCGTGGAAGGCATAGGCGGTGTCGCAATACTGGCAACGCAGCGGGCAGCCGGTGAGGCGCACGAACACGGTCGGCCAGCCGGCGGTTTCGGCTTCGCCTTGCAGGGACAGGAAAATTTCGGTGATCTTCAGTCGCGGCAAGGCGGACTGGATGATCTCGCTGGGGACGGCGGCGTTCATGGCGGGGAATTATGCGCCCGCCAGCAAGGGAGGAACGCGGTGGGCCTCAGCGCAGGGCCTGGCCGAGCTGGATGGAATTGAGCCGATCCTGCGCCACGCGCGCGGCGTCGCTGCCCGGATACTGGCTGATCACCTGCTGCAGGGTCTGCTCGGCGCTGCGGGTGTCGCCTTCGCCGTACTGGGACAGGCCCAGCTTGAGCAGGCCGCCAGCGGCCTTGTCATGGGTCGGATAGCGCGCCAGCAGGTCGCGGAACTGCGCCTCGGCGAGCTGGAAATTGCGGGTGGCGTAATAGCTCTCGCCCAACCAGTACAGCGCGTTGGGGGTATAGACGCCGTTCGGGTACAGCTCCAGGAAGCTCTGGAACAGCTGCGCGGAATCGTCGTACTTGCCGTTCTTCAGCGCATCGAAGGCGACATTGTAGGAAGTGCGCTCGTCGCCACTGGCGGCCAGCGCACCGGGATCGCCATGCACCGACGGCGCACGCTCGGTTGCACTGGCGGCGGCCGGCCGCGCGGCAGGCTTGGCAGGTGCGGGAGCGGGCGTGGTCGCCGGCGGCAGCGGCGGCATTGCGCCACCCGTGCCTTCAAGGCGGTTCAAGCGGCCGTCCAGGTCCAGGTACTGGTCCTTGCTGGTCTGCTTGAGCTGTTCGTTCTCGTGTTGCAGCTGCTCCACCGTGGACTGCAGGTTCTGCACGGTGCTGCGCAGCTCCTGCAACTGGTTGAGCAGATCGGTATTGGCCTGGCTGTTGTTGGCCTGGGCTTCGAGCACCGCGACGCGATCAGCGAGGCTGGCCCGTTGCGCATGCACCGGCGCGGCGACCACGAGGGTCGCCGCGACGGCCAGGGTAGTGATTACCCGGAAGTACATCTCTTACTGCGCCGTGTACACGATCTCGACGCGACGGTTCTGCGACCAGCAAGCCTCGTTCGACTCGGTGCAGACCGGACGCTCTTCGCCGTAGCTCACCACGGTGATCTGCGTGGCCGAGGCACCGTTGGCCTGCAGCGCCGACGACACGGCATTGCCGCGACGCTCGCCCAGAGCCTGGTTGTACGCGCGCGAACCGCGCTCGTCGGTGTTGCCCTGCAGGGTCATGCGCGAGGACGGACGGTCACGCAGGTACTTGGCGTGGCACGCCATGATGGCCTGAAACTCCGGCTTGACGGCGTCCTGGTCGAAGTCGAAGTAGACCACGCGCTGGCGCAGGCAGGCATCGGTGTCCAGGTCGCCCGGACCATACAGGCCCGAGGTGGTCGGCTGGGCCGGCATAGTGGAACCGGTGTCGGCCGGCGGCGGCGGGGTTTCCTTGACCTTCTTGGAACAACCGGCCAGGGCGGCGATGGACAGCAGGGAAACAAGAAGCAGGCGGGTGGACTTGTGCATGGCGGTTACCTTGTGGCTCCTAAGCCGATGAGGGTGTTTAACGCAAGCGAAATATTAACATTAACGGGCGGTTCGGTAAGGGCCCCACGACGGTTCCCGCACATCACCATCGGCCAGGACCAGGCGCTGGCGCACCCGGGCGTCGGCCGAGACCGCATAGAGGACGCCACGGCCACCTTCGCGGGCGGCGTACAGGATCATGCTGCCGTTCGGGGCAAAGCTCGGCGACTCGTCCAGCGAGCCCGGCGACAGCGTGCTCCAGCGCGGCGAACCCAGGCTGCGGTCCATCATCGCGATCTTGTAGGTGTTGCCGGCGCCCTGGGCGACGGCGATCTTGTTGCCGTCCGAGGACACGGTGGCCTTGGCGTTGTAGTTGCCCTGGAAGGTCACGCGGCTGGCGCTGCCGCCCGACGCGGCCACCTGGTAGATCTGCGGACGGCCGCCACGGTCGGAAGTGAAGTAGATGGTGTTGCCGTCGGCGCTCCAGGTCGGCTCGGTATCGATGCCGAAGTGATTGGTCAGCTGGGTGAGCTGCTTGCTGCCCAGGTCCATCACGTAGATTTCGGGGTTGCCGCTACGCGACAGCGCCATGGCCAGCTTGCGGCCATCCGGCGAGAACGAGGGCGCGCTGTTGATGCCGCGGAAGCTGGCGACCAGCTCGCGCGCACCGGTAGCGATGTCCTGCACGTAGATGGAGGAGTTGCCGCGCTCGAAGCTGACGTAGGCAAGCTTGCGGCCGTCCGGGCTCCAGTCCGGCGACAGCAGCGGCTCGGCCGAGCGCACGATGGTCTGCGGGTTGTAGCCGTCCGAATCGGCCACCATCAGCGCGTAGCGCATGTTGCCGCCGCTGCCGCTGGCGGTGATATAGGCGATGCGGGTCCAGAAGGCGCCGCGCACGCCGGTGATCTTCTCGTAGATGGCGTCGGCCATCTGGTGGGCGACATCGCGCATGGCGTTGCTGCGCGCGGTCATGGCCAGGCCGAGCAGGCGCTCGCCCTTGGCGACATCAAACAGTTCGTACTCGACGCGGAAGGCGCCCTCGCCCGCGTCCATGACCCGGCCGACGACGATGTAGTCCTGCTTCAGCGCGC
Organism: Stenotrophomonas sp.; assembly: GCA_035629025.1. Taxonomy (GTDB): domain Bacteria; phylum Pseudomonadota; class Gammaproteobacteria; order Xanthomonadales; family Xanthomonadaceae; genus Stenotrophomonas_A. Next base: position 6,994 of record DASPIU010000003.1, read on the forward strand.
GCCAGGTGGGGAACTGGATTTCCGGACCGCGGGTCGGCTTTTCGACGATCTGCGCCTGCGGCAGCGTGCGGAACTGGCCGGAGCGGTCCAGGTCGGCGGCAACCACGGCCGCCACGTCGGTGCTGGGAGCGCTGCCCGCACCCTGATAGGGCATGGGCACCACGGTGATCGGCGTGGCCGAGGCGCTGCCGCCGACGATGTCGATTTCCAGCCCGCGCTGCTGCGCCATGGCGGCGAACGGCAGCAAAAGGGCGGCAATGAGGGCTAACCAGCGCGGATTCTTCATGGATCGCTCGGTGGCTCGATAGGAAAAGTGAACAAGGGATAGCAAGCGGCAGGTGAACATTTTCGCAATCGTGAACAAAGACGGTGTGAAATGCCACTCGCAAGCGCAGGCACTTGCGAGCCTTCCGCCAGCCGGCGGACAGGCGCCGACCACCGGTGACTCAGCGATCCTGCGCGGTGAAGTTGAAGGTCAGGTTGCGCTGGAAGACGCTTTCAAAGCCCCGGTACGGCAAGGGCTGCGCGCGCAGCACTGCGGCCTCGATGGAACGCTTGCCGGCTTCGTCATACGGGCAGTTCGCCGACACCTTGGCCTCGACTACCTGCCCGCCGGGCAGCTGGCGGATGTTGATCGAGCAGCGCTGGCCCAGCGGCACCGAATCCGGGCGCAACCACTGCGCGAGCACGGCCTGCTGAATCGCCGCGGCGTACTGCGCGGTCAGGTCGGTGTTGGTGCCGTTCTGGCCGGCGGTGGTCTGCGGGCTGCTGGTGCTGGCCGAAGTCGCCGCTGCGGCGGCCTGGCGCGCACTGGCCAGCTGGCGCAGCTTCTGCTCGGCCAGCTGTGCCTCGCGTTCGGCCTGCTCGCGGCGCTTGCGCAATTCGGCCAGCTTCTGCTCGCGTTCGGCCGCCTGCTGTTCGGCGGCTTTCTTCTTGTCGGCCTCTTCCTGTTGCTTGGCCAGGCGCAGTTTCTGTTCGGCCTCTTCCTGGCGCTGGCGTTCGGTCAGGTCGATCTGCTCCTGGCGGCGTTTGGCTTCCTGCTCCTGCTTGGCCTTTTCCTCGGCGATGGCCATGGCGCTGACGCGCTCCTGGTCCACGTTGTCGGGCTCGGCAATGCGTTCCTGCGCCTGCTGCTGTTGCGGCGTGGGCGCATCCTGCGGACGCGGCTCGGGAATGGGCTGCGGCGGCGGCACGGTGTCTTCGGGTGCCGGCTCGGGCGGCGTCGGATCGGGCACGGCCACCGGCTCGGGCGTCTGCCGCAGCGCCTGGCGCGCAACGCGCGCGTCGGCGGCGCTCACGTCCAGGCTGGCTTCCAGGCTCGGGTCGCCCGCGGCCGGGTCGGTCTGGCGCTGCGGCGACCACAGCCAGGCAACAATGAAGACCAGCGCCACCAGCAGGTGGATGACCACCGCCAGCAGAATGGGTACACCCCAACTTTCGTCGCGGGGCGGCGGCGGTGGCAGTGCGTCAGCGTGCATTGCCGCCCGAATCGGTGAGCAGGCCGACCTTCTCCACGCGGGCGCGCTTGAGCGCGTCCATCGCATCGATCACCCGCTGGTAGGGCACGCTGCTGTCGGCGGCCACGACCACGCGCACGTCCTTGTCCTGGGCAACGATCGCTGCCAGCTGGGTGCGCAGGGTCTCCACGTCCATCGCCTGCGGCTTGCCCTCGGGCAGCTGCAGGGCGAGCTGACCGTCGCCGTGCACGGTGACGACCACCGGGTCCTGCTTGCTCTCCAGCGCCTTGGCGCGGGAGGTGGGCAGATCCACGTCGATGCTCAGGGTCAGCAGCGGCGCGGTGACCATGAAGATGATCAGCAGCACGAGCATCACGTCGATGTACGGCACGACGTTGATCTCGGACTTGAGCTTGCGGCGCTTGCGCCGCGATATGGCTGAAGAAAGCATCTGGGACTCCTGGCGGCCCGGGGTGACTTACTCGTCGCCGCCGGCCTGGCGCTGCAGGATCGAGCTGAACTCTTCGGCGAAGGTCTCGTAGCGCACGGACAGGCGCTCGACCCGGGTGGTGAAGCGGTTATAGGCCCACACCGCCGGAATCGCCACGAACAGGCCGATGGCGGTGGCGAACAGCGCTTCGGAAATGCCGGGCGCGACCGAGGCGATGCCGGCCTGCTCGCCGCTGCTGATCATGTCGTGCATGGTCACCATGATGCCGAACACGGTGCCGACCAGGCCGACGTAGGGCGCGGTGGAGCCGATGTTGGCCAGCAGTTCGAGGTTGCGTTCGAGCTGGTCGACCTCGCGCACGAAGGTGGTGCGCATGGCGCGCTGGGCGCTTTCGAGCTGGCTGCGGGCGTCCATGCGGCGGCGGTCACGGGCACGGCTGAACTCGCGGAAGCCGGACTCGAAGATCGCTTCCAGGCCAGTGACCACGCGGTTGCGGTCCGTGGCCGAGGCGTACAGCTTGCCCAGGTCGGCGCCGGACCAGAAGCGGTTCTCGAAGTCGTCCGCGGCACGGTTGGCGTTCTTGTAGATGCGCGCCTTGCGGAAAATGATCACCCAGCTGATGAACGAACCGAGCAACAGCAGCAGCACGATCAACTTGACCGGGATGCTCGCGCGCGCGATCAGTTCCAGGTAGTTGATGCTGCCGCTGTGCGCGACGGTCTGCGCGGCGGCTTGGGTGACGTCCTGCGGCAGCGCCTCGACGACGGCGTCCTGCAGGGCCAGGAGCAAAGCGATCATCCGTTGTTCCTCAGTGTTCGGATTCTGTGTATTCCAGGGCTTTCAAGCGTTCGTACAGCGCATCTTCGATGCCGCGCGGGCGGAAGGTGGCCGCATCCAGCGCTGCCACCTTGACCTCGGCACTGATCAGCACGGTGCCGTCGCGGACGATGTCCTGCGCAAACACCAGGCTGGCCTTGCGGCACTGGCGCAGGACCACCCCCACTTCCAGCGCATCATCCAGCCGCGCCGGCTTGTGGAAATCGACCCGCATCGCGCGTACCGCAAACACCAGCCCGTGATCCTGGCGGGTGCTTTCCTGGCCGTAGCCCAGCGCGCGCATCCATTCGGTGCGGGCCCGTTCCATGAAGGCGACGTAGCGCGCATGGTAGACCACGCCACCGGCGTCGGTATCTTCCCAGTAAATCCGTGTCGGCCAACTGAATCGCAGCCCTACGGAATCACCGGCCGCTGACGCCGGCGCAGGCGCGCCGCTCAAAACAGGTCCCCGCTGGTTGCGGGCGCGTCGGCGGCATCGCGGCGCGGTTGCAGACCAAGGTGACGGTAGGCCTTGTGCGTGGCCATGCGCCCGCGCGCGGTGCGCACCAGGAAGCCTTGCTGGATCAGATAGGGTTCGATCACGTCTTCGAGCGTGCCGCGCTCTTCGGACAGCGAGGCCGACAGCGATTCAACGCCGACCGGGCCGCCGTCGAAATGGTCGATCAAGGTGTGCAGCAGGCGCCGGTCGAGTTCGTCGAAGCCTTCCGGGTCGACCTTGAGCATCTTCATCGCCGCATCGGCCACCGCCACGTCGATGCGCCCTTCCGCGCGCACCTGGGCGTAGTCGCGCACACGGCGCAGCAGGCGGTTGGCGATGCGCGGGGTGCCGCGCGAGCGCCGGGCGATCTCGCCGGCGCCCTCGGGCGTGCAATGAATCCCGAGGATGGCGGCCGAACGCACCACGATCCGGGTCAGCTCCTCGGGGCTGTAGAACTGCAGGCGCTGGACGATGCCGAAGCGGTCGCGCAGCGGCGCGGTCAGCAGGCCGGCACGGGTGGTGGCGCCGATCAGGGTGAACGGCGGCAGGTCGATCTTGATCGAGCGCGCGGCCGGGCCCTCGCCGATCATGATGTCGATCTGGAAATCCTCCATCGCCGGATACAGCACTTCCTCGACCACGGGAGAGAGGCGGTGGATTTCGTCGACGAACAGCACGTCATGCGGCTGCAGGTTGGTCAGCAGCGCGGCCAGGTCGCCGGCCTTCTCGATCACCGGGCCGGAGGTCGAGCGCAGATTGACCCCGAGCTCGTTGGCGATGACATGGCTCAGCGTGGTCTTGCCCAGCCCCGGCGGCCCGAAGATCAGCACATGGTCCAGCGCTTCCTGCCGCGCCTTGGCCGCCTCGATATAGATCCCCAGCTGCTCGCGCACCGGCACCTGGCCGAGGTAGTCGGCCAGGCGCTTGGGCCGGATGCTGGCGTCGGCCGCATCATCCTCGCGGGTAGCGCTGCTGTCGATGAGGCGGTCCATGAGGGGCTGGGAATGGGGAATCGGGAATCGGGAATCGATGCGGCAATCTTACCGGCTCGGATGGGTCACGGCGCCTTTTGTTCTCGACGCGCGCGCTTTTTCCATTCCCTATTCCCCATTCCCGATTCCCCGCCGCTCAGATTTCCACCTGCGCCCCCAGCTCCACCAGCCGGTTGCCCGGGATGCGGAAGAAGCCGGTGGCCGGGGCGGCGTTGCGGTGCATGAGGGCGAACAGCTTGTCGCGCCAGATCGGCATGCCGCGGTTGGCGCTGGCGACGATGGTCTCGCGGCTGGCGAAATAGGTGGTGTCCATCGGGTCGAAGTAGATGCCGCCGCGGTCGCACGAACGCATCAGGGCCAGGGGCACGTCCGGGGTTTCCATGAAGCCGAAGCGCACGTAGACGCGGTAGAACTCGTCGCCGATGGATTCCATCTTCAGCCGCTTGTCCTTGGGCGCGTACGGGATCGGCAGGGTTTCCACGTTGAGGAACACGTTGCGCTCGTGCAGCACCTTGTTGTGCTTGAGGTTGTGCATCAGCGCATGCGGCACGACCATCGGGTCGGCAGTCAGGAACACCGCGGTGCCCGGCACGCGTGCCGGCGGGGCGAGCATCAGGCCGGGCAGGAAGGTGTCGATGCGAATACCGTCCTTGCGGATTTCCTCGCGCAGCAGCGCGCGGCCGCGGCGCCAGGTGCGCATCAGGGTGAACACCACCACGCCCAGCGCCAGCGGGAACCAGGCGCCCTGCAGCAGCTTGGCGCCATTGGCCACGACGAAGGCCAGCTCGACAGTGAAGAACACCACGCACAGCGGCAGCACCCAGCGCCGGTGCGCCGGCCACAGCGCGCGCGCCACCAGGGCCAGCAGCAAGGTATCGATCAGCATGGTCATCGACACCGAGATACCGTAGGCCACCGCCAGGTTGGTCGAGCTGCGGAACACCAGCACCAGGGCGATGACCATCACCGCCAGCAGCCAGTTGATGCCCGGCACATAGATCTGGCCGATGGTGTCGCTGGAGGTGTGCTTGACCAGCATGCGCGGGATGTAGCCCAGCTGCATGGCCTGGCGCGCCACCGAGTAGGCGCCGGTGATGACCGCCTGAGAGGCGATCACCGCCGCCAGGGTCGCCAGCACGATCATCGGGTACAGCGCCCAGCCGGGCACGGCCTCGAAGAACGGGTTCTTCAGCGACTCGGGACGGTCCAGCACCAGCGCGCCCTGCCCCAGGTAGTTCAGCAGCAGGCACGGCAGCACGAAGAAGTACCAGGCCTGGCGGATCGGTGGCGCGCCGAAATGGCCCATGTCGGCGTACAGCGCCTCGCCACCGGTCACCGCCAGCACCACCGCGCCAAGAATGAACACCCCGTGCCAGCCGTGCTCCAGGAAGAAGCGCACGCCCCACCACGGGTTGAAAGCCTTCAGCACCTCGGGCGCGTCGAAGATGTTCCACACGCCAATGGCGGCGATCGCCAGGAACCAGACCATCATGATCGGCCCGAACACCCGCCCCACTTTCGCCGTGCCGAAGCGCTGGGCGACGAACACCACGCACAGCACGGCCACGGTGATCGGCACGATGAACGGATGCAGCGCCGGGGCGGCGATTTCCAGGCCCTCGACCGCGCCCATCACCGAGATCGCCGGGGTGATCACGCCATCGCCGAAGAACAGCGAGGCACCGAAGATGCCGAGGATGCCGACCACGTAGGCCGAGCGCGACCCCTGCCTGAGCGTGCGCTGGGCCAGCGCCATCAGCGCCATGATGCCGCCCTCGCCTTCGTTGTCGGCGCGCATGATGATGGTCACGTACTTGAGCGTGACCACGATCATCATCGCCCAGAACGCCAGCGACAGTACGCCGAGCACGTTGTCGTGGTTGCCATCCAGGCCGTAGTGCGGCGAGAACGCTTCCTTCAGCGTGTACAGCGGACTGGTACCGATGTCACCGAAGACGACGCCGATGGCGCCGACGACCAGGGCCATGCCGGCCGAGGGCGCGGAGCCGCCATGCGGGCCGGCGGCGGCGTGGTGGGAGGAGGACTGGGACATGTTCGGGCCGAGGGTATCGCCAGCAGGCGTGAAGGAGGTGAGGAAAACGGCAGCGCGATCAGCGCAGCGCGGCCTGCAGGGCCTTGCGGATGACCGTGGCCACTTCGTCGCCCGGCGCACCGGCGTCGCGGGCCATGCGCGCGGCTTCGGCCGGCTTGTAACCGAGCTGCTGCAAGGCGACGGTGGCTTCGGACACCGCGTCCGGACCCAGCGCACCGGTGACCGGCGCGCCGCCGCCGCCGAAGTCCGCCGCCCGGTCCTTCAGTTCCACCACCATGCGCTCGGCGGTCTTCTTGCCGATGCCGGGGATGCGCGTCAGCGCGGTGATGTCGCCGGCCTGGATCAGCCGCGCGAACTCGTCCACGCTGACGCCGGAGAGCACGGCCAGGGCGATCTTCGCGCCGATGCCGCTGACCCGCTGCACGTCGCGGAACAGACGCCGTTCGCTCTCGCGCAGGAAGCCGTACAGCGCAACGCTGTCTTCCTTCTGCGCGTAGTGGGTGAACAGGATCACGTCGCGGCCCACGTCGGGCAGGTCGTAGAAGGTGCTCATCGGCGCTTCGAGCTCGTAGCCGACGCCGCCGACGTCGATCACCAGCCACGGCGGCTGCTTGTGGGCGAGGATGCCGCGGAGTCGTCCGATCATGATGTGGCCTGCAAGAAGGAAAGAAAGGTCGAGCGCATCACTTGCGGCCCCAGGCCACGCGCGTGCCCACACCCAGGCGCTGGGCGGTGGCGCGCACGTGGGCGTGGGTGATCGCCACGGCCAGCGCATCGGCGGCATCGGCCTGCAGCTTGCCCTTGAGGTTGAGCATCACCCCGACCATGTGCTGGACCTGCACCTTGTCGGCGCCGCCCTTGCCGACCACCGCCAGCTTGATCTCGGTGGCGGCGTACTCGTGCACCGGCAGGTCGCGCAGCACCACCGCGCAGATCGCCGCGCCTCGCGCCTGGCCCAGCTTGAGCGCCGAGTCGGGGTTGCGCGACATGAACACCTGCTCGATCGCCACTTCGTCCGGCCGGTACTGCTCGATCAACCCGGCCAGGCCCACCAGCAGCCGCTTCAGGCGCTGGGCGAAGTCGCCCTCGCCGAGCAGCAGCAAGGGCTGGTGGTGGACATGGCAGGTCCGCCCGGCCGCATCGACGTCAATGATGCCGACGCCGGTGCGCTGCGAACCAGGATCAATGCCGAGAATGCGGGTCATGGGGCCGGGCGCATCAGGCGCCCAGCGACGCCTGGTCGACGTTGGAATAAACGTCCTGGACATCGTCCAGGTCTTCGAGCATGTCCAGCAGCTTGCGCACCTGCAGCGCGGTGTCGCCGTCAACGGCAATGTCGTTTTCAGCGCGGAAGGTGATCTCGGCGTGGTCCGGCGCCAGGCCGGCGGCGGCCATCGCGTCCTTGACCGTGGCGAAGGCGTCCGGCGCGGTCAGCACGTCGATGGCACCGTCCTCGGGGTAGACGACGATGTCGTCGGCGCCGGCTTCGATCGCCGCCTCGGTCACCTTCTCCTCGTCGGCGCCGGCGGCAAAGCTCAGCACGCCCAGGCGCTTGAACATGAAGGCCACCGAGCCTTCGGTGCCCATGTTGCCGCCGCACTTGCTGAAGGCGTGGCGCACATCGGCCACGGTGCGCACGCGGTTGTCGGTCAGGCAGTCGACGATCACCGCCACGCCGCCCGGCGCATAGCCCTCATAGCGAATTTCCTCGTACTCGACGCCTTCCAGTTCGCCGGTCGCCTTCTTGATCGCGCGCTCGATCACGTCCTTGGACATGTTCGCGGCCAGGCCCTTGTCCATGGCCACGCGCAGGCGCGGGTTGTTGTTCGGGTCGCCGCCGCCGGCACGGGCGGCCACGCCGATCTCGCGGATGATCTTGGTGAAAATCTTGCCGCGCTTGGCGTCGGACGCGTTCTTGCGGGCTTCGATGGAAGGGCCTCTGCCCATGGGATCACACTGCAAGCTGGATGACAGGGCGCGGATTTTACCTGATCCCCCCGTCCGCGCCGCCTTCAATGGACGAATCGGCCTTCGCGCAGGAAGTGGGCGACCTGCGTGGCGGCGGCCGCCGACAGCAGCAGGCCGCTATGCCCGACGGGCAGTTCGCAGTGGTCGGACAGGCCCGGCCAGCGGGTTTCGGCAACCGCCACAGTGCCATCGGAGGCGCCCTCCAGGCGCGCGAACCAGCGGCCGAAGCCATGCGCGACGTTGCCGGCGATCATGCCCACCGCCGGCTGCCCGGGCCACGGCTGCACGCCCCGGTGCAGCATAGGCGCCGAACGGCCCAGCGCCAGCGCGGCGCCGAAGCCGTGCAGTCCGCCGGCCGTGGCACTGCCCAGCAGGGGCGAGCCCAGGCAGACGACCCGCGTCACCGCGGGTGCCGGCCAATGCTGCAGCGTCTCCAAGGCCAGCAGCCCACCCAGGCTGTGCCCGACCACGCCGTGGCAGCCACTGGCGGCGATGCGCTCGGCCAGCCGCGGCATCGCCGCCTCGGCCCCGGCAAACAGGCTGGCATAGCCGAACAGTTCCGGGTCGAACCCCGCCCGGCGCAACCGCCACGCCAACGGCGCCAGCCAGTGGCGCGAATTCCACAATCCGTGGACCAGCAACACTTTCATGGGCGTGCCCCGATTGTGCTGGCGCCGCAGGCGCCGCGCCTCAGCCGCAGTTGACCTGGGTGATGATGTTGCTCTTGTCGATCAGCACATTGATGCGATCAGGCTTGTAGTCGTGGGTCGCGGCCTGTCCCGGTGCGAGCGGGCGGATCAGCCCGGCGCCACTTTCCTTCCACACCCGCGCCATGACTTCCTGGGTGGCGGGCTGGCCGACGGCCCAGGCGACGCGGTCGGCGTGGCACTGCCCATCGCTGGAGATCTGCGGGCCAGGGCTGGGCGGTTGCAGCGACTGCGACGAGGTGCACCCCGCCAGCGCGAGCAGCGGTGCCAGCACCAGCACGCACGACATCCTTGTGGTCTTCATCGGTATCTCCGGAATGGAAGGAGCGGCGCGGCCAGTCTAGCGCTTCCGGCGGCGATGTCCGGAGTGCGCACGGCACGCGCTCAGGCCGGCTCGGCCAGGGCCTCGACCAGGAATTCGGCCACCGCGCGCACCGCCGGGGCCTGGCGCAGGTCGCGGTGCACCACCAGCCACAGGTCGCGCTCCAGCTTGGGCAGGCCGACGTCCAGCCGGGTCATCGCCGGGTCGCCGAGGTTCTCCGGAAAGTCGCCAAGCAGGGCGATGCCGACCCCGGCGCGCACGGCGGCACGCTGCACGTCGGAGCTGTTGCTGCGCAGAACCAATGGGCGGCCAGCGGCAAACTCGAACAGGCGCTTCTGCTGCGCGCTGTCGTCCAGGCTCTGGTCGTAGCCAATGAAGGCGTAATCGCGCGGCGCCGTGCGCGCGAGGTAGTCGGGCGCCGCGTACCAGGAAAAGCCCAGCCGCCGCAGGCGCCGCACCACCAGTTCGGGGTCGTCGGGCCGGGTCAGGCGCAGGGCCAGGTCGGTTTCATTGCGCAGCGAGGCCATGCGCGTCTCGGCAATCACCAGCAGGTGGATGGCGGGGTGGCGCTGGCGCAGTTCGCCCAGCCGCGGGCCGAGCTGGCTGGCGGCGGTGGCCGGCGGCACGCTGAGCGAGACCTGCCCGGCCACGGCCTGCTGCCCGGCGGCCGCGGTGCGGGTGACGGCGTCGGCACCTTCGGCCATCTGCTGGCCCAACGTGGCGATGCGCTCGCCGTCAGCGGTAAGAACGTAGGCGCGGGCGCGGCGATCGACCAGCTTGAGGCCGAGCGCGGCTTCGAGCGCGGCGATGCGCCGGGCCACCGTGGCGTGCTCGACATGCAGCTGGCGCGCGGCCGCGGCCAGCGAGCCGGCCTGGGCGAAGGCGGTGAAGTGACGCAGGTCCTCCCAGTCCAGCATGGGAATTTTTTCCCCTCAGCCCCGGTGTTTCCGGGAATTCTAAACGGGTCACGGCCGGCGCAGCATGCGCGCTTCATCGTTGCCGAAGCATTGCCATGCGCGCCTCGCCGCTTACCTATGCCAGCCTGGTCCTGACCGCCTTCTTCTGGGGCAGCGCCTTCAATGTGGGCGCACATGTGATCGCCGGCATGTCGCCGATCAGCGCCGGCGCCGAGCGCTTCCTGCTGGCCAGCGCGATGCTGCTGGCCTTGCTCGCCTTCACCCGGCGCCTGGATTGGCGCCTGGCGCGCGGGCACCTGCCGGCGCTGACCGCGGTGGGGGTACTGGGCGTGGCCGGCTTCAACCTGGCGATGTTCTTCGGGTTGCGCTCGACCACGCCGGTCAACGCCGCGCTGCTGATGGCGACGACGCCGTTGTGGACGCTGTTGCTGTCCGTGCTGCTGGAAGGCGAGCGCATCAATCGCTGGCGCGCGGCCGGCCTGGCCAGCGGGCTGCTGGGCGTGGTGCTGGTGGTCAGCGGCGGCAACCCGGCGCGGCTGGCGCAGCTGCACCTGGCGCGTGGCGATGCGATCGTGATGGGCGGCGCGTTGTCGTGGGCATTGGCGACAGTGATTTCGCGGCGCTATCTGGGCAAGCTGGATGCGCAGCAGACCACGACCTGGTCGATCGTGCTCGGCACGGGCGTGTTGTTGTTGCTCGGGCTATGGCGCGAGCAGCCGCTGGCGGCGATGAGCCATGCCTCGGCGAGCGTGCACTGGGGCATCTTCTACCTGGCCCTGTGCAGTTCGGTACTCGGCTATCTGTTCTGGTTCTCGGCCACCCGGCGCCTGGGCGCGGCGAACACCGCCAGCTTCTTCAACCTGGTGCCGGTGTTCACGATGCTGGTGGCGCTGATCGGCGGGCAGATCCCGCAGGTTGGGCAATTGGCCGGCGTGGCGGCGGTGATCGGCGGCGTGGTGCTGGCATCGAAGGGCCGGGATTCGTCATTCGGGATTCGTGATTCGCAAAAGCGCTGCTCTGGCTCTTGCGAATCACCAATCACGAATCACCAATGACGAATTTATCGCGCCGAACGGCGCAAGATAAATTCCAGGTCGCGCGTGTTTCCTACCGGGAATTCGTATTCGCCGGCCTTCTCGAAGCCGTAGCGGGCGTAGAAGCGCTGGGCGCCGAAGTTCTGTGACCACACGCCGATCCACAAGGTGCGCGGGCCATCGCGCTCCAGCCATTGCAGGGCGGTCTCGAACAGGCGGCTGCCCCAGCCGCTGTTCTGGTGGCTCTGCAGCAGGTACAGACGCTTGAGTTCGCCATCCTCCCGGCGCGCCTGCGGATGCGGCAGGCCACAGGGGCCGGCGGCAGCATGACCGACGGCCACGCCATCATCCTCCAGCAGCCAGACCCCGTAGTCGGGATGCTCCAGGATCGTGCGCGAACGCTCCAGCGCGTAGGTCTCGCGCAGGAACGGCTGCAGGTCTTCCTGCGGGTACAGGTGGCCGAAGGTCTCGACGAACGTGCGCGCCGCCAGGTCCGAGAGCACTTCGGCATCGGCAACGGTGGCGCGGCGTACGCGAAGGGCCATCAGCTTCTCCTGCCTCAGGCCTTGGCCGGCTGCGGGCGCACCATGACGTGCACCTCGGCCAGCTGGTCGTCGGCGATCGGCGACGGCGCGTCGGTCATCAGATCCTGCGCACCGGTGGTCTTGGGGAACGGGATCACGTCGCGGATCGACTCGGTGCCGGCCATCAGCGCGGCGATGCGGTCGATGCCGAAGGCGATGCCGCCGTGCGGCGGCGCGCCGTAATTCAGCGCATCGAGGAGGAAGCCGAACTTCGCGCGCGCCTCCTGCTCGCCAATGCCGAGCAGCTCGAACACCGCGCTCTGCATTTCCGGGCGATGGATGCGGATGGAGCCGCCGCCGATCTCGTTGCCGTTGAGGACCATGTCGTAGCCGCGCGACACCGCGGTCCTGGCATTGGCGCGCAGGTCGGCAATGTCATCCACGGCCGGCGCGGTGAAGGGGTGATGCAGGGCGACGTAGCGCTGCGCCTCCTCGTCCCACTCGAACATCGGGAAGTCGGTGACCCACAACGGGCGCCAGCCCGCGGCGACCAGGTTGAAGTCCTTGCCGGCCTTCAGGCGCAGCGCGCCCATGAAGTCGGAGACCTTGTTGTAGCCACCGGCGCCGAAGAACACGATGTCGCCATTGTTGGCGCCCACATGCTTGATCAGCGCGGCAAAGGCCTCTTCGGAGAAGAACTTGGCGATCGGCGAGGTGATCTCGCCATTCTCGGTCAGCTTGATGTAGGCCAGGCCCTTGGCGCCGTACTTGGCGGCGTGGGCGGCGTACTCATCGATCTGCTTGCGCGACAGCGTGGCGCCACCGGGGATGCGCAGCGCGGCCACGCGGCCGTCCGGATCGCTGGCGGCGGCGCTGAAGGCGGCGAATTCGCTGCCCTTGACCAGCTCGGCCACGTCCACCAGTTCCAGGTCGATGCGCAGGTCCGGCTTGTCCGAACCATAGCGGCGCATCGCCTCGGCCCAGGTCATGCGCGGGAACTCGGCAGCCAGTTCGACATCTACCACCTCCTTGAACACCGCGCGGATCATCGCCTCGACCGCGTCCTGCACGTCGCGCTCGCGCACGAAGGCGAACTCCATGTCGAGCTGGGTGAATTCGAGCTGGCGGTCGGCACGCAGGGCTTCGTCGCGGAAGCAGCGCGCGATCTGGTAGTAGCGGTCAAAGCCGGCCACCATCAGGATCTGCTTGAACAGCTGCGGCGACTGCGGCAGCGCGTAGAACTCGCCCGGGTGCATGCGCGCCGGCACCAGGAAGTCGCGCGCGCCTTCGGGCGTGGCCTTGGTCAGGATCGGGGTTTCGATGTCCTGGAAGCCGCGCTCGTCCAGGTAACGGCGCAGCGACTGCACCAGCTTGATGCGGGTGCGCTGCATGCGCTGCATCTCCGGGCGGCGCAGGTCGAGGTAGCGGTACTTCAGGCGGGTGTCCTCGCCCGGGTTCTCGTGCGCGTGGAACGGCAGCGGCGCGGCCTTGTTGAGCACGGTGATGCGCGTGGCGATGACCTCGACCTGGCCGCTGCGGATCTTGTCGTTCACCGCATGGCGCGCGCGCACCACGCCTTCCACCTGCAGCACGTCCTCATAACCGAGGCTGGCGGCCACCTTGAACACCTCGGCGGCGTTGTCGTCGCCTGGCGCCGGCTCCACCGTCACCTGGACGATGCCCTCATGGTCGCGCAGGTCGATGAAGCACACGCCGCCCAGGTTGCGGGCCACGTCGGTCCAGCCGGCCAGGGTGACGGTTTGGCCGATCAGGGTCTCGTCGACCAGGCCGCAGAAGTGGGTACGCATCGGAAGGCTCCGCAGAAAAAAAGCCGGCGCAGGCGGCGCCGGAAAGCCCGATATTCTGCGGCCCGGCGGCCGCTCCGGCAAATCACGCCGGTCACGATCCGTTGGCGATGCCCCCGGCTATAGTCCGGCCACCGTCCCAGCGCAAGGATCCGCAGATGTCGCTACAACCCTCGATCGTCGCCGCCGGCCTGGCCGCGCTGCTGGCCCTGGCCCCCTCGCCGCGGGCCGATGCCGCGCAGGACCGGGGCTACAACAACAGCCAGACCGTCACCTGTTCGTCCAACGACAACCGCCGCAGCCAGTGCCCCGCCCCGTTCTCCGGCCGCGCCGTGCTGGTGGAAAACCTGTCCAGCACCCGCTGCGTGGAAGGCAGCAACTGGGGCAGCGGCCGCGGCTTTGTCTGGGTCGACCGCGGTTGCCGCGCGCGCTTTGCCGACAGCCGCGGCGGCTGGGGTGGCGGCGGCGGTGGCTGGAACGGCGGTGGCCCGGGCGGCACGATCCGCTGCGAAAGCACCGACAAGCGCCAGCGCGTGTGCGATACCCGCTGGCGTGGCGCGGTACTGGTGCGGCAGCTGTCCGATACGCGCTGCGTGGAAGGCCGCACCTGGGGCTTCCGCAACGGCAGCATCTGGGTCAACGACGGCTGTCGCGGCGAATTTGCCGAGGGCCGCGGTGGCGGCGGAGGTGGCGGTGGCGGCTGGGGCCATGGCGATCCCAACTACCAGATCACCTGCAGCAGCGACGACCAGCGCCGACGCTATTGCAACTGGGACCGCTCGCGCGGCCGCCCGGTAATCGTCCAGCAGTTGTCCAGGACCCGTTGCGACGAAGGCCGCACCTGGGGTTTCCAGGGCAACCAGATCTGGGTGGACGACGGCTGCCGGGCGCGCTTCGGCGCGCGCTGACGGCCTCCTGCCACGGCAAGGACGAAGGGCGGCCCATGGCCGCCCTTCTGTTTGCAGGTACTGCCGGCGGACTCAGCTGGCCGGCTTGGTTTCGCTCTTGGCCGGGGCCGCTGCCGCCGGCTTGGTCTCGGTGCTTGCGGGCTTGCTGCCGCTTTCGGCGAGGTTGCGCTTCTTGTCGCCGTCCTTCTTGAAGTCGGTCTCGTACCAGCCGCCGCCGGCCAGGCGGAACGACGGCGCGGTGACCTGGCGCTTGACCGCCGCGGCACCGCAGGACGGGCACTGGGTCGGGTCCGGGTCGGAGATCTTCTGCAGGCGGTCGAAGCTGTGGCCGCACTCGGCGCACTGGAAAGCATAGATCGGCATGGGGGTCGTACGAGGTGGAACGGAGTGGGGGATTTTAGGGCAAAGCGGCCCGGTTCAAGGCCGCCCCGCCCTGCTCCGTGCCGACCGCTAGTGCGCGTGCTGCGCCGCGACCGCCGCGGCCACTGCCGCCAATGCCGCGTTCTGTTCAGGCGGCGCGACCCTCGCGCCTTGCAGGTAGGCCGCCAACAGCAATGGCGCGCCACCGCCCGGCGGCCACAGGATGCCGATGTCGTTGGTGGTGTCCTTGCCGTTGAAGCCGGTCTTGTCGCCAACCTGCCAGCCCGCCGGCAGGCCGGCGCGCAGGCGCGCATCGCCGGTGCGGTTGTCGCGCAGCCAGGCGGTCAGCTGCTGGCGCGAGGCCGGGGCCAGCACATCGCCCAGGAGCAGACGCTGCAGGCTGCCGGCCATGGCCGCCGGGGTCGTGGTGTCGCGGTCATCGCCGGGGGCGAACAGGTTCAAGGTCGGCTCGTTGCGATCGCTGCGGGTCACCGCATCGCCGCTGGCGCGCAGGAAGGCGGTGAGCGCGGACGGGCCGCCGATCAGCGCCAGCAACAGATTGGAGGCGGTGTTGTCGCTCCAGATCACCGCGGCGCGCGCCGCCTCGGCCACGCTGATGCCCTCGCCGCCGACGTGCTTCTCCGACTCCGGCGAGTTGCCGAGCAGGTCAGCGGCGGTCACCGGCAGGCGTTGATCCATGCGCAGCTGCCCGCGTTCGGCGGCATGCAGGACGGCGGCCGCCAATAGAAATTTGAAGGTGCTGCACATCGGGAAGCGCTCGTTGTCGCGGTGCCCGGCCAGGCGCAGGCCCCTGGCATCGTGCAGCGCCACGCCCAGGCGGCCGCCGCTGCGACGTTCGATTTGCGCAAATGCCTCGGCCAGGCCGGTCGAGGCCGGAACCCCTGCACGCGCCCACGCCGGCGCCAGCAGCAGCGCCCCGCCCACCATCGTTGCCCCCTGCAGAAACCGCCTTCTCGTGTGCATCGCTCACCTCCTCGGAAAGGCCGCAGTATTGGCACGTTGACGGCGGGCGACCAGCGCGGATATTCAAGGACACCCATTAGCTGGATTGATGCCTGCATGCTCCGCCCCCGGCTTCCGCTCAATGCCCTGCGCGCCTTCGAGGCCGCCGCGCGCCACCAGAACCTGACCCGCGCGGCCGAGGAGCTGTGCGTCAGCCAGGCCGCACTGAGTCACCAGATCAAGTCGCTGGAAGCGCGCCTGGGCGTGCGCCTGTTCCACCGCCTGCCGCGCGGTGTGGCGCTGACCGATGAGGCGACGGTGCTGTTCCCGGTGCTCGGTGAGTGCTTCGAGCGCATTGGCGCCACGCTCGATCGCTTCAGCGAAGGCCGCTATCGCCACGTGCTGGCGGTGGGCGTGGTCGCCACCTTCGCCACCGGCTGGCTGCTGCCGCGGTTGCCGGCCTTCGCCGCCGCGCACCCGGACATCGAGCTGCGCTTGCAGACCCACAACAACCGCATCGACCTGGCTGGCGAAGGCCTGGAGCTGGCGATCCGTTTCGGCGATGGCGACTGGCAGGGACAGGTCGCCACCGCGGTACTGGATGCGCCGTTCGCGCCGGTGTGCGCGCCGGCCCTGGCCGCACGCCTGCGCACGCCCGCCGACCTGCGGCGGGTGACGCTGCTGCGCTCTTATCGCAGTGACGAATGGGCGCGCTGGGCGCAGGCGGCCGCGCAGCCGGCGCTGGATGCGCGCGGGCCGATGTTCGATTCATCGCTGGCCCTGGCCAGTGCGGCGGCGGCCGGCGCGGGCGTGGCCTTGTTGCCGCTGCGGATGTTTGAGCAGGATCTGGCTTGCGAGCGGCTGGTGCAGCCTTTTGCGTTGCAGGCGGACCTGGGCCGCTATTGGCTCACGCGCCTGCGTTCGCGAGCGGAGAGTGAGCCGGCGCGGCGCTTTCGTGTGTGGTTGCAGGCCGAGGGTGGTTGAGCGCGGAGCGCGGGCAGGCTGATGTTGGCTGGGGCCATTGTGGGAGGGGCTCTTGTGGCCTTCGGCCATCAGCCGCGACGAGCGAAGCGGCGATCTGACAGATCGCGGTCGCGCCCTTGTAGGAGCGGCTTAAGCCGCGACGAGCGAAGCCGTGATCTGTCAGATCGCGGTCGCGGCTGAAGCCGCTCCTACAACAGGGTACCCATCAAACCTCCGGGCGGCCGGGGTCCGCTCAGCCCATCAGCTCCAGCCACTGCTGCTCGGCTTCAGCCAGCTGCGCCGCCGCGATTTCGCGATCACGGCCCAGCGCGGCCATGCGGCTGCTGTCGGCATAGTTCGCCGGATCAGCCAGCTGCCGGTCGAGGCCTGCCAGCAAGGCTTCCAGTTCACCCACGCGCTTTTCCGCTGCGGCTGCCTTGTGCGGATTGGCCGGCTTCTTCGGCACCGGCGGCGCCAACGGCGGTGGCGGCGGCGGCGGAGTGGGCGCGGCGTCAGCCATGCGCTGCTTGGTGCCCTGCGCGGCCGGGCGACTGCGCAGCCAGGCCGCGTATTCGTCCAGGTCGCCGGCAAACGGTTCGACCACGCCATCGGCCACGCGCCAGAAGGTGTCGCAGACCAGGCCGATGAGGTGGCGATCATGCGAGACCATCACGATCGCGCCCTCGAAATCGCTCAGCGCCTCGGCCAGGGCTTCGCGCATTTCCAGATCGAGGTGGTTGGTCGGCTCGTCGAGCAACAGCACGTTCGGCTGCTGCCAGGCGATCAGCGCCAGCGCCAGGCGCGCACGTTCGCCGCCGGAAAAGCCATCCACCGGCTCGAACGCGCGGTCACCGGCGAAGTTCCATTTGCCGAGGAAATCGCGGAACGCCTGGTTCGGCGCATCGGGGGCGATGTCGCGGAAGTGCTCCATCGGCGACTGGCCCTCGTGCAGCGACTCCACCGTGTGCTGGGCGAAGTAGCCGATGCGCAGGTCCGGGTGCGCGGAACGCTCACCGGCAACCGGCGCCAGCTCGCCGACCAGGGTCTTGACCAGGGTGGTCTTGCCGGCGCCGTTGGGGCCGAGCAGGCCGATGCGCTGGCCCGCCTCCAGGCCAAAGCCGACGTCGTGCAGGATCACTGCATCAGGGCCGTAACCGGCTTCGACATGATTGAGCCGGATCAGCGAGAACGGCAGCTTCGCCGGCGCGGCAAATTCCACGCGGAACTCGCGCTCGGCACGCACCGCCTCGGTACCGGCCAGCTTGGCCAGCCGCTTCATCCGGCTTTGCGCCTGCGCGGCCTTGCTGGCCTGCGCCTTGAAGCGGTCGATGAAGCTCTGCAGGTGGGCGCGCTCGGCCTGTTCCTTCTCGTGCGCGATCTGCTGCTGGCGCAGCTGCTCGGCGCGCTGGCGCTCGAAGTCGGTATAGCCGCCGACGTAGAGCTTGGCCCCGCCGCCATGCAGGTGCAGGGTGTGGGTGGCGACGTTGTCGAGGAATTCGCGGTCGTGCGAAATCAGCAGCAGCGTGCCGGGGTACTTCAGCAGCCATTGTTCGAGCCAGAACACCGCGTCCAGGTCGAGATGGTTGGTGGGCTCGTCCAGCAGCAGCAGGTCCGAGGGCATCATCAGCGCGCGCGCCAGGTTCAGGCGCACGCGCCAGCCGCCGGAAAACGCCGACACCGCGCGCGAATGCGTCTCGGCCGGGAAGCCCAGGCCGTGCAGCAGCTTGCCGGCGCGGGCCTCGGCGTCGTACGCGCCGATTTCAGCCATCCTCTGGTGCGCGTTGGCGACCGCTTCCCAGTCCTCGCGCGCGGTCGCCTCGGCTTCCTCGCGCAGCACGGCGGCCACTTCGATATCGCCGCCGAGCACGAATTCGATCGCCGGGTCTGGCAGCGACGGGGTTTCCTGCGCCACGCTGGCAATGCGCACCTTGCCGGGCAGGTCCACGTCGCCCTTGTCGGCTTCCAGTTCGCCACGGATGGCGGCAAACAGACTGGACTTGCCAGTGCCGTTGCGGCCGACCACGCCCACGCGGTAACCGGCATGCATGGCGAGGTCGACATTGGACAAAAGCAGCCGCTCGCCGCGACGCAGGGCGAAATTACGCAGGGAAATCATGGGGAAAGGCCTGAGGCGAAGTTTGCAGATAACCGGAAAGCATAAGCAGATGAGCAGCCTTCCTGCGACGCCATTCTAACGTTAACGAATACTTAGCGCTCCCGGGGCCTGCCGTTGCCCGCTTCCCTCTCCTCCGCTGGCGATGGCGCGGCCCCGGCCCCCACGTTCACGCCCTTCGCCGGGCTTGTTGGAGAAGTCATGAAGCACCCGCGCCGCCCGCTCCTCGCTCCCCTCGCCGTCGCCATCACCCTGGCCCTGCCCGCCGCCGCCGCCCTGGCACAGGAAGCTGCCCCCACCCCGAACACCCTGGACACCGTGATCGTCACCGGCACCCGCGTGTCGGACCGCACGGTGGCCGAATCGCAGTCGCCCATCGACATCATCAGCGCCGAGTCGCTGACCGCCACCGGCACGCCGGAACTGGCGACCGCGCTGGCGCGCGCCCTGCCCTCGCTGAACTTCCCGCGCCCGGCCCTGGCCGACGGCACCAGCGCGGTGCGCCCGGTGCAGCTGCGCGGCCTGTCGCCGGACCAGGTGCTGGTACTGGTCAACGGCAAGCGCTACCACACCTCCTCGCTGCTCAACATCAACGGCACCATCGGCCGCGGTGCGGCGGCGGTGGACCTCAACACGATCCCGGTTTCAGCGATCGCCCGCGTCGAAGTGCTGCGCGACGGCGCTTCGGCGCTGTACGGCTCCGACGCCATCGCCGGCGTGGTCAACATCGTGCTCAAGGGCGCGGAAAAGGGCGGCAGCCTGGAAGCGGGCTATGGCCAGTATTCGGCTGGCGACGGCAACAACTACCAGCTGTCCGGCGATACCGGTGTGGCGTTGGGCGGCGATCGCGGCTGGCTGCACGTGGCCGGCCAGCTCAACCAGCAGGACCCGACCAACCGCGCGCGTCCGTATGCCGGCGCACCCAGCGCCTCGCAGCCGGCCGTGGGTCAGAAGGCCTTCGTCATCGGCGACCCGGACGTGAACGCGCAGGCGTTCTCGCTCAACAGCCAGTACAGCCTGACTGACACCCTCAGCGCCTACGCTTTTGCCCTTGGCAGCAACCGCGACATCACCGGCTCTGCGTTCTTCCGCGCACCGGGCAGCACGACGCAGAACATCCGCTCGATCTATCCGGACGGCTTCCTGCCGCAGATCCAGACCTACTCCAAGGACCGCAGCCTGGTCGCCGGCCTGCGCGGCACGCTGGCCGGCTGGAACTGGGATGCCAGCTACAACTACGGCTACAACCGCATCGACTTCCACACCCGCAATACGCTCAACGTCAGCCTCGGCCCGGATTCGCCGACCTCGTTCTACGACGGCGCGCTGGAGACCACGCAGAACATCGCCAACGTCGATTTCAGCCGTGGCTTCGACTGGGGCCTGGCCTATCCGGTAAACGTGGCCTTCGGCGTGGAGTACCGCAACGAGAAGTGGAACCAGTCGCCGGGCGAGCTGGGCTCTTACTACCAGCGCGGCACCCTGGCCGGCGGCGCGCAGGGCTTTGGCGGCTTCTCGCCGAGCGTGTCGGGCCAGTATTCGCGCGACAGCTATGCGCTGTACGCGGACCTTGAAGCGGACCTCACCGACAAGTTCTCCGCCGGCCTGGCCGCGCGCTGGGAAGACTACGACGACTTCGGCAGCGAAACCTCGGGAAAGCTCTCGGCGCGCTATGCGTTCACCGACCGCGTCGCGTTGCGCGCCACCGCCTCGACTGGCTTCCGTGCGCCGTCGCTGCCGCAGCAGTACTTCCAGACCACGAGCACCACGTTCCTGGCGGGCGACCCGAACCCCTACGAAATCCGCACCTTCCCGGCCAGCAGCAGCACCGCGCAGGCACTGGGCGCCGAGGCGCTGAAGCCGGAGACCTCCACCTCCTACAGCGCCGGCCTGGTGCTGCAGCCGCTGGATGCGCTGTACCTGACCATCGACGCCTACCAGATCGACGTTGACGACCGCATCGTGCTTTCGTCCAACCTCACTGGCACGGCGGTGCAGCGCTTCCTGGAAGCGCAGGGCATCTACGGCGTCAACGGCGGGCGCTACTTCACCAATGCGATCGACACGCGCAGCCGCGGCGTGGACGTGGTCGGCAGCTACCGTTGGCAGCTGGCGGCGAGCAGCGTGGATCTGACCGCCGGCTACAGCTACGCCAAGACCGAGGTGACGCGCGTGGCGCCGAACCCGGCAGAGCTGAGCGCCAACGGCTTGAATCTGGAGCGCATCGACCGTACCGAGCGTGGCCGCATCGAGGATGGCTTCCCGCGCGACAAGTTCCTGGTCAACGGCACCTGGAGCAGCGAGCACTGGGCGCTGGCCCTGGGCGCGACGCGCTATGGCGAGTTCAGCACGCGTCCGGCGTCGGCGGCCAACGACCAGACCTTTGGCGCGAAGTGGATCGTGGATGCATCGGCCAGTTACAAGGTCGATGGCTGGACGTTGACCGTGGGCGCGGACAACCTGCTCAACGAGTATCCGGACGAGAACAGCTTCCCGAATTCGACCAGCGGGCAGTTCCCGTACAGCAATTTGTCGCCGTTTGGGTTCAACGGCGCGTATGTGTACGGGAAGATCAACTATCGCTGGTGAGGTGGTGGGTGTGGGCGCGCGCGGTTGGCTGTGTTCGCGGATCTTTGCGCTGACTTGCGGTGCGGGCCCCGCCCCGACGGGGGTAGGCGTCTCGGTTCCGGCGTACGTCCTGTACTCAGTCACCGAACGTGGGCCATCCATGGCCCACTGACGCCCACCCCCGCCGGGACGGTGCAGGGCGCCTTGATTTCCCCACTTCGGTGGGTACGCGCCTGTGGGAGCCTTGGTCTTCAACCGTATCGCTAGCTGATGGTTTGCGGCTTCGTTCGTCGGGGCTGAAGCCCCTCCCACAATGGCCCCAGCCGGCATCAACCTGTCAGCTTTCCAAATGCCTGACAGACACACTGCAGGAGCGGCTTCAGCCGCGACCGCGACCTGACAGATCGCGGCTTCGCTCGTCGCGGCTGAAGCCGCTCCTACAAGGGGCTACCGCCATCTGACAGATCGCGGCTTCGTTTGTCGGGGCTGAAGCCCCTCCTACAACGGCCCCAGCCAGCGCTTCCCGTAGCACGGGCCAGCATCCGCTCGCGCCGACCCGCTCTCCCATCCGCCCGCACGATCTGTCGGGCAGTCGGGGGCAGGCCCTGCCAGGACGCTAGGCAACATGGATGTTGCCTAGCAGTCCCCAGGGATGGGTTCACGACGTGTCCTGGCAGGGCCTGCCCCCGGCTGCCACGCACGAATCCACGCCAGCCGATCAACATCGCAAGGCGCACAAAGCCCCAGCCCGCGCAGCCCAAAAAAAACCAGCGGCCGCAGGCCGCAACCCCCACACCCACCCAATTTCAAATTGCGCCCCACCACACACATAAGCCACACTCGAACCCCTTCTCCCCCTCCGAGCCGATGCAGCACGACACCAGCCTCATCGACATCATCGCCGTCGGCCTCGCCGTTGCCTTCGTCCTCGGCGCGCTGGCCCATCGGCTACGCCTGTCCCCGCTGGTGGGCTATCTCGTCGCAGGCATGGTCGTCGGCCCGTTCACGCCGGGCTTTGTCGCCAACCAGGATCTCGCCAACCAGCTCTCCGAACTCGGCGTGATGCTGCTGATGTTCGGCGTGGGCCTGCACTTCTCGCTCGAAGACCTGCTCGAAGTGAAGTGGATCGCCATCCCCGGCGCCATCGTGCAGATCACCGTCGCCACCCTGCTCGGCTGGGGCCTGGCCTGGTCCATGGGCTGGCCCCCGCTCAATGGCCTGGTGTTCGGCCTGGCCCTCTCCGTGGCCAGCACCGTCGTCCTGCTGCGCGCACTCGAAGAGCGGCGCCTGCTCGAAACCCAGCGCGGCAAGATCGCCATCGGCTGGCTGATCGTCGAAGACCTGGTCATGGTGCTGGCCCTGGTACTGCTGCCAGCACTGGCCCAGGCCATGGCCGGCGGTGAAAGCGGTGGCCCCATGGCCATCACCCTGGCCCTGGGCTGGACCCTGTTGAAGATGGCCGCCTTCGTCGCGGTGATGCTGATCTTCGGCCGCCGCGCCATTCCCTGGATTCTGGCGCGCATCGCCGCCACCGGCTCGCGCGAACTGTTCACCCTGGCCGTACTGGCGATCGCCCTGGGCGTCGCATTCGGTTCGGCGATGCTGTTTGGCGTGTCCTTCGCCCTCGGCGCGTTCTTCGCCGGCATGCTGCTCAACGA
This sequence comes from Stenotrophomonas sp., assembly GCA_035629025.1. Taxonomy (GTDB): domain Bacteria; phylum Pseudomonadota; class Gammaproteobacteria; order Xanthomonadales; family Xanthomonadaceae; genus Stenotrophomonas_A. Next base: position 30,072 of record DASPIU010000003.1, read on the forward strand.
GTCCGAACTGAGCCACAAGGCGGCCAACGACTCGCTGCCGCTGCGCGACGCCTTCGCCGTCCTGTTCTTCGTTTCGGTGGGCATGCTGTTCAATCCCGCCATCGTGGTCGAGCACCCGTGGCAGGTGCTGGCGACCTTCCTCACCATCACCCTCGGCAAGTCGGTCGCGGCGTTCTTCATCGTGCGCGCCTTCGGCCACCCCACCGGCACCGCGCTGACGATTTCGGTCAGCCTGGCGCAGATCGGCGAGTTCTCCTTCATCCTCGCCGGCCTCGGCGTGGGCCTGGCGATCCTCCCCGAAACCGGGCGCGACCTGGTCCTGGCCGGCTCGCTGCTGTCCATCATCGCCAACCCGTTTCTGTTCTCGTGGCTGGATCGCTGGCAGGCGCGCCATGCGCAGGAAGCGCCAGTACCGACCGAAGCCGAGCTGCCGCCCGGTCCACCGCTGCCGGCCGACGGCCATGCCATCGTCATCGGCTATGGCCGCGTCGGCAGCGCGCTGGCGCCGCTGTTGCGCGAACGCGGGGTGCCGGTGCTGGTCATCGACGACAACCGCGACCACGTCGAACGTGCGCACGCCGCCGGCATTCCTGCCATCCGCGGCAGCGCGGCCGCCGACAAGGTGCTGGCCGAGGCGCGCCCGGAGCATGCCAAGATCGCCGTGCTCGCAATTCCGCAGCCGCTGGAAGCCGGCGAGACGCTGAGCAAGCTGCGCGCGCTCAATCCCTCGCTGACGCTGCTGGCACGCGCACACAGCGAGGCGGAAGTGAAATACCTGCTCGACCACGGCGCCGATGGCGCAGTGCTGGCCGAGCGCGAACTGGCGCATTCGCTCACCGAGATGATCCTGTCCACGCCGCCCTATCGCGCGCTGCGCCCGGCAGCGGCCACGCCCCCGCCCAGCGCGCCGCCGTCGGCGGCCTGAGCACGGCGTCGCTCAAGGCGTCAGCGGCAGGTACAGATCGGCACGCAGGATTGCCGCCGGCACCTGCTCGGGGTCATCGAGATAGTGGTGGAACAGCGGCGCGTCACGCAGTGCGCGGCCGCTGCCCGGGAGCCAGCCGGCGAGCAGGCGATCGCAGGCCTGCTCCAATCCTTCGTACGGGCCGACATGGCGCAGCACGGCGTAGTCACCGCCGCCCAGCGTGCGCAGCGACATGCTGGAAGGCAACGCGGGAATCGCGGCGTCGAAGCCCATGGCACAGTCGAACAGATGCTCGCGCGGGGCCACATCGCGGTGATCACTGAGTGGCATGCCGACCAGCCGCTCCAGGCGCTCGGCCAGCCCATGTTGCAGCGCCCAGTCGAACAGGCGCCCGAAGCCCCGGTCCAACTCCTCGAACGCGCCGCGCTGGCGCAACACCACCACTTCGAAAGGCGCCACGGACTGGATGCTCACTCGCAACGGCGTGTCGGCGTCTGCGTCCTGCTGCACCGGCGGCGCTGCCAGCCGCGCGAGCCAGCGAGCGGTGGCTTCGGCATCGCCGCGCAACGAGGCCGGCGCCACGTCCAGACGCGAACGGAACATGCGTGACAGTGCTTGCGGCGAGTCGTAACCGGCGGCCATCGCCGCGGCTGTCACACTGGCGCCCGCGCCCAGCGCGCGCAGTGCGGCGCTCATGCGCAGGCGCGCCACGGTGTGCCCGACCGCTTCACCGGTGAGCGCGCGATAGATGCGATGAAAGTGGAACGGCGACAGGTGCGCCACTGCCGCCAGCTCGGCCAGGTCCGGCAATGGCGTGCCGGGCTGTTCGATGCTCGCGCGCAGATGGGCCACGACACGTTCGATGCCGGCGGTATAGCGGGATACGGCGGAATGGCGCATGGGGCAGGCTCCGTTGGCTTGCACGCAGTGTCGGCAGCCCCTCGCCGCCGCGCGTTACCGATCTTGCGCAATGTGCCCCGCTGCCGCGCTACAACGCCAGTACCACCAGCACGGTGACCTCGACCGCTTCGGCCAGCGCACCGCAGGTGTCGCCGGTCATGCCGCCCAGGCGCCGCAGGCAGGCACGGCGCCACAGCCAGAACACCGCGCCCGCTGCCAGCAGCGCCCAACACGCGCGCAGGCCGAGACCGGCCGCGCCGACGCAGCTGAGCAGCAGCGCCAGTCCGCAGGCCAGGCGCGAGGCCGCGGCCAGGCCCTCGCCCATGCCGTGCGCGCGCACATAGGGCGTACACAGGAAGGCAGCGGTCAACGCGGCGCGGCCGAGCAGCGGCGCCAGCAACAACGCAGTCCAGGCCGGCGCCGGCAGGCTGGCGAGGGCGGCGAATTTCAGCAGCAGCACGCCCACCAGCGCGGCCACGCCGGCTGGCCCGCTGCGCGGGTCCTTCATGATCGCCAGCGTGCGCTCGCGGTCACCCATGCCGCCGACCCAGGCATCGGCGCTGTCGGCCAGGCCATCCAGGTGCAAGCCGCCAGTCAGTGCCGCCCAGGCCACGACCAGTATCGCGGCGCTGAGCAGCGCCGCGCTGTCGCGCAATAGCCAGGCCAAGGCGCAAAGCACGACACCGATGAGCGCGCCGACCAGCGGGTACCACGGCAAGGAGCGCGCCTGCGCGCCGCTGCGCGCAAACAGCGCGCCCGGCACCGGGATGCGGGTGAGAAAACCCAGCGCGACCAGCAGGCCGTCGATCATTCGCGCGGCGGCCACACCAGCGGATGCAGCGAAGCGTGCGCGACCTCGATCTCCACCATCTGCCCGAATGGCCGCTGTTCGGCCATGCAGCGCAGCGCGCGGATCGCCCCGCCATGCGTCACCACCAGCACCCGCCGCGCACTTCCCGCATGTTCGGCGGCGATCTGGTCCAGCGCGGCGGCCAGGCGCCCGCGGAATTCAGCAAACGGCTCGCCGCCCGGAGGCGGATGGGCGACGGGATCGGACCAGAAGCGTCCGAGCGCATCGCCTGCATCGCGCGCGATGTCCTCGATCGGCACGCCCTGCCATTGGCCGAAGTGGTATTCGACCAGCCGCGGGTCCAGGCGCAAGGGGCAACCGCGTTGCGTCGCCAGCTCATGGGCGAAGGCGGCGCAGCGCTGCAAGGTGGACGACACCACTGCATCCCACTGCCCGCCCGCGGCCGTGGCGCGCAATTGCTGCCAGCCCTGTTCGCTCAGCGCGTCGTCGATCTGCCCGCGGTAGCTGCGCTGTCCGGTATGTCCGTGGCGCAGCAACTCGATCACCGGCACAACACTCATGCTTCGGACACTCCCGCTTCCTCGAAGGTCGCCATGTTCGCATGCAGCGCGCAGGCCAGCCGCAGCAGCGGCAGGGCCAGCGCTGCGCCGCTCGCCTCGCCCAGGCGCAGGCCGAGTTCCAGCAGCGGATCGGCGCCAAGCGCATCGAGCACCGCGCCATGCCCGTTTTCCTGCGAGCGGTGCGAGAACAGCAGCCACTCGCGCACACCGGGCTGCATGCGCACGGCAGCGAGCGCGGCGACGCTGACGATGAAACCATCTACCAACACCGGCAGCCCGGCCTGCGCGGCGGCCATGCAGGCACCCGTGAGCGCGGCGATCTCGAAACCGCCCAGCCGCCGCAGCCATTCCAGCGGCGCGTGCTCGCCCGCGTGCCGTGCCAGGGCGCGCGCGATCACCTCGGTCTTGTGCTCGATACCTCGCGCATCCAGCCCGGTGCCGGCGCCGACCAGCCACGCGGGTGGCAGCCGCAACAAGGCAGCGGCCAGTGCCGCGGCGGCCGTGGTATTGCCGATGCCCATTTCGCCACCGATGTATACGCGCGCACCGGCGGCCCGCGCGCTGGCGACGCTGTCGCGGCCCGCTGCCAGCGCTGCGTGCAGTTGCGGCTCGGTCATCGCCGGCTGCTCGCAGAAGTTCGCCGTGGACGCGGCAATGCGGCGCCGCTGCACGTTGGCGATTTCGCCCACATCATTGACCGTGCCCAGGTCCACCACCTGCAAGTGTGCATCGAGCTCGCGCGCCAGAACCGCGATCGCCGCGCCGCCGGCGGCGAAGTTGCGCACCATCTCACCGGTGACGGCCTGCGGGAACGCGGACACGCCTTCGGCGGCGACACCGTGGTCGGCGGCAAACACGCTGATCCAGGCAGGATCGACGCTGGGGCGTGCACTGCCCTGCAAGGACGCCAGGCGCACCACCAGCGGTTCCAGCCGGCCCAGCGATCCCGGCGGCTTGGTCAGCCGCGCCTGTCTAGCCCTGGCGTCGCTGGCGGCCGCCGACGACACCCGCGCTACTGGCGTCTGCCACCACGGCATGCTCATGCGTCAGCTCCCTTCAACCATAGCGGCAGCCCGGCAACGACGAGGCAGACCCGGGCACTCTGCGCGGCGAGGGCCTGATGCAGGCGCCCGGCTTCGTCGACGAAACGCCGACTCAGTTCGCCCATCGGCACCACGCCCTGCCCCACTTCGTTGCTGACCAGGATGATCCGCCCGGGCAGCGTCGGCAGTACCTGCAGCAAGGCATCGCGCTCCTGCGCGAAGCGCGCGCTGTCGGTGTGGCCCAGCAGATTGCCCACCCACAGCGTCAGGCAATCCACCAGCAGGCAACGCTGCGCGCTGGCATGCGCACGCAGCGTGTCGGCCAGCGCCAGCGGTTCTTCGACGCACTGCCAATGCGCCGGCCGGCGCTGGCGGTGGTGGGCAATGCGCGCGGCCATTTCCGCGTCCAGTGCCTGCGCGGTGGCGATGAAGGTCACCGCCAGGGCGCTGGCGCCGGCGCGCTGTTCGGCCAAGGCGCTCTTGCCCGAGCGCGCGCCACCGAGGATCAGTTCATGCATGGGCCACTCCTGCGGCAAACGGTGGGGTCGTCATCGGTTCACGCCGCGGGCAACGACAACCAGCGCGACAGCGCGGCCGTGTCCAGGTGCGCCTCGACCGCGTCGGCCAGGCGCTCCAGCGTGTGCTCGCGCAGCGCATCCATCGCCAGGGCCTGCGGTTCGGCCAGCCCCACCCATTGCAGCAGCGCGGTCAGTGCCGCAGGGGTGTCGAACAGCCCATGCAGGTAGGTGCCCATGACCTGTCCGTCCGCGGAGATCGCGCCATCGTGGCGGCCACCATCGAGCAGCGCGAAGGGCCGGGCCATTGCGGCGCCGCTGCTGTTGCCGCAATGGATCTCGTAGCCGCGCACGTCGGCATCGGCGAAGCTCAGCCAGCCCTGCACGCTGCGCAACTGCTTGTCGGCGGCGAAATGCGTGACCATCGGCAGCCAGCCCAGGCCATCGCTGCTGCCTGGCATGCCATCGAGGCCGAGCGGATCGTGCAGCGCCTCACCCAGCATCTGGAAGCCGCCGCAGATGCCGAGCAGGCGGCCGCCATAGCGCAGGTGTCGCGCGATCGCCGCTTCCCAGCCCTGCGCGAGCAGCCAGGCCAGGTCGTCGCGGGTGGACTTGCTGCCGGGCAGGATGATCAGGTCACAAGACGGCGGCGCCTCGCCCGGCCCGACGAAGCGCAAGGCCACCTGCGGATGCGCGGCCAGCGCATCGAAATCGTTGTGGTTGCTGATGCGCGGTAGCGCCGGCACGACCACTTGCAGCCGCGCCTGCGGCTTGGCTGGTGCCGCACGCGGCAGGGCATCCTCGGCTTCCAGATGCAGCCCTTGCAGATAGGGCAGCACGCCGAGCACCGGCTTGCCGGTGTACTGCTGCAACCAGTCCAGGCCCGGTTGCAGCAGCGCCAGGTCGCCGCGAAAACGGTTGATGACAAAGCCGACCACGCGCGCGCGCTCGCTTTCCGAAAGCAGGGCCAGCGTCCCGACCAGATGTGCGAACACGCCGCCGCGGTCGATATCGGCGATGAGGATCACCGGACAGTCGACCGCCTCGGCGTAACCCATGTTGGCGATGTCGTTGGCACGCAGGTTGATCTCGGCCGGGCTGCCCGCGCCTTCGACGATGACCACGGCATGCCGTGCCGTCAGCCGCGCGTGGGATTCGAGCACCGCCTGCCGCGCGGTGCGCTTGTAGTCGTGGTAGGCCAGCGCATCCAGCGTGCCGACCACGCGACCATGCACGATGACCTGCGCGCCGGTATCGCTTTGCGGCTTGAGCAGCACCGGGTTGAAGTCGGTATCCGGCAGCAGGCCGCAGGCGGCGGCCTGCACCGCCTGGGCGCGGCCGATCTCGCCGCCGTCGGCGGTCACGGCGGCATTGAGCGCCATGTTCTGCGGCTTGAACGGCGCCACGTCCACGCCGCGGCGGTGCAGCCAGCGGCATAGCGCGGCGACCAGCGTGCTCTTGCCCGCATCGGAAGTGCAGCCCTGCACCATCAACACGCGTGCACTCATGCGCCGATCTCCGCCAGCGCGGTATCGAGGCGGACGAAGCCGGCTTCGTCCGGCGGCAGGCCAAAGCGCAGGCTGCCGGGCGTCGCGAACAGGCGCGTGAGGATCGCGCGCCGGGCCAGGGCTTCATGCAGCGCGGCCGCATCCGGATGCGGACACCACTGAAAGAACGCGCTGCCACCCTGCGGCGGCAGACCGTGCAGGCGCAACACCGCGGCCAGGCGCTGCGAGGCTGCGAACAGGCGTGGCCGGGCCTGCGCCTGCCAGTCGCAATCCGCCAGCGCGCGCGCGACCGCCCAGCGCGTGGGCCCGCCGAGTGTCCACGGGCCGAGCCGTTCGCGCAGTGACACGAGCAGTTCCGGCCAGGCACAGACAAAGCCGGCACGCGCGCCGGCCATGCCGAAGAACTTGCCCACCGAGCGCAGCACGATCAGGCCTTCGCGGCCGGCCTGTGCGCACAGGCCGTGTTCGGGCGCTGCATCCATGAACGCCTCGTCCAGCACCAGCCAGCCACCGCGCCGCGCCATGCGCGCATGCAGTTCGAGCAAGGTGGCCGGCGCGAAGCGATCGCCGCCGGGATTGTTCGGATGGATCAGCACCAGCGTGTCGAAATCTTCGGCGCTGCTCAGCAACTGACTGGCCGGCGCGCTGACTACCTGGTGCCCGGCCTGGCGCCAGGCGTGCGCATGTTCGTTGTAACCGGGTGCGATCACGCCGACGCGGCCGGGCGCGCGCAGCTGCGGCAGCGCCTGGATCGCCGCCTGCGATCCGGCCACCGGCAACAGCTGCGCGGTGCCGTAGTACGCCTGCGCGATCTCCAGCAGGCCGTCTTCCTCTTCCGGCAGACGATGCCAGGCGCTGGCCGGCACCGGCGGCACCGGCCACGGCCACGGGCTGACGCCGGTGGACAGATCCAGCCACTGCGCCGGGTCGATGCCGAAGCGCTGCGCGGCGCGCAACAGGCGGCCTCCATGTTCGAGCACGTCAGTGGCCTCCGAATGCAGACAAGGTTGCCGCCAGCGCGAGCAGCAACAGCCACATCAGCACGCCCGCACGGACCAGGCGCAGGGCACGGCGCACGCTGGCGGCGTCGGCCGGCGCACCCTCGCCCAATTCGGGACGCGGCTGCCACTGGCCGTGATAGGGCGCCGGCCCGCCGAGGCATACGCGCAGCGCGCCTGCACCAGCCGCCATCACCGGGCCGGCGTTGGGGCTCTTCCAGCGGGGTGCCTGCCGCCGCCAGCAACGCAGTGCGCTGCGCGTCGCGCCGAGTGCGGCGTAGGTGAGCGCGACCAGCCGTGCCGGCAGCCAGTTCAGCGCATCATCGATGCGCGCGGCGGCCCAGCCGAAGCGGATCAGGCGCGGCGTGCGATAACCCCACATCGCATCCAGGGTATTGCTCAGTCGGTACAGCACCGCGCCGGGCGCGCCCAGCAGCAGGCCCCAGAACAACGCCGCGAACACGGCGTCGCTGCCGTTCTCCAATACCGACTCGGTGGCCGCGGCAGCTACCTGCCGCGCGTCCAGCGCTTCGGTATCGCGACTGACAATCCGCGCCACCGCCGCGCGCGCGGCTGGCAAGTCATCGCGCGCAAGCGCAGCGGCCACGGCCACGGCGTGCTCGCCGAGGCTGCGCAGGCCCAGGGCCACATACAGCGCCAGCGTCGCGAACGCTGCGCCAGCCCATGGCGACCAGCGCCACAGCGCGCATTGCAGCAATGCACACAGCGCCACGGCGGGCAGCACGGCGAGCATCCATGCCAGCACTCCGGCAATACGCGAATCGCGATACAGCCGCAGCTGCAACCACTGCGCGCAACGGCCAAAGCCGACCAGCGGATGGCCGCGCCGCGGTTCGCCGAGCAGCACGTCCAGCAGCACCGCGCCGCAGGCGACAGCCAATGGCAGGAGCGCGGCCATCAGGACGGGCATGCCCGTGGCCGGTGCGCGGGTGGCATGGGCGCGCGGCGCTCCATCTTCAGAGCTCGATACCCTTCTGCGCCATGATCCCGGCCTTGAACGCGTGCTTGACCAGGCGCATCTCGGTCACCGTGTCCGCGGCTTCGATCAGGCCGTCCGGGGCGCCGCGGCCGGTGATGACCACATGCTGGCGCGGCGGCCGCGCGGCGACGGCGGCCAGCACTTCATCCAGCGCGACATAGTCCTTGACCAGGGCGATGTTGAGCTCGTCCAGCAGCACGAAATCGTAGTCCGGATCCGCCAGCATCCCGCGCGCCACCTGCCAGGCGGCCTGCGCGGCGACGATGTCGCGCGCGCGGTCCTGGGTTTCCCAGGTGAAGCCCTCGCCCATCACGTGGTAGTCGAGCTGCTCCGGGAAGCGGCGGAAGAAGGCCTCTTCGCCAGTGGCGAAACTGCCCTTGATGAACTGCACCACGCCACAGTGCAGGCCATGGCCGAGCGAACGCGCGAGCATGCCGAAGCCCGACGAGCTCTTGCCCTTGCCGTTGCCGGTGTTGACCACGAAAACCCCGCGATCAATCGTGGCGCGGGCGATGCGGCGGTCGATCAGCTCCTTCTTGCGCCGGGCCCGTTCCAGATAATGCGCGTCGTCATCGCGCGGCGGCTGCGTGCTCATGCTGCCACCTTGCGCGCAGCGTGCGCCGGCAACTGCTGTGCGAGCGCGACCAGGGCCAGGCCGATCGCCACATAGCCGGCCAGGGTGCCGAGCGCGCGTGGATAGTAGTGCGGCACGCGCGCCAGGAAGCCGGCCAGGTCGGCCTGCGGGTAATGCCCGGAGAAGAAGTAGAAGCCGCCCTTGGACAGCACGTAGGCGACCGTGGCCGTCACCACCAGGGCCACGGCCAGGCGCGGCACGCTGTGCCAGCGCCCCTCATGCAGGCGCCGCGCGTACAGGTGCCCGCCCAGCCACAGCGCGGCATAGGCGAAGGCCAGCGCCCAGTACGCCGGCGACACGCACCAGTCGCTGATGGTGCCGGCGGCCAGGCTGCCGAGGTCCAGTGCGCTGGACAGCACGAAGAACACCGGCAGCACCCACATCGGCCGCAGCAACGCGCCGGCCAGGAAGAACACCGCCCACGATGCACTCGGCAGCGCGTTGACCGAGGCGAAGTGCTGGCCACGGGTACAGACCATCAAGGCGGCGAGCAACAGGCCGGCAATCCATTGCGCGCGCGCCGTGGCCAGCGGCAGCGTGGAAGAAGGCAAGTTCGTGTTCATGAGGACGTTCCAGCGTGTGATGACGGGGCAAGAGCTTCGTCAGCCGCCCTGCTGCGCGGACCGATAGCGAAGGGTCAACTGGTAGTTGCGGCCGGGCTGGGCGTACCAGCGCGCGGTTTCGTAGTTGCGGTCGAACACGTTGTTGGCCGACAGACTCAGCTTCCACGCGGTGGCCAGCTGCCAGCCCACGCGCAGGTCAAGCAGGCCATAGCCGGCCAGCCGCGTGGTGTTGGCCAGGTTGTCGTAGCGCTGGCCCGAGGCAAACACGCCGGCGCCGACGCTGAAGGCGCCGAAGCTGCGGTCCGCGTCCACGCGCCCGCTCTGGCGCGCGCGGCGCGGCAGAAGGTTGCCGTGGTTGCTGCTGCCCTCTGCCCTGGGATCCAGCCAGGTCAGGCGTGCGCCGAGTTGCCAGCCGGCCAGCGTGGTATCCAGCACCGCCTCGCTGCCGCGGATGCGCGCCCGGTCCACGTTGTTGGGCTGACCAAAGGGATGGGCGGCATCGACCAGGTCGGCGTCGTAGGCGATGAGGTCATCGACGCGGGTTTCAAACGCATTGAGCGACCAGTCGCCCCAGCCATGCTCGCCACGCAGGCCGAGCTCGGCGCTGCGCGAGGTCTCGGGCCCCAGGTTCGGGTTGCCGTAGCTTGGGTAGTACAGCTCGTTGAAGGTGGGCGCCTTGAACGCCGTGCCGTAGCTGGCGGTGAGCCGCAGCGGGCCGGTGAGGTTCCAGCCCCACAGCAGGCTGCCGGTGTTCTTGCCGCCGAACTGGCTGTTGTCATCGCGGCGCACGCTGGCCTGCACGGACTGGCGGCCAAAGGACTGCTGCCATTGCGCGAACAATCCGCGGTCGACTCGGCGATCGGCGTCGTAGGTCTCGCTGCTTTCGATCTCGTCGCGTTGCCAGTCGAAGCCGGCAGTCAACAGCCCGGGGCCTGCGTGGAGGTCGGCCTGCAGCGAGGCGACGCGACGACGGGTGTCGAAGGTGGAGGAGTACACGCCATCGCGATAGGTATCGCCCAGCTCGGCGCTGCCGCCGACGCTGGCGGTGAGCTTGAGTGCATCGCTGGGCGTGTAGCGCAGGCGGCCACCGACGACTTGTTCGCGGCCCTTGGCGAGGTTGTCGATACCGTCGAATTCGTTGCGGCTGTCGGCACGCAACGCGTTGACGTCGGCTTCCCACTGCCGGTTGAAGCGCCAGCCGCCCTGCACGCTAAGCGAGTCGTTGCGGTAGCCATCGCGGTCCGGGTCGTAATACGAGGACGCCGTGTTGGTGTAGGCATTGAAGCCGTCGGTCTGCTCGTGCGCGGCCTGCACCGCGTACCAGCCGCCGCGTTCGCCGATGTCGCCCTGGCTGCGGCCCGACAGGCCGGCGCTGTAGCGGCGCAGGTTGTCGCTGCCAGCACTGAGGGCGAGATTCGGCTCGAACGGCCCCTGCGCGCGGCGGGTGAAAATCTGCACGACGCCACCAATGGCCTCGGAGCCGTAGAGACTGGAGAACGGCCCGCGCACGATCTCGACGCGCTCGATCTGCTCGACGGGGATGTCCTGCAATGCGGCGCCGCCGGAGGTGGCCGAGCCGACCTTGACGCCATCGATGAGGTACAGCACGTGGTCGGACTCGGTGCCGCGCAGGAACAGCGAGCTGGCCTTGCCGGCGCCGCCATTGTTGACGAGCGACACGCCCGCTTCGCCGCGCAACAGGTCTGGAAGGGATTGCGGCTGGCGGCGCTCGATCTCGGCACGGTCAATGACCGCGACCGGCGCCAGCGCCTGGTCCTGGGTTTGCGCGGTCCGCGAGGCGGTGACGATGATCTGGTCGAGATCGCGCGGCGCATCGGCGGCGAAGGCCGGGGCTGCAAGGGAGAACACAAGGCAACACGACACCGCCAGCGCATGGCGGTGGGACAACCGGTTGTGATGACGCACTGAGGACTCCTGGACCGCGCCTGCCCGCGCGGAAGCAATGGAAGACGACAGGCGGAAGGAGGGTATGGAGGCAACGGGACAGCCCGGCCCCATGACATCGCCCACCGCATGTCACGTCGCTCCAGGCCGGTCTCCGGGCTTGCGAGCGCATGCGGGCCGATGCCTGCGTGCCAATCCGCGCCTTCCCATGCGTGAGCACAGTGGCTGTTGCGGATCTTGTCTCGCCTACCGTTGCGGGGGCAGCTCCGGCATTGCTGGCTGGGCCAGCGCACCGGATTCCCGTTTAAACCCGCCGGCTGGGCCGGGGGTCACCTGAGGCGAGGAGATAGTAGCAAGTGTTGCGGCCGCGCGACGGATTGCCGATCGCAGAGGTTGCGGTAGGGCTTGCTGAAACCAGACCTGCAGGAGGGGCTTCAGCCCCGACCGGCGGAGTCGCCATGTGGCAGAGATCGCGGTCGCGGCTGAAGCCGCTCCTACAGCGTCTGGGGGGAGGCCTATCCCTTGGCGAACGCCAATTGGCCGCCGTCGGTATCGACCTTGATCACATCGCCGGCGACGAACTCGCCCGACAGGATCTTCTGCGCCAGCGGATTCTCCAGCTGTGCCTGGATCGCACGCTTCAACGGCCGCGCGCCATACACCGGGTCGAAGCCCACGTTGCCAAGCAACTCCAACGCCTTGTCGCCCACCTCGATGCGCAAGCCGCGCTCGGCCAGGCGCTTTTCCAGGCCGCTCATCTGGATGCGGGCGATCTGCTTGATCTGCTGCTTGTCCAGCGGGTGGAACACGACGATGTCGTCCAGGCGGTTGATGAACTCGGGACGGAAATGCGCCTGCACCACGCCCATTACCGCTGCCTTCATCTGCACGTAGGCCTCGGGCGAATCGTCGCCGTTGAGCTCCTGGATCTGGTGCGAGCCCAGGTTGGAAGTCATCACGATGACGGTATTGCGGAAGTCCACCGTGCGCCCCTGGCCGTCGGTGAGGCGGCCATCGTCAAGCACCTGCAACAGGATGTTGAAGACGTCGGAATGCGCCTTCTCGACTTCGTCGAGCAGGATCAGCGAATACGGCCGGCGCCGCACTGCCTCGGTCAGGTAGCCGCCCTCTTCATAGCCGACATAGCCCGGAGGCGCACCGATCAGGCGGGCCACGGAGTGCTTCTCCATGAACTCGCTCATGTCGATGCGCACCATCGCGTCGCTGCTGTCGAACAGGAATTCGGCCAGCGCCTTGCACAGTTCTGTCTTGCCGACGCCGGTCGGACCCAGGAAGAGGAACGAACCGCTTGGGCGGTTGGGGTCGGACAGGCCCGCGCGCGAACGCCGCACCGCATCGGACACCACGCGGATCGCTTCCTCCTGGCCCACCACGCGCTGGTGCAGCATCTGCTCCATACGCAGCAGCTTGTCGCGCTCGCCTTCAAGCATCTTGCTGACCGGGATGCCGGTCCAGCGCGACACGACCTCGGCAATTTCCTCCTCGGTCACCCGGTCCTGCACCAGCTTGAAGTCGTGCTGCTCGGCCTCGTTGGCGGCGGCCAGCTGCTTTTCCAGCTGCGGCAGCTGGCCGTACTGGATCTCGCTCATCTTGGCGTAGTCCTGGCGCCGCTGCGCGGCTTCCAGTTCCAGACGGGCCTGCTCGATCTGTTCCTTGATCCGGGTGGCGCCCTGCAGCGCGGCCTTCTCGGACTTCCAGATTTCGTTGAGGTCGGAGAACTCGCGTTCCAGGCCGTCGATATCGGCTTCCAGATCGGCCAGGCGCTTCTGCGAGGCCTCGTCCTTCTCCTTCTTCAGCATCTCGCGCTGGATCTTCAGCTGGATCAGGCGGCGCTCCAGGCGGTCGAGTTCCTCCGGCTTGGAGTCGATCTCCATGCGGATGCGGCTGGCAGCCTCGTCCATCAGGTCGATGGCCTTGTCCGGCAGCTGCCGGTCGGTGATGTAGCGGTTGGACAGGGTCGCGGCGGCGACGACGGCCGGGTCGGTGATCTCGACGCCGTGATGCACGGCGTAGCGCTCCTTCAGGCCGCGCAGGATGGCGATGGTGTCCTCCACCGTCGGCTCGCCGACGAACACCTTCTGGAAGCGGCGCTCCAGCGCGGCGTCCTTCTCGATGTACTTGCGGTACTCATCCAGCGTGGTCGCGCCAATGCAATGCAGCTCGCCACGCGCCAGTGCCGGCTTGAGCATGTTGCCGGCGTCCATCGCGCCATCGGCCTTGCCGGCGCCGACCATGGTGTGCAGCTCGTCGATGAACAGGATGATCTGGCCTTCGTTCTTGGCCAGGTCGTTGAGTACCGCCTTCAGGCGCTCCTCGAACTCGCCGCGGAACTTGGCGCCGGCAATCAGCGCGCCCATGTCCAGCGACAGCACGCGCTTGCCACGCAGGCCCTCGGGCACTTCGCCGTTGACGATGCGCTGGGCCAGGCCTTCGACAATGGCGGTCTTGCCCACGCCGGGCTCGCCGATCAGTACCGGGTTGTTCTTGGTCCGGCGCTGCAGCACCTGCACGGTGCGGCGGATTTCCTCGTCACGGCCGATCACCGGGTCGAGCTTGCCGCTCTCGGCGCGCGCGGTGAGGTCGATGGTGTACTTCTCCAGCGCCTGGCGCTGTTCTTCGGCATTCTCGCTCTGCACGCTCTCCCCTCCCCTCACCTTCTCGATGGCCGCCTCGATGCGAGCCTTGTCCGCGCCGGCGGCACGCATCGCCATGCCGAGCGCGCCGCCGTCATCGGCCGCGGCCAGCACGAACCACTCGCTGGCGATGAACGCGTCGCCGTGCTGCTGGGCGAGCTTGTCGGTGACGTTGAGCAGGCGGCCCAGGTCATTGCCGATGGAGAGATTGCCCGCCTGGCCGGACACCTTCGGCAGCTTGTCCAGCGCTTCGCCCAGGCGTTCGCGCAGCACCGGCACGTTGACCCCGGCCTGGGCCAGCAACGGTCGCGTGCTGCCGCCGGACTGGTCCAGCAGTGCAGTCATCACGTGCACCGGCTCGATGATGTTGTGGTCGCGGCCCACGGCCAGCGACTGCGCGTCAGCCAGCGCCTGCTGGAAACGCGAGGTGAGCTTGTCCATCCGCATGGGTCTTCCTCATGGATTCGACGAGGCCGGCGCTGCCGGCAATGTCCCTCAGATGCGGTTAACCGTGTGTGTTTCAAGGGC
>DASPIU010000004.1:0-47443 GCA_035629025.1 Stenotrophomonas sp.
CGGAACAACTCCAGCATCAGATACGCCACCGCGCCAGCGGCCGGGATCGTCAGGATCCAGGCCCAGATGATGCGTTCGATCACGCCCAGGCGCAGCGAGCGCGGGTTCTTGGCAAAGCCCACGCCCATGATCGCGGTGGAGATGCTGTGGGTGGTGGAGACCGGCATGCCGAAGTGCGCAGCCAGGGTCAGGATGGTCGCCGAGCTGGTTTCGGCGGCAAAGCCGTGGATCGGGTGCAGCTTGACCATCTTGTGGCCGAGGGTCTTGATGATCTTCCAGCCACCCGAGGCCGTGCCCGCCGCCATCACCACCGCGCAGGTCAGCACGATCCACAGCGCGATCGGCTGATCGCCGGTGCCCGGATGCAGGAACGCCAGCCAGCCCGGCAGGTTGTCCAGCGCACCAGTCGACTCGGCGCCGATCAGGGTCATCGCGATGATGCCCATGGTCTTCTGCGCGTCATTGTGGCCGTGGGCATAACCCATGTACGCGGCCGAGGCGATCTGTGCCTTGCCGAAGAACGCATTGACCCAGCGCGGCCGCGCCAGCCGGCCCAGCGGGCCCGGCAGCTTGGCGATGCCGGCGATGATCGCCCACAGCAGCACCATCACCACGATGCCGAGCAGGAAGCCGGCCACCGGCGAGGTCACCATCGGCACGAAGACCTTCCACAGCAGGCCCTTGTTCTTGGCCCAGTCGCCGACGCTCTGCGACCAGATCAGCGCATCCCAGTTGTTGTGCGCAGCGGCCAGGCCGGCGCCGCACAGGCCGCCGATCAAGGCATGCGAGGACGAGGACGGCAGGCCCTTCCACCAGGTGATCAGGTTCCAGATGATGCCGCCGAGCAGCGCGCACAGCACCACCTGCGGGGTGACATCGACCACGCCGGTGTTGAGCAGGCCCGACGCGATCGTCAGCGCCACCGCGGTGCCGGTGAGCGCGCCGATCAGGTTCATGCCGGCAGCCAGCATCACCGCCCAGCCGGGCGAGAGCACCTTGGTGGCCACCACGGTGGCGATGGAATTGGCGGTGTCGTGGAAGCCGTTGATGAACTCGAAGACGAGCGCGGCGAGCACCACCACTATGACCAGGGTAAGCACGCGGGCGCTCTCAACTGTTCTTCAGGACGATCTGGTACACCACCACACCGGCCTCGCGGCAGCGGTCGATGGCCTTTTCCAGGATCTCGAAGAACTCCTTGAGCAGGAACATCTGCAGGTTGTCCAGGCGGCCGGAATAGATGTCGCGGTACAGCTCCAGCATCAGCCGGTCGGCCTCGTTCTCGATCGTCCGCAACTTGTCGTTGAGCGCGGTCATGCGGTCGATGTTCATGCGCGGCAGCTCGCGCACCATTTCCACCACCACCCCGGCGGCCTGCTCGAGCATCGCCGCGCGCGGGGCGAAGTCGATATGCGCCAGGTGCTGGGTGGCCAGCGAATAGCGGTCGGCGAACTTCTCGACCTGCTTGGGAATCTTGTACAGCGCCGAGCCCAGGGCCTCGATGTCCTCGCGCTCGATCGGCGTCATGAAGCTGTCGACCAGGGCCTGGCCGATCTTGCCCGAGGCGGCGCGCTCGCGCAGGCGGGCCAGCTTGAAGGCGTCCAGCGCCGGCTGGCGGTCGGCCTCGCGCATCATCGCGTGCAGGGCCTTGGTGCTGTCGTAGGCGGCCTCGGCGGCCTCGTCGAGGAGCGTGTAGAACTGCTTGCCCGAGCCGAAGATCGTCTGAAGGGAGAACATGGAGAGGGGACATCCAGCCGTCGCGGGAGGGACGGCAACCTGCGGAATTATGACCGGTTGATGACCCGACTGGGTATTCCCGAACGCGGCAGCCGCCTCCCGCGGCCGCAAAGCCACGCCGGGCCAGCGGCGTTCACGGTTTCTCCCCGGGCTTTGTTAACATGCCCGGGCGCCTTCGCAGGCGCAGCCTATGGACGACGACCCTTATCCCCCCAAGGCGGCCCCGCCCCCCGGCGCCTCCGCCTTCCGCAGCATGAGCCCTTCCCTTTCCACCAGCGGGGAGGATGCCCGTGCTTGAAATCATCATCGTGCTGGCGCTGATCGCGCTCAACGGCTTCTTCGCCCTGTCGGAAATGTCGTTGATGACCTCGCGCAAGCCGCGCCTGCGACAGCTGGCGCAGACCAGCCGCAGTTCGGCCAAGGCCCTGGACCTGGCCGAGAACCCCGAGCATTTCCTGTCCACGGTGCAGATCGGCATCACCTCGATCGGCATCCTCACCGGCCTGTTCGGCGGCGAGGCCATCGGCACGGCGATCGGCCTGTGGCTGCAGGACGCGATCCCGCTGCTGGCGCCGTGGTCGGCGCGCATCGGGCAGACCCTGGCGGTGGTGGCCATCACCTTCGTCACCCTGATCTTCGGCGAGCTGGTGCCCAAGCGCCTGGCCCTGACCCGCTCGGAAAGCATCGCCAGCGCGGTCGCCCTGCCGATGGCCTGGCTGGCGCGCATCGCCGCGCCGTTCGTGTGGGTGCTGGCCCGTAGCACCCGCCTGGTGCTGCGCCTGTTCGGTCTGGGCAAGGACCAGTCGGCAGCGGTCACCGAAGAGGAGATCCGCCTGCTGGTGGCCGAAAGCCACGAGCAGGGCGTGATCGATCAGCACGAGCGCGACATGATGAATCGCGTGATGCGCCTGGGCGACCGCACCGCGGCCAGCCTGATGACGCCGCGCAACCGCATCGCCTGGCTGGACACCACTGCCTCGGCCGAGCGCAACCTGGGCACGATGCGCGAGCATGAGTTCTCGCGCTACCCGGTGTATCGCGGCAACGACCAGGACATCGCCGGCATCCTCGAAGTGAAGTCGCTGGTCACCCACTTCGATCCGGCCAACCCGCAGCTGTTCCAGCAGTTGCGCGAGACCTTGTTCGTGTCCGAGTCCACTCACGCGATGAAGCTGCTGGAGATATTCCGCGAGGAACAGCAGTCCATGGCGCTGGTGGTGGACGAGTACGGCGAAATCCAGGGCCTGGTCACCATCAGCGACCTGATGGGCGCGGTGGTCGGGCGCCTGCAGGCGGTGGAAAACGCCGACGAGGATGCGCTGGTGGTCAGCCGCGAGGATGGCTCGCTGCTGATCGATGGCTCGCTGCCGGTCGAGGAACTGCGCGACGTGCTCGGCGGCGCCGAACTGCCCGACGCGCAGGACGGCGACTACCACACCCTCGCCGGCCTGTGCATCTACTACTTCGGCCGCATCCCCAATGTCGGCGAATACTTCGACTGGGCGGGCTGGCGCATCGAGGTCATCGACCTGGACGGGGCGCGCATCGACAAGCTGCTGCTGCGCCGGCTGACCGAAGAGGAAGCTGATGACACCGTCGGATGACGCCAGCGCGGCCAGCGGCCCGGCGCCCTACCGCAATGAGGGCATCCGCACCCTGTTGTCCACTTTCCAGCATGGCGATCCGGCCGAACTGCTGAGCCTGCGCCACATCCTGGGCGACCTGCAGCAGAGTGCGTTTGGCGTGTTCCTGTTTGTGGCGATCCTGCCAGCCTTCATTCCGATTCCCGGCCTGGGAGGCGCGGTCAGCGGCCCGCTCACCGTGCTGATCGGCGTGCAGATGGTGTTGGGCCTGCGCCGGCCCTGGCTGCCTGCCTTCATCGGCCGCCGTGGCCCGCGCCGTGGTACTGGTCAGCGTTTCGTCGGCAAGATCGCGCCGCTGCTGCGCTGGCTCGACCGCCTGCTCAAGCCGCGCCTGGCGTGGTTGCTCGACAGCCTGCCGGCACAGGCGTTCACCGGGCTGATGCTGATCGTGACCGGGCTGCTGCTGTCGCTGCCGATCCCGTTCACCAACTATCTGTTCGGCGTGATCCTGCTGTTTTTCGCGTTGGCCTTGCTGGAACGAGATGGCGGGTTGCTGCTGCTGTGCTGGGTGGCGACGATTGGCTCGATCGTGGTTCTGGGCGTGACCTCCGACCAGCTGGTGGAGTTGTTGCAGCATTGGTGGGCGAAGCTGACTTAATGCCGGCGAGGGCCAGGGACTGTCGCTTGTCGGGGCTGAAGCCCCTCCTACAATGGGCCCAGCTGCCTGCCGGATGCCGATGCCTTACGCCGAATGCGGTGCCGGATGCCGCACACCTGATGGCGGATGACCGGTGCCGGATGCCTCGTGCCGATGCCTGATGCGTGCACTGTAGGAGCGGCTTCAGCCGCGACCGTGACCTGACAGACGGCTTCTTCGCTCGTCGCGGCTGAAGCCGCTCCTACAAGCCGCTCCTACGAGCCGCTCCTACAAGTCACGCCTACACGCCGCGGCGCAGATCCACCACGCCATTCTCGGTAAGCACACCAGGCTCTTCGTCCACCGCACCAAGCACGAACTCCAGCGCGGCGCCGAGCAAGCCGGCAGGGCTGTTCCAGTACTCGGCCGACTCGGCACGCACGTGGATCAGCCGCAGTTGCGGGTCGTCCTTGCCACCGGGGAAGAACACCTGCATCGCCGGCGACCACAACTGCTCGACCTTGGCCCGGTCATCCACGATGCGCGCAATACCGGCCACCGAGACGTAGGTATTGCGCTCGGGTGCGGCGTAGGCGACGTTCACCCGGGGATTGGCCGTGATCTCGGCCACCTTCGGGCTGTCGGCAGCGGTGGCAAACCACAGGTCGCCATCGAACTCCACTTCCTGCGTTCCCAGCGGCCGGCTGACGAGGCGTCCATCGGCGGCCACGGTGGTGAACATCGCCACTTCAATGCCGCGCAACAGCTCGGCCAACTGGCGGATATCGTCCTGGCGACGGCTCATGTATTGACTCCTGATATGGATGGCTCATTCGAGCCGATCCACGCGCAAAACCACGTGAACCGTCGCCGCCGCGACGCCGCCTCAGCCGCCCTGGCGCGAGCGCCAGGCCTGCGCCGCCAGCTCGAACGAGCGCAAACGCGCGGTGTGATCGTAGATGTTGGCCGTAAGCAGCAACTCATCCGGGCGGTGGCGTTCGACGAAGGCTGCCATGCCCTCGCCCACCGCCTGCACATCGCCCAGCACCGCGCACGCCAGCGCGCGCTCGACGCCAGCCTTTTCGTGCGGCTGCCAGAACGCTTCGATGTCATCCAGCGGCGGCGGAATCCGGCCGGGCCGGCCGCGACGCAGGTTGACGAAACTCTGCTGCTGGCTGGTGAACAGTCGACGCGCCTCGGCTTCCGAGCCGGCGGCCACGACGTTCAAGGCGAGAATGGCGTACGGCGCCTTGAGCCGCTCGGAGGGCATGAAGTCGCGGCGGTACACGGCCAGCGCTTCGTCCATGGCGTCGGGCGCGAAATGCGAGGCAAAGGCGAACGGCAAGCCCATCGCCGCGGCCAGCCGCGCACTGAACAGGCTGGAGCCCAGCAGCCACACCGGCACGTCGATGCCGGCGCCCGGCACCGCCTGCACCAGCTGACCCGGCACCGCCGGCTGGAAGTAGCGCAGCAGCTCGGCCACGTCCTGCGGGAACTGGTCGGCGCTGTCGAAGTAGCGGCGCAGCGCGCGGGCGGTGGCCTGGTCGGTCCCCGGGGCGCGGCCCAGGCCCAGGTCGATCCGACCGGGGTACAGCGCGGCCAGGGTGCCGAACTGCTCGGCCACCTGCAGCGGCGCGTGGTTGGGCAGCATGATGCCGCCGGCCCCGACCCGGATCGTCCGGGTGCCGCCGGCGACATGGCCGATCAGCACCGCCGTGGCCGCGCTGGCGATGCCGGGCATGTTGTGGTGCTCGGCCAGCCAGTAGCGGTGGTAACCCCACTGCTCGGCGTGCTGGGCCAGGTCGAGCATGTGGGCGAAGGCGCCGGACGGCTCGCTGCCTTCGCAGACGGGGGCCAGGTCGAGGACGGAAAGGGGAATCATGCGGCGTTCCTGTGGGGGCTGCTTCCAGCATGGGGACGCCAGGGCCCCGGCACCAGCAATTGGCGCTTCCGCGGACGGATTTCAGCATTCCAGCAGGGGTCTTGCGCCGGCAGCGGCCCTACGCGAGCCTCGGGAAACTCCCTACTGGAATTCCGGAAAAAAGGTGATTAGCCTCACAAAAGGGGACGCTGTCGGGGACACACCGTGGATCTGATTCGACACTGGGAAAAGCCGATCAAGATCGGCATGTGCGTGCTGTATGTGATGGTGCTTTCAGCGGCGGCAGGGGTTTTCCTGCTGCGCTGAGGCGGGATCTCGTCGCCACGGATGGCCCTGGTGAGCTTGTGGCGTGGTGCCATATGCGGCGTGGGCAGTCGTCTACGCCATGGGCGCTTCGCGGCCCCGGACCTGTCACGCGGACGAAGAATCGTGGCGGAGAGAGTGGGATTCGAACCCACGGAAGGTTTGACCCTTCGCCGGTTTTCAAGACCGGTGCCTTAAACCGCTCGGCCATCTCTCCGTAGCTTGCAGACCCCGCCTTGCGCGGGGTCCAACGCCGGCACCGCGTTCGCGGGCCGGCGCGCATTCTCGCATGAGCCCGGCGCAATGCGCGCCCGGCACGCGCCACTTAACCGGCTTCGGCCACCAGCGCCGGCTGCTGTACGCGCTTGATCTTCTCGGCGAGCTTGCTGCAGTCGCCGCCGCAGTCCAGGCGCGAACGCTCGATCTCGCGCGGCAGGCGCTCGGCGAGGAAGTCGATGAACACGCGCACCGCCGGCAACAGGCCACGACGCGACGCGAACACGGCGTGGCAGATGCCCTGCGGCAGCGTCCAGTCCGGCAGCACCACTTCCAGCTCGCCGCTGCGCACCGCTTCGGCGCACACGGTCTCGGGCAGCATGGTGATACCGAACCCGTCCTTGGCCATCGACTTGAGCAACGGAAAGTCGAAGCCGGCCAGGCGCGGCTGCAGGTCCACGCGGCGCACTTCGCCGTTGGGCCCATGCAATTCCCAGCGCTGGTGCACTTCGTCTTCGCTGATGCTCATGGTGGTGTGGCTGGCGATGTCCTCGGGCGACTTCGGCCGGCCGACGCGGTCGAGATACTTCGGGCTCGCCACCAGCAGCTCCTGCACCTGGCCGAAGCTGCGCATGACCAGGCTGCCGTCGTCGTCCAGGCGCGAGCGCACACGCAAGGCGACGTCGTAGCCTTCGTTGATCACGTCCACGCGGCGATTGCTGATGTTCAGTTGCAGCCGGACCTTGGGGTATTTCTCCAGGAATTCGGGCAGCAGCTTCGGCAACTGGATCTGCGCCAGCGACACCGGCACGCTTACCCGCACCAGGCCACGCGGCTCGGCACTGAGCCGGTCGACGACCTCGCGCGCGGCCTGCGCCTCGGCGAGCATGGTCTGGGCGTGGCGGTGTACGCTCATGCCCACGTCGGTGACGGCGAAGCGGCGCGTGGAGCGCTGCAGCAGGCGCACGCCGAGGTCGGTTTCAAGCTGGCTGATGCGCCGGCTCAGGCGCGACTTGGGGATGCCGAGCGCGCGCTCGGCCGCGGCGAAACCGCCGTGGTCCACCACCATCGCGAAGTAGTAAAGGTCATTGAGATCGTGCACGGCGGTAATTCCACTGTTAGAACGATACGTGACATTTAACTACCTTTATCCCAAAAAGGCAACAATCTACCTTTGCTCCCCGACGCGGCGCCCCTGCCGCCCCAAGCAAAGGTTCTGCCATGAAACTGCTCCATCTCGACTCCAGTGCGTTCAACGACAACTCGGCCACCCGTGAGCTGAGCAGCGCCGTGGTGGCGCACTGGCGCGCCCTGCACCCGGACCTGGAAGTCGAATACCGCGACCTCGACCGCGAGCCGATCCCGCACCTGACCGGCCAGAGCCTGGCCAAGGCCAACGAGGCAGAGGCGGCCGACGCCGAGCGCACGCTGCAGCAGTTCCTGGCGGCTGACGTGGTGGTGATTGGTGTGCCGATGTACAACTTCTCGGTGCCGTCTACGCTGAAGGCGTGGATTGATCGCGTCGCGGTAGCCGGGCGCACCTTCCGCTACACCGAGAACGGGCCGGTCGGCCTGGCCGGCGGCAAGCGGGTGATCATCGCCAGCGTGCGTGGCGGTCTGTATACGGGCTCGCCGATTGATTTCCAGGAGCCGTATCTGCGCCACGTGCTTGAGTTCATGGGCGTGCAGGACATCGAGTTCGTGCGTGCCGAAGGCATTGCCTATTCGCCGCAGCATCGCGTCGATGCGCTGGCGCAGGCGCATGAGTCGATCAAGCAGATCGCGCCGGTGGCGGCTGCGGCCTGACAGCTTCTCCGTTTCCGGCATGCCCCCTCCCCGTCGGTGCCGGAACGGGACGGACCCGCGATGCGGGTCCGTTTTCTTTTGAATGATGTGGGCTCGCTGAGATGCGGTTCAACCAATCCGCGCAACGCCGCCCATGTAGCCACGCAGTACCTCCGGCACGTCGATCGAGCCGTCGGCGTTCTGGTAGTTCTCCATCACCGCAATCATCGCCCGGCCGACCGCCACGCCGGAACCATTGAGGGTGTGCACCAGCTCCGGCTTGCCAGTGGCCGGGTTGCGCCAGCGCGCCTGCATGCGCCGGGCCTGGAAGTCGCCGCAGTTGGAGCAGGAGGAAATCTCCCGGTACGTACCCTGCGAAGGCAGCCAGACTTCCAGGTCATACGTGCGCGCGGCCGAAAAACCCATGTCGCCCGTGCACAGCAGCACCTTGCGATACGGCAGGCCGAGCTTTTCCAGCACCACTTCGGCACAGCGCGTCATGCGCTCGTGCTCGGCGTTGCTGTCTTCCGGCTTGCAGACGCTGACCAGTTCGACCTTCTCGAACTGGTGCTGGCGAATCATGCCGCGAGTGTCGCGGCCGCCGCTGCCGGCCTCGGCGCGGAAGCACAGCGAATGGGCGGTCATGCGCAGCGGCAGGCGCTCGGCCTCGATGATCTCGTCGCGCACGATGTTGGTCAGCGGTACTTCCGAGGTCGGGATCAGATAGCGGCGTGCATCGCCCACCGCGGTCTGGAACAGGTCTTCCTCGAACTTCGGCAACTGCCCGGTGCCGCGCAGCGAGTCGGCGTTGACCAGCAGCGGGACGTTGGTTTCTTCATAGCCATGCTCGCCCGCGTGCAGATCGACCATGAACTGCGCCAGCGCGCGATGCAGGCGCGCGACCGGTCCGCGCAGCACGGTGAAGCGGGCGCCGGACAGCTTGGCCGCGGTTTCGCCGTCGAGCCAGCCATGTCGCGCGCCCAGTTCGACGTGGTCCTTGACCTCGAAGTCGAAGCTGCGCGGAGTGCCCCAGCGCGACTGCTCGACGTTCTGCGATTCGTCCTCGCCCAGCGGCACGTCGGCCTGCGGCAGGTTGGGAATGCCCAGGGCAATGGCTTCCAGTTCGCCGCGAATGCGCTCCAGCGCCACTTCCGAGGCCTTCAGCTCATCGCCGAAGCCGGCCACTTCGGCCATCAGCGCCGACACGTCCTCGCCGCGGCCCTTGGCCTGGCCGATGGCCTTGGAGCGGGAATTGCGCAGGTTCTGCAATTCCTGGGTGCGGACCTGGATGCGCTTGCGCTCACTTTCCAGCGACTCCAGCGCGGTGATGTCGAGCGCGAAGCCGCGCGTACTGCGCAGGCGGTCGGCGAGTTCAGCGGGCTGTTGGCGTAGCAGGGCCGGATCGAGCATGAGACCGATATCTGAAGGGACAGAGCACGATTATCGCCTGTCACGGCGTCGCGCGTCGCCCGCCCCGGCCCGCTGTGCCAGAATCGGCGCAGAACCGCCCACGAGTGTTCCCGTGCCCCGATCCAGCGCTTCCGGCCCCGCCACCTCGCACATCGTCCGGCGCCTGCCCCGCCACGCCCTGAAGATCGCCGGCATCGCCTTCGGCGCCGGGCTGCTGCTGTTCCTGCTGGTCTGGGCCACGGCACGCAAGAACGACTTCTATCGCGCCGACCCCGCCACCGCGCCCGCGGAACAACCCGGCGCGCCGATCGCGCCACTGCCCGAACCGCTGGCCGCGGGCAACGACGCCGCCAGTGACATGCCCGAAGCCAAGGCGCCCTCGGCTGACGCCGACACCTCGGCACGCTTGATCGAGACCACGCCGCCACCGCCGCCCGCGCCGGCGGCTCCGCCCGCGCCTCTGCCGGAAGCAGCCCCGGGCGCCGCTCTGGCACCCGGTGACCGGCCCGTGCCGATGCCCGGTCACATGCAACCGCCGCGCTATCCGCCAGCCGCGTTGCGTCGCGGCGACAGGGGCACGGTGGTCGTGCGCGTGGAAGTCGATGCGAGCGGCGCGCCCGCCGGCGTGGCGCTGATCGAACGCAGCGGTTCGCGCGATCTCGACCGCGCGGCAATGGAAGCCGTGCGCAACTGGCGCTTCCAGCCGGCGCAGCGCGATGGTCGCGCCGTGGCCGGTTCGATCGAAATTCCCTTCGATTTCAAGCCCGCTCAGTAAGCTGAACCTCGCCCGCCCTGCGGCCGCCGCGTTCACTCCGGGCTGACACCCTTTGCCGCGATTTCGATCGAGACTGCCCTCGTCCACCCAGACGAAGGAGTCTCCATGTCCACGACGTCGACACATACCCACGACTTCCGCGATCCGCCGGCAGCGGCGGCCACCGAGCCTGCACGCGAGCGCAGTGGCGCTTCGGCCTGGCTGTGGGCGTTGCTGATCCTGGCCCTGGTCGCGGCCCCGGCTTGGTGGTGGATTCGCAACAGCCAGCAGAACGCACCGGCCGCGCCGTTGCCGACCACCAGTGAGATCACCACGCCTGCACAGCCGCTGCCGGAGGCCACCAGCCAGCGTCCGGCGGCGATGGTCCGCCACTCCGCGCCGAAGGCGGCACCGGCCGTGCGCAACCGCGATGCCCGCCCGCTGGCCTCCAATCCGGTGCCGTCTTACCCCGCCCGTGCCCTGCGCGCTGGTGTCGAGGGCAGCGTGACCGCGCGCCTGCAGGTCGATGCCCAGGGCCGCGTCAGCGACGCCGAGATTGTTGACCGCAGTGGCGCGCGCGACCGCGAGCTGGATCGGGCCGTGCTGACCACCGTGCGCGATTGGCGCTTCGAGCCGGCCATGCGCAATGGCCGTGCCGTTGCCACCACCGTGCAGCTGCCGGTGGACTTCCGCGCCGCGCAGTAAGCGCGAGGCCCCTGCCCTGCGCGCTGCTCAGCCAGCGCGCAGGGCGAAGCCGGCCGTACGCGCCAGCGTGTCGAAGCCCGGGAACGAAGTGGCCACATTGGCCACGTCATCGATCCGAACCTCGTCGCTGGCCAACTGGCCGGCAATCGCAAACGCCATCGCGATGCGGTGATCGCCATGGCTGTCGATGCTGCCACCGCCTATCGGCCCGCCGTGGATGGTCGCACCGTCGGCGGTCTCGTCCACCACCACGCCCAGCGTGCGCAGGCCATGAGCCATGGCGCCAAGGCGGTCGGATTCCTTGACCCGCAGCTCCGCCGCACCAGTGACGATCGTCTGCCCTTGCGCGGCCGCAGCCGCGACAAACAGCGCCGGAAACTCGTCGATCATGTCCGGCACCAGTGCTTCGGGAATCCGGGCGCCGTGCAGCGGTGCGTAACGCACGCGCAGGTCGGCGACCGGCTCGCCACCGTGCTCGCCGTGGTTCTCTTCGCTGATGTCCGCGCCCATCAGGCGCAGCGCGGCGAGCAGCCCGGTGCGGCGCGGGTTGAGGCCCACCGCGCGCACCAGCACTTCCGAACCGGGAATGATGCTGGCGGCAACAATGAAGAAGGCGGCGGAGGAGAAATCCGCCGGCACCGCGATGTCGGTCGCGCGCAGGCGCTGGCCGCCACGCAGGCGCGCACGGCCGGGCGCAAATTCGATCTCCACGCCGAACGCCGACAGCATGCGCTCGGTGTAGTCACGCGTGGGGTGCGGCTCGCTCACCGAGGTCTCGCCTTCGGCATAGAGACCGGCCAGCAACACCGCCGACTTCACCTGCGCGCTGGCAACCGGCGAGGCGAACTCGATCCCGCGCAGGCGCTGCCCGCCATGGATACGCAGCGGCGGCGTGCCGTCAGCCTCGGTGTCGATGCGCGCGCCCATCTGCGCCAACGGCGCGGTGACCCGGCGCATCGGCCGGCGTGACAGCGACTCATCGCCAACCAGCACGCTGTCGAACGGCTGCGCCGCCAGCAACCCGGCCAGCAGGCGCATGCCGGTGCCGGCGTTGCCGCAATCCAGCGCGCGCGCCGGCGCCTTCAAGCCATCGACGCCGACACCATGGACGATGCGCTGCGAGGCCGACGGCGTTTCGATGCGCACGCCCAGCTCGGCAAAGATCGCCGCGGTTGAACGGGTGTCTTCGCCTTCGAGGAAGCCGTCGATGCGCGACACGCCATCGGCCAGCGCGGCAAACATCACCGCGCGGTGCGATACCGACTTGTCGCCGGGAATGGCCAGGCTGCCCCGCAGCGGCGTACCCGGAACGGCGATCCAGCTTTGCTTTGCGCTCATGTCTTTCCTGTTGCGTTGTCTGCGCGGCGCTCAGGGAATGGCGACCGGGTAGGAACCCAGCACCTTGACCTGGGCCGAGTGCGATTCCAGTTCCGCCAGCGCGCGCTTCATCGCCTCGTCCTCGGCATGCCCGGCCAGGTCGATGAAGAAGCCGTACTCCCACTTGGCCTGGTGCGAGGGCCGCGACTCGATGCGGTTCATGCTGATGCCATGCCGCGCGAACGGGCTGAGCACGTCGAACAGCGCGCCGGGCTTGTCGTGGATGAAGACCAGGATCGAGGTGCGGTCGTGCCCCGACGGCGGGAAGATGTTGCGGCCGATCACCAGGAAGCGCGTGGTGTTGTCGTCGTCATCCTCGATTGACTTCATGATGACCTTCTTCAGGCCATACACATGCGCGGCGCTCTCGCCGCCGATCGCCGCGGCGTCGTCGGCGTTGCGCGCGCGGCGCGCGCCTTCGGCATTGGACGACACCGCGATCTTCTCGGCCTTGGGCAGGTTGGCGCGCAGCCAGCCTGCGGTCTGCGCGAAGGACTGCGGGTGCGCGTAGATGCGCTCGATATCCTCCAGCCGGCCGCCACGCGAGAGCAGGTATTGGTGCACGCGCAGTTCCACTTCGCCGCAGATCTTCAGCTGCGAGGTGAGGAACATGTCCAGCGTGACCTGGATGGTGCCCTGGCCGGAGTTTTCCACCGGCACCACGCCGAAGTCGGCATTGCCCGCTTCCACTTCCTGGAACACTTCCTCGATGCTCGCCATCGGCAGGCCCACGGCCGAGCGGCCGAAGTGCTTGAGCACGGCCTGCTGGCTGAAGGTGCCCTCCGGGCCGAGATAACCGATCTTCAGCGGCTCCTGCTGCGCCAGGCAGGCGGACATGATCTCGCGGAACACATGCACCAGCACTTCGTCGCTGAGCGGGCCTTCGTTGCGGTCCACCACCATGCGCAGCACCTGCGCCTCGCGCTCGGGCCGGTAGTAGTCCACCGCCGCGGCAAGCTTGCCCTTGGCCTTGCCGACCTGGTGGGCGAAGTGCGCGCGCTCGGCGATCAGGGCCTGGATGCTGCGGTCGATCTCGTCGATCTTGGCGCGCACATCGGCCAGCGCCGGTGGCGGGGCCGGTACGGATGCGGCCTTGGCGGAGGGCGCAGCGGATTTGCGTGCCGGCTTGGCCGCCTTCTCAGGCTTGGCGGTGGCAATCTTCTTGGGCTTTGCGGCCATCGTTTCGTATTTCCTGGTTCGTGCGGCACCGCGCCCTCATGCGCGGCACCCCGGTATCAGCCGTGGCGCTGGCGGAAGTCGTGCATGAAGGCCACCAGCGCCTGCGCGCCGGCGACCGGCATCGCGTTGTACAGCGAGGCGCGGATGCCGCCGACGGCCTTGTGGCCTTTCAGTGCAAGCAGCCCGGCGGCCTTCGATTCGCTGACGAACAGCGCGTCCAGGCGCTCATCGGCCAGGAAGAACGGGATGTTCATGCGCGAGCGCACGTCCGGCGCCACTTCGTTGCGGTAATAGCCGCCCGAGCTGTCGATGGCGGCGTAGACCAGCCCGGCCTTCTCGGCGTTGCGGCGCGCGAATTCGTCCACGCCGCCCTGCTCCAGCATCCACTGCACGGTCAGCCCTAGCAGGTACCAGTTCCAGGTCGGCGGCGTGTTGAGCATCGAATCGCGCTCGGCGTGCGAGCAGTAGTTGAAGATGTCGGCGCGTGGCTGACCGGCGCGTTCGAGCAGGTCACGGCGCACGATCACCACCGAGATGCCGACCGGGCCCAGGTTCTTCTGTGCGCCGGCATAGACCAAGCCGTAGCGCGAGATGTCGATCGGCTCGGCGGCAATGGACGAGCTGAAGTCGGCGAACAGCGGCACCTGGCCCACGTCCGGCGCATCCCGGAACTCCACGCCGTGGATGGTCTCGTTGGCGGTGATGTGGACATAGGCAGCATCGGGCGAGAGCTGCCAGTCAGCGCGCGCGGGGATGTCGCGGTAGCCATTGGCCTTGCCGTCGGCAGCCACGTGCGCCTGCACGTAAGGCTTGGCCTGCTTGATCGCGGTGTTGCCCCAATGGCCGGTGACGACGAAGTCGACGCGCTGCCCGGGCGCGGCGAAGTTCAGTGGCAGCAGCGCCTGCTGGGTGGTCGCGCCACCGGACAGGAACAGCACCGCGTAGTCGTCCGGCACGGACAGCAGCTGGCGCAGGTCGGCCTCGGTACGCGCGGCCAGGGCGACGAATTCGGCGCTGCGGTGACTGATCTCCACCACAGAGGCACCCACGTTGTTCCATTCCAGCATTTCCGCCTGGGCCTGGCGCAATACCGGTTCGGGCAGGGTCGCCGGGCCGGCACTGAAGTTGAACGCGCGTGTCATGTCACACCCTGGGTAAACAGTCCCTTAGTATGCCGCAGTGCACCAGGCTTGGAAGGCCGCACAAACAGTTGCAGTTGCATCGATCATCGTCGCGCGTGGCTGGAAACTTCCGGCGTGCCGGTGCAGTCTGAAGCTCGACCTTCTTCCGCAGGCCCTGACGATGTCGATCCGCGACGCGCTGCGCATCCCCGCGCATGAGATCACCGACGAAGCCGTATACCGCGACCGCCGTCGCCTGCTGCAGGCGCTGGCCCTGGGCCCGGCCCTCGGTGTGGCCGGCTGCGCCGAGGCCGACCCGCCGCCCCCGCCCAAGGTGACCATCACCCCCGAGCAGGCGAAGCAGGGCTTTCGCACCAGCGAAACCCTGACCCGCTACGAGGACGTCACCAGTTACAACAACTTCTACGAATTCGGCACCGGCAAGACCGATCCCTCACGCGCGGCCAAGACCCTGCGCACGAAGCCGTGGTCGGTGCAGGTGGGCGGCGAATGCGCCAAGCCCGGCACCCTGGCCCTGGACGACCTGCTCAAGGGCATCAGCCCGGAAGAGCGCATCTACCGCCTGCGCTGCGTGGAAGGCTGGTCGATGGTGATCCCGTGGACAGGCGTGCCGCTGGCCGCGGTGCTCAAGCGCTTCGAGCCCACCGCCAAGGCCAGGTACGTGGCCTTCACCACCCTGGCCGATCCGCAGCAGATGCCGGGCATTGGCTACCGTTCGATCGAATGGCCGTACAAGGAAGGCCTGCGCATCGACGAGGCCATGCACCCGCTGACCTTCCTCGCCACCGGCCTGTACGGCAAGCCGCTGCCGCAGCAGAACGGAGCGCCGCTGCGCCTGGTCGTACCGTGGAAGTACGGCTTCAAGAGCATCAAGTCCATCGTCGAGATCCGCTTCGTCGAGCGCATGCCCGAGACCGCCTGGCATGAGCTGCAGCCCAGCGAGTACGGCTTCTTTTCCAACGTCAACCCGGCCGTGGATCACCCGCGCTGGAGCCAGAAGACCGAACGGCGCATTTCCGGAACGGCCAGCAAGCTGTTCGCCGAACGCATCCCCACCCTGCCCTTCAATGGGTATGGCGCGCAGGTCGCCTCGCTCTACACCGGCATGGACCTGAAGAAATGGTTCTGACCCCACCGGGCGCCGCGCCGCGTGCGGCGGCGCGGCGGAACAACCCGCAGCGCAGCAGCACGGGAGTCATTGTGGCCAAGGTCTGCCTGCACCTGGCCGCGCTGGCGCCGGCGCTGTGGCTGGCCTGGCAGTTCTGGCAGGTGTGGCAGACCGGCAGCGATGCGCTGGGCGCCGACCCCGTCGCCGAGATCGAACACCGTACCGGGCTGTGGGCGCTGCGCCTGCTGCTGCTGACCCTGGCCATCACCCCGCTGCGGCAACTGACCGGGCAGCCGGTGCTGATCCGCTTCCGGCGCATGCTCGGGCTGTACGCCTTCTTCTACGCCAGCCTGCACCTGGCCGCCTATCTGTCGCTGGACCTGCGCGGTTACTGGACGCAGATCTTCGAGGAGATCGTCAAGCGGCCCTATCTCACCGTCGGCTTCCTGGCCTGGCTGTTGCTGGTGCCGCTGGCGATCACTTCGACCCAGGGCTGGATCCGCCGGCTCAAGCGCAACTGGGGGCGGCTGCACAAGCTGGTCTACGCCATCGGCGTGCTGGCGGTGCTGCACTTCTGGTGGCTGGTGAAATCCGACATCCGCGAGCCGGCGCTCTACGCCGGACTGCTTGCCGTATTGCTGGGCTGGCGCGGCTGGAAGGCGCTCAGCGCGCGCCGAACCACAGCAGCGCGCTCAGTACCGCGGCCAGCAACACCGCGCTGAGCAACAGCCACGGCCAGCGGCTGACCCGGGCGCGCGGCGGCGCGTCCGCACCGGCCGCCGGTGGTTGCCCCCGCACCGGCGCCAGGTCGGGCGTTGGCTCGGCCTGGACCAGGGCCGGTTGCACCGGCACCTCCAGCACGAAACGGTGCTGCGTATCGAACACCAGCTGGTCACCCGGCTGCAGCCAGCAGTCGCGCACCGGCAGCCCGTTGACCACGCTGCCCTCGTGCGAGCCCAGGTCGCGCAGCAGCACGCGGCCGTCATGTGGCTCCAGGCGCGCATGGCGCGGCGCAAAGGCGGCATCGTCAATGAGAATGTCGACGCCGGCCTCGCTGCCGACCACGCGCGGCTGGTCCAGGGTGAAGCTGCGGCCGTGATGGCGCCCGCCCACTCCACGCAACAGCATCAGCGGGTCACCCGGCGCGGCACAGGGCGTGGCCGGGATGCGCGCCTGCGCGGCAAGTGGCGTGCGCAGCACCATTTCCACGCCATCGGCATATACCGCGTCGCCCGGCCGCAGCAGCGCCATGCGCCGCACCGGGCGGCCGTTGACGTGGATGCCGCGGATGCCGTTGGCCACCTGCAGCCAAAGGCCGCGCTGGTCCAGGCAGAACTGCGCCAACAGCAATGCGCCCTGGGTGTCCTCGACCAGCCGCACGTTGCCCGAGGCATGGCGCACGATCCGGTGGACGCCGGGCTTGAGCGGGTGGTCCGGCTGCTGCCGGTGAGTGAAGTGAACTTGCAATTCGCGCACGCGGCGCAGCCTAGCAGGTTGCCCCGGCATCCAGAAGCATGCACGCGTGCGCGGCCACCGCGCCGGGCACGCGCTGCACTTGGAGCCGGGCCGCGGCCCCGCCACAATGCGCGCCTTCCCGTTGCGCCGGAGCCGGCATGTCCCAGATCGATATCCGCCATGAACATGGCAAGACCCCCGAACAGGCGCGCGCCGCCATTGAGGAAGTGGCGGCCAAGCTGGCTGACCGTTTCGGCGTGAGTTCGCAATGGCAGGGCGAGGCATTGCAGTTCAACGGCAGCGGCGTGGACGGCGCGATCGAGCTGCTGCCCGGCGCGGTGCGCGTGACCGCCACCCTGGGCTTCCTGCTGTCGGCGATGAAAGGAATGGTCGAAACGGAAATCCGCCGCGTGCTCGGGGACAAGCTCGGTTAAGCCGGCAGCCATCGGCTTCACCCAGCCGATGCAGGGCCGCCGCTAGGCTCCAACCATCCGCCGCTGATGGGAGTCGAATCATGGCCAGTGCAAATCCGAACGCGCAGCGCAACCGCCACCGCGGCAGCGGGGTCGAGGGAGACATCGGCAGCAACGGCGACGGTGGCGAGGCCTTCCAGGCCCAGGCCGAGCAATGGTCGCGGCGCCTGGGCGAGTCCGCCCAGCACGTCTGGTGGGCCGGGCTCGGTGCCCTGCAGCGTGCCCAAGCCGAAGGCAGCCGGCTGTTCGACAGCTTGGTGCAGGAAGGCGCCGAGGTCGAGCGCGACGGCCGCCGCCGCGCCGAGGAGCGCGCCGACCACGTACGCGATGATGTGCAGAGCCGCTTCGACCAGGTGCGCGACAACGCGGCGCTGGGCTGGGGCCGCATCGAACGCGCCTTCGACGACCGCCTGCGCAGCGCCCTGCGCCGCCTGGACGTGCCGGAGCGCGAGGAAGTAGACGCGCTGCGCCGACAGGTCTCGCAACTGCGCAGCCAGGTCAGCCGCCTGGCCGCAGCCGAGCGGGTCGCGCGCGGGCCGTCCGAGCCTGAGTCCGAGCTGGACAGCCCCGCCGACTGAGTCGCCGTAGGTTTGCCGCCCCGCAGCTTGATTGTTGCAAAGCAACATCAACTTGCCGACAATTCCCGTTGCCCGCCAGTCCAATCAGAACGCCGTTTGTCTCCCTCCCCTCACGGCTTCGGACTGGCGGGCTTTCGTTTGTGGGCAGGCCCATCACCGCGCCCGCCATCGCGCCTCATGATTGCCCGCCACGCGCCGATATAGACTGCGCGATCGCTGCTGCGTTTCATCTTCGGGTACTGCATGTTTTCCTGGATTCTTGCCTTCGCCTTGGCGCTCGTGGTCTGGGCCGCCGCCACGGTTTATCTGTGGTGGGTACGCCGTCGCCGCGACGAAACCAGCGCCGGCTTGGCCGCGCTGGCCAGCCTGCATTGGCGTGACTTCTCCGAAATCGTGCGCCGTGCCCTGCACGATGAGCGTGACTGGATCCTCACCACGCCAGCCGAAGAGAATGGGGCGCCGCGCAGCGATTTCGTGATGCGCAGCGCGCAGGGTACGCAGTGGATGGTTTCGTGCAAGCATGGCCGGGCCTACCGCATCGGCGCGGCCGCGGTGAACGAGCTCGGCACTGCCCTGCGCCTGGCGGGCGCCCAGGGCGGCGTGCTGATCACCGAGGGCAAGGTGCAGCGCGAAGGCCTGGCCGCCGCCGAACGGCAGGGGGTGGAAATCCTCGACGGCCGCCGCATCTGGCCAGTACTCAAACCCTACCTGCCCGCCGAAACCGAAAACCGCATCGTCCTCGACGCGCGCCGGCGTGCGCAGCGCCATACCGGCATCGCCGCGCTCGCCTCGCTGACGCTGGGCCTGCTGGTCGGGCTGGGCTATCTGTCCTCGCATCCCGAGCAGCACGCACCCGTGCTGGCCGTCACGCCGCCGGCGCCGGTGCCGGCGAAGGCGGCGGTCACTTCCGCTCCCGCGCAGGTGTCCGCGCCGGCCTCGGTGCCCGCCCCCGCGCCAACGACCGCCAGCAGCACGGGCACCGACAACGTCACGCGTCCGGTCGACCCGGATCCCGCCACGCTGGACCGCTACCAGGCCGCCGTCTCCAAGGCGCTGGCGCAGACACCGGGTATCACCCGCGGCATCTGGCTGACCCGGCTGACCCTGGCCGTGGACCGCGAAGCCGATGACGCCGCCGCCTGGCCGTTGATCTGCCGTGAAGTGGAGCGCTACCCCGAACTGCGCACCGTGCGCATCCAGCTCAACCCACGCCCGGGTGTGAAAGAGCCGGTGCGCTGGCGGCAGTGCACCACCATCTGAGCGGCCGCGGCCACCTCAGCACCCGCCTGGCGGCAGCGCCGGCCAGTTGCTGTCGGTAAACCCCCGGCCGCGCTCGTCGCGCGGATCACGCGCGGCGCGCTGCGCCTTGCCGCAGATGTGCATCAGGCAGCAGATGCGGATGTACGAGGACAGGTTGGGCACGCCGCCGTAGCGCAGGTCGACGTGCCGCGCCCAGCTGGACACCAGCACGCTGATGGAAACGTGGTCGCGCCTGGCGATGTCGTCCAGGATCCTCCAGTAAATCTCTTCCAGGCGAAAGCAGGTGGATATCCCGTTCACCCGGATCGAACGCATCCGTGGCACTGAAAGGCCGATATCGAATTCACAACTCTTCATGCGACAACCTCGTGAGCTTGCATGCTGCCATGCAACAGGCCATGGCGGCATGAAAGCTAAGAATCTCGGCATGCTGATGTGGGGATATATATGTATTCCGCCGGCGACACGTGCGGCGTGTCGCGCATGCACTGCGATTTATCTGCATATCTGCGGTGAATGCGGCGCGCGCGGAGCCATACGCATGTAGCACCCCGGTGCGAAACCCAGCGGGCAACCTGTGCATCCACCCGCACCGCCCACCTCACCGCTGCCCATGCGCAAGACTTCTCCCCTGTTCGCCACGAGCGTCATGCTGATGGCCTGCGTCGCGCCGCCAGCCCTCGCCGCCAACGCCTGGTCCAGCACGCCGTTGACCATCAACGGGCTGGATCGCCCCGTTGGCGAGGTCCTGCGTGAAGTGATCAGCGCTGGTGGTCTGCGCGCCGATGTGCCGCCGCGTCTGCGTGGCACGGTCAGCGGCACGCTCAACCAGCGCCCGCGTGAAGCCTTCCTGCGCCTGGTCGATGCCTACAACCTGCAATGGTGGCGCGATGGCGACATCATCCACGTCACCCCGATGACCGATACGCAGACACGCAGTTTCGATGTCTCGCCTTTGAGCGGGCGCAACGCGGTCGCGCTGCTGCGCTCGCTGGGCGTGCTCAATCCGCACCTGCCGCTGGCGGTGAGCGGATCGATCGTGCGCATCTCCGGCCCGGCGCGCTACCTGGCCAGCGCCG
This sequence comes from Stenotrophomonas sp., assembly GCA_035629025.1. Classification (GTDB taxonomy): domain Bacteria; phylum Pseudomonadota; class Gammaproteobacteria; order Xanthomonadales; family Xanthomonadaceae; genus Stenotrophomonas_A. The sequence goes on from DASPIU010000004.1 coordinate 20,664, forward strand.
CTGAAGCGCTGGAGAGTGGCCGCCGTCAATCCATGGCGTACCGGGCGGGCGTGGCCAACGACATGGTGATCCGCGTGTTCCCGCTCAAGCATGCGCGCGCCTCGGACAGCAGTTACGAGAACGGCGAGCGCACGGTGCACGTGCCCGGCGTGGCGAGCGTGATATCGCAGCTGCTGCAGGGCATGCCCTCAGCCTCGGGCGAGGCCCTGCCGGCAACCATGCTCGCTGGCAGCGGCAGCCATGCGACCAACGCCGCATCGTCAATGATGGCCGACGAGGGCGTGGTCACGGCCGCACCCGATCCGGCCGCCGGCCAGGCCGTGGCACATCGCCAGACCAATGCCGTGCTGGTGCGCGCGCCGGCGACGCTGATGGCCGGTATCGGCCAGGTCATCGCCGAACTGGACGTGCCGCAGCGCTCGGTGGAAATCGAGGCGACGATCATCGATATAGCCAGCGACGCGCAGACCGGGTTGGGCGTGGACTGGCTGTCGCTGGGCGCCGCGCGCCAGGATGGGCAGTTCATCGATCTGGAACGCGGGCAGTCGACCGGTTTCATCGCGCGGATCCGCGCCCTGGAAGCCAGCGGCAAGGCGCGGGTGCAGGCGCAGCCGAAGATACACACCCTGGACAACACCGAGGCGGTCATCTCCTCGGTCGAACGCATGAACGTGCGCGTGGCCAGCGAACGCGACGCGCAACTGTTCACCCTGGATGCCGGCCTGCGCCTGCGCGTGGTGCCGAGCATCGGCGCCGATGACACGCCGGGCGTGCGCCTGTCCATCGACCTCAAGGATGGCTCGCTGGACGCAGCCAACGCGGTCGATGGCATCCCCACCATCCACGACCACACCATCGCCACCCAGGCCATCGTGCAGGACGGGCACAGCCTGCTGATCGGCGGCTACACCCTGACGCGGCAATCCAACAGCCGCCGGCGAATCCCCTTTCTGTCGCGCATTCCCCTGCTGGGCAGACTGTTCCGCAGCCGCCGCACGCGCGAGGACCGCTTCCAGCGCATCGTCATGATCACCCCGCGCCTGCCCGAGGCCGCGCAGGTCGCATCGCGCGCGCCGCAACCGGGAGTGAGCCTGCAATGAATGGACCCACACGACGCCTGCGTGTGCTCGACGGCCTGCACCATGGCGCACGTGTCGCCCTGGCCGATGGGCAGCGCCTGACCCTGGGCCAGGCCGACGAATGCGACCTGCGCCTGCTCGACCCCGGCATCGCCGCCGTGCACCTGCGGCTGGAAGCGAGTGGCGAGCGCCTGCGTGTGCATGCCTTGGCACCTGGCGTGCAGGTGCGTGGACGGCCGCTGCGCGTCGGCAAGTCCGCACGCCTGGCCGTTGGCGAAGTCTTCCACGCCGCCGAAACCGGCCTGTGCTGCGAAGCGGTGCTACCGGCGGCGATGGCGGCGGCCCCGGACGATGCCGCAGCCGCGCCCGCCGCGTCGGCGCCGCGCCTGCCCTCGTTGCGCAGCGATCGTCCGCGCCTGCTTGCGCTTGTCCTCGGCGGCGCCGCACTGCTGAGCGCGGGCATCGCCCTGTGGCCCGCGCTGACCAAGTGGCGCCAGCCGACCGCGGCGGCATTGGCAAGCGCGATTGGCAAGGCCTGGCCAGACGTCAGCCGCACGCTCGACCCAACGAGCGGCCGTCCGCTCTACAGCGGCCGCGTGGCCGACGAACGCGCACTGGCCCTGCTGCGCGCGCAGGTCGCCCGCGTCGAGGGGCTCGGCGCCGGCGCGCAGATCCGGGTGGCGGTCGGCACACGCATCGTCCGCGAGCTGGAAGAGCTGCTGTCGCAACACTATGCCGCCAGCCGCGTCGTGGAGTTGCAACCCGGCAAGTACCGCATCACCACCGCCGGCCCGGCCTCGTATCTGGATGCCCTGGCCTGGGACACCACGGGGCTGGCACGCGAAGCGAAGTCGCGGATACGCGGCATCGATGCACTGGCCTTTGCCCAGGACCCGACGCTGCTCGCACAGGACGCGGTGCTGCCGCTGAGCGTGCCGGCCTGGAACCTGGTCAGCACGCCGCGCGGCCATTGGATCGCCGACGGTTCCAGTCGTCGTTATTTTGAAGGCGCAACGCTGCCCGATGGGCAGCTGCTGCGGCTGGGCAAATGCTCGGTGCAACTGGTCGATCGCGCCGGCAAGCGCCTGCTTCGCTATCAGGCGGATCCCGCCCATGCGCCCTGCTACTGAACCGCGCAGCCCGCTCGCTGCCTTGGGCCCATGCGACCTGCAGCAAGCGCTGGACGACCCGCTGCAAGCACGCGCGGTGATGGCCGCGCTTGACGCCGCGCGGCTCGCCGCCGACCGCGCCGACGCCCGCGATGCGCGGCAACAGATGCTCGCCGTGAGCATACGCCTGGCCCAACGGGTGTGCGGCGACTACCTCGCCCGGGCCAGGCGCCACCAACCGCAACAGGAGATGCAAACATGACCTTCAATGTCAGCTTCAATGCCGCCACCAGCAGCTTCGGTGGCGGCGGCATTGCGCCGTACAGCACGTCCTCGGGCCTGTCGTCGGGACGTGTCGCCGAAATCCTGGCCAAGATTCTCGAACAGCAGAACCGCCGCTTCGAGATGCTGCTCAATCAGGCGCAGGCGCAGATGGGGATGGGCGCCAGCCAGAACCAGGGCAACGTCGCGATGCTGCGCGTACAGCAGGCGATGGGACAGGTGAACACCGCACAGAGTGTGGCCACCGCTGCGATCCAGGGCCTGACCGACGCGCAGAAGGAAACCGCGCGCGCGACGCGCTGACGGCACGCAAGGGCTTGAACATGCAACCCCGCGCCGATGCCGAAGACCAGTTGCTGGGCGTACTGCTCGGCGCGGGCCACCTCGCCCGCGGCATGCGTCGCCATGCCTGCGCGCGACACCTGTTCGACAGCCTGCGCCTGGCCTATCCCGAGCGGGCCAGCCCCTGGCTGGGGCTGGCCCTGCTGGAGATCGATAGCCAGGACCCGGCTCTGGCCGCCCGGCACTGCCGCGCGGCATTGCAGCGCGCTCCCGATCACGCACTCGCCCAGGCCTGGCTGGGCGTGTGCCACCTGATGCTGGGCGATGGGGTGACCGCCAGTTACTGGCTGCGCCGTGCCCGCAACGCCGGCAGCCCCACTGCGCGGCAGCTGGCCGAAGCAATGCTGGGACTGATCGCGTTTGCCGAGGGCAACGCCGACGCCGCCGTGCTTCTGGCCGAGGTGGCGCCATGATCGCGCCACCTGTTGCATTGCTGGCCGCCACTACCAGCCCGATGACGCCGACCGCACCCGTGCCGGCCCACCCGCGCGAGGCGGGCGACCTGCTTGGGTCGCTGCTCGCGCGAATCGAGAACCGCCATGTCGAGGCCCATCAGGGCGTCGTACGCGAACTGGCGGCGCTCGCTGGCACGGCACCGAAACCCGCCGACATGTTGCGGCTGCAGGCCGCGGTCGGCGAGTTCACCGTGCGCGTGCAGCTCAGCGTGCGCATCGCCGAGGAGTTGTCGCGCTCGGTGCAGACCCTGACGCAAAGGACCTGAGCCATGCGCCGCGCTCTTCCGCTACTTGCCGTGCTGCTTGTCGCGCCCCCGCTGCTGTCCTGCCAGGCACCCCTGCTCGAGCAGGCGAGCACCGCGGATGCCAATCGCGCCACGGCCGTGCTCGAAGAACACGGCATCGACAGCGCGCGTGAGCCGCGGCCCGATGGCCGCTGGCAGGTCGCCGTGCCCGCCGCGCAGGCCCCGGCTGCCGCCGCGCTGGTGGATGCGTATGGCTTGCCCAGCCCTGCGCGCACCACCCTGGCGCAACTGTTTGGCGAGAAGAGCTTCATCAGTACGCCCCGCGAGGAGCAGGTCAGGCTGCTGCTCGGCCTCAACAACGAACTGTCCGCCGCGTTGGAACGGCTGGAGGGCGTGCTGCATGCGGAAGTGCAGCTGGGCCTGCCACGCGCGGTCCAGGAAGACGGTCCACCCGCGCCGATCTCGGCGGCGGTACTGCTGCGTTACCACAGCAGTTATGACCTGGCCGCTTCGCGCGAGCTGATCCGCAATTTCATTGCTGCAGCCGCCGGCGGCCTGGACCCTTCCCGCGTGGCCATCGTGCTGGTCCCGGTCACGCCGGACCTGGCCCTGGCCGACGCGGCGTCGCGCCCCGGCAATGCGGGCTGGTTCCTGCTGGCCGCGGTGCTGGCCCTGATCGCCCTGGCCGCGCTGTTCTCCGACCGCATCGCTGCCCTGCCCTGGCAGCGTTGGCGCGAACGCTTCAGGTCCCGTCGCTTTGCGCCGCGCGCCGCGTCCCCCGCCGTGTCGATCCCGCCACAGGCCGGGAGCACCGGGCAGCGCACGGACCCGGCGCCATGAGCCTGCATCCCTGTTGCCTGCGCCCCGCTGAGTGGGCGCACGTCTCCTGGCTCGAGCGACGTCGCCCGCCAGCCAACGAACGCGTCTGGCGCCAGTGCAGCCTGCAATTGCTGGCGCGCTTTCCACAACTGGCGCGAACGCCGGGCCGCCTGCCGCCTGTTCCCCACGGTCGGCCCGCCTTCGCCAAGTTGTGCCGACTGATTGCGGCCTGCGCCATGCCCACGCGGATGCGCTGCTGCATCGGCGCGAGCGAGCGCAGTGCCGTTGCCGTGCACCTGGGTCGACATGCGCTGGATGCATTGCAACGTCATACAACGTCCGCAGCGCGCTCGACCAGGGACGACGTGCTGGCGCTGGACCCACGGGATCGCCTGGCCATGACGTCGGCGGGCCTGTGCCTGCTGCGCATCGGCTGCAGTGATCGCTGCGAAACCCTGTGGCTGGCCCTGCGACTGCCCCATGCGGTCAGCGCTGCGCCCGCGCTGGCAGAGGCCGGCATCGACCCGCGTTCGGCGCGTGCAGCGGTGGCGCGCGCACGCTGGCTGTGGAGGATGTCGTGCTGATCCTGCGCATGGACGAAGCGACCCTGTGCGACGACGGCCTGCTCGAACCCGGCCTATGGCATGGCGTGCAGGCCCTGGAACAGGCATGGCAATTGCTGGAACAGCAGCGCGTGCTCGATGCGCAACGGGCACGTGCCCAGGCCCGCGAGTCGCGTGCAAGGGCCCTGCGCCGCGGGCACCGCGCCGGCATGGCGCTGGCGGCGCGGCGCCATGTCGCACTGGCGGCGGCACTGGCCCGCGCGGCCGCCGCGCTGCGCGCCGAACTGACAGCCCTGCTCGACCAACGCTACGCCGGCCTGCTCGCCGCCTCTTCGAGCCAGTTGCTGCTGCCGGAACTGCAACGCTGCCTGGCCGCCGCCGCACCACAGCCGGTAATCGCGGTACGCGTGGCCGAGTGCAACTTCGATGCCGTGTGCCGGTGGATGTCCGAGACGCCGTTCCCGCATGCCTCGGCCTGCCCGATCGCGGTGCTCGCCGACGCCACGCTGGAGCCCAGCTGTTGCGTGGTCGAAACCCATAGCGGCATCGTGCGCGGCGGCGTCACCGCACAGTTGCACGCGCTGCGCCAGGGCCTGCACGACGCCGCACGGCAGCGCCTCGACCAGTTGTTCGCCACCTGGCCGCAGGGCGCATGAGTTGGTGCACGCACCTGCCCTATCGCTCGCGACGCCACGCCACGCGCGCGGGGCGGCTGGCACGCATGCAGGGCTTCGCGCTGCAAGTGCAGGCCGGCCGGCACCTTCACGAACTGCGCGTGGCGACACCGCCGGACGCCTGCGCAGCCATCCGCCTGCAGCTGAGCAGCGGTCTGGGGCGCGGCAGTCTCGACCTGGACCTGGAAGCGCTGGACCCGTCGTTGTCGGCCGAGCTCTGCGAGCAGTTGCCGGTCCGCAGCCTGATCGATGCACTCAACGACAACCCCTGGCTGGACGTGGCCGAAGGCCTGCTCGGCACCGCGCTGCACATCGAATCGGTGCGCCTGCGCCCACGCTGGCGCCGCACGGCCCTGACCTTGCAGGCGCGTCGCGTGCCGGGCGCTCGTCTCGGCCATCTGGCGCTGGGCGGCGAGGTCTTCGTGCAGCGCGTGCTCGCCAGGCCGGAATGGCAGCAATGGGAAGCCGACCAACGCGCTCGGACGCTGCCCGGATGCACGCTGCGCGCCGCGGTATGCCTGCGTGCGAGCCGCTTGCGCGCGCAGCAGTTGCGGCACGTCGCGGCCGGCGCGCTGGTGCGCGTCATCCACGAACAACCTGTCCTGCGCTTGCGCATGCGTCGCGGCTTCCACGATTTCCCGCTCCTGATCGAAGGCAAGACCTGCATGATCGAGTCCTCCCTCCCGCCGCCGCTGCCGGGCGATGCCGCCGACGCGACGCTGGTCCCGATCGAACAGCTCGCGCTCGATGTCGACGTGGTTCTGGCCAGCCTGCGCCTCGACCTGGACGATCTGCGGCGGCTGCGGCCCGGCGCGACCCTGGAGTTGCCGTTGCCGGTGCAGCGCACCGCGGTGGACCTGCGCTGCGAGGGCACGCCGTTTGCGCGTGGCGAACTGGTACGCATCGGCGGGCGCCTGGGCGTGCTGATCGAACACGTGGCGCGAGCGCCGGCGCCGTGAGCAGCCCCGATCACCTGCAGACCATCACCCTGCTGGTGGCCGTGAGCGCGCTGCCGCTGCTGGTGGTGATGCTGACCCCATTCACCAAGCTCAGCATTGTGCTGCTGCTGCTGCGCAGCGCCCTCGGCCTGCAACAGGTGCCCGGCAATCTGACCATCAGTGCCGTGGCCCTGGCCGGCAGCCTGGTGGTGATGGCGCCGGTGTTCGGCCAGGTCGCCGAGGCGCTGGACCTGGAGCAACGCCTGCAAACGCAAGCGCCGCCGCCGACGCTGGGCGAACTGCGCGAGGCCTTTGAAACACCCCTGCGCGAGTTCATCGGCGCCCACGCACCCCCAGCCGAAGCCGCGTTCGTGCGCGATGCCATCGCCCGCCACGATCCAGACGCGGAGATACCGCCGAACGACGCGCTGTCGGTGCTGGTGCCCGCCTTCGTGCTCGGCGAGATATCGGCCGGCATCCGCATCGGCGTCGTGCTCTACATCGTCTTGCTGGTGGTGGACCTGGTGGTCGCCAACATTCTGATGGCCCTGGGCATGGTGATGCTGTCGCCAGCCACCCTGGCCATTCCGCTCAAGCTGCTGGTGCTGGTTGCTTCCGACGGGCTGTCCCGATTGATGCACAGCCTGATCCTGGGCTACCTGCCATGAGCGGCTTGACCGGATTCCTGATCGAGGCCCTGCTGGCGGTGTTCTGGATCTCGCTGCCGATCCTGCTGGTCGCCGTGGCAACCGGCATTGCCGTGGCCATCGTGCAGACGCTGTTCCAGGTGCAGGACCAGAGCCTGCCCTACGCGATCAAGCTGATCGCCGTGGGCCTGGCCATCTGTGTCACCGCGCCCCTGATTCACCGGCAGCTGCAGCAATTGCTGTTCAGCGCCGCGCGCCACTTCGGTCCGGCGCCATGAGCGTCGCGCTGTTTGCCGAGCTGCCATTGCGCGCCCTCGCGCTGGGCTGTGTCGCGCCCGCGGTGGCCGTGAGCATGCTGCCGCTGGCGTTTGCCGGCCCGCTCGGCGGCGCGGTGCGGCTGCCGCTGATACTGGCCATCAGCATGCTGCAACTGCGCCGTGCCTGGCCGCCGGACTGGATACCCGTGGTACTGGCGCAGGCGGCGATCGGCCTGCTCGCCGGCTGCCTGTTGAACCTGCTCTACGCCTGCGTGTCCACCGCCGGCGCGCTGCTCGACCAGGCCAGCGGCCACAGCTTCTCGATGGAGATGGCGCCGATCGACGGCCAGTCCGCCACGCCATGGCAATCATTGTTCTCGCACCTGCTGACCTTGCTGTTGTTGAGCGGCGACGGACTGCGCAACCTGTGCAGCACGCTGCTGGAGGCGTCGGCGGCGTGGCCCACTGCGCAAGGCGCGGCGGCGTGGGACTGGCGCGGCCTGGCTGAAACCGCATTTCCGCGCGCGGTGGCCCGCGGCGCGGCCTGGGCGGCGCCGCTGGTTGGCGTACTGCTCGCCGTCGAACTCGGCGTGGGCGCGATGAACCGGGTGATGCCGCAGTTGGGCGCCTTTCCCATTGGCCTCGCGCTCAAGGCCCTGGCCGTGCTGCTGGCCTTGCATGTCGCCCTGCCGACGCTGTTGCAGCTCATGGCCGCGCTGGCCAGCGGCGCATTCCCGACATGAGCAGCAAGACCCAGCCCCCCAGCGCCCGACGTCTGCGCGAGGCCGCCAAGCGTGGCGAACTGGCCTGGAGCCCACCCTTGTCGGCGGCCAGCACCTTGTTGCTCGCCAGTGTGATCATGCTGATGACTGCCCCTGTCAGCCTCGGCCTGTACGTGCGCTTGTTGCTGGCCGCGCTGGACAGCGGCGAGATGGCGGTGCTTCGGGATGCGGCACTGCCGGTGCTGGCTATCGCGATGGGCGCGGTGGCCACCACCGCGGCCCTGCTGATCGTCATCGCCAGCCTCGCGCAGACGCGCATGCAGGTGGCCTCGGAGGGATTGCGCCTGCGCGTTGACCGGCTCAATCCGGCGCGCGGGCTGAAGAACATGTTCAGCGCGGACAAGGCCGCCGAGCTGCTCACGACCATGCTGCTGGCCGGCGTCTGCGTGGTCGCCCTGCTGTACTTCGCCGCCGACGGCCTCCCCGCCCTGCCCGCGGCGACCGGCCTGGACCCCGCACAGCAACTGCTGCGCCTGACCGACGCCGGCCTGCGCCAGCTCGCCGCCACCGCCGCCGCACTGCTGCCGCTGGCCCTGGCCGACCTGTGGCTGCGCAAGCGCCTGCGCTTGCGCAGCCTGCGCATGACCGTGGCCGAAGCGCGGCGCGAGACCCACGAGGAAGAAGGGCGTCCGGAAGTACGCCAACGCACCCGCCAGGAACACCAGGACATGGTCCAGACCAATGCGCCTGCTCCGAGCTGACCGAAGCTTCAGCGGTCCGCCGCGCGCCTACCTGATGACCGCGGCGATTACCGCCGGCGTTCTCCTGCTGCTGGTCGCGCCGTTGCCGCCGTGGTGTCTGGACGTGGCCATCGTTGCCAGCTTCATGGCCAGCCTGCTGTTGCTGACCGCCGCCCTGCACGTGCGCCACCCGGTTGCCTTTTCCAGCTTCCCCGCGCTGCTGCTGGTGGCCACGCTGCTGCGACTGGCCATTGCCATCGCCTCGACGCGGATGATCCTGCTGCACGCGCAGGCCGGCGCGATCATCCACGCGATCGGCTCGGTCGCGGTCGGCGCGAACGTGCTTGTCGGCCTGGTGGTATTCGCGGTCCTGGGCGTGGTGCAGTTCATCGTCGTGGCCAAGGGCGGCGACCGCGTTGCCGAAGTGGCCGCCCGCTTCACCCTGGACAGCATTCCCGGGCGGCAGATGAGCGTGGATGCGGACCTGCGCGCCGGCGTGCTGGGTGCGGCGCAGGCCAGCGGCCGGCGCCGCGCGTTGGAGCGCGAGACCTACCTGTACGGTGCCATGGATGGCGCAATGAAGTTCGTCAAGGGCGACAGCATCGCGACCTTCCTGGTAGCGCTGGTGAACCTGGCTGGCGGCATCGGCGTGGGCATGCTGCAGCGCGACCTGGCGCTGGGCGAGGCGCTGCGGACCTACAGTATCCTCAGCATCGGCGACGGCCTGGCCGCGCAGATTCCCTCGCTGCTCGGCGCCCTGGCCGCGGCCTTGCTCATCACCCGCGCCAGCGGCCAGGGTGAGGACGACAGCAGCGACCTTGCCGGTGAAGCCGGCCGCCAACTTGCACGCCTGCCGCAGGCGCTGGGCATGACCGCGGCGTTGCTGGTCGCCATCGGCCTGTTTCCCGGCATGCCCGCGCCGGCCTTTCTCACCGCCGGCATTGCCCTGGGCGCGCTGACCGCCGTGGTCATCCGCCAGGCGCGGGTCGAGGCGAACTCGCAGCGCGCGCCGATGCCGGCAATGACCCGCGACGGCGGTCACTACGTGCCGCGCATCCTCGACGATATCGAACTGGGCACGGCCACCCCGCTGCGTGTGCGCATCAGCGGCCAGGCGTTGTCCGCGCTGGTGCCGGAAGTGCTGAACGAACGTCTGGGGCAGATGCGGCGCCAACTGACCCTGGACCTGGGCCTGCCGTTTCCCGGACTGTCGCTGCTGCGCGACGACCTGCTGCCGCCCGGCTACTACGTGCTCGATATCGACGAAACGCCGTATGAGAGCAGCGTGCTGATCGGCAACCATCTCCTGGTCAGCAGCCAGGACGTGCACTTTGCGCAGGCCACGTCAGGCTACCGGCCCGGCTATGCCGACTCACGCTGGCTGCCAGCCAGCGAAACTGCCGCGCTGGACCCGGCCAGCTTTGCCCTGGCCGAGCCCAGCGAGGTGCTCTGCCTGCATCTGCTGGAAACCTACCGCCGCCACGCCGCGCGCTTCTTCGGTCTGCAGGAAACGCGCTTCCTGCTCGACCGGCTGGCGCGGGAATTCGAGGCCTTGGTCAGCCAGTTTGAATCCCGGGTGGGCGCGATCGCGTTGACCGCCACCCTGCGCGAATTGCTGGCCGATGGGATCAGCGTGCGCAACCTGCGCAGCGTGCTTGATGCCTTGCTCGCCGTGCCGACGTCCGAACTCAACCACGACCGCATGGTGCGGGAAGCACGCATCGCGCTCGGCGCACAGATCTGCCGCCAATACATGGCGCCGCAAGCCACACATCTGCAGGCCGACATTCTCGAACCGCGCTGGCAGGCCGAACTGGAAACCTGGATAACCCCGGGCAGTGACGGTGAACCCGCCTTGCTGCCGCCACCGGAAATGCTGGCCGCGCTCGCGCCGCTGGCCGATTGGCGCCAGTCCAGTCCCTTCCCACTGATCACGTCGGCAAGCTTGCGGCCGCACCTGGCACGGCTGCTGCCGGCGCCGGGCGGACAGGCGCCGGTGCTGGCCTACGAAGAAGCGTGGCGGGGCGGCATCCAGTTGCAGGTGCGCCTGTGCCATCTGCAGGCGTGAGCGAAGCCGGCGGTGCATTGACGAACGGCACACCCGCGCCACGGCTGCGCGGCAAGATTGTCGAGGCGCGCGGCGTGCTGATCCGTGTCGCCGGACTGTCCTTGCACATCGGCGAGCGTGTGCGCATCGGTGGCACCGCCACCGGCGCCGAGCAGTACGGCGAAGTCGTCGGCCTCGAAGGCACGCACGCGCTGGTGCTGCCGCTGCAAGGGATTCATGGCCTGTCGCCGGTCTGCGAAGTGGACAGCTGCGGCGGACATGGGCGGGAGATCGACGCCTTGCAGGCGCGCGGCCGGGTGATCGACGGCCTGGGCCTGGCGCTGGACGGAGGGCCGCCGCTGGCCCGCGTGCGGCGGCCGCCCCCGGCCCCGGTGCCGCCGCTGCAGCGCCCCGCGATCGCCGAGGCGCTGGTCACCGGCTGGCGTGCCATCGACGGCCTGCTTACCTGCGGTGAAGGCCAGCGCCTGGGAATCTTCGCACCAGCCGGCGCGGGCAAGAGTTCGCTGCTCGGATCGCTGGCGCAGCGCGTGCAGGCCGACAGCGTGGTGGTCGGGCTGGTGGGCGAGCGCGGCCGCGAGGTCGCCGAATTCGTGCAGCAGCATCTGCACACGCGCAGCCGTGATGCCATCGTGGTTGTCGCCACCAGCGACCGTGCCCCGGCGGAAAAACTGGGCGCCGGCGAACTGGCGGCGCGCCTGGCCTGCCAGTTGCGCGAACACGGCCAGCACGTGCTGCTGCTGGTGGATTCGCTGACCCGCTACGCACGGGCGGCACGCGAACTGGGCCTGGCGCTCGGCGAGCCGGCCGGGCGCGGCGGTTTTCCGCCCAGTGTGCAGAGCCGGTTGTCGCAACTGGTCGAGGCATCGGGCCGCAGCGCGCGCGGCAGCATCAGCGCCTTCTACACGGTCCTGTGCGAAGAAGAGGACGACCCCCTGGCCGAAGAGGTGCGCTCACTGGTGGACGGACACATCCATCTGTCGTCAGCGCTGGCCGATGCGGGGCACTTCCCGGCCATCGACATCCTGCGCAGCCGCAGCCGCCTGTTCGAGATGCTGGCCGAGCCCACGCAGCGCGAGCACGCCGCCCGCTTCCGACATTGGCTGGCCCGCTACGACGAGCTGGAATTCCTGCTGCAGGTGGGCGAATACCACCCCGGTGCCGACGCCGAAGCGGACCTGGCCGTGCGCCACCACCCCGAGCTGTTGAAATTCCTGCGCCAACCCCGTGATGCGCCCTGCACCCTGACCCAGACCCGCCAGCAACTGGCCGCCTTGTTCGCGGAAGTGACGCATGCCTGACACGTCGCGGCGAAAGCAGCTGGCCAGCCTGCGCCGAATTCGCCTGCTGCGGGCGCAACGCGAACTGCAAGCATTGCTGCAGCAGCGGCGGAAATGGCAGCAGGCACTGGACGACGACGGGCGGCACCGCGAGCTGCACCATGCCGCGCAGCTGCGCTGCCTGCACCGGGCTGACCCGACCGCGCCAGATCACGCGTTGGTCATGGCAGCAGCTGCCGCGCACGCGCGTAGCGCAAGCGCGCTGAGCATGCGGATCGACAACGCGCTACGGGAAATGGGTGCGCTTGCAGCCGCTGTCGAAGCCGCCTTGACCACGCTGCGCAAGGCGCAACACCTGCACGACCGGCCCTTGCCTGCACCCCGGCGACGCGCGGCCGCCGGGGTGCAACAAGGCTGAGCGCAGTCTGCGCGCCGGCGGCTAGACGCCGCGCGCCATGGACGCCGCCGAGGTGGCCATGCCGAGCATCATGCCGCCGAACCCGCCGACGGCGGTGGACAGCATCTGGCCGGCAAAGCCAAGCGCCTGGCCCAGCCAGCTCATGCCCATGCCGCCGCCCATTCCGCCCATTCCGCCAGCCGCGCTCTGTCCCCCGCCGGACCCGCCACCGGCGCTGGCGCCGGATGCACTGCTGCCACCACCACCACCGCCGCCACCGGCCCCACCCCCGCCTTGCGCGCCGCCACTGCTCGCGCTGCTGGCTGAGCTCTGCGAACCCTGCGCTCCCTGCGGTCCGCATCCACTACCGCCCGCGCCCTGCGCGCCAGCGCCAGCGCCAGCGCCCATGCTTGAACTCGAGCTCGAGCTGGCGCTCATGCTGCTCGCCGCCCCGCCGGGTGCCGATGCCGCGCCGCCCATGCCGGACGAGGCGGACGAGGCAGAAGCACCCGCCTGCATTCCAATTGCCCCCGGCGATGTCGCCGACTGCGCGCCGCCGGCCGATGCTCCCTGCATCCCGGCGCCTTGCGCCATCGCGCCCATGCCGGACGCGCCCATGCTTCCGCCTTGTGCATACCCCATGCCCAGGTTCTGTGCACCGCCCGCGCCCATTCCGCCAGCGGACATGCCGCCAGCCTGCGAGGCACCGCTCATCGCGGACATGCCACCGGCCTGCGAGGCAGCATCCATCGAGGCCGACATGCCACCACCTGCGTTCACTGCGTTCATTGCGCCCATTTGCGTTCTCCATTGAAGGGGAGATGTGATTGGTACCGGGAAGCCAGCGCGAATGTGCACTACATGGATATGACTTGCGCAGCGCGCATCACGCAGCGGCCTACACATGCATTACCCGCTCCCCGCCGTTTCGCGCGAATGTAGCTTGCGGCGGCTTCTTGCCGCCTGCCCCAACCCTGGGGTGAAAGTTTCGAGGAAGCGCTGCGATGAAGGTCGAGGCACGAAACGCTCCGAATTGGAACCAGGCCAACATCGAACTCAACGATCCCAAGACGCCGCCGCCGCCGCAGCCGCAGACGCAGTCGGTGACGCAACAGGCTGGGCAATCGCAGGCACAGTCCGCAATGCGGACAGCAGCTCAGCCGGCCGCCCAATCGGCGGCACCCGCCGCAGAGCAATCAGCGGGACAGCAGGCCGAGCGCTCGGCGGCACAACCAGCCGGGCAAACTGCAGCACAGACCGGCGGACGGGGGGCGTACCAATCTGCGGCACGATCCGCGGCAGGACCTGACGCACAATCAGCCGTGCAACCGGCGGGGCCGACAGCACGCGCGCCGATGGCATTCGGACAGACCCGTGACATGGGTTTCAAGGCGCAGACCGAAGGTCCGACAGATCTGAAGCAGCAGCGCCTCGCGCATCCGACCGGCTCGACCTCGGCCAGCACCCGGCCCACCCCCAATGCGCCGGGCAGCGAAACCGAGGAGCTGGTCCGCGGCACGAACGGCAACGCGCGGATCGCGCCTGAAGTGGACGCAAGCATCAAGGCCTCGCAGCCAGCGCGGCCGCAGGCAGCGGCGGCACCATCCACCGCGGCGGCACAGCAACCCGAATCGTTCTGGGACATCGTGCGCGACACCTTCAAGGACCCCGGCGGCCGGCTGGGTCAGTCCTTCAAGAACATCGACACGCTGGTCAAGGAAGGCCGCTATGCCACACCGCAGGAGAATGCCGACGCGCGCCGCATCGGCAGCATGTTCAACGCGCCCTTGCAGCTGGCAGTCCCTGGCCTGGGCATCGCGGGCGGTATCGCCAGCACGGTCGATGTGGCCCAGCGCTCGGCGAAAGGCGAGAAGGTCGATCCGGGTGTGCTGAGTGATGCATTGCCGTCACTGCGCGGCGGTTCCAGCGGTAGCAGGGCAAGCGGCCGTCCTGAGACCGCGGGCACCACTAGCGGAAGCACCGGCATCGGAAGTACTGCGAACGGTGCAACCCTCTCGGCCCTGCCGAACTTCCGCCCGCCCACGCGGCTCGAAGACGGCCGCATTGGTTACCCCCTCAGCCCCACGCGAGCGCCGAAGTTGCCAGAAGAAGGCGCCCAGCGCGGCGCAGGCAGTTCCACGATGGGCCAGCAACCCCCGGCGCCGGAGGCGGGACCTTCCGGGGGGCGAGTGGGACCGCGGGCCGAAGCCAAGCCTCGGGGAGTCGTCAATTTCGCCGAGGAAACCACGGTCATCCCCGGAACCCGGGCCAGCTACAGGATCGATGACGGCTATACCAACAACTACCGTGGCAAGGGCTATGAAGCGATCGTCCTGCACGGCAAGGCCACACCATCGGGACAGGCTTCCTACCTGCAGTATCAGCGCGGCAAACAGGTGGTCGAGGAGACGGGCGATCCGAACCAACCGCCGCAGATCCTTCAGCCGTTCGCGGAAGTGTCCAATGTCAGTGCGCGGCAACTGGTGCAGAAACTCAACAAGAACCACGGCATCGACCTGGTCGGGGCCTCGCGTGGCGGCAAGGGGCCGGATACTCCGCTGTACCTGCTGGCGTGCCACGGTACGCGGGGCGGCTGCGCCTCATCGGCGGCGCAGGGGATGGCGAACTACACCGGGCGCGAAGTGCGCGCCTATTCCGACTATGTGATCGAGGCGTCCAATCCGTCCCTGCTGCATGGCAACCGGAACTACCGCGTGGAAGCCGGCCAGCCCGAGCCCGGACTTGCCGCCCCCCCGGGCACCTTCATGCCCGCCGCGCAGCGTGCCCTGCTTCGCGCCCGCAACACCCTGGCCGGGCACGGGCCGACGCTGGCCTTGCCGCACAAGCGCTTTTATCCGCAGCCCGGTTCAACTACCGAGCAGGACATCGTGCGGCCCACGGTGGCGCCACCGCCCTCGCTGGCCAGCACGTCCATGGGCAGCCGCGCGCAGGGCAGTGAGAGCCCGACTACTTCGTTCGGCTCGGTGCCCGCGCAGTCAAGCAGCTACAACAGCGTGCAGTACTACCCACCGACGACGCATCCGTTGGTGACGCTGCCCGGATCAAGGCCGCAATCGTCTATGCTTGGATATTCCGGCGCGTCGGAAGGCGGTCGGGATACGCCGTCGTCCGAGTACCGCCTGCCCGGTGAGGCCTCATCCTCGCCATCGAGTAGCACCGGTTCGTTCACTCCCAGCCCGCCGGATTCGCCGCATCTGGCCTATCGCAGGCCGGGGGTGAAGCGCGCGACGAGCTCGTAGGCACTGCCCAGGAACAGTTGCCGCACCCAGGTGACTGGCTGTTCGCCGCGCCAGGTGCGGCGTTCGATCGCCAGGCAGGCGCTGCCGCGCGCCACGTCGAGCAACTGCGCCTGCGCGGCGTCGGCGTTGATCGCGCTGATGCGATGTTCGGCGCGCGTCCACGGTACATGTCGCAGCAGCCAGCTGCCGGGCGCCTGCACGGCGAAGTCCTGTTCGGCCGCGGCAGGCACCGCGTGCGGATCGATCAGGCGCTGCTCCAGCGCCAGCGGCTGACCATCGGCGAGGTGGCGGCTGTTGATTGCCAATACCTGCCCGCCCTGCCCCAGCGCCTGTTCCTCGGCACTGCCGATGCGCGGCGCGCGCAGCTCGCGCTGCAGCAGTTCAAAACGATAGTCCAGGCCACGCGCGCGGACTTCGGCTTCGATATCCGGAATCTGCAGCGCCACCTGTTCCAGGTGCGGATGCGGGCGTGCCACGAAAGAACCCGCACGCCGCCGACGCTCGATCAGGCCGGTGCCAGCGAGTTGGGTCAGTGCCTTGTTCACGGTCATGCGCGAACAGGCGTACTCGGCCATCAATTCGTGCTCGCTGGGGATGCGATGGCCCGGCGCCCAGTCGCCCTGCAGGATGCGGTCCTGGATATCGTCGCGGATGCGCTGATGCAGCGTGGCGGCAACGCGTGCGCTCATGCCGCGGTGCCGAGCAACCTGGCCAATACCCGCGCGTGGCGTGCCGCAATGCCATCGCGGGCGACGTGCCTGCCCTCGCGCACCAGCGCGCGGCCATCGCGCCATACCGAACGCACCGCGCCACCGCGTGCGGCGAAGATCCAGCTGTCCAGCCAGGCATCCCCTGCGCGCGCCTGCAATGCCGGATGCGTGGTGTCGAGCTCCACCAGTTCGGCCGGCTGCCCGGCGGCCAGGCCCGCGGCCACCCCTAGCGCCTGTGCGGCGCCGTTGAGCGCCTGCTCGAACAGCCAGCGGCCGCTGGAGGCGTCGCCCTGTGCGAGCACATTGCGACCCCGCAGCAGCAGGCGCTGTCCGTATTCGAGCAAGCGCAATTCCTCGGCCGCATCGATCAGCACGTTGGAATCGGAACCCACACCGAAACGGCCGCCGGCAGCGGCAAAATCGCGCATTGGGAACAGGCCGTCGCCGAGGTTGGCCTCGGTGATCGGACACAGCCCGGCCACTGCATCGCGCGCCACGATGCCGCGCCATTCGGCATCGGTCACATGGGTCGCGTGCACCAGGCACCAGCGTGCATCGACCGGTGCGTGTTCGAGCAGCCACTGCAGCGGGCGCTGGCCGGACCATGCCAGGCACGCGTCCACTTCGCGCAGCTGTTCGGCGATGTGGATATGCACCGGGCCGTGGTTGAGCGGCAGCAGTGCCGCCAGCTCGTCCGGCGTCACCGCGCGCAGGCTGTGCGGGGCGATGCCGAGCACGGCGTCGGGCAGCGGTGCGAGCGCGCGCCGGCAGCCTTCGAGCAGGCGGGCGAAGCCGTCGACGTCGTGAATCAGGCGCCGCTGCGCGGGGTTGGGCGCGGCGCCGCCGAAGTCGGCATGCGCGTAGAACACCGGCAGCAAGGTCAGGCCGATCCCGCTGGCCTGCGCCGCGGCGGCAACGCGCGCGGACATTTCCGCCGGGTCGGCATGCGCGCGGCCATCGGCATCGTGGTGCAGGTAGTGGAATTCGCCGACGCGGGTAAAGCCGGCTTCGAGCATCTCGATATAGGCCAGCTCGGCGATGGCCTGGAAGCTGTCCGGGTCCAGATGTTCGAGGAAGCGATACATCAGCTCGCGCCAGCTCCAGAAACTGTCGCCGCTGCGTCCGCCGATCTCGGCCAGGCCGGCCATGCCACGCTGGAAGGCGTGGCTGTGCAGGTTGCCCAGGCCGGGAATGACGACGCCTAGGCGTTCGTCGCCGGGTTGCGCTGGCGCGTCGCTTGCAACGCTGTGCCAGCGTCCCGCGGCGGCCACCAGGCGTACCGACCGTGCCCAGCCGCCAGGCAGCAGCGCGTGTTCGGCCCATAGCGCACGGCCAGGGGAAGCGGGGTTGGGAATTTGTTGCAGCGCCACTGGACACCCTCCTTTGCCGGCTCTTATTGTATAGACATATCACGCCAGCCGGCCCATGACATGCATTGCGACACGCTCTGGCACAACGCCCACCTCGCCACCCTGGCCGACGAGCGCGGCCTGGGCATCGTGCGCGACGGCATGGTCGCCAGCCAGGACGGGCGTATCGTCTACGCCGGTCCGGCCGCCACCGCGCCGGCCCTTGAAGCAGGCGAACGCATCGACTGCGGCGGGCGTTGGATCACCCCCGGCCTGATCGACTGCCATACCCATCTGGTCTACGCCGGCAACCGCGCCAACGAATTCGAGCAGCGCCTGCAAGGCGCCAGCTACGCCGACATCGCCCGCGCCGGCGGCGGCATCGTGTCGACCGTGCGCGCCACCCGCGCCGCCGACGAGGACGCGCTGATCGCCGCTTCGCTGCCGCGCCTGGACGCGATGCTGGCCGAAGGCGTGACCAGCATCGAGATCAAGTCCGGCTACGGCCTGACCCTGGAAGACGAAGCGCGGCAGCTGCGCGTGGCGCGCCGCCTGGGCGAACTGCGCGAGGTGGAAGTGGTGCCGACCTTCCTCGGCGCGCACGCGGTGCCGCCGGGAATGCAGGCGCAAGCCTATATCGACGACGTGTGCGCGCGGATGATTCCGGCCATCGCCACGCAAGGGCTGGCCGAAGCGGTGGACGTGTTCTGCGAGAACATCGCCTTCTCGCCGGCGCAGGCCGCGCAGGTGTTCGAGGCCGCGCGCGCGCATGGGCTGGCGGTGAAGATCCACGCCGAGCAGCTGAGCAACCAGCACGGCGCGGCACTGGCGGCTTCGTACGGCGCGCTGTCGGCCGACCATATCGAATATCTGGACGACGCCGGCGTGGCCGCGATGGCCGCCGCCGGCACTGTCGCCGTGCTGCTGCCAGGTGCGTTCTACTTCACCCGTGACACCCAGCTGCCACCGCTGGCGGCATTGCGCGCAGCCGGCGTGCCGCTGGCCCTGGCCACCGACAGCAACCCCGGTACCTCGCCGCTGACCAGCCCGCTGCTGGCGATGAACATGGCGGCCACGCTGTTCCGCATGACCGTGGACGAATGCCTGGCCGGCTTCACCCGCGAAGCGGCGCGCGCACTGGGCCGTGGCGAACGGCTCGGCCGGTTGCGCGCCGGCTACGACTGCGACCTGGCGCTGTGGGACATCGATGCCCCGGCCGACCTGGTCTACCGCATGGGCTTCAATCCGCTGCACGCGCGCGTCTGGCGCGGGCGCACTTCTGTTTTCCGGAGATCTGCATGAGTTCCCCTCTCGTCCTGCGCCCCGGCGCGGTCAGCCTGGCGCAGTGGCGCTCCCTTTATCGCGGCGCCGACGTGCGCCTGGACCCGGCCGCGCTGGCCGCCGTCGACCGCAGCGCCGCGGCGGTGGCCGCGATCGTCGCACGCGGCGAGCCGGTTTACGGCATCAATACCGGCTTCGGCAAGCTCGCCAGCGTGCGCATTGCCGATGACGACCTCGAACAGCTGCAACGCAACATCGTGCTCTCGCACGCCGCCGGTGTGGGCGAGCCGATGCCGCGCGCCGTGGTCCGGCTGATGCTGGCACTCAAGCTGACCAGCCTGGCGCAGGGCGCTTCGGGCATCCAGCCGCGCACGCTGGCGCTGCTGGAGGCGCTGCTGGTGCACGACGTGATCCCGGTGGTGCCGTGCCAGGGTTCGGTCGGGGCTTCGGGTGATCTGGCGCCGTTGTCGCACATGGCCGCGGTGATGATCGGCGTGGGCGAGGCTTTCGTCGGCGGGCAGCGCCTGCCGGCGACCGAAGCGCTGGCGCGCGCGGGCCTGGCCCCGATCGTGCTGGGCGCGAAGGAAGGCCTGGCCCTGCTCAACGGCACGCAGTATTCGACGGCCTATGCGCTGGCCGCGCTGTTCGAGATCGAGACCGTGTTTGCCGCCGCGCTGGTCACCGGTGCGTTGTCGGTGGAAGCGGCCAAGGGTTCGGATACGCCGTTTGATCCGCGCATCCACGCCCTGCGCCGCCAGCCCGGCCAGATCGCCACCGCGCAGGCGTTGCGCGCATTGATGACCGGCTCGGCGATTCGCGAATCGCACCGCACCGGCGACGTGCGCGTGCAGGACCCGTACTGCCTGCGCTGCCAGCCGCAGGTGATGGGCGCGGCGCTGGATGTGATGCGCCAAGCCGCGGCCACGCTGGAAACCGAGGCCAACGGCGTGTCGGACAATCCGCTCGTATTCGCCGACACCGGCGAAGCGCTGAGCGGCGGCAATTTCCACGCCGAGCCGGTGGCCTTCGCCGCCGACATGCTGGCCCTGGCGGTGTGCGAGATCGGCTCGATCAGCGAGCGCCGCACCGCGATGCTGGTGGACCCGGCCCTTTCCGGCCTGCCCGCCTTCCTCACGCCCAAGCCCGGCTTGAATTCCGGTTTCATGATCCCGCAGGTCACCGCCGCCGCGCTGGTCTCGGAAAACAAGCAGCGCGCCTACCCGGCCAGCGTCGATTCGATCCCCACCTCGGCCAACCAGGAAGACCATGTGTCGATGGCCGCGCATGGCGCGCGCCGCCTGCTGGAAATGGCCGCCAATGCCGCACACGTCATCGGCATCGAATTGCTGGCCGCCGCGCAGGGCTGCGACTTCCACGCACCGCTGCGCTCCAGCGACGCGCTGGAAGCGGCGCGCGCCCTGCTGCGCGCACGCGTGCCGATGCTGCAGGAAGACCGCCATTTCCATCCGGACATGCTCGCCGCCACCGAGCTGGTGCGCTCGGGCGCGCTGGCCGGCGCGGTCGGCATCGATCTGCCTGACGTCTGCGGCGCCTGAGTGCGCCGCCAGGAGTAGCCCGTGACCGCCCTGCCCGACTGGTTGACCGTCCACCGCGGCGACGCGCCGCTGATCCTGAGCTTCCCGCATACCGGCAGCGATTTCCCGCCCGAACTCACCGAGCGCTACGCCTCGCCATGGCTGGCGCAGCGCGATACCGACTGGTGGGTGCACCACCTGTACGCCTTCGCCGCCGAGGCGCTGGGTGCGACCACGCTGCGCACCTCGATCTCGCGCTCGGTCATCGATGTCAATCGCGATCCCAGCGGCGCCTCGCTCTACCCCGGCCAGAACACCACCGGCCTGTGCCCGCTCACCACCTTCGACAACGAGCCGTTGTACCGCGACGGCGAAGCGCCGGATGAGGCGGAGATCCAGGCACGCCGGGCGCAATGGTTCGATCCCTACCATGCCGCGCTGCAGGCGGAAATCACGCGCCTGCGCGCGAAGCATCCGCGCGTGGTGCTCTACGACGCGCATTCGATCCGCTCGCACATTCCGCACCTGTTCGACGGGCAGCTGCCGCAATTCAACATCGGCACCAACCTGGACCGCAGCTGCGATGCGGCGCTCACCGATGCGGTCGAAGCCCTCTGCGCCGGCAGTGGCATGAGCCATGTACGCAATGGCCGCTTCAAGGGCGGCTGGATCACCCGCCATTACGGCGCGCCCGCCGACGGCGTGCATGCGCTGCAGATGGAACTGGCCTGCCGCGGCTACATGCACGAGCCCGACCGGGTCAGCCCCGACAACTGGCCCTCGCCGTGGCTGCCGGAAAACGCCGCACCGCTGCGCGCGGTGCTGGCCGAGGTGCTGCGCGCCTGCCTGGCCTTTGCTACCGACCCGACTTTGCCTTCGTCCTCGTCTTCGTCTTCAGGGAACCCCGCATGACCCGTCGCGACCCGTCCCGCGTTCTCCACGCCCCGACCGGCACCACCCTCAGCGCCAAGAGCTGGCTGACCGAAGCGCCGCTGCGCATGCTGCAGAACAACCTCGATCCGGACGTGGCCGAGCGCCCGGAGGAACTGGTGGTGTACGGCGGCATCGGCCGCGCCGCGCGCGACTGGGAGAGCTTCGACAAGATCGTCGAAACGCTCAAGCGCCTGGACGATGACCAGACCTTGCTGGTGCAGTCGGGCAAGCCGGTGGGCGTGTTCCGCACCCATGCTGATGCGCCGCGCGTGCTGATCGCCAATTCCAACCTGGTGCCGCGCTGGGCCAACTGGGACCACTTCAACGAGCTCGACCGCAAGGGCCTGGCGATGTACGGGCAGATGACCGCCGGCAGCTGGATCTACATCGGCGCGCAAGGCATCGTGCAAGGCACCTACGAAACCTTCGTGGAGATGGGCCGCCAGCACTTCGGCGGCGATCTGGCCGGCAAGTGGCTGTTCACCGGCGGGCTCGGCGGCATGGGCGGCGCGCAGCCGCTGGCCGCGGTAATGGCTGGTGCTTCGTGCCTGGCGGTGGAATGCCGCAAGAGCAGCATCGACATGCGCCTGCGCACCGGCTACCTCGACACCTGGACCGATTCGCTGGACGAGGCGCTGCGCCTGATCGACGAATCCTGTCAGGCGCGCAAGCCGTTGTCGGTGGGCCTGCTCGGCAATGTCGCCGACGTGCTGCCCGAACTGCTGCGCCGCGGGGTCAAGCCCGACATGCTCACCGACCAGACCTCCGCGCATGATCCGGTCAACGGCTACCTGCCGCTGGGCTGGACCGTGGAGCAATGGGATGAAAAGCGCGCCAGCGCGCCAAAGGAAGTGGAAGCGGCCGCGCGCAAGTCGATGGCCGTGCACGTGCGCGCGATGCTCGGCTTCCACGCGCTCGGCGTGCCCACCGTGGACTATGGCAACAACCTGCGGCAGATGGCGCTGGAGGAAGGCGTCGCCAACGCGTTCGACTTCCCCGGCTTCGTCCCGGCCTATATCCGTCCGTTGTTCTGCCGCGGCATCGGCCCGTTCCGCTGGGCGGCGCTGAGTGGCGACCCGGAAGACATCCGCAAGACCGATGCCAAGGTCAAGGAACTGATTCCCGACAACCCGCATCTGCACCGCTGGCTGGACATGGCCGCCGAGAAGATCAAGTTCCAGGGCCTGCCAGCGCGCATCTGCTGGGTCGGCCTGGGCGACCGCGACCGTCTCGGCCTGGCCTTCAATGAGATGGTCGCCAGTGGCGAACTGAAGGCGCCAGTGGTGATCGGCCGCGACCATCTGGACAGCGGCAGCGTCGCCTCGCCCAACCGCGAGACCGAAGCCATGCGCGACGGCTCGGACGCGGTCTCCGACTGGCCGCTGCTCAACGCACTGCTCAACACCGCCTCGGGCGCGACCTGGGTGTCGCTGCATCACGGCGGCGGCGTCGGCATGGGTTTTTCCCAGCATGCCGGCATGGTCATCGTCTGCGATGGCACCGAAGCGGCGGCGCGACGCATCGCCCGGGTACTGTGGAACGACCCGGCCAGCGGCGTGATGCGGCATGCAGACGCGGGGTATGACATTGCGCTGGATTGCGCGCGCGAGAAGGGGCTGGATTTGCCGGGGATATTGGGGTGACAGCGCTGCTGGCGAAGGGTGCAGTTCCGCAGTGCATCGGCATGGATGCCCGCAGGTAGTGACATCAGCACGGCAGAGGTCGGAAAATCCCTCAGGAGTCAGGGATGAAGGGACGACACATGGGACGTGGCAAGCAGAACCTGGCAACGGCTTTGGCCGCCCAGCCCTGGCCGATAACGGCAGTCCTTGGAGTGGCCGGATTCTTCGCGATCGGCGATGGAATAAGGATCTGGCTGGTGCATTCGGCCCCGCTGTTTGCGCAGGCGCTCGCGCGAGGCGACACGCTGCGGCTGTTCGCCTGGGGCTGGCTGCTGCTCTGCCTGGGGGCTGCGGCGGCTTCGTACCTGCGCCAGGCGCGCCGACGCCGCCTGCTCGACACGCGTGACAGCCTGCAGAGCCTGGCAGAAACGGGCTGGCGCAACTTCGAGCGTCTGGTCGGCGAAGCCTTCCGTCGCCAGGGCTATAGCGTCGAGGAAGCCGGCCTCGGCGGGCCGGACGGCGGCATCGATCTGATCCTGCGCAAGGACGGTCTGCGCACGCTGGTCCAGTGCAAGCAGTGGAAACGCCAGCAGGTGGGCGTGGCGATCGTGCGCGAGATGTATGGCCTGATGGCGCATCATCAGGCGGCCGCCGTGAAGATCGTCACCACTGGCTCCTTCACCCGCGATGCGTCCAACTTCGTTGCCGGCAAACCCATTGAACTGGTGAGCGGCGAACAGCTGTTGCGAATGATCCAGGCTTTGCAGCCATTGGGGGCGCCGCTGCGCCCGCGTGTGGAGCCGACGCTGGGACCGTCCGCGGCAGATGCCTACAACGCAAACGCCTGCCCCCGTTGTGGTGCGGCGCTGGTGGAAAGGCGCAACCGCCGCACCGGGCAAAGCTTCCTGGGGTGCAGTCGATTCCCGGCCTGTCGCGGACACTAGCCGGCCTGCGCGTGCGTGGCAGCCAGCCCGTGCAGCGCCCGGGCCGCAGCATCAGCCTCGCCCTCATCTCCGGCGCGCAACGCGGCGCTGAGTGCCTCTAACGGTGCACGCAGCTGCTGTAGCGCCTGGGCCTTCGACTCGGCATACAGCGCAAACAGCATCTCGAAGTCACCGGCACGCGCGCATTTGGCGGCCAGATGGAAGCGCGCGCCGCGTTGACCATGCAGCCAGACCAAGCCGAGCAGATCGGTCGGTGAGTCGCCCGCGGACAGGGTGTCGGCGGCGAACAACAGGCGCGCGGTGCGGCCGTTGCCATCGCGGTAGGGGTGAATGGTCAGCAGAACGAGATAGCTGGTGATGCGCGCAGCCACATTCGGCGTGTGCGCGCCGGTTTGGCGCAAGGCAGACCATGCCTTGCCGGCGGGCGCCGCCTGCATTGCCGAGGGCGGCAGGAAGTCGCGGCTGAAGCAGTTGCCGGTGTGGATGGCGATAGCGCCACGGCGCAAGGCCGGGTGCCAGCCGGAGAGTGGCGCGGTCTCTCGCGCGAGCATGGCGGGGGATGTGGCTGACGCGATGGCGCGCAGCTTGCGCTGCAAACCGGCGCCGTCATAACGATGCACCATTGATGAAACTACAGCGCGATACGCGTCGACACTGGCAAGACTGTTGTGATGCAGCAGGCCTAGCAACCACGGCCACGCGGCATCGGGAACCTCAGGCCCCTGCGCTTGAGTGCCTGATACTGCACCTGCCTGAGCGAAGGCGGCGGCCATCCATTGAGGCGAAGCGGTGAATGGGGCGTTGCTCGGGTTGGCCGGCCCTTCATTGCCGAACATACACGTCCATCACCACCGACTTGCTGGCAGCGTTGAGTTTCTCCAGGTCTCGCCATTGCTCCGCATTGGGCCGAGGATCCGGGCCCGCGGCCTGGAATCCCTGCAACTGCGCGTCGCGGCCCAGTGCGTCAAGAAACTCCGTGATGTGCCGCTGCACGTTCTCGGCGCGCGCGGCCATTGGATAGTCCGGCAGGTACTTGTCGAGCAGATACTTGACCCGATGGTCGCCAAGTATTCGCGCCACTTCAAGCCGCGCGCGCAGGATGTCGTCGATCTCGAGAGTCTTGCCAAGCCGCTGCTGCAACAAGCCATGCTCGGCGATGGCCGCTTCCTCGTAGGCATAGATGGCCCCCCTGGCGGCGGCGCGGCGAAGTACCGATACGCCCGGCAGGGTTTCACCGCGCTCGATCAGTGCCAGCCCCTGCAAGGTGCCAAGCCAGGGGTCCTTGGTGCCGTTCAAACGGTCTACATCAAGTGCGGACAACGCCCGCAAGTCCTCTTCACCAGGGTAATGGTGCCGTTGCATCCACTCCAACTCGGCTGGGGAGAGCGCGATCCTCCGCGGATCACCCAACCATAGCTGCCGCGACTCGATCTGCATGGAACGCACGACGCCATCGCGCGCGGCCGCGGACGAGTTGGGTTCTACCCTGTCGTCGTGTCGTGCAGCTGGCCCGGAAGCTGCCTGGCCGTCAGCGGTCGGGGGGGTACCCGACGGGGCTGTCCATTGACGCGAGAGCACCAGACCTGCGGTGACCAGGATGACGAGACCAACGACGGCGATTTTTGTTCTCATGCGCCGGCTCCCTCACTGGCAAATCTGTCGGTATTCGGCAGACCAGCGCCGACAAAAGGCCTGGTCCTGCGCCGCATTGAAGGCGGGGGCCGAGGTCCATGGGCTGACCGACTCCCATTGCAGGAATCTGGAATAGGCCCAGGCCTGCCCGCGCAGATACGGAGCGAACACCGCGCGAAGGCCGGCCGGCGTATTGCGTTCGCCCAACTCGACCATGTCCCGATAAAGTGCATGGTCGCACTCCGCCTTGTTCGCGCCCGGGGTGCCATAGCACGTGTCATGGACATCGCAGGCTTCCCGAAAAATGGTACCCATCGCGACCGCCACGGCCGGCATGACCGGGCTCACCAGAAAATCCGGCACCGGCATTCCCCCTGCCGTGCCGCATCCATTCACCGCCAACGGTGGCGGCGAATAGATATCGCAGCCGTACTTCCAGACCTCGTGCGGGAAATCCATGCACCATCGCGCCTGGTATTCGCGCTCGGGATCGCCGGAGTTGCCGTCGTTGCCCCAGCCACCGCCACCGCCGGCGCCGCCATAACCCGGTACGAACGAGGGTGGCCGCACCTGACAGCCGCTGACGCTGCAGAAGCTGGTGGCCAGCGCGTCGCCACCCAACAACGCGCCGGCCGCCAGCAGGCTCGCCACGACATTACGCAGAACATGTGACCCGGACACGCAGACCTCCCTGTCGATGCGGATGCCCAAACCCTGCGTCATCCCATCCGCTGGACGACGGGCTGATTGCAGCAATCGACCGCCCATCGCGCCGCATCGGCCCGGCATCAATGTGCGGATATCCGCAAGAAGTCACTGAGAGGCAGCGGAACCAGGAGAAAAATCCAACGGTCATCCTGCCGCTACAGGCCACCGTCCAATTCGCGTAACCTTGCAGCC
>DASPIU010000005.1:0-109017 GCA_035629025.1 Stenotrophomonas sp.
CGCGCGGTAGCAGCGCGCGAGGAACGCAACAATGAAGCGAATGCTGATCAACGCCACGCAGGCCGAAGAACTGCGCGTGGCGATCGTGGATGGCCAGACCCTGTACGACATCGACATCGAACAGCCGTCCAAGGAACAGAAGAAGTCCAACATCTACAAGGGCCGCATCACCCGCCTGGAGCCCTCCCTGGAGGCGGCCTTCGTCGACTATGGCGCCGAGCGCCACGGTTTCCTCCCCCTGAAGGAAATCTCCCGCGACTACTTCCAGTCCGGGGTCGACCATCACAAGGCGGGCCTGCGCGAGCTGCTGCGTGAAGGCCAGGAAGTCGTCGTCCAGGTCGACAAGGAAGAGCGCGGCAACAAGGGCGCGGCCTTGACCACGTTCATCTCCCTGGCCGGGCGCTACATGGTGCTGATGCCCAACTCGCCCAGCGCCGGTGGCGTGTCGCGCCGCATCGAGGGCGAGGACCGTGCCGCGCTCAAGGACGCGCTGGACAAGCTGAACATCCCCGACGACATGGGCGTGATCATCCGCACCGCCGGCGTCGGCCGCGATGCCGAAGAGCTGCAGTGGGACCTGGATTACCTGCTGCAGACCTGGAAGGCGATCGCCGAGGCGGCCCTCAGCAAGCCCGCCCCGTTCCTGATCTACCAGGAATCGCGCCTGATCATCCGCGCCCTGCGCGACTACCTGCGCGCCGACATCGGCGAGATCCTGGTCGATACCGACGAGCTGTACGCGGACGCGCGCGAATTCATGCAGCAGGTCATGCCGCAGAGCCTGCGCAAGCTCAAGCACTACAAGGACGACATCCCGCTGTTCAACCGCTTCCAGATCGAATCGCAGATCGAGAACGCGTACGAACGCAACGTGCGCCTGCCCTCGGGCGGTTCGATCGTCGTCGACCAGACCGAGGCGCTGACCGCCATCGACGTGAACTCCTCGCGCGCCACCAAGGGCAGCGACATCGAGGAAACCGCGTTCCAGACCAACCTGGAGGCGGCCGAGGAAGTGGCGCGCCAGCTGCGCCTGCGCGACCTGGGCGGTCTGGTGGTCATCGACTTCATCGACATGTCCTCGTCCAAGCACCAGCGCGAGGTCGAGAATCGCCTGCAGAACGCGCTCAAGTACGACCGCGCCCGCGTGCAGCTCGGCCGCATCTCGCGCTTCGGCCTGATGGAAATGAGCCGCCAGCGCCTGCGCCCGAGCCTGGGCGAGTCCAGCCAGATCGTGTGCCCGCGCTGCGACGGGCATGGCCGCATGCGCAGCGTCGAGTCGCTGTCGCTGTCGATCATCCGCGTCGCCGAAGAGCACGCAATGAAGGAGAACACCGGGCAGGTGCTGGTCCAGGCGCCGGTTGAGATCGCCAATTTCCTGCTCAACGAGAAGCGCGGCGCGCTGCGCGAGATCGAGCAGCGCCATGACGCGCCGATCATCATCGTGGCCGACGAGCAGCTGCATACCCCGCACTACGAAGTCACGCGCCTGCGCGAGAACGAGCTGGGCGAGGAAAGCGGCAAGCCGAGCTACCAGCGCGGCACGCCGCGCAAGCTGCCGGTGCATGCGCTGACCAAGGCGCAGCTCAACATCCCGGCAATGCCGGCGGTGACCTCGATCAAGCCCAGCCAGCCGGCACCGGTGCGCGAAGAGCCGGCAGAGCCGGTGGCCGCGCCGGTCGCGGCCGTGGCTGCCGCGCCGGTGGTGGCCAGTGGCGTGGTCGGTTGGCTCAAGCGCATCTTCGGCGGTGCCGAGGCCGCGCCCGCTGCTTCCACGCCGGCGCAGCGCCCGCGTTCGGGCCAGGGCCAGGGCGATGCCGGCCGTGGTGGCAACCGCAACGAGCGCAATGACCGTAACGCACGTCGCGATGGCCGCGGCGGCAACCAGAACCGCAACGGCGGCAAGGACGCACGCCGCGAGGAACGCCGCGACGAGCGGCGCCAGGACGACCGTCGCCAGGGCGGCGCCAACGCGCAGCCGCAGCAGCAGCCCCAGGCCAAGCAGCCGGCGCAGCCGCAGCAGGGCCAGAAGCAGAAGCAACCGAAGGCGAACCAGGGCACGAACCCGAACGCGGCCCAGAACCCGGGCCAGAACGCTGGCCAGGTCGCGGCACAAGGCCAGGGCTCGCAGCAGGCGTCCAAGCAGCCGCGTGCGCCGCAAGCCGAAAAGCCCAAGCCCGCGCCGCGCGCCGACGAGGCACAGGAGATCGCAGCGCCCGCCGCTGTCGTCGCCAGCCAGACGCAGGCGCCGGTCGCATCGACCGAAGCAACGCCGGCCGTCGCCGCTGAGCAGAAGAACGTGGTCGCAGCGGGCGCCGAAGGCATCGCGCCGGCCGTGGCTGCGGGCGTGGTCACCGAGGCCGACGCTACCGAGACCGCCGACGCGGGCGAGGAAGGCGGCAGCCGTCGTCGCCGCGGCCGTCGTGGTGGCCGCCGCCGTCGCCGTGGTGGTTCGGGCGCCGGTGAGAACGCTGGTCAGGACAACAACGATCAGGACGCCGATGGCGAGGAGCAGGATTCCGAGCTCGATGCCGACCTGACCGAAGGCGCCGAGCCGGTCGTGGCCAGCCGTCAGCCCGAGTTTGAGTTCGACGACGAAGCCGCGCCGACCCCGGCCAGGCCGCCGCGGCCGGCCCCGGTCGCGAAGGTGGCCGAAGTGGCTGCCGCCGTCAGTGTTGCGCTCGCCGAAGCGCCGAAGGCCGCGCAGGTTGATGCGCCGGCGCCGGAAGCGCAGCAGCAGGTAATCGCGGAGCAGCAATCCCCGCCGGTGACGCCGGTACCTGAGCGCCAGCCTGCCCCGGTGATCCCGCATGTGGCAGAAGTCGCGCCGGCCACGCCGGTTGCCGACAGCGTCACAGGTTCGGATTCGGCAGCGGCGGAATCGGCAGCGGCAGAAGCAACGCCCAAGCCGGTGGAATCGAAGCCTTACGCGCCCGTGCAGACGACGTTGCTGGACGTGCTCGCACAGCCCAAGGCGGCCGAACCCGCTGCCACTGCATCGCCGGCGGCAGCCGAGCCGGCTGCCAGCGAAGCAGCGCCGGTGATCGCGACGCAGGCCGCCACGGAAGCCAGTGCGCCTTCCGCTACGGTCAACGACGCAACCGCGACGCCGGTCGAAGGCTCCACCGATGCGGCCGCCCAGGCGGCCACCGCAGAAGTGGCGACCACTGAGCAGGCCGCCCCGGCCGCCAGCGACAACACCACGGAGCCGGAAGCGCCGGCGACGGGTGATGTCGAGAAGGCGCGCGAGGAACAGCGTCCGCCGACGATCTGATCGTTCGGCAACAAGCGGTATCAGGAAGCGGCCTTCGGGCCGCTTTCTTTTTGGGCCGCGCGCGATGGCGGGCCCTGCTGCAACTACATCGTCCTGGTCGGATCGAGCAGGCCGTACTGGTTCGCCAGCCGCGCCAGCGAAATGTTGTCCTGCACGCCGATCTTCACGAACAGCCGCGCCTTGTGCGTATTGATGGTCTTGGAGCTCAGGCTCAGACGTTTGGCGATGTCTTCCTGACGCAGGCCCTGGGTCAGCAGCAGCGCGACTTCGAGTTCGCGCGGGGACAGCAGGTCAAAGGGCGACGCATCTCCGCCCAGGTTGGCCAGGGCGATGTTCTGCGCAATGCTCGTGCCCAGGTAGCGGCGCCCAATGGCAACTTCGCGCACCGCACGCACCAGCTCATGCGCATCCCCGCCCTTGCCCACATACCCTGAGGCACCCGCTTCCAGCAGGCGCTTGGGCAGCGGCCCGTCCTCCAGCACCGAGACGATGATCACGCGGCAGTTGCCGCCGCCCTTGACGATGCGCTCGGTGATCTCCAGCCCGCTCAGGCCCGGCAGGTGCAGATCGCAGAGCACGATGTCCGGTCGCAGCCGGCGCACCTGGGGCAACGCGGATTCGCCACAATCGGCTTCCCCGACGACCTCGATGTCCACCTCATTGGAAAGGATCATCCGCATGCCGGTTCGCACCAGCGCGTGATCGTCGACTAGAAAAACCTTGATGGTCATCCGTGTGTCTATCCCACTGTAAGCCAACAAATTCAGCCTAGACCCGCACCCGGGGGCGGAGCAAGCCAAAACCCTTCGTTGCATGGGACGGCCGTGGGGAAGCCGTCCATGACGTCCGAATGCCACCCCGGACCGCAAAACCATCATTCCACGCCGCGCTGGCCTGCGCACTCGGGGATTGCCCTGCCCTGGCCTCAGGGCACCGCCCCGCTGAGCATCAGACAGGAACCGCAAAATCCGTCAGGCAGCTGCGTCCCGCAGCGGCCGCAGTTGCGCGTCCAGCGCGACCCGCTCATCGAAGACAAAGCACCGGCCCTCGTAGCCTTCGCCGCCAACGGCCTCAAAGTAGCCCAGGATGCCGCCGTCCAGCTGCAGCACGTTGTCCATGCCGTCGGCACGCATCCACAGCGCAGCCTTCTCGCAGCGGATGCCACCGGTGCAGAAGCTGACGACCGTTGCATCGGCCAGCGCGTCGCGGTGCTCGGCCAGCGCCTGCGGCAACTCGGTGAAGGAAGTAATCGGCAGGGTCAGCGCGCCGGCAAAGGTGCCGTGCTCGACTTCCTGGCGGTTGCGGGTATCGAGCATCACCACGCGCCTGCCCGCGTCATCGTGGCCCTGGCGCAGCCAGCGCAGCAGTACCTCGGGCGCGACTGCCGGCGCACGCGGCGCGACCAGTGGCGAGGCATCTTCGCGACGGAAGCTGATGATTTCGGGCTTTACCTTGACCTTGAGCCGGGCAAACGGCATGGCCTGGCTGTGGCTGTACTTGACGCGGATTGCCTGCAGGCGCGCATCGGCACGCAGCCAGTCGTAGAACGCCTCGATATCGTCTTGCGCGCCGGCCAGGAACAGGTTGATCCCTTCCGGCGCGACCAGCACGCTGCCCTTCAGGGCCAGCGCCTGGGCGCGTTCGCGCACGGCATCGGCCAACGCCTGCGGCTCGGCGATGGCGGTGAAGTGGTAGGCGGCGGTATTGACGATCATCCGCGCATTCTAACCTTCGCCGGCAGTGGCCGCCCTGCCCGGCTCAGCGCCGCAGCAGCAGGAACGGCAGCAGCACCAGGGCGGCGATGGCGACCATTCCCAGCAGGGTCGCGATCACGAAGATCGGGCGCGCGCGCAGCAGCTTGCCGAAGGTTTCCGCATTGCCGGCGGCCAGTTCCTCGGCGCGCAGCGCGCGGGCCCGTTCGCCGCGGCGCTGTTGATACTCGTCGAGCAAGGCCTTGGCGCGCGGATGCACGGCGGCGTCGCGCAGCCAGATGCCGCCGGCCGAAACTCCCCACAGGCTGGGCCGGGTTTCATAGAACTCGATCGACGCCGCCTCCAGCAGCGCGCGGACATCGTCGGCCTCGTCATCGGGAACGTGGCGCAGGTTGAGCAGGAGCTTGGCCATCGGCCGATGATAGCCGCGCACGGTGCGATAATTGCCGTTTCCTTCGCCAGCGCCGCCATGTCCGCACGCATCTTCCCGTCAGCCAGGCCTTTCCTTCCGTTGCTCCTGCTGCTGGCGCTGGCCGCGGCGGCCTGCACGCCGGCCGGCCCGCCACCGGGCGGTCGCGTGGCGGCCTTTCAGGCACTGGATACGCAGGCGGGTCAAGGCGCCCTCGCTCAGCCAGGCGACCGCGTCAGCGTCCACTACACCGGCTGGCTCTATGACGAGCATGCCGCCGACAAGCACGGGCCCAAGTTCGACAGCTCGCTGGATCGCGGCGAGCCTTTCAGTTTCGCGCTGGGCGCCGGCCAGGTGATCCGCGGCTGGGACGAAGGCGTGGCCGGCATGCGCGTGGGTTGCAAGCGCACCCTGCTGCTGCCGCCGGAATACGGCTACGGCGAGCGCGGCGCGGGTGGCGTCATCCCGCCGGGTGCCTCGCTGGTGTTCGATGTCGAACTGTTGCAGGTGCAGCCGCGGTGAGCACTTCCGCCGCGCCGCGCCTGGCGGTGATCGGTGGTGGCCCGGCCGGCCTGATGGCGGCCGAGGTTGCCTGCCGCGCCGGGCTGTCGGTGGACCTGTACGAGGCCAAGGGTTCGGTGGGGCGCAAGTTCCTGATCGCCGGCAAGGGCGGGCTCAACCTCACCCATTCCGATCCGCTCGCGCTGTTCGCCTCGCGCTATCGCGAGCGCGCCGACGCGGTCGCGCAATGGTTGCATGACTTCGACGCCGACGCCTTGCGCGAATGGGCGCACGCGCAAGGCGTGGAGACCTATGTCGGCAGTTCCGGGCGGGTGTTCCCGCTCGACCGCAAGGCCGCGCCGCTGCTGCGTGGATGGGTGCGCCGGCTCAAGGAAGACGGCGTGCGCTTCCACGTGCAGCACCGCTGGCTGGGCTGGACCGACAGCGGCGCCCTGCGTCTGTCCACACCCGATGGCGAGCACCCGGTACAGGCCGATGCGACAGTGCTGGCGCTGGGCGGCGGCAGCTGGCCGCAGCTCGGCAGCGATGGTGAGTGGGCTGCGGTGCTGGCCGCGCATGGCATCAGCATTGCACCGCTGCGTCCGGCCAATTGCGGTTTCGATATCGCATGGAGCGCGCACTTCGCCACGCGCCACGCCGGTGCGCCGCTGAAGCCGGTTGTCGCGCACTGGATCGATGTGCACGGCAAGGCCCATGCGCTGCAGGGCGAATGCGTGGCCAGCGCGCACGGCATCGAAGGCAGCCTGGTCTATGCAATGTCCGCCGACTTGCGCGAGGTCATCGACCGCGATGGCGAAGCCACGCTGTGGCTGGACCTGGTGCCCGGGCGCGAACGCGAACGCCTGGAGGCCGAGCTGTCGCGACCGCGCAACGGTCGCAGCCTCAGCGAACACCTGCGCCGCCAGGCCGGCATCAGCGGCGTCAAGGCCGCGTTGTTGCATGAAGTGCTCGGCAAGACGACCGCCGCCGATGCGGCCACGCTTGCCACCACACTCAAGCGCCTGCCACTGCGCCTGCTGCGGCCGCGCCCGATGGCCGAAGCGATCAGCACCGCCGGCGGCGTGCGCCTGGAAGACCTCGACGAGCGGTTGATGCTGAAGCAATGGCCGGGCGTGTTCTGCGCCGGGGAAATGCTCGACTGGGAGGCGCCCACCGGCGGCTATCTGCTCACCGCCTGTTTCGCCAGCGGCCTGCGTGCCGGGCACGGCGCGGTGGCCTGGCTGCGCGAGCGGGCGGCGACCGCGGCGGCGCCGCCGCAGTAGCGTCTGGCTTCAGCGCGACTTGCTGTCGCGCAGGCTGCTCACCCTCGGCGGCGGCTGGAAGGAATCGGCGCGGGCCTCGGCCCAGAAGTCCTGGAAGACGGCGTGGTCGGGAACGCCGCGCAGCAGCTCGCCCGGTTCCAGGTAACGGTACAGCGAGGCAAACGAGCGGATTTCCACTGCCGACACGCGGCGCAGAATGTGCTCGGGGCCCAGCTGCGAGGGATCCTTCAATCCCGCCGCGGCCAACAGCTCGCGCAAGGCATGCAAGGTGTTCTCGTGGTACTGGTGCACGCGCGTGGCCTTGTCGGCCAGGTCCAGCTGCCGCCAACGCCGCGGGTCCTGCGTGGCTACCCCGGTCGGACAGCGGTCGGTGTGGCAGCTCAGCGACTGGATGCAGCCAAGCGCGAACATGAAGCCGCGGCCAGCGTTGCACCAGTCCGCGCCCATCGCGATGGTCCTGGCGATGTCGAAGGCGCTGGTGATCTTGCCCGCAGCGCCCAGGCGGATGCGGTCACGCAGGTCCAGCCCAACCAGCGTGTTATGCACCAGCCGCAGTGCCTCGTGCATCGGCACGCCCACATGGTCAACGAACTCGGCCGGCGCCGCGCCGGTGCCGCCCTCGGCACCATCCACCACGATGAAGTCCGGCAGCAGACCGGTCTCGTGCATGGCCTTGGCGATGCCAAACCACTCCCACGGATGCCCCAGCGCCAACTTGAAACCGGTCGGCTTGCCGCCGGACAGTTCGCGCAACTGCGCGACGAACTGCAACAGCCCAATCGGCGTGGAGAACGCCGAGTGCGCCGCTGGCGACACGCAGTCGATGCCCATCGGCACACCGCGCGTGGCCGAGATCTCGGCACTCACCTTGGCCGCCGGCAACACCCCGCCATGGCCCGGCTTGGCGCCCTGCGACAGCTTGACCTCGATCATCTTCACCTGCGGATCAACCGCAGCGGCGGCAAAGCGCTGCGGGTCGAAGGCACCTTGCTCGTCCCGGCAGCCGAAATAGCCCGAGCCGATCTCCCATACCAGATCGCCACCGTTCTCACGGTGGTAGGGCGAAATCGAACCTTCGCCGGTGTCGTGGTAGAAGTGGCCGCGCCGCGCCCCCTCGTTGAGCGCGCGGATCGCATTGGCCGACAGCGCGCCAAAACTCATCGCCGAGATATTGAACACGCTGGCCGAATACGGCTGCCGGCACTGCGCGCCAATCTCCACGCGGAAGTCGTGCGAATCGATCTTCGCCGGCGCCACCGAATGGTTGACCCATTCGTAATCGACGCGGTAGGTGCTGTGCAGCGTGCCGAACGGCACCACATCCATCTCGTTCTTGGCCCGCTGGTAGACCAGCGCGCGCTGCTGGCGCGAAAACGGCACTTCGTCCAGGTCGCTCTGCACGAAATACTGGCGGATTTCCGGGCCGATGGATTCAAAGCCGAAACGGAAATGCGCCAGCACCGGATAGTTGCGCCGCAGCGTGCTGCGCTTCTGCAGCAGGTCACAGGTACCGAGCACGCTGAGCGCCCCAAACAGCAGCACTCCCCAATCCCAGGCGAGCCAGTACCGAGCCAACACTATCGACAAGCCCAGCATCAGCACGCAGAAAACAAAGGCCAGGTAGCGGTACATCGGCTTCCTCAAGGTTGGAGCTGGCGCTCGGCGCGGCCTTACAAGCGGTCGCTGACAGCCTCGCGCGGCCACGCCGATTTCACGTCGTACACCACCGCGCCCGGGCGACCGAGCGCGGCAATCTGTTCGGCACTGTAACCACGGTATTGCTCATGTGCGACGGCGAGCACGACCGCATGGTAGCTGCCCGCCCGCGGCTCGGTGCACAACGCCACGCCCGCGTGCGCGAGCGCCTGTTCGGGGTCGGCCCATGGGTCGCAGGCATCGACCTGCGCGCCGAGTGCCTGCAGGTCGTGCACCAAGTCCAGGGCGCGGCTGTTGCGCAGGTCCGGGCAGTTCTCCTTGAAGGTCACGCCCAGCACCAGCACGCGTGAGTCGGCGATGCCCTGCCCTTGCGCGCCCAGCAGCGCCGCCACGCGTGTTGCCACGTGCTGGCCGACGCGGTTGTTGACCTGGCGCGCGGTATGGATCAGGTCCGGGTGGTAGCCGACGCTTTCAGACTTGTGCAGCAGGTAGTACGGGTCCACGCCGATGCAATGCCCGCCGACCAGGCCGGGGCGGAACGGCAGGAAGTTCCATTTGGTGCCGGCGGCTTCGAGCACGTCGAGCGTGTCGATGCCGAGGCGGTCGAAGATCAGCGCCAGTTCGTTGACCAGGGCGATGTTCACGTCGCGCTGGATGTTCTCCACCACCTTGGCCGCTTCGGCCACCCGGATCGAAGGCGCCGGCCAGGTGCCGGCGGTGATGATCGAGCGGTACAGCGCATCGACCGCCGCCGCCGCCTGTGGCGTGGAGCCGGCGGTGATCTTGCGGATATCCGGCAGGCGGCGTTGCCGGTCGCCCGGGTTTATCCGCTCGGGGCTGTAGCCGCAATGGAAATCCTCGTTGAAGCGCAGGCCCGAGCCGGCTTCCAGCAACGGGACGCAGACTTCCTCGGTGGTACCGGGGTAGACGGTGGATTCGTAGATGACCAGGTCGCCCGGCTTGAGCGCGGCGGCAATCAGCGCACTGGCCGAACGCAAAGGGCCCAGGTCGGGCTGCTCGGCCGCATCGATGGGTGTGGGCACGGTGACGATGAACACCTGCGCGGCGCGCAGCTCCGCCGGATCGGCGCTGTAGCGCAGGGCGCGGGCGCTGGCCAGCTCGGCCTCGTCCAGTTCCAGGGTGCTGTCATGGCCGGCGCGCAGGCGTTGGATGCGCTCGCTGTCGATGTCGAAGCCCAGCGTGTCGCGCTGCTGGCCGAAGGCAACCGCCAGCGGCAGGCCGACATAGCCCAGGCCGATGACGGCAATGAGCGCGGTGGCGGGATCGGGAAGCGTTGCAGCGGCCATGCGGTTCCTTTGAAGGTTGGCGACGGCATGCCAGCAACGGCCAGGCGCGCGCGGCCGGCAGCATAGCGCGGGGTGACAAGCCAGACCATGCATCCAGTTCACAAGCCGGGCCTGATCAGGCACCCTATCGCCATGCCCGGGTGGCGAAACTGGTAGACGCAAGGGACTTGAACAATTTGAGCCTTCGGGGGGAAACGCCCGAAGTGAAGCCCGTCAAAGTCGGCGAACGCCCTGGATGCTCCGGCATCCGCGCCAACGCCGAGCCAAGCCCAGGCACGCCTGGGAAGGTGTAGAGAGCAGACGGCGGGCACCTACGGCCACCAGGCTAGGGTGAAGGCGTGCTCCAGACCACGAACAGCGCTGGCGCTGGCGGCGAAAGCCGAAGTGGAAAGAAAATCCCTCGCCGAAAGGCGTGCCGGTTCGATCCCGGCCCCGGGCACCATCAATGCGTTGCCATCAGAGGATGGCTTGCAGGCCCTTGTCGGCAATGATGTTGAGCAGCTTGAGCGCTGGCCCGGCGGGCCGCGTTTCGCCCTGCTCCCACTTGCGCACGGTGGATGCGGAGGTATGCAGGTGGTGCGCAAATACCGGCTGGCTGAATTTCAGCTTCTCGCGCAGGCGCTTGATGTCCTCGGCGCCGAACTCGCGCACTGGTCGTGGGCAGATCGCATCGAACTGACGCATGGTGACCTTGCTGATGGCTCCCGCCTCATGCAGTGCGGCCAGGTCGTTACGCAGCGAACCAATGATCTTGCTCACAATGTACCTCCATTAGTACGCCTGACTGCAACGCCTTCGACAACGCCTCCCCGGACAAGTCGAGGAATACCTTTCCCGCGAATCGCAGCGCTTTTGTTTCGTCCTGAGTGATGTTCGCAACGTCGCTCTTCGCAAACCCTTGCAGAAACACGCAGCGGCCGCCGAATCTGAGCGATACCAGCGTGCGGTAGCCGCCCCGCTTGCCGAAACCAGCGCGCGCGACTCGCTTCTTGAAAAGAAAGCCGCCCAGATCCGCGTCGATCAGACCGTTCTCCATTTCCTTGATTGCCTTGCACAGCGCCTTGTCGGGCAATCTCTCGCCCGCCTGCCAGCGCGCGAATTCTCTACGCTTGAGGATGAGGGTCATCCTGACCTCCGAACTATACCCGTTACGGGCATACTCTGCAATCACCCCTCCCCTCAGGGCCCCGCAGAAAGCCTAGCCGGACGTCGCACGCAGGTCGCCGCGCAAACTGCATCAGCTCAAATCGCCCGCGAAAATCCCCCAGCAGCACTCGGCTTGCGCAGGTAGCTGTCAAAGCACATCGCGATCAGCCGCAGCAGCGGGCGGCCGCGCGCGGTCGCACGCACGCGGCCTGCGTCGGTTTCGACCAGGCCATCGGCACGCAAGGCTTCCAGTGCGGGCAGGTCCTGGGCGAAATACTGCGCAAAGTCGATGCCGTGGCGCACGCCGATCTGCCGCGTGTCGATCTCGCCGCGGCACATCAGGGCCTGGATCACGTCACCGCGAATTTCGTCATCACGCGACAGGGCCAGCCCGCGCCACACCGGCACCCTGCCCTGATCTATCGCCGCTTCCCACGCCGCCAGCTCGCGCGGGTTCTGCGCATAGGCGCCACCGATGCGGCTGATCGCGCTCGCCCCCAGGCCCAACAGGTCGCGTGCCGCGTGCGTGGTGTAACCCATGAAGTTGCGATGCAGGCTGCCCTCGCGCTGCGCGGTAGCCAACTCATCGCCCGGCAAGGCGAAGTGGTCCATGCCGATGTATTGGTAGCCCGCCGCGGTCAGCCGTCCCACCGCCAGGCCGAGCAGCGCCAGGCGGCCGTCGGCATCAGGCAACTCGGCCTCGTTGATACGGCGCTGCGCGCGGAACATGGCCGGCAGGTGCGCATAGCCGTAGATGGCGAAACGGTCCGGGCGCGCTTGCAACACGCGCTCCAGTGTCGCGCCGAAGCCGTCCAGCGTCTGCCGCGGCAGACCATAGACCAGATCGACATTGACCGAGCGCAGCCCCTGCGCGCGACAGGCCTCGATCAAGGCCAGCGTGCCCTGCGCGTCCTGCACACGATTGATCGCCTGCTGTACGCGCGGATCGAAATCCTGCACCCCCAGGCTGGCACGGGTGAAGCCCAGGCGCGCCAGCTCGGCGAGCTCGTCGCTGCCGAGCGTGCGCGGGTCCAGTTCGATGGAAAAATCGCGCGAGGGGTCTACGCTGAGATCGAAATGCTGGCGCAGGCCGCGCAACAACTCGCCGATCAACGCAGGCCCCAGGAAGTTTGGCGTGCCCCCGCCCAGATGCAGTTGCACGACCTCGCGCTTGTCACCCAGCATCGGCGCAATCAGGCTGGCTTCGCGCAACACCCGCGCGACGTAGGCGGCGCCACGGCTGCGGTCACGGGTGATCACGCGGTTGCAGCCGCAGTAGAAGCACGGACTGCTGCAGAACGGCACGTGGACGTACAGCGACAGCGGGCCGGCCGGCGCCCGCTCGATCGCCTCGCGCAGCTGCGGCCAGCCGAAGCCATCGTGGAACTGCGGCGCGGTCGGGTAGGAGGTATAGCGCGGACCGGGCCGGTCGTAGCGGCGCAGCAGCGCGGCATCGAAGTGCCAGCGGGGGATGATCGGGTCGTGAGCGGCAGTATCCATGTGCGCAGCTTGGCCATGCCGCGGCGGACCGTCGTTGATCCGGATCAATTGTTGGCGCTGCGGCCTGGAAACAAAAAGACCCGCCAGAAGCGGGTCTTCGTATGGAGGCCTGGGTCGGAATTGAACCGGCGTACGCGGATTTGCAGTCCGCTGCATGACCACTCTGCCACCAGGCCGGTGGAGCGCCAGTCTAGCCGAAAACGCCGGCCGGTGACTGGCAGGCCAAGGTCCGCGTTGGCATGGACCCTGACAAGACAAGGCCCCGCAAGCGGGGCCTAGGTCTGAAACTGGAGCGGGAAACGAGACTCGAACTCGCGACCTCAACCTTGGCAAGGTTGCGCTCTACCAACTGAGCTATTCCCGCGTGAGCTGCGCATTGTACAGGGCCTTCACGCTGGTGCCAACCCTCTCCCGTTCGCCAGTTTCAGTGCCGCCGCGCGGCATGCCGTTGCGTGTTGTGGAGGCCTGGACGGGAGTCGAACCCATCTCTACGGATTTGCAATCCGGTGCATAACCGATCTGCCACCAGGCCCCGCGTTCCGGCTTCCAATCCACCGCAGCGATGGCCTGGAACAACAAGGCCCCGCGAACGGGGCCTGGTCTGAAACTGGAGCGGGAAACGAGACTCGAACTCGCGACCTCAACCTTGGCAAGGTTGCGCTCTACCAACTGAGCTATTCCCGCTTGGGAGGCGAAATTCTACAGCGAACCGCCTATGTGTCAACTGTTGGTTTCAACCTTTTTCGGGTTCTGCCGCAGCGCGGCTTTTTCATCGGCGCGCAGGCTCGGCCACGCCGCATGCAGGTATTGCAGCCCGGACCACAGCGTCAGGATCGCGGCAATCGCCAGCGTCCAATCGCCCACGTGGAAAACCAGGCTGCCCATCCACATGCCCACGCCCGCCGCCGCCTGGCCCGGCTGCACGGAGTACAGCAGGCACAGCAGCGCCACCATCTGCGCGGTGGTCTTGATCTTGCCGATCAGCGCCACGCGGACCTTGGAACGTTGCCCCAGTTCGGCCATCCACTCGCGCAAGGCCGACACCGCGATCTCGCGTCCGACGATCACTGCCGCCCAGAACGCCATCCACGGCGTGGGGTGGCCCTGCACGATCAAGAACAGCGCCACCGCGACCATCAGCTTGTCGGCCACCGGATCGAGGAACGCACCAAATGCCGAATACTGGTGATAGCGCCGCGCGATCCAGCCGTCGAGCCAGTCGGTAATCGCGGCCAGGCCGAAGATCGCCGCCGCGGCAAAGTTCGTCCACGAATACGGCAGATAGAACACCACGACCAGCACCGGGATCATCACGATCCGCAGCAGCGTCAGCCAGGTGGGGATGGTCAACTTCATCGCGTTCTCTAGTCGCTCGGCGCATCGGGCAGCGGCAGCCCGTGCAGGTTAGCGTAGATTCGAGCGGCCAGGGCGGCATTCACACCTTCCACACGCGCAATCTCGGCCTCACCCGCCGCCTTCAGCCCGACCAGGCCGCCGAAATGCTTGAGCAGGTTGGCACGGCGGCGCGGGCCGATGCCCGGTATGTCTTCCAGCTTGCTGGTCATGCGCGCCTTCTGCCGCCGCCCACGGTGACCGGTGATGGCGAAACGGTGCGCTTCGTCGCGAACCTGCTGGATGAACTGCAGGGCCGGCGATGCCGCGCCCGGGCGCAGCTCGCGCCCATCCGGCAACACCAGGGTCTCGTGCCCGGCGCGGCGTTCCTCGCCCTTGGCCACGCCGACCAGGGCGACGCGGGTGATGCCGAGCTCGGCCATCACCGCCTGCGCCTGCGCCAGCTGGCCGGCACCGCCATCGATCAGCAGAACCTCCGGCAGCACCCCGCCCTCTTCCACCGCGCGCCGGAACCTGCGCTCCAGCGCCTGGCGCATGGCCGCGTAATCGTCGCCCGGGGCGATGCCGGCAATATTGAAGCGGCGGTACTGGCCACGCACCGGGCCAGCGGCATCGAACACCACGCAAGAGGCAACCGTGGCCTCGCCCAGGGTATGGCTGATATCGAAACACTCCACGCGCTTGACCGGCTCGGGCAGGTCCAGCATCTCGCGCAGGGCTTCGCTGCGCGCGGCCTGCGCGCTCTGGCTGGTGAGCTCGGAGGCCAGCGTGTTCTGCGCATTGCGGCTGGCCAGCTCGACATAGCCGGCACGCTCGCCGCGCACGTTCCACTTCAGCGCCACCTTGCGTTCGGCCGAGGCGCTGAGCGCGTGCTCGATCAGCTCGGCCTCGGGAATCTCGCGGTCCAGCAGGATCTCGCGTGGCGGCGTGTGCTCGACGTAGTACTGCGAAACGAAGGCACCGAGAATCTCGTCGGCACTGTCCTCGCCATTGGTCTTGGGAAAGAACGCGCGCGTGCCGAGATTGCGCCCGTCGCGGAACGCCAGCAGCAGCACGCAGGCATGCGGGCCCTGGGTGGCGCAGGCGAGCACGTCCAGGTCGGCGGCACGGCCTTCGACGAACTGCCGGTTCTGCAGGCTGCGCAGCGAGCCGAGCAGGTCGCGCAGGCGCGCGGCGCGCTCGAATTCCAGCTGTTCGCTGGCGGTCTGCATTTCCTGCATCAACTCGGCGCCGAGCTGGTCGCTCTTGCCTTCCAGGAACAGCGTGGCGCGGCGCACCGACTCGGCGTAGTCGTCGGCCCCCACCAGGTCCACGCAGGGCCCGCTGCAGCGGCCGATCTGGTACTGCAGGCAGGGCCGCGAACGGTTGCGGAACACGCTGTCCTCGCAGCTGCGCAGGCGGAACAGCTTGTGCATCAGGTTCAGGGTTTCGCGCACCGCGGTCACGCTGGCGTAGGGGCCGAAGTAGCGCCCCGGGATCGCGCGCGGGCCGCGGTGCAGGCCGATGCGCGGCCATGCTTCGCGGGTCAGCAGTACGTAGGGGTAGCTCTTGTCGTCGCGCAGCGAGACGTTGTAGCGCGGCGTCAGCGACTTGATCAGCTGGTTTTCCAGCAGCAGCGCCTCGGCCTCGGTGCGGGTCACGGTGACGTCCATGCGCGCCACCTGCGACAGCATCGACATCGCCCGCGCATTCTTCGGCGAGCCGTTGAAATAGCTGCCCACGCGCTTGCGCAGCGCACCGGCCTTGCCGACGTACAGCAGCGTGTCATCGGCGGCATACATCCGGTAGACGCCGGGTGCGGTGCTCAGGTTGGCGGCGAATGCCTTGCCATCGAATCCGGCGGGCGGCCTGGCTTTCATTCTTGGATCGTGAACTCGCTCAATTGGCCACTGCTGATGTCGTAGCGCAGCACGGCGTGGGCATCGGTCTCGGCGATCCACACCGTGCCGTTGGCCACGGCCACGCCAGCCGGGCCGTGCAGGCGCCGCGGCAGATCCACCGTGGCCAGGTCACCGCCGCCCAGGCGCAGGCTGCGCAGGCTGCCGTTGCCGCTGTCGGCGATCCACAGCACCGGCGCGCCGGCCGGGTCCATCGCGATGGCCTGCGGAAACTGCAGCCGCGCCAGATGGCGCGGACCATCGGCATTGCCGAACTCCCATGCACCCTGCCCGCCAACCAGTGTCTGCACCAGGTCGCCGCGCAGCTGCATCGAGCGGATCGACGAACCCAGCGCATCGCAGACATACAGCGCCTGCTGCACCGCGGCCACCGCGGTGGGCTGGGCGAAGGCAGCCATGTGGCCGCTGCCGTCGCGCTCGTCGAGCACGCCCGAACCGGCACGCCAGCGCAATTCGCCGCGGCCCAGGTCATAGCCCCAGATGCGGTTGTCGCCGGCCATGGCGATCAGCAGTTCATTGCCGGCCACGGCCACGCCGTGCGGACTGTCGAGCGCTACCTGCGCGGCATCGCCGACCACGCCTTCGACCGGCTCGCCAGCACGGCCATTGCCGCACAAGGTATCGACGTGACCGCCGAGCAGGTTGATCCGGCGCAGTGCATGGTTGCCGGCGTCGGCCACGTACAGCGACTCGCGCGCAAGCGCCAGGCCGCGCGGGCGCCGGAACGCCGCTTCGCCGATGCCGCCGTCGATGAAATCAGCCGTGCCCATGCCGAACTGACGCAGCACGCGCCCGGCGTGGTTGCACTCGAGGATGCGGTGGTGGCCGCTGTCGGCGATATAGAGGCGATCGGCGCTGGCGGCCAGGCCGGTGGGAAAGCGCAACGCCAGGCGCGGCTCGGGCTGTTGCTCCGATGGCGCCTGCAGATCGTCGTCGCTCGGCATCGGCTGGCCGGCGCACAGCGCCTGCAGCTCGCGCTCCAGCTCACCGCCGAGGCCGACCAGGCGCTGTCGCTCGCGGCCCTGCGCGTCCAGCAGCACCACTGTCGGCCACGAAGTCACGCCGAAGCGGCGCCAGGTTTCCCATTCGCGGTCCAGCAGGATCGGCGCCTGCACGCCGTGCTGGCGCAGCAGCTTGAGCGAGCGCCGTGGCTCGCGCTCGCTGTCGAAGCGCGGTACCTGCACCACGATCAGCTGCAGCCAGCCGGGGTTGCGCGCCTGCCACTGCGACAGTTCGGTCAGGCGCTGCGTGCACCACTCCGAGCCGGCATTGACGAACGCCAGCGCCAGCGCGCGGCCGCGGTGTTCCTGCAGCGTGGACGGCCGGGCGTTGAGCCAGGTGGGGAATTCCGGAAATTCCTGGAGGTTCTGCGCGCTCATTGGGCGATTATGCCCAAACCCGGTTCGCGTGCGCGCCGCCGCAGCCTGGCGCCCAAGCCGGGACGGCGGCGTACAACGCGTTCACGCAGGCCCGGCGGCGCCCGGCCCGAGGCGATACCC
Source organism: Stenotrophomonas sp. (assembly GCA_035629025.1). Lineage (GTDB taxonomy): Bacteria > Pseudomonadota > Gammaproteobacteria > Xanthomonadales > Xanthomonadaceae > Stenotrophomonas_A. The sequence continues at coordinate 17,536 of DASPIU010000005.1, forward strand.
GCGGCCTCATGCGCCAGCCCAGCGCGCTTCGGCGCGCAGCAGGTCGTCCGGGGTGTCGATGCCGGGCGGGAACTGCGCCGGGGTCAGGGCCACGGCGATCCGATGGCCCGCCTCCAACACCCGCAGTTGCTCCAGCGATTCGATCCGCTCCAGCTGCCCCGGCGGCATCGCCGCGAACTGCTGCAGAAAACCGGCGCGGTAGCCATAGATGCCGATATGGCGCAGCCACTGCCCCGGCGGCAACGTGTCGCGCGCAGTGGCAAAGGCGTCGCGGTGCCAGGGGATCGGCGCGCGGCTGAAATACAGCGCATGGCCGGTGTCGTCGCGCACCAGCTTGACCACGTTGGGGTCGAACAGCTCGTGGGCATCGCTGATCGGCGCGGCGAGTGTGGACATGCGCGCCTGGGTGTCGGTCAGCAGGCGGGCCACCGCGACGATGCCGGCGGCCGGCGCGAACGGCTCGTCGCCCTGCAGGTTCACCACCACCGTGTCACCGCTCCAGCCGGCGATACGCGCGCATTCGGCCAGGCGATCGGTGCCGGAGGCGTGCTCGGTCGACGTCATCGCCACGTGCACGCCGGCCAGTCCCTCGACGGCCGCGGCCACGCGGGCATCGTCCGTGGCGACCCAGACCTCGGCCGCACCGGCCTGCAGCGCGCGCTCGGCGACCCGTCGCACCAATGGCTGGCCGCCCAGCAGGCGCAGCGGCTTGCCCGGCAGGCGCGAGGCGGCGTAGCGCGCCGGCACGGCGACGACGAAGGACGAGGACGGCGCCGCGCTGGGCGCGGCGGGCGGCGCGGAAGAATCAGGCATGTGCATGTCGCATCGTTTCCTTGGGGTGGAATCACCCGGCCGCATCTGTGCATCAACCGTGGCGCAGTTTGCCAAGCCGGTCCAGCAATGCCACCCAGAACGCGGCCGGCAATTCGGCCTGCAGCGGCACACTGAACATCCATTCGTCGGCGAAGTCACGGCACTTCACCGCGTCCTTCTCGGTCATCAGCACCGGCAACTGGCTACCGAACTCGAAATCACCGGCCACATAGCGCTGGTGGTCGGCAAAGGCATGCGGCACCACGCCGATGCCACGCGCGCGCAGCATGCTGAAGAAGCGATCCGGATGGGCGATACCGGCGACGGCATGCACGCGCTGCCCGGCAAAGCCGACCAGGGGCCTGGCGCGGCCACCGCTGAGCGGATGCGCTTCGTCCAGGCGCAGGCGCATCTGCCATTCGCCAAAGCCCGGCGCCATTGCTTCGGTGTCCGCGCTGGCCTCGCCCTGGTTGACGACGCGGAAGTCGCATTCGCGTGCACGCTCGGCCGGCTCGCGCAGCGGCCCGGCGGGCAGCAGACGGCCATTGCCGTAGCGGCGCTTGCCATCGACCACTTCGATCTCGACATCGCGTGCCAGCCGGTAATGCTGCAGACCGTCATCACACACGACGATGTCGCAGCCGGCTTCGACCAGCGCGCGCGCCGCGGCCACGCGGTCGGCATCCACGCGCACCGGCACGCCGGTTTTCCAGGCGATCAGCACCGGCTCATCGCCACCGAGGGCCGCGGCGGTGGTCGGCTCGATCCAGCGCGCGGTCGTCGCCTGTTCGCGGCCGTAGCCGCGGCTGGCCACGCCGGGCTTCCAGCCGGCCTCGCGGAGCTTTTCGACCAGGGCGATCGTCAACGGGGTCTTGCCCGTACCGCCGGCAGTGACATTGCCCACCACCACCACCGGCACCGGTACCTGCCGTTGCCGCAGCAGGCCACGGCGGTACAGCGCGCGACGCAGCGCGACGGCCGCCGCGTACAGCGGCGCCAGCAGGCGCGCGCCCAGCGGCACCGGCAGGTCTTCGTACCAGTAGGCCGGGGTCTTTTCCAGGGGCTTGCTCATGCCAGGGTCTTGCTCATGCCTGCCTTTCGCGGAACTGCATGCCGTGCAGGTGCGCGTACAGGCCGCCCTTGGCAAGCAGCTGCGCATGGGTGCCGCGCTCGACGATCCGGCCCTGGTCCATCACCAATACCTGGTCGGCATGCTCGATGGTGGATAGACGGTGCGCGATGACCAGCGTGGTGCGGTCAGGCATCAGCCGATGCAGTGCGTCCTGCACCAGGCGCTCGGACTCGTTGTCCAGCGCGGCGGTGGCCTCGTCGAGGATCAGGATCGGCGAATCGCGCAGGATCGCGCGGGCAATGGCCAGGCGCTGGCGCTGGCCGCCGGACAGCAGCGCGCCGTTCTCGCCGATCGGGGTCTGCAGCTGCTGCGGCAGGCGCTCGATGAATTCCCAGGCGTTGGCGGCCTCGGCCGCGGCGCGGATCTGCGCTTCGCTGGCGTCGGTGCCATAGGCGATGTTGGCGGCGATGGTGTCGTCGAACAGCATCACCTTCTGCCCGACCAGGGCGATCTGCCGGCGCAGGTCTTCCAGGCGAATTTCGTCCAGCGGCACGCCGTCCAGGCGGATGCAGCCGCCGGTGGGCTCGTAGAAGCGCGGCACCAGCCGCACCAGACTGGTCTTGCCGCTGCCGGAGCGCCCGACAATGGCGGTCACCGTGCCCGGCCGCGCCTGGAAGCTGATGTCGTCCAGGGCCAGGCCATCGTCCTGACGGTAGCGCAGCATGACGTGCTCGAAGGACAGCTCGCCGCGGGCGCGCTGGATTTCGCGCTCGCCGGTGTCCTGCTCGGTGGGCAGGTCGAGGATGCCGAACAGGCGCTCGGCGGCGGCCACGCCACGCGAGATCGAACTCTGCACGCTGGTGAGGCGGCGCAGGGAGGGGATGATGGCCATCATGGAGCTCATCAACGCCATGAACTCGCCGGCATTCAGGCGCCCGGCCAGGGATTCACGAGTGGCGACCCATACGATGACGGCCAGCGCCAGCGCCGCCAGGAACTGCACCGTGGCCGACGCGGTGGCGCGGGTCGTCTCGACCTTCATGTTCAAGCGCAGCATGCGATTGGCCAGCAGCTGGTAGCGGCCGATCTCATGCTGTTGCGTACCGTGAACCTTGACTTCCTGCTGTGCCGACAGCGACTGCTCCGCGGTCTGCGCCATCGCGCCCATGCCGTCCTGGATGCCACGGCTGATCCGGCGATAGCGCTTGCCCACATAGGACACGATCACGCCGATCAACGGCACCACCAGCAGCATCGCAAACGTGACCTTCAAGCTCATCTGGATCATGACCGCGAGCATGTAGATGATGGTCAACGTATCGGCGACGACGGTCTTCAACGCGTCCGCGCTGGCCTGCGTGACTTGTTCGGTATCGAAGTTCAGCCGGCTCACCATCACCGGCGTCGCTTCATTGTCGAAGTGGCGCGACGGCAGGCGCATGTACTTGGCCAGCACCTGCTCGCGCAGATCGCGCACCACGCTGCGCCCGGTTAACGCCATGCAATAGTCGCCGACGAAGGTCGACACGCTGCGCATCACGAACAGGCCGAGGATCGCCAGGGGCAGCAGCAGCGCCATTCGCGGCTCGGGGTTCACGAAGCCCTGGTTGATCAGCGGCTTCATCAGCAGCATGAAGAAATAGCTCGCAGTCGCTTCCACGACCATGGCGACCATGGCCAGGATCAACGAGCTCGAATAAGGCCGCGTGTAACCCAGCAGGCGCTGGTAGATCGGCCAGACCGGAGTTGCCTTGGAACTCATCTGCTATCTCCATGGGTACCGCGAGCTACGCGTGGTGGACAGCGGTCAGCCGGGGAACCCGCTTGATGGCCGAAAAGTGGCAGTGACGCCGGATCAAATTTCATTCGATTTTTCTAAGAGAACGATTCGCTGCCAGGAGACGCAATCTTCCACTGATGCAGGTGAAGACGGGCCACGTGCCAGGCCGGACTGACCCACTATGGCTGATTCGGAGCCCGCTTGACCTCGGGCGCCGTCGCAATCGCCAGCTTGCGGAACCCCAGCTGCCCCAGCGCATCCTGCGCCGTGACCACTGCCTGGTACGGGGTGCGCGCGTCGGCACGCAGCAGCACGGTCTGCTCGCGGTCGTCTCCGGCCACTTCGCCGATCACCTGCTTGAGCGAGGCGATATCGCTGCGCAGCACCTCGCGGTCGTTGATGAAGTAACGGCCATCGGCGTTCACCAGCACGCTCAGGGAGCGCGGCGGCGTCGCGTTGTGCTGGTCGCTGGCGGTGGGCAGTTGCAGTTGCAGGGTCGAGCGCGCATCGAAGGTGGTGGTGACCACGAAGAAGATGATGAGCACCAGGATCACGTCGATGAGCGGCACCAGGTCGATGTGCGGCTCATCCTGGGCGCGGTCGTCGCGAAGGCGCACCGGCTCAGCCCTTGGCCGTGGCGGCGGCGCGCGCCTGCTGGGCGGCGGCCGGCGCGCGTGCCGGGGTGGCAGGCTGGGCGGGGGCGGCGCGGCCGTCCAGCGCATCAAGCAGCAGCGTGGCCTCCTGCTCCATCTCGATCACATAGCCGTTGATGCGGCCCTTGAAGTAGCGATGGAACATCAGCGCCGGCACCGCGATGATCATGCCCGTAGCCGTGCACACCAGGGCCTTGCCGATACCGCCGGCGAGCTGGTTCACATCGCCGATGCCGTGGTCAAGGATGCCCAGGAACATCTGGATCATGCCGACGACGGTACCGAGCAGGCCCAGCAACGGACCGGCCGAAGCCACGGTGCCCAGGGCATTGAGGAAGCGCTCCATGCGGTGGACGATGTGGCGGCCGGTGTCCTCGATGCGCTCGCGCACCAGTTCACGCGGACGGCCGCGTACGTCCAGCGCCGCCGCCAGCAAGGCGCCGAGCGGCGAGCTGCGGCGCAGCGATTCGATGTGGGAGGGATCGAGCTTGCCGCGCGCGGCCCAGTTGCGGACCTCTTCGCCCAGGCCCGGCGGCAGCACCTCATTGCGGCGCAGTGTCCACAGGCGTTCGAGGACGATCGCCAGCGCCAAGATTCCCAGCGCCAGCAGGGGCACCATCGGCCAACCGCCGGCCTTGACCAGTTCCCACACGTTCAGATCCTCCGGCGCGCTCGGCCGCCTGTTTGCTGGCCGATAGGATAGCAGCCACACGCTGGCGTTCCGCGGCATCCCACCAGCGTGCCTGCCAGCGACGCTGCTCACGCACGGCCAGCCGCTCCGGTCCGAGCCAGACCCGCACGGCGCCAGCTTCCGCCGTGTCCAGCACCTCCGCGCCCTGGCGCCGCCACCAGCGCAGCACGCTGGCGCGCGGATGCCCGAAACGGTTGCCGTGGCCGCGGGAGATCACCGCCAGGCGGGCGCCGGTCGCGGCGACGAAGCCGGGGCTCGACGAGCCAGCGCTGCCATGGTGCGCGACCACCACCACGTCCGCGCGCAGCTCGTCGGCATCCAGGCGCAGCAGACGCTGTTCGATCACCCGGCCGATGTCTCCGGTCAACAGCGCCACCTTGCCGCCGGCCTCGACTCGCAACACGCAGCTCGATTCATTGCCCAGGTAGGGAAAGCTCCGGGGCGGATGCAGGAAGCGCAGGCGCACGCCCTCCCATTCCCAGGCGTGGCCGCGCTGGCAGGGGCGCGACGCCGGCACGTCGGCGCCCGCATCGCCGGCCATGCCGGCCGGCGCCCAGCGGCTGCGGACCGGCAGCTCGGTGGCGATGGCCGCGGCGCCCCCGGCATGGTCACTGTCGCCGTGGCTGATCACCAGTGCATCCAGCGCGGCAACCCCCAGCGCGCGCAATGCCGGCAGCACCACGCGCTCGCCTGCGTCGAAGCCCTCCTCCACGCGAGGCCCGGCGTCGTACAGCAGCACATGCTGGCGGGTGCGCACCAGCACGGCCAGGCCCTGACCGACATCAAGCACGCTGAGCTCGACCTCGCCATGGCGCGGCCGCCGTGTATCCGGCCAGGCCAGCGCCAGCCACAGCACCGCGGCCAGTGGTTTGCCCGGCGTGCCGTGCGGCAGCAGCCACCACGCCGCGCCCAATACCGCCAAGCCAGCGGCAGCCGCGCGCGCCTCGGCCAGCCAGGTTTGCGCGAACGGCAGGCCGCCGACGAAGGCAAACAACCGCCAGCTGGGCTCGAAGCACGCGGCCGCCAGCCGCCACGCCGGTCCGCCCGCGCCGGCGTACATCACTTCCAGCGCCAGGCCGAACAGCGACAGTGGCACGACGACCAGGCTCCACCACGGAATGGCCAGCAGATTGACCAGCGGCCCGATCCACGATGCCTGCGCAAACCACACCACGGTCAATGGCAACAGGCACAAGGTGGCAACCCATTGCGCGCGCAGGAAGTCCAGCAGCCAACGCATCCGTCCAGACACTTGCGGCATCAGCAGCGCCAGGCAGGCCACACCGCCGAAGCTGAGCCAGAAGCCCGGAACCAATGCCGCCAGCGGATCGACCAGCAATACCGCGAGCAAGGCCAGGGCCAGCGAACGGCTCACGCGCACAGGCCGCCGCCATGAGCGGGCCAGCGCGAGTACCGCGATCATCAAGGCGGTGCGCACGGTGGGCAGCGCCGCACCGGCGATCACCGCATACGCACTGGCGGCGATGACCGCAGCGACTGCCGCTGCATGCTCACGCGGGCAGCGCCGCGCCAGCATCGCGACGACACGCCACAGCCCGCTCACCAGCCAGGCCGCCGCCAGGGCGACAAGGCCAACATGGAATCCGGAAATGGCGATCAGGTGGGTCAGGCCGACGCTTCGCAATCGCTGCCAGTCGTTCGCATCCAGACCACGCGTATCGCCCAGGGCCAGTGCGCGGATGTAGCGCGCGCCGGGGCCTCGCACCGCGGCGTCGATGCGTGCCGACATCCGGTCGCGCCACGCCACCGGGCCATGCGCTGCACGCAACCGCCGCGCCTGCTCGGGCCGTCGCACCTGCCCCGCCGCAACCCAGCCTTGCGCGGCAGCGTTGCGTTCGGCATCGAAGCCGCCGGGGTTGCGCAGACCACGCGGCGCGCGCAAACGCAGCCACAGCTGCCAGTGCTCGCCGGCCTGCAACGCCTGCCGCGGCCCTGGCACGCTGGCATCGTAGTCGTCGTACCAGGCGACCTGCAGCAAACGCCCGCGCAACGGCGCGGGCTGCTCCGCACTGTCGTCGACCTGCAACAGGAAACGCGTCCGCCGGCTTTCGACCACCGGCAGGCTCAGCACTTGCCCTTGCACGCGCACTTCCCTGTCTTCCCAGGCTGGCGGCAATTGCGCATGCAACACGAGCAGTGCCGCGATACCGGCCCAGGCTGCCCCGGCCAATGCCCAGACAAGGCCGTCGGCAAACACAGCTGTCATCCCGCAAACTTTCTGCCGTGCGAGCCACAGCAACGTGCAGGCCAACGCACTCAACGCCACGTTGACCGCGTTCCACGCCACGGGCGACCACGCCCCAGCCAGCACGCCACTCACCCAGGCGAGGACACCCATGGATGGCTGCCCGCTTGCCAGTCCGGTGGCGCCCTGCTTCCCCATGCCGCGCCCTCCCCGACCGATATCGCCGCGCTGACCCGCTCGTGGTGTGACGTGCCCGGCGCCGCCTGCACCGCGGCGGACCCTTCCCGCTTCAGGGGGACTGCGCGAGCCGATCCACCCGCCTGCCGGACAGCGCCGGCACGTCACAAGCTCAGGTTAGGCGGCGCACGCAAACGCGGGCAGAGGAAAATCCCCTGCCCGCGCATCAGTCAATGGCGCGAAGAAGTTCGGAACTGCCGACGCCAGCGGCGTCGCCGCTCAGGCCGCGGCGGGCGCGGAGATTTCGCGCAAGCGGCCTTCGTGCAGTTCCAGCACGCGGTCGAGCTTGAACGCCAGGCTGCGGTCGTGGGTCACCAGGATCAGGCTGGTACGGTGCTGGCGGTTGAGGTCGAGCATCAACTCGAACACCGTGGCCGCGGTACGGTCATCGAGGTTGCCGGTGGGTTCGTCACCGAGCACACAGGCCGGGCGATTGACCAGTGCACGCGCCACAGCCGCACGCTGCCGTTCGCCACCGGACAACTCACCCGGCTTGTGCTCCAGGCGATGTCCCAGCCCCACCGCCTCCAGCAGCGCCGCAGCGCGCGTGCGTGCCGGTGCCACGTCTTCGCCCGCGAGCAGCACCGGCATCATCACGTTTTCCAGCGCGGTGAATTCCGGCAGCAGATGGTGGAACTGGTAGACAAAGCCCAGCGAGCGGTTGCGCAGACGGCCGCGCTCGCCGTCGGACAACTGCGACATCGACTGGCCGGCGACATAGACCTCGCCGGCGCTGGGCACGTCGAGCCCGCCCAGCAGGTGCAGCAAGGTGCTCTTGCCGGCACCGGACGCGCCGACGATCGCCACGGTCTCGCCCGGCGCCACGGCCAGGTCCAGCCCGTCGAACACCGGCGTGCGCAGGCGCCCCTCGGCGTAGGTCTTGCCCAGCCCGGCGGCGCGGATCACCGCGGTAGACGTCATCTTCGCCTCACTCATAGCGCAGCGCCTCCGCCGGCTGGGTGCGCGCCGCGCGCCACGCCGGGTACAGGGTCGCCAGGAAACTCATCAGCAGGGCAACCAGGGTGATCGCCACCACGTCGCCGGTCTGCATGTCGGTAGGCAGGCCGGTGATGTAGTACACGTCCTCCGGCAGCAGCTTGATGCGGAACACCGCTTCGATCGCGCCGAGGATGCGTTCGAGGTTGAGGGTCAGGGTGATGCCGCCGACCACGCCAAGCACCGTGCCGATGATGCCGATCAGCGAGCCCTGCACCATGAAGACCTTCATCACCCCGCCGGGGGTCAGGCCCAGGGTGCGCAGGATGGCGATGTCGGCCTGCTTGTCGGTCACCAGCATCACCTGCGAGGACACCAGGTTGAACGCACCCATCGCGATGATCAGCGACAGCAGGATGCCCATCACCGTCTTTTCCATGCGCAGCGAGTGATAGAGGTTGGCGTTTTCCTGGGTCCAGTCACTGACGCGGTGATCGCCGGGCAACTTCAAGGCCAGGTCGCTGGCCACTTCCCAGGCGCGGTCCATGTCGTGGAGCTTCAGGCGCACGCCGGTCACGCCGTCCATGCGCAGCACGCGCGCCATGTCTTCCATGTTGGTGACGGCCAGTCCGCGGTCGATCTCGTTGTAGCCGGCCTCGAAGATGCCGCTGACGGTAAAGCGCTTGTAGCGCGGCGCGGCACCGAACGGCGTGGCCTGCGGCTCGGCCAGCATCACCACCACCTTGTCGCCGACGTTGACGCCGAGCCACAGCGCCAGCTCCTGCCCCAGCAGGATATTGTACGAACCGGGCACCAGGCTGTCGGCCGAACCCTGCTTCATCTTCTGCGCCAGCACCGAGACCTTGTTCTCCTGCGCCGGCACCACGCCGCGCACGATGGCCGGCTGGTTGCGCACGCCGGTGATCAGCGCCTGGCTCTCGATGTAGGGTGCGGCGCCAGCCACGCGCGGATCGGCACTGGCCACGCGCAAGGCGGTCTGCCAGTCGCGCAGCGGCGCGCCGTCGGCACTGACCGTGGCGTGCGCGGCCATCTGCAGCAGGCGGTCGCGGATTTCCTTCTGGAAACCGCTCATCACCGCCAAAGTGGTGATCAGCACCGTGACCCCGAGCGCGATACCCAGGATGGACGCCATCGATATGAAGGAGATGAAGCCGTTGCGCCGTTTGGCGCGCAGGTAACGCAGGCCGATGGCGACAGGAAGGGGTTTGAACATGCGCGGCACCGTTCAGGGAGCGCTATGGTGCCATTGCCGGCGTGATGGCGGTACTGCACGGCTGTCCGCGGCTAGTCGCAGTTCACGTCGTCGCGCGGGCGGCAGCGTGTCGGGGCAGAACAGCAAGCAGGTCCGCCGACGTGGCCCGCGCCGCCAGGACACCCAGGCCAGCGGCCCGCGCCACTGCACCTGCAACGTGGCAACCGGCAGGCCGTCCACGCTGGCCGGCACCTGCCCCCACGGTACGATCAGGTGGCGCGGCGGTTGCCGCATCCATGCCCATGCCTGCAGCAGGGCGATCAAGCCCAGCAGCGCGCCAGCCACGGCTGCCAGCCCTTGCGGCAGCGCCGACCATTGCAACGAGAAGTTGCCCAGCACCGCAGCGGTTCCCAGCGCGCCGGGAACCCAGCGCGACGGCCGCCACTCAAGCCGGCAAGGCGAGGATGCGTTGGATGAGAGCGGCCTGCGGCGCATCGGGACAGGCCTCGTAGCCCATGAACCAGCGCCACAACTTATCGTCTTCGCTTTCCAGCAGCAGCAGGAAGACGGCACGTTCGTCCGCTGCCGCCTGTGCCCAGCGCTGGTCGAGATAACGGCCAAACAGCTGGTCGAGCTCGCGCATGCCGCGCCGGCAGCGCCAGCGCAGCTTCTTCAGTTCGGTGGCTTCATCCATGGTGGTGCGCGTCCCGCGGCGCCGGTCAGGCGCGGCGGGCCATCATCAGCTTCTTGATCTCGGCGATCGCCAGCGCCGGATTCAGGCCCTTCGGGCAGGTCCGCGCGCAGTTCATGATGGTGTGGCAGCGATACAGCTTGAACGGATCTTCCAGGTCGTCCAGGCGCGCACCGGTGTCCTCGTCGCGCGAGTCGATGATCCAGCGATAGGCCTGCAACAGGATCGCCGGGCCCAGGTAGCGTTCGCCGTTCCACCAGTAACTCGGGCAGCTGGTCGAGCAGCACGCGCACAGGATGCACTCGTACAGGCCATCGAGCTTCTTGCGGTCTTCCGGCGACTGCAGGCGCTCGCGATCCGGCGGCGGCGGCGTCTGCGTGCGGATCCACGGCTTGATCGAGGCGTACTGCGCGTAGAAGTGGGTCAGGTCCGGCACCAGGTCCTTGACCACGCTCATGTGCGGCAGCGGGTAGATCGGCACCTCGGCCTTGCCGCAGGCGCTGATCGCCTTGGTGCAGGCCAGGGTATTGGTGCCGTCGATGTTCATCGCGCACGAACCGCAGATGCCTTCGCGGCAGGAGCGGCGGAACGTCAGCGTCGGGTCGATCTCGTTCTTGATCTTGATCAGCGCGTCCAGAACCATCGGCCCGCACTTGTCGAGGTCAACCTCGTAGGTGTCGGTACGCGGGTTGGCGCCGTCGTCGGGGTTCCAGCGATAGACCTTGAAGGTGCGCACATTGGTCGCACCCGGCGCGGGAAAATGCTTGCCCTTGCCGATCTTGGAATTCTTGGGGAGGGTGAACTCTGCCATGGCTCTAATTCCGGGAATGGGGAATAAGGAATGGGGAATGGAAAGAGCGGGCGGCCGAGGCCGGACGAAGCAGCAACTTCGATTCCCGGTTCTCCATTCCCGATTCCCGGCTTTGGTCAGTAAACGCGCGGCTTCGGCGGCACCACGTCCACGTCGGGGCTGAGCGTGTACATGTGCACCGGGCGATAGTCGAAGCTGCACTTGCCCTTGTCGTCGACCGAGACCAGGGTGTGCTTCTGCCAGTTCACGTCGTCGCGGTCCGGATAGTCCTCGTGCGCGTGCGCGCCGCGGCTTTCCTTGCGCTGCTCGGCTGAATTGATCGTCGCCACCGCGTTGAGCAGCAGGTTGTTCAACTCGTAGGTCTCGATCAGGTCCGAGTTCCAGACCAGCGAGCGGTCGGACACCTTCACGTCCTCGAACATGCCGAAGATCTGGTCCATCTTCTCGCAGCCTTCCTGCAGCGTCTTGCTGGTGCGGAACACCGCCGCGTCGGACTGCATGGTGCGCTGCATCTTGTCGCGGATCACCGCCGTCGGCGTGCTGCCGTTGGCGTTGCGCAGCTTGTCCAGCAGGCCCAGCGCCTTGTCGCAGGCATCGGAGGCCAGCGGCTTGTGCGGCTGGTTGGTCTTGATCGTCTCGGCGCAGCGGTTGCTGACCGCGCGGCCAAACACCACCAGGTCCAGCAGCGAGTTGGAGCCCAGGCGGTTGGCGCCGTGCACCGACACGCAGGCGGCCTCGCCAATGGCGTACAGGCCGGGCACGACCGCATCGGGGTTGTCGCCGACCTTGCGCACCACTTCGCCGTGGTAGTTGGTCGGGATGCCGCCCATGTTGTAGTGCACGGTCGGAATGACCGGGATCGGCTCCTTGCTCACGTCCACGCCGGCGAAGATGTGGGCGCTCTCGGCGATGCCGGGGAGCTTCTCGTTGATCACTTCCGGGCCCAGATGGGTCAGGTCGAGCAGGATATGGTCCTTGTGCTCGCCGACGCCGCGGCCTTCGCGGATCTCGATGGTCATCGAACGGCTGACCACGTCGCGCGAGGCCAGGTCCTTGTAGTGCGGCGCATAGCGCTCCATGAAACGCTCGCCGTTGCTGTTGCGCAGGATGCCGCCTTCGCCGCGCACGCCCTCGGTGATCAGGCAGCCGGCGCCGTAGATGCCGGTCGGGTGGAACTGCACGAACTCCATGTCCTGCATCGGCAGGCCGGCGCGCATCACCAGGCCGCCGCCGTCACCGGTGCAGGTGTGGGCGGAGGTGGCGCTGAAGTAGGCACGGCCGTAGCCGCCGGTGGCCAGCACCACGCCATGGGCGCGGAACAGGTGCAGCGAACCTTCGGCCATGTCCAGGGCGAGCACGCCGCGGCACACGCCCTCTTCGTCGAAGATCAGGTCCAGCGCGAAGTACTCGATCATGAAGCGCGCGTTGTGCGCCAGCGACTGCTGGTACAGCGTGTGCAGCATGGCGTGGCCGGTACGGTCGGCGGCCGCGCAGGTGCGCTGCGCCGGCGGGCCTTCGCCGTAGCGCGTGGTCATGCCACCGAACGGGCGCTGGTAGATCTTGCCTTCCTCGGTACGCGAGAACGGCACGCCGTAGTGTTCCAGCTCGATGATGGCCGGGATCGCCTCACGGCACATGTACTCGATGGCATCCTGGTCGCCCAGCCAGTCCGAGCCCTTGATGGTGTCGTAGAAGTGATAGCGCCAGTCGTCCTCGCCCATGTTGCCCAGCGCGGCGGAAATGCCGCCCTGCGCGGCCACGGTGTGCGAGCGGGTCGGGAAGACCTTGGTCAGGCAGACCGTCTGCAGGCCCTTCTGGGCCAGGCCGAAGGTCGCGCGCAAGCCGGCGCCACCGGCGCCGACGACGACCATGTCGTACTTGTGTTCGGTGATCTTGTAGGCGGACATCTTTGATCAGTTCCCCAGCGCGATGCGAGCGACCGCGAAAACACTGACGATTGCACCCAGGGCGGCGATGAACTTCACCGATACCTGCAGCGCCAGGGCCAGAAGGTTGTTGTGGACGTAGTCTTCGAGGATCACCTGCAGGCCGATCTGCGCGTGCCAGAACGAGGCAATCAGGAACCCGACCAGCAGCACCGCGTTCCACGGCCGCGCGATGGCGGCGGTCGCTGCGGCGTAGTCAGCGCCGATCAGGCTCAGCACGAAGGCCACGAACCAGATGCCCAGCACCACCAGCGCGGTGGCGGTCAGGCGCTGCATGACGAAATGCTCGGTGCCGGTCTTGGCGGCGCCCAGGCCGCGGACGTTCTTCAGCGGCGTGCGGTAACGGTTCATGCCATCCCCCGGGTGGTCAGCACATAGGCCCAGATCAGCGCGGTGATGACCAGGCTGCCCACCACCGACAGCCAGCTGCTGCGCACGAAGGCGGGAATGCTGTAGCCGTGGCCGAAGTCCTGCACGATGTGGCGGATGCCGTTGCACAGGTGGTAGGCGAAGCACCATGCCCAGGCGAACAGGAACAGCTGGCCATACCAGGCGCCAGCGATCTGGCGGAAGCAGTTCCAGTGCTCCTCGCCCATCATCAGCGCCAGCAGGCCGGCGGCGATGATCAGGGCTCCAAGGGAAAGCACGATGCCCGTGGCTCGATGCAGGATCGAGGTGGCCATCTGGATCTGCCAGCGATACACCTGCAGGTGTGGTGACAAGGGACGTTCTGGGGTCGCCATTCGCTGACTCTGTTTCTCGGCTGGGCGGCGCAGTTGCCGCGTTGGCTTGCGCTGCTCAGAAATCGATGCAGCGACCGTTTTTTTCCCAATCCCCATAACGCACCGGATCCAGTCCGCCGCGGCCGCCGATCTCCGTGGACCCGGTTTCCGCAACAGAAGGTTCTGCCGGAAGTGCCGTGTCTTCGGGTTCGGACTCGGGATGAGGAGTTGTTTGGCCTATCATTGTGGTCTCGCAACGCACAAATTTTATGCCTCGCCCCCGTGCATGACAACCTTCACATAACCGCGGCGCCGTTTTCGGCGCTGCCGGGCCACGCCGTGGTCGCGCTGCAAGGGCCTGATGCCGTGGCTTTCGCGCAGGCCCAGTTCGCCAACGACCTGAGCGCGCTGGCACCCGGGCAGTGGCAGTGGAGCGCCTGGCTCAGCGCCAAGGGCCGGGTGATTGCGCTCTTCATGCTGTGTCGCGTGCGCGAGGACAGCTTGTGGCTGGTCCTGGCCGATGGACGCGCGCCGGCCCTGGCCGAACAGCTGCAGCGCTTCGTGTTCCGGCGCAAGGTCCGCATCAGCGTGCGCGAGGACCTGCACGCCGGCGGGCGCTTTGCCGCGCCCGAGCGCGCGCAGGGCAGCACGCTGGACGCAGGCGCCGATGCCAGCGCAACTGACCCGGCCAGCGGCCCCGCGCAGGTGGAATTCGACCTGGGCAGCGCGGCGTTGCCGCGCACGCTGCGGATCAGCGCGCAAACCTTTGCCGAACATGGCGACTTCGAGACGCAATGGCGCCAGGCCGACTTGCGCCTGGGCCTGCCGCGCCTGGATGACAGCGCCGTCGAGCAATGGACGCCGCAGCAGATCGGCCTGGACCGGCTCAACGCCTACAGCGTCAGGAAAGGCTGCTACCCGGGCCAGGAGATCGTGGCGCGCACGCATTTCCTCGGCAAGGCCAAGCGCGTGGCGCAACTGCTGACGGTGCCGGCGGGGACGCCAGCCGGCGCCACCCTGCAACAGGCCGCTGCCGGCGAAGGCAGCAGCGCCGCCGTCGGTACGCTGGCCAGCGTTGGCGGCACGCTGGCGCTGGCGGTTTTGCCCATCGACAGCGAAGGCATGCAACTGCAGCTGGGCGACACGCCGGTGTCGTTGCAGCCGCTGCTCGAAGGCCTGGCCCGCTGAGCGCGGGCCGGCCCCGCCTACAGTCGCAGCTCGCTCTGCGGGTCGAAGAAGTGCAGGTGCGCGCCATGCAGCGCCACTGGCAGGGTGCCGCCCACCGGCGGCAGCGACTGCGGCGGCACGCGCATCACCAGCGCCTGCTGGTCCAGGCCCAGGTTGACGAAAATCTCATTGCCCACCGGCTCCAGCCCTTCCACGCGCGCCTCGAAGGCCACCGGTTCGCCCGCCGCGGCCGGCTGCAGGTGCTCGGGGCGGATGCCCACCAGCACTTCCCTGCCCTGCCAATCGGCTGGAGCCGCGGTGCCGGCCAGGGGCACCAGGCGACCATCGCCCAGGCGCAGGCCGCCTTCGCCGAGCGTGCCGCGCAATACATTCATCGCCGGACTGCCGAGAAAGCCGGCCACGAACAGATTCGCGGGGCGCTCGTACAGCGCCATCGGCGTGTCGATCTGCTGGATCACCCCGGCATTGAGCACCACGATGCGCTGGCCCAGGGTCATCGCCTCCACCTGGTCGTGGGTGACGTAGACCATGGTCGTGCCCAGCTTGCGGTGCAGCTGCGCGATCTCGGTGCGCACGCTGTGGCGCAGCTTGGCGTCGAGGTTGGACAGCGGCTCATCGAGCAGGAACACCGCCGGCTCGCGCACCATCGCCCGGCCCAGGGCCACGCGCTGGCGCTGGCCGCCGGACATCGCCTTGGGCAGTTTGTCGAGCATGTCGGTCAGGCCGAGCATCTCGGCGGCGTTGCGCACGCGCTCGTCGATCAACGCCTGCGGGTGGCCGCGCAGCTTCAGGCCGAAGGCCAGGTTCTGGCGCACGCTCATGTGCGGATACAGCGCATAGCTCTGGAACACCATGGCGATGTCGCGGTCCTTGGGCGCCACGTCGTTGACGATGCGGTCGCCAATGCGCAGCGTGCCGCCGCTGATCTCCTCCAGACCGGCGATCATGCGCAGCAAGGTCGACTTGCCGCAGCCCGAAGGCCCGACCAGCACCATCAACTCGCCGTCGGCCACCTCGAACGTCGCGCCCTGCACCGCGACCTGCCCGTTGTCGTAAACCTTGCGGACGTTCTCCAACTGCACTTTCGCCATTCGCTAACCTCTCCGGATATCGTGCGTCGCAACGCGGATCACCGCGCCGGCTTCGAATGGTCGCTGATGAAACTGCTCGCAATCGAATGCATTCGTTTTATTCTGACATGTAAGCGTTTTCATCTGGCAACATCCAACACGGGAGGAGGCAGACGATGGAACAGCAGGACCGTTCGTGCGCGTATGGAGCGCGGGGACGCCGCCCATGCGCAAATCGCGCCTTCGCTATGCCGTCGGGGTGCTAACGGTGCGCCGACATAACTGCAACAATCGGGGACTTTGGCCGGATCGCCTAGTGCGCGCGCGCAATCGCGCGCGGACGTGGCACAGAGCTGGAAACGGGCACACTGGAACTACAAGACAACCTGCCCTGCCCGACCCCCTTGAACCCCAGGATTCACGCCATTGACAACGATGTCAGCAGAAACTGAAACTCGGCCAATGCACAACACCCTCTTCCTGTTCGGCGCGACCGGCGACCTGGCGCAGCGCTACCTCTTCCCCTCCCTGTTGCGCCTGTCCATCGACGGCCTGCTGCCGGAGGACTTCCGCGTCCGCGCCCTGGCCCTGTCGCCACACGATACCGACAAGTTCCGCGAAATCCTGCGCCCGCGCCTGCAGCAGGCGCTGCCGCACGCCGGCGCGGCGGACATCGACAACCTCCTGCAACGCATCGATTACCGCTCGGTGGACCTGCGCGATGCCGAATCGGTCGCGTCCGCGGTGCGTGAACTGGTCGACGGCAAGTGCGTCAGCTATCTGGCGATCCCGCCGGGCCTGTACATCAGCACCTGCCAGGGCCTGGCCCTGGGTGGCGCGCTGGCTGCCCCGCACCGGCTGATGCTGGAAAAGCCGATCGGCCATGATTCGGGCAGCGCCGAGGAAATCCTGCGCGCGATCGGCGCACTGATCGACGAAGACCGCGTATTCCGCCTCGACCACTACCTGGGCAAGGCGGCGGTGCAGAACCTCATCGCCC
This sequence comes from Stenotrophomonas sp., assembly GCA_035629025.1. GTDB lineage: Bacteria > Pseudomonadota > Gammaproteobacteria > Xanthomonadales > Xanthomonadaceae > Stenotrophomonas_A. Next base: position 34,565 of record DASPIU010000005.1, read on the forward strand.
TGCGCTTCGGCAACACGCTGCTGGAAGCGGTGTGGAACCGCAACTACATCGAGTCGGTGGAGATCCTGGTCGCCGAGAGCGAAGGCGTGGACGGCCGCGATGCCTACTACGCGCGTTCCGGCGCGCTGCGTGACATGGTGCAGAGCCATATCCTGCAGCTGCTGTGCCTGGTGGCGATGGAGCCGCCGGCCTCGCTGGAAGCCGACCGCATCCGCGACGAGAAGGTCAAGGTGCTGCGCGCGCTGCGCCCGCTGCGCGCCGAACATGCCGCGCGCGACAGCGTGCGCGGCCGCTATACCGCCGGCACCATCAACGGCCAGCCCGCGCAGGCCTACCAGCCGCCGGAAGGCAGCGACGTGGAAACCTTCGTCGGCGTCACCGCGCATATCGACAACTGGCGCTGGGAAGGCGTGCCCTTCCACCTGTGCACCGGCAAGCGCCTGGCCGAGCGCACCACGCGCATCGTGGTCACGCTCAAGCCGGTCACGCACTGGCTGTTCGAGCGCCCCGACCGCCAGCACGCGGTGCCCAACCGCCTCACCTTCCAGCTGCAGCCGCAGGAGAACATCGAGCTGGGGCTGATGAGCTCGCTGGCCGGCCCGGAATGGGGCGCGCTGGAACTGCAGCCGCTGGAGCTGGAACTGTCGATGCCGACCGGCCTGCACCGCCGCATCGCCTACGAGCGCCTGTTCCTGGATGCGTTCAACGGCAACCACGCGCTGTTCGTGCGCGATGACGAAGTGCGCGCGGCCTGGGCCTGGATCGACAGCGTCAGCGAGGCCTGGAAGGCCGCCGAACTGCCGCTGCAGCTCTACCCCGCCGGCAGCTGGGGGCCGAGCATGGCCACCACCTTCCTGCCGCCGGGCATCGACCAGCCGGAGTCGCAGGCATGAGCGCACTCGACGCCGTGCTGCTGCAGCCGGCGCTGGTCGCCGACATCGGCGGCACCAATGCGCGCTTTGCCCTGGCCGACGTGCAGGCCTCGATGCCGCTGATCGAAGACAGCGTGCGCGAGTTTGCCGTGGTCGATTTCGCCTCGCTGGGCGAAGCGGCGCAGCACTACCTGGACCAGATCGGCGCCAGCGCCGACCGCGGCGTGTTTGCCGTGGCCGGTCGCGTCGATGGCGACGAGGCCCGCATCACCAACCACCCGTGGGTGATCTCGCGCTCGCGCACCGCGGCCATGCTCGGCTTTTCCGAGCTGCACCTGATCAACGACTTTGCCGCCCAGGCGATGGCGATCAGCCTGCTGCGCCCGCAGGACGTGATTCAGGTCGGCGGCGCCACCTGGCAGCCGGCCGAGCCGGGCCAGCCGCGCAACTACGGCGTCATCGGCCCGGGCACCGGCCTGGGTGTGGGCGGCCTGCTGATCCGCGACGGGCGCTGCTATCCGCTGGAAACCGAAGGCGGCCACGTCAGCTTCCCGCCCGGCACGCCGGAGGAAATCCGCATTCTCGAACTGCTGTCGCAGCAGTTTGGCCGCGTCTCCAATGAGCGCCTGATCTGCGGCCCCGGCCTGGTCAATATCCATCGTGCGCTGAGCGAGATTGCCGGTGCCGACCCCGGCCCGCTGAAGCCTTCGGACATCACCGCGCGCGCCGCCGCCGGCGATGCCCGCGCCGCGCGCACCATCGACCTGTTCTGCGCGATCTTCGGCGCCATCGCCGGCGACCTGGTGCTGATGCAGGGCGCCTGGGACGGCGTCTTCCTCACCGGCGGTCTGGTGCCGCGCATGCTCGACTCGCTGCAGCACTCCGGTTTCCGCCAGCGCTTCGAGAACAAGGGCCGCTTCTCGGCGATCATGTCGCGCGTGCCGTCGCTGGCGGTGATGCATCCGCATGCCGGCCTGCTCGGCTCGGCGGCCTATGCCGTCGATGTGGAGCGCAACCGCGGGGTGCGCGCATGAGCCGGGCCTACGAGCAGATTTCGCTGATCCGCCATGACGACGCCGACGCCTGGGTCGAAGGCATCGCGCAGGAAATGGCCAGCATCCTCAGCCATGAGATCGGCAAGCGCGGCCATGCGCGCATGCTGCTGTCCGGCGGCACCACGCCGGCTCCGGTGTATGAGGCACTGGCCTTGCAGCCGCTGGACTGGTCGAAGGTCGAGGTCGGCCTGGTCGATGAGCGCTGGCTCTCGCCACAGGATCCGGACAGCAACGCCTGGCTGGTCCGCCACAGCCTGCTGGACCGCGCCGAGGAAGCCCAGTTCACGCCGCTGGTGCGCCAGGGCAAGTCGCTGACCGATTGCGTGCACGATGCCAATCTGCATGCGACCCACGCCGCCGCCCCTTGCCTGGCGGTGCTCGGCATGGGCGGCGATGGCCACACCGCCTCGCTGTTCCCCGGCGCCATCGACCTGCCGCGCGCGCTGGCCAGCCAGCAGCCGTACGCCGCGCTCGATGCCACCGGCTGCCCCGGCTCCAACAGCTGGCCGCTGCGCATTACCCTGACGCCCGCCGGCCTGGCGAGCTGCGAAACGCGCCTGCTGTTGCTGCGCGGCAAGCAGAAGCTTGAAGTGCTGGAAGCCGCCCTTGCCGGCGACGATCCACAGCAATACCCCGTTCGCGTCGCCATCCAGCAGCCCGGCCCGCGTTTGCGGGTGCACTGGTGTGCATGAGTCCGGCTTCGCGAACGCTGCCTCGCCATCGCTGTTCCCAAACTTCCGCGCAGCGCCGCCCTGCGGCGCGCGCACCGGCCCCCCCACTCATAGCCGTTAGCCAATGAGCCTGCATCCGAACATCCAAGCCGTCACCGACCGCATCCGCCGTCGCAGCGCCGCCTCGCGCGCCGCCTACCTGTCCGGCATCGATGCCGCATTGCGCGACGGGCCGTTCCGCTCGCGCCTTAGCTGCGGCAATCTCGCCCACGGCTTTGCCGCGTGCGGGCCGACCGACAAGGACCGCCTGCGCGGCAGCGTCACGCCGAACCTGGGCATCATCACCGCCTATAACGACATGCTCTCGGCACACCAGCCGTTCGAGCATTACCCCGAACTGATCCGCGAAACCGCGCGCACTCTCGGTGCCACCGCGCAGGTGGCCGGCGGCGTGCCGGCCATGTGCGATGGCGTCACCCAGGGCCGTGCCGGCATGGAGCTGTCGCTGTTCTCGCGCGATGTCATCGCCCAGTCCACGGCGATCGGCCTGAGCCATGACATGTTCGACGCCACCGTCTACCTCGGCGTGTGCGACAAGATCGTGCCGGGCCTGCTGATCGGTGCGCTGGCCTTTGGCCACCTGCCGGCGCTGTTCCTGCCGGCCGGGCCGATGACCCCGGGCATCCCCAACAAGCTCAAGGCCGAGGTGCGCGAGCGCTATGCCGCCGGTGAAGCCAGCCGCGCCGAGCTGCTGGAAGCCGAGGCCGCCTCCTATCACGCGCCCGGCACCTGCACTTTCTACGGCACCGCCAATTCCAACCAGGTGCTGCTGGAGGCGATGGGCGTGCAACTGCCCGGCGCGTCGTTCATCAACCCGGGCACGCCGCTGCGCGATGCACTGACCCGCAGCGCCGCCGAGCGCGCATTGGCAATCAGTGCCCTGGGTTCGGATTTCCGCCCCTTCGGCCGCCTCATCGATGAGCGCGCCATCGTCAACGCCGTGGTGGCGTTGATGGCCACCGGTGGCTCGACCAACCACACCATCCACTGGATCGCCGTGGCCCGCGCCGCCGGCATCGTCCTGACCTGGGACGACATGGACCTGATCTCGCAGACGGTGCCGCTGCTGGCGCGCGTCTATCCCAACGGCGAGGCGGACGTGAACCGCTTCCACGCCGCGGGCGGCATTGCGTTCGTGTTCCGCGAACTGATGGACGCGGGCCTGATGCATGACGACCTGCCGACCGTGGTCGAAGGCGGCATGCGCGCCTACGCGCAGGAGCCGCGCCTGTTTGAGGGCGGCGTGGCCTACGTGCCGGGCACGCCGACCAGCGCCGACGAAGAAGTAGTGCGCCCGGTCAGCAACGCGTTCGAGAGCCAGGGTGGCCTGCGCCTGCTGCGTGGCAATCTCGGCCGCTCGTTGATCAAGCTGTCGGCGGTGAAGCCGCAATATCGCCGCATCGAGGCGCCGGCCGTGGTGGTCGATGCGCCGCAGGTGCTCAACAAGCTGCATGCGGCCGGTGCGTTGCCGCAGGACTTCGTCGCGGTGGTGCGCTATCAGGGCCCGCGCGCCAACGGCATGCCCGAGCTGCATTCGCTGGCGCCGTTGCTGGGCCTGCTGCAGAACCAGGGCCGGCGCGTGGCGCTGGTCACCGACGGTCGCCTGTCCGGTGCCTCGGGCAAGGTACCGGCGGCGATCCACGTCACCCCGGAGGCTGCGCGAGGCGGCCCGCTGGCACGGGTGCGCGAAGGCGACATCATCGTGCTCGATGGCGAGGCCGGCATTCTCGAAGTGAAGGTGTCGCCCAGCGAATGGGCCGCGCGCGAACTGGCCCCGAACACGGCGCCGGCGGGTCACGACATCGGCCGCAACCTGTTCGCGATCAACCGCCAGGTGGTCGGCCCGGCCGATCAGGGCGCCATCTCGATCGGCTGCGGTCCGATGGCGCATGACGGCACGCTGTGGGAATACGACGCCGAGTACGAACTGGGCGGCGGCGCGGCCGCCGCCGCCGCGCCGCACGATGCCAAGGACGCCTGAGCGCGCCCGCCCCTTTCAGCCAGGACCGAACACACCATGACCATTGCCGATCTGCAGAACCGCGCCGAGACCCTGCTGTTGCAGGCCGGCATTCTTCCGGTCATCACCGTCGACACGCTGGACCAGGCGCGCGCGGTGACCGATGCGCTGCTGGAAGGCGGCCTGCCGGCCATCGAACTGACCCTGCGCACGCCGGTGGCGATGGAGGCGCTGGCCACGCTCAAGCGCGAGCGTCCCGAGTTGGTGGTGGGTGCGGGCACGGTGTTGAGCGAATTGCAGATGCTGCAGTCGATCGACGCCGGCGCGGATTTCCTGGTCACGCCGGGCACGCCGCCGGCGCTGGCCGACCTGCTCGCGGACGCACCGATCCCGGCGGTCCCGGGCGCGGCGACGCCAACGGAATTCCTGTCGCTGATGGGCCGTGGTTTCCGCGTGTGCAAGCTGTTCCCGGCTTCGGCGGTGGGCGGTTTGCAGATGATCAAGGGTCTGGCTGGTCCGCTGGCCGATCTGAAGCTGTGCCCGACTGGGGGGATCAGTGAGGAGACCGCGGGCCAGTTCCTGGCGCAGCCGAATGTGCTGTGCATTGGTGGCTCGTGGATGGTGCCGAAGGAATGGCTGGCGCGCGGCGAATGGAGCAAGGTGCGCGACAGCGCTGCAGCCGCGGCGCGGATCGTGGCGGCTGCGCGCGCCGGTTGATTGGCTGGAGCTCTTGTAGGAGGGGCTTCAGCCCCGACGAGCGAAGTCGCGACCTGACACATGGCGGTCGCGGCTGAAGCCGCTCCTACAGTGCACCCAGCAGGCACTGGAGAGCTGACAGGATGCCGGCTGGGGTCCTTGTAGGAGGGGCTTCAGCCACGACGAGCGAAGCCACAAACCATCAGCTCGCGATATCGGTGAAGACGACGGCTCTTCCCCTCACCCCCAAAAGGCGCGAACCCACCGAAGTGGGAACCCCAAGGCGCCCTGCACCGACCCGGCGGGGGTAGGCGTCAGTGGGCCATGGATGGCCCACGTTCGGTGACTGAGTACAGGACGTACGCCGGAACCGAGACGCCTACCCCCGCCGGGTCGGGGCCCGCACCGCTAGCCAGCCCAACCCACCGCACCGCAAGCCAGCTCCTCGCAGCCAGCTTCAATCCTTGTTCTGCGCCCTCTCAGCCCGCCGCACCGACGACGGCACGTCGATCTCCACACGAGCCGGCACCGCATGGATGCGCAGCTCGCCATTCTCCCATTCCACCGCCTCGCCATTGACCTTGGCATCACCCGGCTTGCCCGCGTACGGCCACGGCAGCACCAGCCCACCGGCCGGCGGCGTCAATCCGGCTTGCACCTCGAGCACCAGCTGCCGATCACTGCGCTGCAAGCGATAGCCCAGCCGCCCATGCGGCGTGCGCAGGTCGCTGATCGATACGCCCTGCCCCTCGAACCAGCGCGACGGCAGGCCCGCGGCAATCACGATGCTGTCGTCCACCTCGCGGCTGTAGGCAAACATGTCCAGCACCGAACGCACGAAGTCCGACGCCACCCAGGCATGCGGCAGGTCGCCGACAAAGAACGGCTTGCGCGGCGTGTGCGACACCACTTCCGCCCACTGGTTCCAGGGCTGCGGCGCGCGGTCCTTGAAGAAGAACGACAGCGCATCCCAGGCCCGGTCGCGCCAGCCCAGGCGCACGAATGCGGCGACATTGCGCCATTCGTACGGCGTGTAGTCCTTCCACGGCCGCGAACCATCGCGGCGCTGCACGAATTCGTTCCAGTAGCGCTGGAAGGTGTTGTCCAGCAGATCCGCGGGCAGACGGCCCTGCTCGCCACCCGGCGCCAGCGCAATCGTGGTTGAGGTGGCATCGAAATCGCCCAGCTCGGCCGAGCCCGGCAGGAAGTCGATGCCGTGGGCCTGCACCGCCGCCCGCAGCGACGCCGACAGGTCGCCGTTGAACTCGTCGCGCGCGGCGGTCATGCGCGTCAGCTCCTCGGTCTTGCCCAGCACCGTGGCGATCTCCACGGCGTCCTTGTAACCGCGCAACGCCCAGAAGTTGTCCCAGTACGAATGCATCGGCTTGGCCGAATAGCCCTCGTGGCTGATCGAGGCCGGCATCATTCCGTAGAAGGCCGGGTTGCGCATGAAGTTCTCTTCGGTGCGCTCGCTGGCGCGCAGCTGCTCCATGTAGTTGAAGGCGCCCAGCACGTGCGGCCACATCGTTTCCAGGAAGGCGCGGTCGCCGGTGAAACGGTAGTACTCAGCGATATTGAAGATCAGCTCGCCATGGCTGTCGTTCTCCGGCACCGGGTCACTGCCGCGGTCATCCACGCAGCACGGCACCATGCCGTTGTCGAACTGGAACGGCGCAAACCATTCCACGTATTGCCGCACCACGTCTTCGCGGCCCAGGCGCAACAGGCCCTCGGAAATCATCGCGCCGTCGCGGATCCAGCTGCGCGCATACGAGCGCGTGCCCGGCTGCAGGCGCGGACCATCGCGCGAGATCAGCATGTGCGCCAGCGCGGTGCGCAAGGTATCGACCACCGGCTGGCCTTCGCCCGGCACCTGGAAGCGCACGCGGTCCAGGCGCTCGCGCCACATCTGCGCCACCTGCTGCTGCGCGCGTTCGGCATCGAAGCCTGCCGGCAGCGCCGCCGCGCCGGTCTGCGGCACGACGATGGCCACTTCACGGGTTTCGCCCGGCGCCAGGTGCCAGTGATAAACCAGGGCGCCCGAAGCCAGGCCGGTATCGTCCTTGACCTGCGTGGTCTGCGGCAATTTCGCCGCGGCCAGCTGCCGCACCGCCATGCCGCTGTCGAAGGCGCTGGCAAACGCCGCATCCGGCGCCTGCGCCGCGAACACGCGCGGCTTGCCATTGACGCTGACCTGCGCACCGTTCACCGCCAGCTGTTCGATGCGACTGATGCCGCCCACGGTATTGAGGAACTGCGACGGCGGGTTGACCTGGAATGGCCGCACCGCCAGCGCCAGACTGAAATCGCGCGCCTCCTTGCCGGTGTTGCGCAGCTGGTAGCGCGCGACCAGTTGCGACTGCTCTGGCGTGCCCTGGGCGAAGGCGGTCACCCGCAGGTCGAGCTGGTCGTGGTGCCATTGCACGCTGGGAATCGGCAGGTAGTCGTCCTGCAGGCTCTGCTCGCTGCTGACGTCGGCCCAGCTCAGCCACTTGCCGCCACTGCGCACGAACGGCTCGATACTGAAGCCGCCACGGCCGACTTCGACCGCCCCGTCCTCGCCGACCAGCCCTTGTTCGGTGCCGCCGTCCAGGCCGATGATCGTCCAGTAGGGCTGCTCGCCGCTGAAACCGCGCGGAAACGCGCCGCGTGGCGACAACGCCGCCACCGAGGCGATGAACTGATTCGGCGTTGCGGCCCACTCCAGCGGCTTGAGGGTGATTTCGCGGATGCCGTAGCGCCAGTTCGGTCCGCCCTTGAGGTCCAGGCGCAGGTAGCGCGCCTCGGTGTCGGGCAGCGCCAGGAAGTCGGTGCCGCCGGCGCCGGCCGCCACGCTGCGCAGGGTGCGCCAGCTGCGTCCATCGACCGAGCCGCGCACGTCGTACTGCGTCGCTTCGAGGCCCGGAATCCAGTCGATGATCGCACCGCCGAATTCGCGCACCTTGCCCAGATCCAGGCTCACGGTCTGCGCCTTGATCCCGCCGCTGAGCCAGAAGGTGTCGGTCTTGCCATCGGCAATGCGCTGCTCCAGGGCGGGCGCGGTGTCGGTAATCGCGGTCGCGTGCAGCGGCGAGTTGTCCGGCGGCGGCAGCGGGGTCAGCGCCAGGCGGTCAAAGCACACCGTGCCCTTGCCGCCGACCTTGTTGTAGATGGTGAATTCGACGCTGGCGCTGCTGCGCAGGGTCTTGTCCGGGTCCGGGCCCCAGGCCTTGTCGATCTGCCGCTTGCGGGAGACCAGCGGCGTCCAGTTCTTCGGGAAGTTGAAGCCGGGCCGGTTGACCCACCACACGTTGTCGCCGCTGGCGTCGATCAGCTTGAACTGCAGGTCGTTGGCCGGCGAGTCGCCGCGCAGGTTGAAGCTCAGCTGATAGTTGTCCGGATACTGGATCGGCAGCTCGCGGCGGATGCCGGCATAGCCGGACACGCCGTTGAAGTTGTAGTCCAGGCACACGCCCTTGCCGCCGCCGGGCACGCTCACCGGCCGCAGCGAGGCGCTGACCTGGTTGGAAACGACCAGTTTCCACGGGCCGGCATCGTCGAAATCGTCCAGCACCTTGGTCTGCTGCGCCTGCGCGTGCAGGGACAGGCTGAAGCAGAGTGCGAGGAGTCCGAAGGTTTGCTTCATGGGGGTCCGGTCTTGTGCTTTGGAGCTTGGTGCGGGTTTTTGGGTGCGGCTGCGGTGGAGCTGCTGATGCCATCCCTGGCGCGGAGTTACGGGCTGCGGATAGCCCTGCCCGGCCATCCATGGCCGGGCGTTCGGATATGCGAGGCAATGCCTCGCAAGATCCTCACCCATCCATGGCCGGGCGTTCGGATATGCGAGGCAGTGCCTCGCAAGATCCTCACCCTTTGACACTCCCCAACAGCAGACCCTGGATGTAGTAGCGCTGCAACGCCAGGAACAGCAGCAGCACCGGGATCACCGTGACCACCGCGCCGGCCATCATCAGCTCCACGTCCATGATGTGCTCGCGCGACAACGCCGCCAGCGCCACCGGCAAGGTGTAGTGCTCCTGGTCGGTGAGCACGATCAGCGGCCACATGAAGTCGTTCCAGGCGCCCATGAAGGTGAAGATGGTCAGCGTCACCAGCACCGGCTTGAGCATCGGCAGCACGATCTGGAAGAAGATGCGCAGCTCGCTGGCGCCGTCGATGCGCGCCGCTTCCAGCAGTTCGTCGGGAATGCTCCGCGCGTACTGGCGCACCAGGAAGATGCCGAACACCGTGGCCAGCGCCGGCACGACCACCCCGCCAAAGCTGTTGACCAGGTGCAGCTGCTTCATCAGCAGGAACAGCGGCAGCATCGCCACCTGCGCCGGGATCACCAGTGCCGCCAGCAATATCTGGAAGATGCGCTCGCGGCCAACGAAGCGCAGCTTGGCAAAGGCGTAGCCGGCCAGCGTGTTGATCAGCAGCGACCCCAACGTGATCGCCAGCGACACCAGCAGCGAGTTGCTGAAGTGGCTGGCCATGCCGGTGCGCGCGAACAGCTCGTGGTAGTTCGCGGTGGTCCAGGCCGAGGGCAGCAGCGGTGGCGGGTACTGGCTGGCCTCGCCGGTCGGCATGAACGACACCGAGGCCATCCACAGCAGCGGCCCCAGGCTGATCAGCGCCAGCAGCACCAGGCCACCATTGATGAGCAGGCCATTCCAGCGCGATTGGCCGATCTCGCGGCTCATACCAGGTCCTTCCTGCGGCCGAAGCGCAGCATGACGGTGGTCACCGCCAGGATGATGAGGAACAGCAGGAAGGCCACGGCCGAGGCACGGCCGAGGTTCCACCACTTGAAGCCTTCCTCGAACATGAAATACAGCACGCTCACCGTGCTCTGCAGCGGGTCGCCGCGGGTCATCACGTAGGGTTCGGCGAACAGCTGGAAGTAGCCGGAGACGGTGATCACCCCGACCACCATCAGCACCGGCCCGAGCATCGGCAAGGTGATGTGCAGGAACTGCTTCCACTTCGACGCGCCATCGATGCGCGCCGCTTCGTACAGGTCCTGCGGAATCGCCTGCAGGCCGGCGAGGAAGATCACCATGTTGTAGCCGAAGTTCTTCCACACTGCGAACAGCATGATCGTCGGCATCGCCCAGCGCGGGTCACCGAGGAAATCCACCGGCGACAGGCCGAGGTTCCCCAGCCCCCAGTTCACCAGGCCGTATTTGACGTGGAACAGGTAGCGCCAGATCACCGCCACCGCCACCAGCGTGGTCACCACCGGGGCGAACAGCGCGGTGCGGAACAACGCACGGAAGCGCGCGGCCGGCGCATTTAGCAGCATCGCCGCGGCCAGCGACACGGCTATCGAGGTCGGCACGCCCAGCAGCACGAAATACGTGGTATTCCACAGCGACTTCCAGAACAGCGGCGTGCGCAGCAGGTCCCAGTAGTTGCCGAGGCCGACAAAACGCAGATGGCTGCTGTCGGCCAGCGCATACAGATCGAAGTCGGTCAGGCTCAGTACCAGCGCAGCCAGTACCGGCACGCCGAAGAACATGCCCAGCACCAGCACCGCCGGAGCGGTGAAGACCCAGCCGGCCAGTGACGCGCGCTTCATCGCGTGGCCTCCGCCGGTTCGGTCGTGGCCGGTGCCGTAGCGGTTGCCGCGTCCGGATGCTTCTGCTGCCAGATCCAGCGGCGCTTGGCCAATATCTCATCCACGCGTTTGTCCAACTCCTCCACCGCTGCAACCTGGGGTTCGCCGCCGCGCACCACGCGCTCGGTCACCAGGCGCATTTCCTGCACGATGCGCTCCCACTCCAGCACCTTGGGCGTGGGCCGCACGCGTTCGAGCTGGTCGCCGAAGGCCTTGGCCAGCGGGTCATTGGCCAGCGACGGATAGCGCCAGGTACTGCGCCGCGGCGGCAGGTCGCCGATGATCGCGTGGAAGCGTGCCTGCACCTGCGGCCGCGACAGATATTCGATCAGCTTCCACGCCGCCTGCTTGTGCTGCGAGTTGCGCAGGATGACCAGGCTGGCGCCGCCGGCAATGCCCGCGCCCGGGCCGTTCGGCCCCGGCAGCGCCATCGTGCCCCACTTGCCTTCCATGCCCGGCGGCTGGCGCAGGCGGAACTCGCGCACATTCCAGGGTCCGGACAGATAGAAGGCGTAGTAGCCGTCGAAGAATTCGTACCAGACGTTGGAGATCTGCGTTTCCGACAGCTTCGGCGCCCAGCCCTGCTCGAAGATGTTGGCGTAGAAGCCCAGCGCCTTGCGGAAGCCCGGGCTGCGGAAGTTGCCGTAGTTGTCGTGATCGCGCAGCAGCGGATCGTCCTGTTGCAGCGCGAACGACAGCTGCTGCTCGAACTCGTTGAGCGGCATCAGGATGGCGTAGCGGTCCGGGCCGACATGGCGCTTGACCGCGGCCATGGCCTGCTCGAACTCGGCCCAGGTCTGCGGGGTGCGGGTGACGCCGGCCTCGGCCAGCAGGTCCTTGCGGTAGAACAGCAGGCGCGTGTCCACATACCACGGCACCCCGTACAGCGTGCCATCGACGACGTTGGTGTCCCACACGCCGGGGAAATAGTCGGCCGGGTCCACGACCTTGGAGCTGTCGACGAACGGCTGCAACGGCTCCAACGCGTCGAGCATCGCAAATTCCGGCAGCCAGGTATTGCCGAGCTGGAACACGTCGGGCAATCCGTCGGCGGCGAAGGCGGTCAGCAGCTTCTCGTGCGCGGCCGTCATCGGGATGTTCTGCACCTCTACATGGATGCCGGGGTTTTCCTTCTCGAAGTCGGCGACCAGTTCGGTGACGACCTCGGCCTCGCGCCCCATCGCCCAGAAGCGCACGGTCTCGCCCTGCGGCTGGCGTGCGCAGCCGGCCAGGAACCCGCTCAGCAGCACCGCCAGCAGCATCATGGTGAGCCCGCGGCCCATGCGCATCACAGCCTGGCTCATTCGGGCTTCTGCGGCTGGCGCTGCGTGGGGTTCTGCTGCGCCTCGGCGGCGGCGGCGCGCGATTCGGCAATGCCGATCGCCCGCGCCGCGGCAGCCTGTTCGTCCTTGCTCGGCTGCGGCGGTGCCTCGCCCTCGGGGGTCAGCCAGCCGCCGGTGAAGCCGGCCCGCTCCAGGCCGGTACGGATGTACTTGTTCTTCTTCATCACCGTCCACACGAACTCGTTGCGGTAGTTCGCGATCATCGTGAGGATCGGACCCTGGTCGATGGCGATGTAGTCGCTGGCGACCCAGCCGCGGTCAGGTACCAGGCGCCCGGTCTTGAGCGGAATGTCGTAGTTGAAGCTGGGGTTGAACGAGTCCAGGAAGCCGTAGCTCGAATACAGGTAGTCGCCAAAGCGCTTGTGCATTTCCTCGGTGGCCGGGATCACCACTTCCGGCGCGAACACGATCGAGGAGATCGCCGCGGTCGGCGCGATGGTGCCGTCGTCGAAGTTCTCGCGCAGGCCGGCGCCACGCGAGGAATAGTGGCGGAACTGGCGCTGCTCGCCGCGGAACTCCTGGCTGGTGTTCTGCGGGCCGTCGCTGGCGGTCAGGCCCCAGACGTTCTCGCCGTACTCCTTCCATTTCATCGGGTTGTCGATGGCGTAGTCGCGCTGGGCCAGGGTGGCGCGGCGGCTGTTGAGGAAGTAGTCGATGCCGCGCTCGCGCATGTACTGGTCCTGGATATCGCGGAAATCGATCCAGACATGGCTGTACTGGTGGCCGAACAGCGGGCCGAAGGACAGGTATTCCTGGCCCTGGTACACGCCCCAGTCGTTGTTGTAGGTGCGGGTCCACACCGTCCAGGCGTCCGGGTCGACCGGATGCGTCGGCGAGCCCAGGGCCAGCACGTACAGCATCATCGCCTCGTTGTAGCCCATCCAGTCGTGGTTGATGAAGCCGCTTTCGGGGAACCAGCCCATCGAGATCAGCGGCTCGCGCTGTTGCAGCCAGGTCCAGTCCACGCGCTTGTACAGCGTGTCGGCGATAGCGCGGATTTCCTTCTCGCGCGGGTCGTCGCCGTCGTAGTACGACTGCGCGAACAGCACACCCATCATCAGCAGCGCGGTGTCCACGCTCGACAGCTCCACCCAGCTGTCGTAGCGGCGGCCCTGCTGCATGTCCAGGAAGTGGTAGTAGAAGCCCTTGTAGCCGGCCTTGCCGGTGCGCTGCGGCCCCACCGGCACATCGCGGAAGAAGCGCAGCGTGGTCAAGGTGCGGTCCACGGCCTGGTTGCGGCTGACCCAGCCGTTCTCGATGCCGATCGGGTACGCGGTCAGGGCGAAGCCGACCGAGGCGATGCTGGCGAAGGGCCGCGACGGAAAGCGGTCAGGCGTCAGCCCGTTCACTTCATTGGTCGTGTCCCAGAAGAACTGGAAGGTGCGGCGCTCGATGTCGCCGAACAGCGGCGGCAGTTCGGGCTTCACCGGCTTGGGCGGTGCGGGCGGCAGGGTCGGTTCGATCAGCGTCACCTTTGGCGCGGGCTCGGGTTCGGGCGCGGGGGCCTGCTGCTGGCAGCTGGCCAGCAGCAGCGCGGCCAACGCCAGGCCCGGTCGTACCAGGCCCAATCCGGCCAGATGCCTGGGCCGGTCCTGTGCGTTGCGCATCCTGGCCACTTTCATGAAATCGCTTACAACCCTCACCAAGGAACTCCCTTAGAGACTAACCCGCTCCCGGTGGAGGAGCGGGATGAAACCTGACGGCCGGCCCAACGGTGCCGGCGGCCGCGAATGGATGGATCAGCCTTGCGCCGCGCAGCTCACGCCTGCCCCGCGCCGGCCACGGTGGAATCGCGCACGATGAGCGTGGGTTGCAGGGTGACGTTGCCCGAAGCGGTCGCCCCGGCCGGATCGATCAACCCCAGCAACCGGCTCATCGCCTGCGCGCCGAGTTCGGCAATGCTGACCCGCATCGTCGTCAGCCCGGGATGCACGAAGCGCGCCAGCGGAATGTCGTCGAATCCGGCCAGCGCCACCTGTCCGGGCACCTGCACGCCGGCCTGTGTCAGCGCATACAGGCAGCCCAGGGCCATCATGTCGTTGGCCGCGAACACCGCGTCGGGCAATTGCCCGGCCAGCAGTTCCTGGCCGGCCCGATAGCCCGATGCCTCGTCGAAGTTGCCGTACAGCACGCGGCCCTGCGCCTGCGCGCCATGCGCTGCCATCGCATCCTGGAAGCCGCGCAGGCGCTCGCGCGCGTCGAAGTTCAGCTCGGGCCCGGCAATGAAGACGATGCGCCGGTGGCCGCGCGCGAGCAGGTGCTCGGTCATCGCGATGGCGCCGGCGTGGTCGTCGATACTCAGTACCGGGTACTGGTCATCGTCTGGCAGGTGTGTGTTGATCAGCACCGTGGGCAGGGATTGGGGCAGGTTCTCGGTCAGGAAGCCCGGGTGTTCGGCATAAGGCGACAGCACCAGCAAGCCGTCCACGCGTCCGCGCATGGCGCGCAGCGCGCGGCCCTGTTCTTCCTGGTCGCCGTGGTAGCTGGAGACCAGCAGATGCTGGCGGCGGGCCCGGGCCACGCCGTCGATGCCGCGGATGAGTTCGGAAAAGAATTCCCCGTACAGGTCCGGCAGGACCACGCCAATGGTCTGGGTATGGCGGCTGCTGAGACTGCGCGCGGCCGCGTGCGGGCTGTAGCGCAGGCGGTCGGCCACTTCGAGCACGGTCTTGCGCACCGGCTCGGCCACGTTGTCGTGTCCGTTCAGTGCGCGCGACACCGTCGCCACCGAGACCTTGGCCTCACGGGCCACGTCCTTGATGGTGATTGAATTCTTTGCCAACGTACCGCCCTCCACGGTAGAGACGCCGAACAACCCTTCGCCGGACTGTAATCGTTTCCAGGCGACACGTCATCCTGCGCCGCAGCGAAAGCTCCCTCTTTCCCGCGCGGGGGCGATGCCTTCGCCAGCCTGCACGATGGGCACCGCAGCCTGCACGATCCGCGGG
Source organism: Stenotrophomonas sp. (assembly GCA_035629025.1). Classification (GTDB taxonomy): domain Bacteria; phylum Pseudomonadota; class Gammaproteobacteria; order Xanthomonadales; family Xanthomonadaceae; genus Stenotrophomonas_A. The sequence goes on from DASPIU010000005.1 coordinate 49,766, forward strand.
CATTCTAACCGTGCGGGTCGGGGGTCGCTGTAGGAGCGGCTTCAGCCGCGACCGCCATCCGGCAGATCGCGACTCCGCTGGTCGGGGCTGAAGCCCCTCCTACAGGGGGATCCGGCGGACGGTCCGCCCGATCAGGCCGGTGGCTCGGCCTGGATCGACAGCGCATGAATGTCGTCGCGCATCATCGTCCCCAGTGCCGCATACACCGCGCGGTGCCGGGCCAGCGGCGCCAGGCCGGCGAAGGCCGCCGCCACGATGTGCACCGAATAGTGCCCGCGCCCGTCGCGCGCGCCGGCATGGCCGGCATGCTTGTGGCTGTCGTCCACCACCTCCAGCAGCGTCGGCGCGAAGGTCTCGCGCAGCGCCGCCTCGATCCGCGCGACGCGGTCGTTCATGGCAGCACCCGCTTGAAAGGTCGCACCTGCACCCGCTCGTAGACCCCGGCATCCACATAGGGATCGGCCTGCGCCCAGGCCTGCGCCTGTTCCAGCGAAGCGAACTCGGCGACCACCAGGCTGCCGCTGAAACCGGCCTCGCCCGGGTCCTCGGCATCGATCGCCGGACACGGCCCGGCCAGCAGCAGGCGGCCGGCGTCGGCCAATGCGCGCAGGCGCTCAAGATGAGCCGGGCGCGCACTGCGCCGCCCCGCGGCTGCACCCTCGCCGTCGTATCCCTCGATCACGTACCACATGCCTGTCGTGCACCTGTTGCTGGAAGCCGGCGTTCATTCTAGCTCCGGCGGCGCTGGACACCGCCCGGTCACAGCCAGTACCCTAGCCGTCATTGCACGCGGCTGGACGCGGCGGCTAATCGGTTCCCCGGCCCATGAGGCCCGCCGATCACCGCTTCGCCGGTTCCCGAACCTGACGCCCCACTGCCCCACGCAGCAAGGTGCGGATCGTCGCCCGCGTAGACCACCTCCTCGTTGTTCCGTCGCTGCAGCCGCTTGCAGTGGACCTTGTTTGACATGGGATCGTGCCGGCGCGGCACGCCGTAGAAGCCACATCCACAGGACGGGGTTTCCCTCGGACCTGCGTCGTGGGCGCAGATTGACGCAACACCGACGCCACACCAGATCGCTGATGACTGCCGAACTCGCGCAAGACGCGAATCCGCCAAACCAGAGCCAGCCTCCGCAGCAGCAGGAAATGCCGCTGGCGGTAGTGCATGGGCAGCCGTTGCTGCAGATTCCGCAGGATCTGTACATCCCGCCGGACGCGCTGGAAGTCATCCTCGATGCGTTTGAAGGCCCGCTCGATCTGCTGCTGTACCTGATCCGCCGCCAGAACCTGGACATCCTGGACATCCCCGTCGCCGAGATCACCCGGCAGTACGTGGACTACATCAATGTGATGCAGGAGCTGCGCTTTGAACTGGCGGCCGAGTACCTGGTGATGGCCGCGATCCTGGCCGAGATCAAGTCGCGCATGCTGTTGCCGCGCCCGCCCAGCGTGGAAGGCGAGGAAGACGACCCGCGCGCCGAGCTGGTGCGCCGGCTGCAGGAGTACGAACGCTTCAAGCAGGCCGCCGAGGACCTGGACACCCTGCCCCGGCAGGACCGCGACACCACCCCGGCGCATGCGCATGTGCCCGACCGCGCCGCGGTCAAGCTGCCGCCGCCGGTGGACCTGAAAGAGATGCTGCTGGCGCTGTACGACGTGCTCAAGCGCGCCGAGCTGTTCAGCGGCCACGCCATCAAGCGCGAGGCACTGAGCGTGCGCCAGCGCATGGGCGATGTGCTCGGGCGCCTGGAGGATGGCAAGTTCTACCGTTTTGAAAGCCTGTTCACCGCCGAGGAAGGCAAGCTCGGCGTGCTGGTGACCTTCCTCGCCCTGCTCGAACTGGCCAAGGAGCAGCTGCTGGACATCGTGCAGGAGGCGCCGCTGGCGCCGATCTACGTCAAGTCGCTGGCTTCGGGCAACACCAATGCGCCGTTGCAGTTCTCCAGCGAGTTCGACGACAGCGACGATGTCGCCGCCACCCACTGAGCCCAAGACGACCCGATCGTGCAAATGGACCAAACCCTGATCACCCGCATTGTCGAAGGCGCCCTGCTGGCCAGCCCGCAGCCGTTGACGCTGGCGCAGCTGCAGGGCCTGTTCCCGGAAGAGGAGCCGGCGCCGCCGGGCAGCATCGAGCGCGCACTGGAACTGCTGCGCGAAGGCTGCGCCGAGCGTGGCGTGGAACTGGTCGAGGTCGCCTCCGGCTTCCGCTTCCAGGTGCAGGCCGACGTGCATGGCTGGGTGGCGCGGCTGTGGACCGAACGCAAGACCAAGTACACCCGCGCCACGCTGGAAACCCTGGCGCTGATCGCCTATCGCCAGCCGATCACCCGCGGTGAGATCGAACAGGTGCGCGGCGTGGCGGTGAGCAGCAACATCATCCAGGCGCTGGAAGAGCGCGAGTGGATCCGCGTGATCGGCCACCGCGACGTGCCCGGCAAGCCGGCGCTGTTTGGCACCACCAAGACCTTTCTCGATTATTTCGGCCTCAAGCGCCTGGACGAACTGCCGCCGCTGTCCGAACTGAAGGACATCGGCGAGCTGGAGCCGCAGCTGCCGCTGGACAATGAAGGCCAGCCGGCCGCGCCGCTGACCGCCGGCGCGGCGCTGGACGATGAGTCGCAGGCGCCGGGCGCGGCCGACGCGGCCAATGACACCGACACTGAACTTTCCCCTGACGCCAGCAGCGACGACGAACCTGTCGACGACGCGGCGCCTTCCGATGATTCACCCGCCTTTGCCATGACGGACGCCGACGCGACCGCCACCGAAGATACCGAAAACGAAACTGAGGCCGACGCCGAGCGCGCTGGCCGGAGCGAATGAAATGAGTGACACCCCCCGCAAGCTCTCGCTGAACAAGCTGTCGCTGAAGCGCACCGCCGAAGGCGAGCCCGCCAAGCTCGAAGAACGCCTGCACAAGGTGCTGGCCCAGGCCGGTCTCGGTTCGCGGCGCGCGCTCGAACAGCGCATTGCCGACGGCCTGGTCAAGGTCAACGGCGAGGTCGCGCAGACCGGCATGTCGGTCAAGAGCGGCGACAAGATCGAACTGGACGGCCGCAGCTTCGTCGCCAGCGCCCTGAGCGAGCCTTCGCGCGTGCTGGTCTACAACAAGCCCGAAGGCGAAGTGACCACGCGCGAGGACCCCGAAGGCCGGCCGACCATCTTCGAGGCCCTGCCCGCGCTCAAGGGTGCGCGCTGGATCGCGATCGGCCGCCTGGACATCAACACCACCGGCCTGCTCCTGCTCACCACCGACGGCGAGCTGGCCAACGCGATGATGCACCCGTCCTATGAGGTCGAGCGCGAGTACGTGGTGCGCGTGCGCGCCCCGGAAGGTCAGGAACAGGTGTCCGACCAGCTCGTCGACCGCCTCGCCCGTGGCGTGGCCCTGGAAGACGGCCCGGCCAAGTTCGACGAGATCGAGCGCATTGGCGGCACCGACTCGCACGACTGGTTCCGCGTGGTGGTCAAGGAAGGGCGCAATCGTGAAGTGCGCCGCCTGTGGGAATCGCAGGGCTGCCAGGTCAGCCGCCTCAAGCGCACCCGCTACGGCAAGGTCTCCCTGCCCCGCGAACTGCTGCGCGGGCAGTCGGTCGAGCTGCCGCAGCCGCAGGTCGAAGCGATGCGCGCCGAGCTCAAGCTGGAGGAAGGCCAGCCTTCGGCGCTGACCCTGCAGCCGGTGATCGGCCAGCGCCGTGCCGCGCGTGCCACCGTGCACGTCGGCCGCGACAGCGGCCGCGGCAATGCCTATGTCAACGGCCACAACACCGCCGACGAAGGCCGCGAGTTGCGTCGTTTCGACACGCTGCGCGAAGACCGCGGCCGTGGCCGCGGCAAGGGCGGCGGCTTCAAGGGCGGGCTGACGGTCAGCGGCGAAGCGGCGGCCAAGCAGTCGCAGAAGCCGTTCAAGCAGCGCAAGGAGAAGGGTCCCAAGCCGTTGCCCGATGGCAACCCCGCCGCGTTCCGTACCTGGTACGTGCCCGAAGGCGTGAGCACCGGCCCCAGCGGCCATCGCAATGCCGGCCCCGGCGGCGCGCGTGGCAACCAGCCGCGTCCGTTCGGCAAGGGCAAGCCGGCGGGCGCGCGTGGCAATGCTGGTCGTCCGCAAGGCCAGGGCCAGGGTCAGGGCCAGGCGCGTTCGCAGGACCGCCACCCCTACGGGCACCCGGGCAATGCGCAGAGCGCGTTCCCCTCTGATCATGCCAATCCCGGCTTCAGCCCGTATGGCGCGGCGCGCCCGGCCAGCGGCCGCCCGGGCCAGCACAAGTCAGGGGCACGCCCCGGCCAGAACCACAACGCGCCGCGCCCGGGCGGCAATCGCCCGGGTGCCAATCGTCCTGGTGGTGCGGGCCGTCCCGGCGGCGGACGCCCGGGCGGTGGTGGCCGACCCGGTGGCGGCTCGCGCGGGCCGCGCGGCTAAGCCGGCCACTCAGGCTTGAAGGACGGGCGCCCCAGTGGCGCCCGTTTTCTTTGTCGCGACGGTCTGTGCGCACCACCCAACGTGTTGCGGCACAGCAAGAAAGCGGCAACGGCGCACAGATCATGCCGCGCTCGGCAACACCTCGACACACGTGGCGGATGGCAGTTTTACGCGGAAAACCCGCACTTTCGCCCGCGCTCCCTCCACGCGCCGCGGCCAGCCGCGGGGCACGACGCTGCTCGCGCATGGGAACGCTCGCATATCCTCTGCGCTCCCTGCCCTGGCGTGCGACCTTCGTGAAAGAACAGAACCGGATCCGGATCGAAGATGTCGCCGCCGCCGCGGGGGTCTCGATGAAGACGGTCTCGCGGGTCTTCAACTACGAACCCAACGTGCGCCCGGATACCCGCGAGAAGGTCGAGAGCGCCGCACGCGCGCTCAACTACCGGCCCAATCCTTCGGCGCGCAGCCTGGCCTCGAATCGTTCGTATCTGATTGCCCTGCTGTACGACAACCCCTCGTCGAACTACATCATGGAGATCATCGGCGGCGTGCTCGACGCCTGCCGCTCGCGGCACTACAGCATGATGTTGCAGCCGATGGACGACGGCGGCGCGGACGCGGCCGATGGCGCCGGCGAAGGCTACCGCGCCCGGGTCGAGAACGTGCTGGCGCAGTACCGGCCAGACGGCATGATCCTGACCCCGCCGATCACCGACGACGATGCGCTGCTGGACTGGCTGCATGCCGAGCGCATGCCGTATGCCTCGATCTCGCCACGCCGGCGCACCGGGCAGATCGGTGCCACGCTGGACGAACGCGAGGCGGCCGCCGAACTGGTTAGCCATGTCGCCAGCCTCGGCCACACCCGCATCGGCCACATCACCGGCCACCGTTCGCATGGTGCGCGCGCCTGGCGCCTGGACGGCTACCGCGATGCCTTGCATCGCGCCGGCCTGCCCTTCGACCCATCGCTGGTGGTGGAAGGCGAATTCTCTTTCGACTCCGGCATCGAGGGCGCGCGCACCCTGCTGGACCTGGCGGCGCCGCCGACTGCGATCTTTGCCGCCAACGATGACACCGCTGCCGGCGTGATCTACGAGGCGGAGGAGCGCGGGCTGCGCATTCCGCGCGACTTGTCGGTGTTCGGCTTCGACGACATGCCGATGGCGCGGCAGATCTGGCCCAGCCTGACCACCGTGCGCCAGCCCAGCCATGAGATGGGTCGCATCGCCGCCGAGCAGTTGCTCGCGCACATTGGCGACGCGCAGCGCGGCGAGCTGATCAAGGTGCCGTATGAGATGCGGTTGCGGCGCTCTACCGGAGCCTGGCCGGCACGAGGTTCATGAAGGTTCGCGAACGCTTGCGCTCAGCGACGCGAAATCACGAAATTGCCGAAGGCCACGCCCAGATCCCAGCCTTCGCCGGTACCAGCCAGGGCCAGCGAGATGTCGCCCTTGGTCACCACCTGCGCGTTGCTCGACTTCACCGCGCCAGCGTGCGCTTCGGCGCCGCCGTAGGTGCCGAACAGGTCGTTGACGCTGTAGGCGCCGGTGAAGCTGCCCTTGCCATCGACGATCTTCGACTTGCCGATGGTCAGGCCGCCGCCCTTGGCGCTGATCTTCACCGGGATCGTCGCGCCGTTGCTGCAGGTGATGGTGCCCGTGCCCTTGGCGGTCTTGTAGAACACCGACCAGCCCGAGAGGTTGAAGCGCAGCTTGCAATCCAGGTTGCCGGCCGCATGCGCGGACGGGGCAAAGGCGGCGGTCACGCTGGCGGCAACGAGCGCGGCCAGCAGGGTCGTGGTCTTGAGCATGCGGCGAGGTCCGGGGAAAGTTGCGCCGAGGTTAGCAGCGGCCCCGCCCGCCGGGCACTCCCCGCCCGGCCGCGTTCAGCCGCCGCTGCGTTCAGCGCGCGGCGTTGACCGTGCCGAGCTCGAAGGCGTCGGCGTCGAGCATGGCCGGGAAGCGCGCGCGGTGCTCGGCCAGCGCCGCGGCGCTGATCGTGGTGGTGGCGACCTGTTCGCGCTCGCGGATTTCCAGCTGCGGCTGGCCGAGGAAGTCGATCACCGCACTGTCGCCGGCGTAATGCAGGCCATTGCCGTCCTCGCCCACGCGGTTGACCGCCGCGACGTAACACAGGTTCTCGATCGCCCGCGCGCGCAGCAGCGTGCGCCAGGCGTAAGCACGCGCCGACGGCCAGTTGGCGACGAACAACTGCAGGTCGAAGTCCAGTTGCCCGGGCCGCTCCACGTCATAGCGGTTGCGGCAGAACACCGGGAAGCGCAGGTCGTAGCAGACCTGCGGATTGATCCGCCAGCCCTTCCACTCCACGGTCAACCGTTCGCGTCCGGCGGCATAGCGCTGGTGCTCGTTGGCGTAGCGGAACAGATGGCGCTTGTCGTAGTGCTGCAGGCCACCGTCCGGCGTGGCGAACAGCAGGCGGTTGAACACGCCCTGTTCGGTGCGCAGTTGCACGCTGCCGGTCACGGCCGCGCCCAGGCGCGCGGCCTGTTCGCCGATCCACGCCACCGTCGGCCCGTCCATGCCTTCGGCCTGGCCGACGGCCTCGTTGGAAAAGCCACTGGTGAAGGTTTCCGGCAACACCACCAGGTCGGTGCTGCCGGCCAGCGGCGCCATCAGTGCGGCGTAGTGCGCGCGGTTGCCGGCCGGGTCGTGCCAGCGGGTGGCGCCCTGGACGAGGGAGATGCGCAGATCTTGCATGACGGAATGGGGATTGGGGAGTCGGGAATGGGCAAGGCTACGCGCGGTGCCGGCTTTGCACCATTCCCCATTCCCGATTCCCTCCCCGGCGCCTGTGCGCGCTCACAGCGCGCGCAGGCGCTCGATCGCCGCGTCCAGCGTCGCCTCGTTCTTGGCAAAACACAGCCGCGCCAGTCGCTGGCCTTGCGGCGGCGCGGCGTAGAACGGCGACAGCGGGATCGCGGCAACGCCGTGCTCGATGGTCAGCCACTTCACGAACTCGCGGTCTGACAGGTCGCTGACGGCCGAATAATCCACCAGCTGGAAGTAGCCGCCCGGCACCGGCAGCGGCTTGAGCCGGGTGCCGCGCAGCTGTTCGGCAAAGCGGTCGCGCTTGGCCTGGTAGAAGGCGCCCAGGCCTTCGTCGTGTTCGGGCTCGTCGCGGATCATCTCGGCAAAGGCGTGCTGGGCCGGGGCGAAGCTGGCGAAGGTGTTGTACTGGTGGACCTTGCGGAACTCGGCGCTCAGTGCCGGCGGGGCGATGGCGTAGCCGATCTTCCAGCCGGTGCAGTGGTAGGTCTTGCCGAAGCTGGAGACGACAAAGGCGCGCTCGCGCAGTTCCGGCCAGCGCAGTACCGACTCGTGGCGGCGGCCATCGAAGACGATATGTTCGTACACCTCGTCGGAGATCAGCAGGATGTCGGTGCCGCGCAGGATGTCGGCCAGTGCGCGCATGTCGTCGGCGGAGAGCATGGCGCCGGACGGGTTGTGCGGGCTGTTGATCATCAGCAGCCGGGTGCGCGGGGTGATGGCGGCCTGCACCTTGCCCCAATCGACGGCAAAGGTCTGCGGGTCGAGGGCCACGTGCACGGCGCGGGCGCCGGCCAGGTCGATGGCGGGCTCGTAGCAGTCGTAGGCGGGGTCGAGGACGATGACTTCCTCGCCCGCGCGCACGACGCTGTGGATGGCGTTGAAAATGGCCTCGGTGGCGCCGCTGGTGACGGTAACCTCGGTATCGGGATCGACTTGCGCGCCATAGCAGCGCAGGGCCTTGCCGGCGATGGCCTGGCGCAGCGGCGCGGCGCCGGTCATCGGCGGGTACTGGTTGTGGCCTTCGCGCATGGCGCGGTCCAGAGCCTCGATCAGTCGCGGCGGGACGGGGAAGTCGGGAAAGCCCTGGCCGAGGTTGACCGCCTTGTGTTCGGCCGCCAGCTGCGACATCACGGTAAAGATGGTGGTGCCCACATTGGGCAGCTTGGTGGCGGGCACGGACATGCGGCGGTGATCCGGTGATGCGAGTGGGCTCGCAATCTTAGCAGCGACTTGCTGCTGGGCCTTATGACGCTGGGCGATGACGCTGTGGGCTCTGCGTGGCGTGTTGGCTGGAAGCGAAGAGCGCGGCGTTTCTGTTGCTGGCGTGTGGCGCCCGGGGGCCATGCCCTGTCGGGGGACGCCAAATACTGCATCCTGCGTGGCTCGTCTGGCGGCATCCATGCCGCCAACGCCCCCGACAGGGCATGGCCCCCGGTCACCTGCAAACACCCCCTCTGGCGGAACGAAGAGCAGCGTTTCGCTTTTGCTTTTGCTCTTGCTCTTCCACCCTCCCCCCAGCGGCCACCCTCACAAAGCCTGAAACCGCGCTCGCTTTTGCTCTCCGTTCCGGTCGAGGGAGATTGCGGGGGTGACTGGGGGTATGCCCTGGTGGGGGCGTTGGCGGCATGGATGCCGCCAATCGAGCCACGCATGGATGCAGTTTTTGGCGTCCCCCACCAGGGCATACCCCCAGGCGCCCAAGCGATAGCAACCAAACAGCCATCCCGCGACCAACCAAACCAAACGCCATAAACCGACAGCTACAATGCAAACCAGCTTCCGCATCGCACCCAGATGACCGACACCCCGAACGCCGCCCCGCCGCTGCTGGCCGCGCACGCCCTGAGCTTCAGCCGCAACGAGGAGCCCGTGTTCGGTCCGCTCGATTTTCATGTCGATGCCGGCGAAGCCCTGCTCATCCAAGGCGACAACGGTGCCGGCAAGACCACCCTGCTGCGTGTCCTCGCCGGCCTGCTGCGCGCCGACGCCGGCCGCATCGACATCGACGGCCGCCGTGCCGACCGCGGCGAACGTGCCCGCTTCATCGCCTACCTCGGCCACCTGCCCGCCCTCAAGGCCGACCTGACCACCCTCGAAAACCTCAACTTCCTCTGCGGCCTGCAAGGCCGGCGCCCAAGGCAGATGCCCGGCAACGCCCTGGCCATCGCCGGCCTGGCCGGCTACGAAGACAGTCTGGTGCGGCAGCTTTCCGCCGGGCAGAAAAAGCGCCTCGGCCTGGCCCGCCTGTGGCTGTCGCCCGCGCCCATGTGGCTGCTGGACGAGCCCTACGCCAACCTCGACCTCGATGGCATCAACCTGGTCAACCGCATGATCTCCGCACACCTGCGCGGCGGTGGCGCCGCCCTGGTCACCACCCACGGCGCCTACGCCGCGCCCCCGGTGCGCACGCGCATGCTCACCTTGGAGCCGCGCGCATGAGCACGTCCTCGCCCCTGCCGTCGCTGTGGCAGGCCACTCGCGCCCTGCTGCTGCGCGACCTGCGGCTGCTGTGGCGGCGCCGCGGCGATGCCCTGCAGCCGGCCCTGTTCGCGCTGCTGGTCGTGGTCCTGTTCGCCCTGGCCCTGGGCGGGCATGGCCAGACCCTCGGCCAGGTGGCCCCGGCGGTGATGTGGCTGGCGGTGCTGCTCGCCGGCTTGCTGTCGCTGGACTCGCTGTTCCGCGGCGATGCCGACGACGGCTCGCTGGAGCAATGGGTGCTCGCGCCCGTGCCGCTGGCCTGGCTGGTGCTGGTGCGCGTGCTGCTGCACTGGGCCGTGACCGCCTTGCCGCTGATCATCGCCATCCCCGTGCTGGGGGAATTGCTGCACCTGCGACATGACCAACTGCCCCTGCTGCTGGCATCGTTGCTGCTGGGAACGCCGCTGCTCAGCCTGCTTGGCGCAGTGGTGGCAGCACTGACGGTGAACATGAAACGCTCTGGTATTCTCGTCGCGCTGCTCGCGCTGCCGCTGTACGTGCCGGTGCTGGTGTTCGGTGCCGGCAGTATCGCCGCCGCCGCGCAGGGGCTCGACCCGTCCGCACCGCTGCTGCTGCTTGGCGCCGGGCTGGTGCTGGGCCTGGTGCTGGCGCCGCTTGCGGCAGCCGCGGCGATCCGCATTTCATTGAGTTGACCTGAAGCAACGCAACACGCATCGCCGCCGGAGCCGCCGCCAACCGCATGAATCGCCTCGTCCGCTGGTTCCATCAACTCGGTTCGCCGCCGGTATTCGATCGCTTCGCCGCCCGCTGGGCGCCTTGGTGCCTGGCCGCCGGCGCGCTGCTGCTGGCGCTGGGCCTGTGGCAGGCGCTGTTCGTGGTGCCGGCCGACTACCAGCAGGGCGACAGTTTCCGCATTCTCTACATTCACGTGCCCAGCGCCTGGATGAGCCTGTTCGTGTTCGCGCTGATGGCGCTGTACTCCGCCATCGCGCTGATCTGGCGGATCAAATTGTGCGAAATCCTGGCCATGTCCTGCGCGCCCATCGGCGCGGCCTTCACCGTGATCACCCTGGTCACCGGCAGCATCTGGGGCAAGCCGATGTGGGGCGCCTGGTGGGACTGGGACCCGCGCCTGACCACCGAGTTGCTGCTGCTGTTCCTCTATCTCGGCGTGATCGGCCTGTACCAGGTCATCGACGACCACCGCAACGCGGCGCGCGCCGCCGGCCTGCTGGCGATCGTTGGCGTGGCCCTGCTGCCGGTGATCCGCTACTCGGTGGTGTGGTGGAACTCGCTGCACCAGGGCCAGAGCATCCGCCTGCTGGGCGAATCCAGCATTGATGACTCGATGCTGCTGCCGCTGTGGCTGATGGTCGCCGCGACCAAGTTCTGGTTCGCCGGCTCGCTGCTGTGGCGCGCCCGCGCCGACAACCTGCGCCGCGAGGCCGGCAAGGACTGGGTCGCGCGATTGGCCGCGGAGAAGCCGGCATGAGCTACCTGGGCTATGTCATTGCCGCCTACGCGGTCTTCGTCGGCGTGCTGCTGTGGGACGTACTGGCCGCACGCTGGCAGGTGCGCCGCGCCCTGCGCCAGGCGCGCGCACGGCGGCAACGCCAGCAAGGCCGCAGCGATGCCGCCACGGCGGAGCTGCTGCGATGAACCCGACCCGTCGCCGCCGCCTGTGGCTGGTGCTGGTCCTGGTCCTGGCCGGAGGCCTGGCGACCACCCTGGTCGCACTGGCCTTGCAGCGCAACGTCGCCTATCTGTACACGCCTTCGGAAGTGCTGCGCGGCGAGGCCGGCGGCCACGCCCGCTTCCGCCTCGGCGGCATGGTCGAGAAAGGTTCGTTCCAGCGCGCCTCCGGTTCGTTGCAGGCGCACTTCCGCGTGACCGACGGCGATGCCCAGTTGCCGGTGAGCTTTGACCGCATCCTCCCGGACCTGTTCCGCGAGGGCCAGGCGGTGATCGCCACCGGGCGCATGCAGGGCGGCGTGTTCGTGGCCGAGGAAGTGCTGGCCAAGCACGACGAGAACTACATGCCCAAGGAAGTGGCCGACAAGATGGGCGCGGCCCATCGCAAGCACGACGTGGCGGCCCCGCAGTGACAGGTGTTGCAGCAGGTGTGACCCGCTCGGCAGACCGCTTCGGCAGCAGCCACCGCGCCGGCGGAGGCCGTTGATGCTGCCCGAACTCGGCCAGGTCCTGCTCATCCTCGCCCTGCTGGTCGCCATGCTGCAGGCGGTGCTGCCGCTGGCCGGCGCGCAGCGGGGCCACGCCGCGTGGATGGCGGTGGCGCGGCCCGCCGCGCTGGCGCAGCTGGTGCTGGTCGGTGGCGCGTTCGCGGTACTGACCTGGGCGTTCGTGCATCAGGATTTTTCCGTCGCCTACGTGGCGCAGAATTCCAGCACGCTGCTGCCGCTGGTCTATCGCTACTCGGCGGTATGGGGCGCGCACGAAGGCTCGCTGCTGCTGTGGACGTTGGTGCTGGCGCTGTGGAGCGCGGCAGTGGCCGTGTTCTCGCGCCAGCTGCCGGCGCCGGTGCTGGCGCGCGTGCTCGGGGTGATGGCCCTGATCAGCCTGGGCTTTCTGGCCTTCCTGTTGTTCACCTCCAACCCGTTCGCGCGGCTGTTGCCGGCGGCGACTGAAGGCGGCGACCTCAACCCGCTGCTGCAGGACCCGGGTCTGGTGATCCACCCGCCAATGCTCTACGCCGGCTATGTCGGCTTCGCGGTGCCGTTTGCCTTCGCCATTGCTGCGTTGCTGGAGGGGCGGCTGGATGCGCGCTGGCTGCGCTGGTCGCGGCCATGGACAAACGTGGCCTGGGCCCTGCTCACCTTGGGCATCGCCCTGGGCAGCTGGTGGGCGTACTACGAACTGGGCTGGGGCGGCTGGTGGTTCTGGGACCCGGTCGAGAACGCGAGCTTCATGCCGTGGCTGGCCGGCGCGGCGCTGCTGCATTCGCAGGCGGTGACCGAAAAGCGCGGCAGCTTCGGCGGCTGGACGCTGCTGCTGGCGATCGCTGCGTTCTCGCTGTCGCTGCTGGGCACCTTCCTGGTCCGCTCGGGCGTGCTGACCAGCGTGCATTCCTTCGCCGCCGATCCTTCGCGCGGGTTGTTCATCCTGGTGTTCCTGGCGCTGGTGATTGGCGGCTCGCTGCTGCTGTACGCGCTGCGCGCGCCGGGCATGGCGCTGGCGGCGGACGATCCGCGCCGCGGTTTTGCCGGCACCTCGCGCGAGACGCTGTTGCTGCTCAACAACCTGTTGCTGGCCTGCGCCTGCGCGATGGTGCTGCTGGGCACGCTGTACCCGTTGCTCGCCGACGCGCTGGCGCTGGGCAAGCTGTCGGTAGGCCCGCCCTACTTCGGCACCTTGTTCCTGGTGTTGATGGCACCGCTGGTGCTGCTGCTGCCATTCGGCCCGCTGACCCGCTGGCAGCGCGACGAACCCTCGCGCCTGCTGGCATTGCTGCTGCCATGGCTGCTGCTGGCGCTGCTGGCCGGCGTGCTGGCCTGGGCCTGCGCACCGCAGGGCCGCCTGAAGACCGGCCTGGGTGTGGCGGCCGCGGCCTGGGTGTTGCTCGGCACGCTGCGCTTTGCCTGGCTGCGCCTGCGCGGCGCCGCGCCCGGCCAGCGCCTGACCGCGGAAATGATCGGCATGCTGCTGGCGCACTGCGGCGTGGCTGTGTTCCTGACCGGTGCGCTGCTGGTGGAATCACTGAGTGTGCAGCGCGAGGTGGCGCTGGCGCCGGGCCAGCGCCTGGAGATCGGCCGCTACAGCTTGCGCTTCGAGGGGCTCGACCAGGTGCAGGGCCCGAACTACATTGCCGATCGTGCGCGCATGGCAGTGCTGCGCGGCGAGCGCGAACTGGGCATGCTGGTGCCGGAGAAGCGGCGTTACGCCAGCGGCGGCCAGGTGATGACCGAAGCCGGCATCCGTCCTGGTCTGGGCGGCGATGTCTATGTCGCCCTGGGCGAACCGCTCGGCGATGGCGCCTGGGCCGTGCGCGCGCATGTCAAGCCATTCGTGCGCTGGATCTGGCTCGGCGCGCTGTTGATGGCGCTGGGCGGACTGGTCACCGCCACCGACCGGCGCTTCCGTCGTATCCCGGAGAAGTCCTGATGTCCCCATCCTCGCCTCGCCGTCTGTCGCTGCCCTTGCTGCTCGGCGGCGTGGCGTTGTTCGTCGCCGTACTGGGGCTGCTGCTGTATGGCGTGTACCGCTCCGGCCAGGCCGACCGCGACAGCCTGCCCTCCGCGCTGATCGGCAAGCCGGCGCCGGATTTCGATCTGCCGCTGCTGCACGACGAATCGGTCCGCGTGCACAGCGCGGATCTGCGCGGCGCGCCCTACGTGCTCAATGTGTGGGGCAGCTGGTGCCCGACCTGCCGCGAAGAGCATCCCATCCTTACCCGCTTTGCCCTGAGCAAGCGCGTGCGGGTGATCGGCTACAACTGGAAGGACGAGCGCGCCGACGCATTGCACTGGCTTGAGCAGCTGGGCAACCCGTACCTGCTGGTGCTGGCCGACCGCGATGGCCGCACCGCGATCGACTGGGGCATTGCCGCCGCGCCGGAAACCTTCCTCATCGACGCGCAAGGCATCGTGCGCTGGAAGCACAGCGGTGCGCTGACCCAGGACATCATCGACCACGAGCTGGTCCCGCAGCTGCAGCAGCTCGAACGCGGCGCGGCTGCCGCGCCGCTGCGCGCAACGCCATGAGCCGGCGGCGGGTTCCTCAGCTACTGGCAGCGGTGCTGCTGACCGCTGCGCTGCTGCTGGCCGGCATGGCCGCGCCGCTGGCCGCACAGCCGGCTTCCGACCCCGCACCACTCGCCTACCGCGACGCCGCCGAGGAGGCGCGCTTCCACGCGCTCACCGCCGAGCTGCGCTGCGTGCAATGCCAGAACCAGTCGCTGGCCGACTCCAACGCACAGATTGCCCATGACCTGCGCCGCGAAGTGCTGGCGCTGATGCAGGAAGGGCGTAGCGACGCACAGATCAAGCAGTTCCTGGTCGAACGCTACGGCGAATTCGTGCTGTACCGGCCGCAGGTGGAATCGCGTACCTGGCTGCTGTGGTTCGGCCCGGCCGCGCTGTTGCTCGGCGGCGCGGTGCTGGTCATTGCCATCGTGCGACGCCGCGCGCGAGCGCTGCCCGTCGCCACTGCACGAACCAGCGGTACGGCGCGGGCCGACGAGCCGCAGGAGTGGTGATGACCGTCTTCGCGTTGATTGCCGGGGTCATCGTCATCGCCGTGCTCGGCTGGGTGCTGCGGCCGTTGTGGCGGCAGTCGCCTGGTTTTGTCGTGGCCACGATGGTGCTGCTGGGCCTGGGCACCGCGGTGCTGTACGGGCTGGTCGGCACGCCGGCCGGGCTGCGCGCCGACACGCCATTTCGCGTCGAGACCCCACGCGACATCGATGAAGCGGTAGCCGCCTTGCGTGCCGCGCTCAAGAACGATCCCAGCCAGGTTGAAGGCTGGATGCTGCTCGGCCGCGCGCTGCTCGGCCAGGAAAAATACACCGAGGCCGCGGACGCCTTCGCCCAGGCCGTGCGCCTGCAACCGGACCACGCCGAAGTGCTGGTCTCCGCCGCGCAGGCACGCATGTTGGCCGCCGGCAGCGGCAAGCCCGACCCGACCGCCGTGGCGTGGCTGCGCAAGGCCCTGCTGCTGCAGCCCGAACACCAGCGTGCGCGCTGGTTCCTCGGTGTGGCCCAGCGCCAGGCTGGCGACGCCGGTGCCGCGGCGGCGACCTGGGAGCCGCTGCTCACCCAGGTGGACAGCAACACCCGCGACAGCCTGCTGACGCAGATCAACGCCGCGCGCGCCGAGGCCGGGCAGCCCGCACTGGACCCGGCGGCACTGCCGGCCGCGGCATCGGCATCCGGCCTCAGCGTCGAAGTGGCGCTGGCCCCGGGCTGGCGCAGCCGCCTGCCGGGCGAAACCACCGTCTTCATCATTGCGCGCGTGCCGGGCGGCCCACCGATGCCGGTGGCCGTGGAGAAACACACCCTCGCCGAGTTGCCGCTCAAGGTACAGCTCGACGATGCCGACAGCCCGATGCCGACCGCAAAGCTGTCGGCCTTGCCGGAAGTCGAAGTGCTGGCGCGCATCTCGCCCAGCGGCAACGCAATGCCTGGCGAAGGCGACATCAGTACCGAAGCGCAGCGGGTGACGCTGCCGGCGAGCGCACCGGTGCAGCTGATCCTCGGAAACTGAGGCCGGGCAAGTGCGGCTTACGCCCCGGCACGCAGCAATCCGCCAGCGGGCCTGCGGTACAGCCAGCGCCGCCGCTAGAATCGGCCCATGACCGAATTCATTCCGCCCGCCAGCCGTTTCCACGCCCTGCCTTCGCCCTTTCCGATGAAGCGCGGTGGCGCGCTGCTCGGCGCGCACGTGGCTTACGAAACCTGGGGCACGCTGGCCGCCGACGCCGGCAACGCCATCCTCATCGTGACCGGCCTGTCGCCCAGCGCACACGCGGCGCGCAGTGAGGCCAACCCGGAGCCGGGCTGGTGGGAAGCGATGATCGGCCCGGGCAAGCCGATTGATACCGATCGCTGGTTCGTGGTCTGCGTCAATTCGCTGGGCAGTTGCAAGGGCTCGACCGGCCCGGCGTCGATCAACCCGGCCACCGGCGCGCCGTATCGGTTGGCGTTCCCGGAGCTGTCGATCGAGGACGGCGCCGATGCCGCGGTGGAAGTGGTGCGCGCGCTTGGCATCCGCGAGCTGGCCTGCCTGATTGGCAATTCGATGGGCGGCATGACCGCGCTGGCCATCCTGCTGCGCCATCCCGGCATTGCCCGCAGCCACATCAATATTTCCGGCAGTGCGCAGGCGTTGCCGTTCTCGATTGCGATCCGCTCGCTGCAGCGCGAGGCGATCCGCCTGGACCCGGCATGGAACGGCGGCCACTACGACGAGGCGCACTATCCCGAATCGGGGATGCGCATGGCGCGCAAGCTCGGCGTGATCACCTATCGCTCGGCCCTGGAGTGGGACGGCCGCTTTGGCCGCGTGCGGCTGGATTCGGAGCATGCCGACGATGATCCGTTCGGCCTGGAATTCCAGGTGGAGAGTTACCTGGAAGGCCACGCGCGACGTTTCGTGCGCTTCTTCGATCCCAACTGCTATCTGTATCTGAGCCGCTCGATGGACTGGTTCGACCTGGCCGAGTACGCCGGCGGCGATGTGCTGGCGGGCCTGGCGATGATCCGCGTGCCGCGCGCGCTGGCCATTGGCGCCAACACCGACATCCTGTTTCCGGTGCAACAGCAGCAGCAGATTGCCGATGGCCTGCGCGCGGGCGGTGCGGATGCGCGCTTCGTGGGCCTGGACTCGCCGCAGGGGCACGATGCGTTTCTGGTGGATTTCGAGCGGTTCGGGCCGGCGGTGCGGGGATTTCTGGATACTTTGTAGGGCCTGGTTTTTGCGGCGCGCGCCGGATCCGGCGCAGATGCAACGCACCGGGGGCCGCAAGCAGCGTCCCCGGTGCGTTGCAGGCCACTTACTTGTCGACGGTGATCTCCACATGGACGCGCCGATTCGGCGCCAGGCAGGCAATCAAGGCCGAACGCGCGCGGTCCTGGCAGCTGACCATCGGCTCGGCTTCGCCACGGCCCTCGGCCTGCACGCTGTTGGCGGGCACACCGCTGCTGACCAGGTAGGCCTTGACCGCATCGGCGCGACGCTGCGACAGCTGCAGGTTGTAGCTGTCCGGGCCCAGGCGGTCGGCATAGCCGGTCAGGCGGATGCCCTGCAACTTTTGTGCACCGGTCAGTGCCGAGACCACGCGTTCGTCCAGGGCACGGGCACCTTCCGGGCGCAGGCGCGCACTGTCGAATTCAAACAGCGTGTCGGTGGACAGGTCCAGCGTGCGCACCTGCACGGTGGGCGGCGGCTCGACCGCCTGCGGCGGCGGCGGGTTGACCAGGTCGGCGCAGGACTGCGGCTGCCAGTAGAAACTCTTGGCCAGCATCGCATCGTCATACAGGATCTTGTATTGGCAGGTGCTCTCGCCGCCCCGGCCATCGGGCAGGCGGAAGGCAAAATCCCACTCATGCACGCCGGCCATGCCCTCGCGGTATTGCGGGTGGCCGATCAACTGATAGACCTCGGTCTTGGTCATGCCGGCCTGGACCTTGCGCAGCTTGTCCAGATCCGGGCGCAGGGTTGACGGCTCGACGGGACGCGCGTCGTCGGCCTGCGGCCAGACCGGCTGTTCGGTACTGCCGTCGCGCACTTCGCTGTAGCTGCTGCAGCTTGTCAGCAAGCCGAGCGTAGGCAACACCAGCCACCAGGCCGGCGTGGTTTTCGATATCAACATGGGCGTTGTTCTCATTGGAGGCGGCGGCCCGAAGGCCGCCGCTGCGATTCAAGGTGTGGCAGCCGGGCGGTATGACCCGCCCGGCTGCCGTGGACGTGTCGCCTCAGAACACGTAACCGACACCTACGCGGTAGACCGGCTGGTCCTGGCGCGCCGCCGAGACACCGGCATTGATGTTGAAGCGGCCGTTGTCACTCCAGCGCGACAGGCCCACACCCAGCGCGGTCTCGCCGCGATAGGAGGCGATGCCCGCATTGATGGCAGTGCGGCCCGGCAGATACGGCGTGACGTTGACCAGCGCCGAAGCCGCCGCGATGCCGCGATTGACCTGGCGGTTCATGTCGTTCATTTCACGACGTGCCGTGTTCCAGACATCGTTGATGCGCGAATCGGTGTAGTCGTTGGCCGACTTCAGGCTCTGCCGCACCTGGCGGGAATTGGCCACATCGGTATCGCGTACGCCGTCGGCCACGTTGGACACGATGCGCTCGCTGCCGGGCGCGCCGACTGAGACGCTGTTGGCCCGATCGGCCACTGCACCCTGGCCCAGTGCCACCGAGTTGGTGGCCTGCGCCTGCACCTTGGCGCCGCTGCCAATCGCCACACCGCCATTGGCCTCGACCACGGTATCGCCACCCACCGCCACGCCACTGCTGTCGGCCAGACCGGCATTGGCATTGGCGCCGGGACCGCGCACCTGGACCAGCGGATCGCTACCTCCGGTCGCGCTGACCGGCGGCGCACTCTCCAGCGTGCTGACGCGGCCATCCAGCCCGTCCACCGCGCTCTTGAACGAGTCGCGCAAGGCCGCGACCTGACCACCGTTGACCGCCTCGCGGCTGCCGGCGGCGATACGCCCGTCACCGACATTGGCCAGCACCGTGCCGTTGAGGCCGGCAAAGGTCACCTGAGCCTTGGCCGAGCCGCTGTCGTAGACCACCGCATCCAGCGCGCTGCCGCTGGCATCGACCAGGCCGGCGCTCTTGAGCTGCTTGAGGTTGACCGCGTCGCTGTCATCCTGCGCATCGGCGACGTTGCGCACCCGTACCGGGCTTGCCGCGTCCTTGCCACCGAGGGTGAGGCTGCTCTTGCTGGTGTCGTCGTAGGTCACGCCCAGCGGGCTGCCGGTCGCGGCCTGGGCCTGCACGGCCTTCAGGGCATCGCCGACGTTGTCGTAGGTGCCGTCACCCACGCTGTAGGTCGGCGACTTGACCGAGCCATCGGGGTTGAGTTCCGCACCGCCGCCAATGGCCCGGGTCACCTGCTTGAGCTGGCTGACATTGACCGCGTCGTTGTCGCCCACGCCGGCGGCCATGTTCACGATGCGCCGGGTGTTGGCCGCGCTGGTGAGCTGGGCCTTGGTGACGCCGTCGTTGGCGTAGGCATCGAAGCTATTGGCCTTCGCACTGCCCACCGACACGGTGTTCTCCTGATCGGCCACCGACCCGGCACCCAGAGCCACTGCGTCCTTGGCGGAGGTACGGGCCAGGGTACCGAGGGCGATGCCATTGTCGGCGCTGGTCGCGCTGTCCGAACCGATCGCGATACCACCGGAGGATTCGTTGACGCTGGCAATATCCACCGGTGGGGTGCTGCCAACCGCGTCGCCGCGGCCCTTGACCATCAGATAGTAGTTCCTCATACGGAAAGTCTTGGAGCGTTCGCGCGACACCGAGTCCACGCCACTGCCGGCCGTTGTCGCCGCACTGCTCGCCGAGGCTGTTTCCATCGCGGCCATCGGCGGCACGTTCAGTGTAAGCGACCTGTCTTCCGACTGTCGGGGCGCGAACGAGCGCGACTCGAACGTCGAGTTCGTTATGTCACGCAGCTGACCGATGTTGGCTGCATCCGTGTCCTGGATGCCGTCGGCCACGTTGCTGATACGGGTGCCCTTGGGCAGCGGTGCTTCGCGGTCGCCGATGCCGTCACCATTGATATCGGCGAAATAGCGGCTGTTGCCGACACCCGGGGCCAACTCGACGCGCGGCGTACCGGCCTCGATGGAGCCGGGCACGTAGGTGATGCCGCGGGTGACCACCGTGCCGCCGTTGAAGGCAAAGCCTGCATCCTTGAGCTGCTTGACGTTGACCGCGTCCTGGTCGTCGCTGCCGCCGGCCACGTTCACCAGCCGCTTGCCCGCGGCATTGGCATTGCCATCTACGCCGTCGAACAGTACGGCCTTCTGCACGTTGCCGGTGCTGTCGATGATGCCGGCGCTCTGCAGCTGGCCGACATTGACGGCGTCCTTCGCGGCCACGCCGGCCTTGACGTTGCTCAGGGTGGTGCCGTCGCTGCCACCGAGGGTGACCTTGGCCTTGTCTGCGCCGTCGTAGGCCACGAAGCTGCTGGTGATCGTGCCGGTGTTCGGATCGACGGCGATGCCCGCGTCCTTCAGCTGCTTCAGGTTCACCGCATCGGTATCGCGGCTGCCCGCGGCGACGTTGGCGATCTTCTTGCCGTCGGCGTTGACGTTGGCCTCGGTGCCATCGGCATTGAACAGCACCGCCTTCTGCACGTTGCCGGTGCTGTCGATGATGCCGGCGCTCTGCAGCTGGCCGACATTGACTGCGTCCTTTGCTGCCACGCCGGCATTGACGTTGCTCAGGGTCGTGCCGTTGGCGCCGCCCAGGGTGACCTTGGCCTTGTCATTGCCATCATAGGCGACGAAGCTGTTGGTCACGTTGCCGGTGCCCGGGTCTACGGCGATGCCTGCGTCCTTCAGCTGCTTGAGGTTGACTGCATCGGTGTCGGCGGTGGCGGCCTTCACGTTACTCAGCGTCGTTCCCTCCGTTCCTGCGAAGGTCACCTTGGCCTTGTCACTGCCATCGTAGGCAACGAAGCTGTTGGTGACCGTGCCGGTGTTCGGATCGACAGCGATGCCTGCGTCCTTCAGCTGCTTGAGGTTGACAGCATCCATATCGGCGCGGCCAGCCTTGACGTTGCTCAGGGTCGTGCCGTCGGCGCCCGCCAACGTGACCTTGGCCATATCGGCACCGTCATAAGCCACGAAGCTGTTGGTCACAGCGCCAGTGTTCGGATCAACGGTGAGGCCAGCATCCTTCAGCTGCTTCAGGTTGGCTGCGTCGGTATCGCGGCTGCCGGCGGCGACGTTGGCGATCTTCTTGCCGTCGGCGTTGACGTTGGCCTCGGTACCATCGGCGTTGAACAGCACGGCCTTCTGCACCGCGCCGTTGTTGTCGATGATGCCAGCACTCTGCAACTGACCGACGTTAACCGCGTCCTTCGCCGCCACACCCGCCTTGACGTTGCTCAGCGTGGTGCCGTCGGTCCCTGCCAGAGTGACCTTGGCCTTGTCCGCGCCGTCGTAGGCCACAAAGCTGTTGGTCACAGCGCCAGTGTTCGGATCAACGGTTAGGCCAGCATCCTTCAGCTGCTTCAGGTTGGCTGCGTCGGTATCGCGACTGCCGGCGGCGACGTTGGCGATCTTCTTGCCGTCGGCGTTGACGTTGGCTTCGGTGCCATCAGCGTTGAACAGCACGGCCTTCTGCACGTTGCCGGTGCCGTCGATGATGCCGGCGCTTTGCAGCTGGCCGACATTGACCGCGTCCTTCGCCGCCACACCCGCCTTGACGTTGCTGAGCGTGGTGCCGTCGGCCCCTCCGAGGGTGACCTTGGCCTTGTCCGCACCGTCATAAGCCACGAAGCTGTTGGTCACAGCACCAGTATTCGGATCAATGGCGATACCCGCGTCCTTCAACTGCCTGAGGTTAACGGCGTCGGTGTCGCCGGTAGCCGCCTTGACGTTGCTCAGCCGCGTTCCGCCCTGGCCCTCCAGGGCCACGCCGGTCTTGCTCGCGTCGCTGTACTTCACCGCCAACGCATCGCCTTGCTCGGCCGCGGTCGAAACCGCCTGCAAAGCATCGCCAACGTTGTCGTAGGTACCGTCGCCCACCTTGTAGGCCGGCCCCTTCACCGAGCCATCCGGGCCGACGGCCGCGCCGCCGCCAATGGCCGCAGTCACCCCTTTGAGCTGGGACACGTTCACTGCGTCAGTGTCGTTCTGGCCGGCGGCCATGTTGACGATGCGACGGGTGTTGGCCACGCTGGTGACGGTGACCTTGTTGCTCTGGCTGTCGTAGGTCTCGAAGCTATCCTCGGCGCGGCCCTGGCTGCCGACCGACACGGTGTTGGCTTCGTTGGCCACCGAGCCGGCACCGAGGGCGACGGAATCCTTTGCGGTGGAGGTGACGAAGGCCTGCACGCCCATCGAGGCGCCGTTCTCGGCGAAAGTGCGCGCGTCGGAACCTATCGCGATACCGCCAGCGCCTGGGTTCCTGGCCTCATCGGTGGGCGGCGTGCTGCCGGCACCATCTGAGCGGCCTGCAGCCTTCAGGTACCAGTTGCCGTTCTCCAGGTTCTTGTTTCGGCCCGCCTCGACGGAGTTGATGCCGGTGCCGGTGCTCGAAGTGGTGGCAGCTATGGAGGTTGTCTCACTGTTCATAGCGGCCATGGGCGGCAAGCTGCGTTCGCTGCTGGCGATTGTCACGCTCGTGCTTTCGCTGCTGGCCATCGGCGGCACAGTGCGCTGGACAGGAATCTCGAACACCTGCGCAGACGTGTTGTCAATGGCTTTCTGACTGATGCTCTTGACCTGGCCAACGTTGGCCGCGTCGGTGTCCTGCACGCCATCGGCAACATTGGAAATCACCGTACCCCGGGGCAGCAGCGCCTTGCCTGGGTCGCTGTCCATGCGATAACGGCTGTTGCCCGCGCCCGGGTCCAGCACCACGCGCGGCGTGCCCGCGGCGCTGCTGCCGGCCTCGTAGGTCACCGCGGGATTGCGCACATTGCCGCTGTTGTCGAGAGCGAAGCCCGCCGAGCGCAACTGCGAGACATTGACAGCATCGCTATCGTCGCGGCCAGCCTGCAGGTTCCCGACTCGCGTACCGTTCGCCCCGCCGAGACTGATGCGGGCCTTGCTGGCGCTGTCGTAGTGGACATCAAGCGGGTCGGCAACAGCAGCGCTCACGGCAGCCAGGGCATCACCGACATTGTTCACGGTCTTGCCACCGACGTTATACGTCGGCCCGCTCACGCTGCCATCCGGGTTGACCTTCGCGCCGCCGCCGAGGGCGCCCACG
Organism: Stenotrophomonas sp.; assembly: GCA_035629025.1. Taxonomy (GTDB): domain Bacteria; phylum Pseudomonadota; class Gammaproteobacteria; order Xanthomonadales; family Xanthomonadaceae; genus Stenotrophomonas_A. The sequence goes on from DASPIU010000005.1 coordinate 72,853, forward strand.
GCGCCGCGCAGCTGCGATACGTTGACTGCGTCGGTGTCAGCCGTGCCTGCGCTCATGTTGGTCAGCTGGCGCTTGATGCTGTCCGAGCCGATCGATACCGCATTGCCACGATTGGCCACAGCGTTGTTGCCCAGTGCAACAGAACCCGACCCCGTCGCCGATGCTCCATGCCCCAGAGCCGTCGCGTAAGTTGCCGTCGCCTTGGAGGAAGAACCAAAGGTTGCAGCACCATTTGCACGCGTCTCAGCACGGTCGCCGACCGCGACCGTGGCAACGCCCACAGCCTTGGCGTTGCCGCCCAGGACCATCGAGTAGTCGCCTTCAGCAGCGGCGCCCGGGCCGATGGCAATGGAGCTCGTACCCGTAGGGTTGGCAGCAGGCTCCGTCGACTTGGCACGGAAGTACTTATGCGAAGCAGCGGCCCAGTCATAGGCCGGGGCGGGTGCTGGCTTCGGTGCGGGCGCGGGCGCCGGAGCCGGCGCAGGCGCTGGGGCCGGCCTGGGTGCGGGTGGTGGAGTGCAAGGGCCGGGCCTGAGATTGCACCACGCCGCTTCGGCGGGTTGGGGCGTCAGTGCACCGCCCGCAACGACCATCGTCGCGGCAAACATCACCGCCGCACTGTGCGGCGAGCGTTCGCCCGCGCTAGTCCTTTTCTTCCGGCCCTTGGCCATTTCCGAAGCCACGACCCAGCGGTTGATCGTAGCGTTCCAGACGATTCGGTAGATGCGATTCACTGCGAGATTTCCTTGAAGGAGAGAGCGTTGACAACGACGCGGCTTGTGCCCGGTCGTGTGGGTTGCACATTCAACGTTTCTCTTCAGGGCTCATCTATTGGACAAATCTCACACAATTATGGTTACGCGCTGACATCGCAAGACGCCAGATTACAAGCAAAAACTTCCATTTTTAATGGGATCACTCTCGTGTGCTGTACGGATAATCTTACGAATGTTGCGGACTAGCTTCGGCACTGCCAAGCCGATTCCCAGGCATGTTCTTTTGTCGCGCGGATGTGCATGGGTAAGTCCTGCTTGCACTGAGAAGGCGTTCGCTGCGCGGCCACAGCAAAGCAGCTGCAGGTCACAACAACAAACCGTCCCCGCAGTGCAGCATGTAAACGTTTTCTTGGGCTGATAACGTGTGCCTCCCGCACAGCACGCCGCGAACCAGATGCCCGCTTCCCCCACTTCCCGCTGGCTCCGCCCCGCCCTGCTCGCCTGCGCCCTCGTCAGTTCGCCGCTGCTGGCCGCCGACAATCTGCCGCCGCGCGCGCAATGGCAAGTCAGCGCGTCTTCACGTCAGGTTGCCGCGCTGGCGCCGCAACACGCCATCGACGCTGACGAAACCACCCGCTGGGGCGGCGCCTTCAGCCCCGGCCACTGGCTGCAGCTGGATCTCGGCCGCGAAGCCGCCGTCGGCGGCGTGCGCATCCATTGGGACAGTGGCTTTGCTGTCGGCTATCGCATCCAGGCCTCGCGCAATGGCAAGGACTGGGAAGACGTCTACACCAGTACCGACTCCCGCGGCGCTACCGACTACCTGTTCTTTCCCACCCGCCAAGCTCGCTACCTGCGTTTGGCCAGTCCCGAACGCACCGCCGACTGGGGCGTGTCGGTATTTGAATTCGAGCCGCTGGGTCCGAGCGCCGCGCGCCTTTCCGCCGCCGGCAACGATGCCGCGCGCGTCTGGGAAGGACGCGGCGAACCGCTGACTCTGCCGCAGGCACAAGGCAAGGCACAGGCGCTGGAAATAAACCTGCCACGTGCCGACGCAGTTGCCGGCCTGGAAGTCTGGTGGGATGGCCCGCGCCACGGCGCGCGACTGGAAGCCCGCGATGCGGCAGGACATTGGCGCAGCGTGGCCGATGACCCGGGCAGCGCCGGTGACCTGTCCTTCCTCGCCGCACGCGAAGCGTTCAAGCCCACCGCCTTGCGCCTGGTCGCCGGACTCGAAGGTGCGGCACCGCGCATTCGCCGCCTGCGCCTGCTGGGCCCCGAGCAGGTGCTCACCGCCACCAAGCGCATGGAGATTCTTGCCAGCCGCGAGCATGCCGCGTTGTTTCCCGCGCAGCTGCATCGCCAGCAGATCTACTGGACCGTGGTCGGCGTGCCAGCCGGACGGCAGAAGTCGATCTTCGACGAATTCGGCAACCTTGAAGCCTTCAAGGGCGCGCCGATGCTGCAGGCGATCTGGCGCGATGACCAGGGTGCGGTGAGCGCCGATGGCGTCGCGCGCACACAGTCGCTGCGCGAAGGCTGGATGCCGATGCCGACCGTGCAATGGCAGGCGCGGCCGCAGCTGAGCATCCGCAACGAGGCCATGGCCATCGAGCAGCGCGACGGACAGCCGGTCACGCTGGTCCGCTACCGCATCGAGAACACCGGCACCGTGCCCAGCGAAGGCGCGCTGACGCTTCTGGTGCGGCCGATCCAGGTCAACCCGCCGTGGCAGCATGGCGGCGTGTCGGCAATCGAGCGGATCGCGGTGGAAGGCGACGCGGTGGCCACCGACGTGCGCGTCAACGACCGCGTGCTGTTGTCGGCGCTGACGCCGGTGGACGCACGCGGTGCCGCCGGCTTCGGGCGCCACGGCGAGGACGAGCCGACGGCACTGGTCGCACGCGGCCAAGTGCCGCCCGCGCAGCAGGCCCGCGACGAAGATGGCCTGGCATCGGCGGTGCTGTCCTGGCGCGTTGCCGTGGCGCCGGGTGCGCACCGCGACATCGTCGTGGCGCTGCCGCTCGGCACGCAACCGCGCGATGCCGCAGGCGTGCTGCCGCCGGCGCCGCCGGTGGATCGCAGTGGCTGGCAGGGCGATGCCGGCCAGGCATTCGACGCCGCCGCGGACACGCTCGCCGGGCAATGGCGGCAGCGTTTCGGCAACATCGGTCTGCAGCTGCCCGACGCTTCACTGGTCGACATGCTGCGCGCGCAAGGCGCCTACATGCTGATCAACCAGACCGGCCCGGCGATGCAGCCGGGCCCGCGTAACTACAACCGCTCCTTCATCCGCGATGGCGCCGCTACCGCCTCGGCCTTGCTGCGCATGGGCCAGCCGCGCGTGGCCCGCGACTACCTGCGCTGGTACTCCGACCACGCCGTGCACGAGAACGGGCTGGTGTCGCCGATCCTCAACGAGGATGGCAGCGTCAATCGTGGCTTTGGTTCGGACATCGAGTACGACAGCCAGGGCGAGTACATCAACCTGGTCGCCGATGTCGCGCGTCTGGATGGCGGCCCGGAAAGCGTGCGCGACTACCTGCCCAAGGTCATCGCGGCAATGCGCTTCATGCAGGAGCTGCGTGAGCGCACGCTGGTCCCGGGCTACATGGCGGACCAGCCGGCGCCGGAACGCTTTGCCGGCATCATCGCCCCGTCCATCAGCCACGAGGGCTATTCCAGCCCCACGCACAGCTACTGGGATGACTACTGGGCACTGAAGGGCTGGCACGATGGCGCCTGGCTGGCCGAGCAACTCGGCGACGAGGCCACCGCGGAATGGGCGCGGGCGCAGTACCAGTTGCTGCGTGATTCGGTGGCCGCTTCGATTCGCGCCACGATCGCGTGGAAGCATGGCGAGGTGATCCCGGCCTCGGCGGACCTCGGTGACGGCGATCCGACCAGCGTGTCGATTGCGCTGGACCCGACCGGCCAGCAGGCGCTGCTGCCCGAAACCGAATTGCGCACGACCTTCGACCGCTACATGGCCGACGTGCGCGCGCGCGAACAGCCCGACGCGCTGTTTGCCTACACGCCATACGAGATGCGCAACGTGCTCACCTACGTGCACCTGGATCGCGTGGATGAGGCGCAGGAGCTGCTGTCGCTGCTCATGGAGCATCGCCGTCCGCTGCCCTGGCATGTACTTGCGGAAGTGGTGCATTCGCGGTTGCGCTATCCGGGCTACCTCGGCGACATGCCGCACACCTGGATTGGCGCGGAGTATGCGCGCACGCTGTACGGCATGCTGATGCGCGAGGAGGACGACGCGCTGCTGTTGCTGCCGGGTACGCCGGTATCGTGGCTGGCGGGTGACGGGGTGGCCATCGATGCGTTGCCCACCGCTTACGGCACGCTGGGCTTGAAGGCGCGCGAGACGGATGGGGTGTTGAAGCTGGAGCTTGCGCCGGGGCTGCGCGCCGATACCGCTGTGCAGGTGAGCTGGCCCTCGCGGCAGCGTCCGCGCGAGGTGCGGGTGGACGGGCGCAAGGTCAAGGATTACGACGCGCGCGGCATTCGTCTGGCGCGGCCGTTCCGGACGTTGGAGGCGCGCTGGTAGCGCGAGCGTCGCCATTCGCGACCGCGATCTGCCAGATCCCGACTCCGCTCGTCGGGGCTGAAGCCCCTCCCACAATGGCCCCAGCCAGCATCAGCATACCCAGCAGCACTCCAGATGCCGACGGGTGCACTGTAGGAGCGGCTTCAGCCGCGACCGCGATCTGCCAGATCGCGGCTCCGTCCGTCGGGGCTGAAGCCCCTCCTACAACGGCGTTGCCGCATCCCGCAGCCGGCCTTCCTGCAAGCGGTAATGGCGGTGAACCACACCCGCCGGCAAGCTGCCGTGGCTGATCAACAACAGACTGCGCTCGCCCAGCGCGGCGGCGACGTCCAGCAACAGCGCGTCCGCGGTGTCCACGTCCAGGCCCTCGGTCGGCTCATCCAGCACCAGCAGCGGCGCCTGACGCAGCAGGGCGCGGGCCACCGCCAGCCGCCGCGCCTGGCCCGCCGACAAGGTGGCGCCGTTCTCGCCCACCCAGGTCGCCAGACCTTCGCGGCTGCGCGCCCATTGTTCGAGGCGCACCTGCGCCAGCACCGCCCACAATGCCGCGTCATCAGCCTGCGGCGCGCCGATGCGCAGGTTCTCGGCCACACTCCCGACAAACACCGGCGCGTTCTGCGGCAACCAGGCGATATGGCGATGCCAGTCAGCCTGGGCGAACTCAGTCAGCGCCACGCCGCCATAACTGAGGCGGCCCTGCTGCGGATCCCATAGCCGCAGCAGCAACGCCGACAGCGTGCTCTTGCCGCCGCCGCTGTCGCCGCTGATGGCGATGCGCTCACCCGGGCCGAGCCGCAGGTCCAGCCCATCCAGCACGGCGCGCTCGCTGCCCGGCCAGGCGAACACCACGCGCTCGAAACGCAACTCGGCGCGCGCCGGCACCGCCTGCGCTTCAACAGGGTCGCGCACGGTGGGAGGCGCGTCGACGATCTCATCCAGGCGCCGCGCCGCCACCCGTCCGGACAGCAGCGCCTGCCACGCCAGCCCGGCGCCGGCCCAGATCTCCAGCAGCGCCAAAGTCAGGAACACCAGCGCGGCCGCCCAGCCCGGCGCGAGCACGCCGCGCGCGGCGGCATCCAGCGCCAGCCATAGCATGCCGAGCAGCCCGGCCGCGCCACACCCGGCATGCAGCAGCTGGCCGCCGATAAGACGCCGGCGCTGGCGGCGATCACCACTGCCCACGGCGTCGGCGGCCTGTTCGACGCGGCCAATCCAGTCCGCGGTCGCCTCGATGGCGGCCAGGTCCGCCGCGCCCTCCAGCCCTTCAAAGGCGAGCGTGCGCAAGGCCATGCGCTCGCGTGCGCGGTTCGCTTCGCGGCGCCGCGCGCCCCAGGCGACCTGCCACGGCACCAGCACGCCGATGGCAACCGCCAGCGCCAGCAACAGCCAGCCCGCGGGAGGATGAATCCACGCCGCCACCGCGATCCCGGCCAGGCCAGTGCCCGCCAGCGCCAGCAATGGCGCCAGCGCGCGCACCACCAGGCCGTCGACTTCGGCGATGTCCGACATCAGCCGCGCCAGCAGGTCACCGATGCGGTTGGCACCCAGCCGCGCCGGCGCCAGCGGCAGCGCACGCCGAAAGAACCACACGCGCAGGTCGCGGGCCACGCGCAAGGTCGCATCGTGGCCGACCAGCTTTTCGCCATAGCGCGAAGCAATGCGCACCAGGGTCAGCGCACGCACGCCGGCCGAGGGCGCGAAGAAATTGAAACCCGCCGCCAGCCCCGCCGGGCCCGCCAACGCGGTGGCGACCAGAAAGCCACCGGACAGGCCAAGCAGGCCGACTCCGGCCAGCATCGTCAGCAGCACCAGCGCGGCGGCCAGCGCCAGGCGCCCGCGATGCTGGACAAAAATGTGCCATAGACCGTTCCCGACACGCGCGCTCATGCGAGCACCTCCGTGCCCGGCAAGCGCGCGGGCAGGCACACGGCCTCGTCGGCCCAGTCGCGCACCGCGGCGCTGTGCGTGGCGACGATGACCGCGCGGTCGCGGGCAAAAACGCCCAGCGTCTCCAGCAGGTCGGCTTCGGTTTGCGGGTCTAGGAACGCGGTGGGTTCGTCCAGCAGCAGCACGTCCGGCTCGCGCAACAACAGCCGCGCCAAGGCGATGCGCCGCGCCTCGCCACCCGACAGGCCAAAGCCGCGCTCGCCGATCACCGTGTCCAGCCCCTGCGGCAGGCGCGCGGCAAAGCGCATCACCTGCGCCGCTTCAGCCACCGCGTGCAGACGCTGCAGGCTGACCCCGGGCGCGGCCAGGCGCAGGTTGTCGGCGATGCTGGCATGGAACAGATACGGCCGCTGCCCGGCATAGCCCACGCGCACGCCGGGCCGCAAGGCGATGCGGCCCTCGCGCGGCGGCAGCCAGCCGGCCAGGGCTTCGAGCACGGTGCTCTTGCCGCTGCCGCTGGGGCCGAGCAAGGCCAGGCGGCGACCGGCGTCGATCTGCAGGGACAGGTCTTCGACCACGTCGGCGCTGGCGCCAGGCGGGCGCAGGCGCAGGTGCCAGGCGCGCAGCAACGGCGCGCGCGCCTCGGCCAGTTCCGGTTCGCGCTCGGGCGGCGGCGCCGTTGCAACGGCCGGTGACGGCAGCGGCGTGGTGCCCAGCAGGCGCTCGACTTCGGCGACCGCCGCCAGCGCATTGGCACGGTCGTGGTAATGCGCGGCCAATCGTCGCAGGGGAGCGTAGAACTCCGGCGCCAGCATCAGGCAGAACACGCCCACGCCCAGGCTGCCGGTGCCGTGCTGACCCAGCATGCCGAGATAGCCCAGCCCCAGGTACAGCGCGACCATGGCCACGCTCACCGAGGCGAAGAACTCCAGCACCGTCGAAGAGAGGAAGGCGATGCGCAGCACCTTCAGGCTGCGCACGCGCACGCCTTCGGCCGCGGCCTGGATACCGGCCAGCTCGGCCTCGCCGCGGCCGTACAGGCGCAGCAGGCCCAGGCCCTTGAGCCGGTCGGCGAAGTGGCCGCCCATGCGCGCCAGCGCCTGCAACTGGCTGCGCCCCGCGGCCTCGGCGCCCCAACCCACCAGCATCATGAAAAGCGGCACCAGCGGTGCGGTCAGCAGCAGGATCGCCGCCACCACCGGCTGTAGCGGCGCCAACGCCAGCACGATGGCCAATGGCACCACGGCCACTTCAATGCGCGCCTGCAGATAGCCGGCGTAATAGCCTTCCAGTGCCTCGCCATGGGCGAGCAGCAGTTCACCCAGTTCGCCACTGCGCTGGCGCCGCAGCCACAGCGGCCCGCGTGCCATCAGTTGGCGATACACACCGCCACGCAGGGCGCGCTTGGCGCTGTCGGCGACGCGCCCTGCCGCGCCCTGCGCGATGGCGGCCAACAGCAACCTCAGCAGCAGGACCGCGGCCAGCGCGACGAATGGCAGGGCCAGGGTGGCGAGCGCCAGGCGCCGGACCAGCACTGCCTCCACCAGCCAGGCGATCAGCCCGGCCTGGGCGATGACCCCCAGCCCGCCGATTGTTGCCGCCGCGGCAGCACCGCGTTGCCAGCCGCGCGCGCCGGCGGCCAGTTCGGCCAGCCGCGCACCGCGCTGGCGACGCAGCTCGGTGCTGTCCTCGGCAAGCGCGCCAGTGGCGGAAAGGCTGCTGGCGGAAGGCGTGGTGTCTGCGTCCAATGCGCTCTCGGGTCGGCCCGCGGTGGGGGTGTGACGATTGTATGCGGCCACGGGCCGGGGCCCTGCACGGTGCCGCGGGCGACCGTTTGCCGCATTGATCTGGATCAACGCCGGGCGCAACATCGCGGCGGATCATTCGCCAAGCTCCCTCCGTCCAAGGACGTCCAAGCCATGATCGACATGACCGTCGTCGACCTGTCACGGCTGCAGTTCGCACTCACCGTGATGTACCACTTCCTCTTCGTCCCCCTTACCCTGGGCCTGTCCTTCATGATCGCGATCATGGAGAGCGTGTACGTCATGACCGGCCGCGAGGTCTGGCGGCGCATGACGATCTTCTGGGGCGTGCTGTTCGGCATCAACTTCGCCATGGGTGTCGGTACCGGCATCGTCATGGAATTCCAGTTCGGCATGAACTGGTCGTACTACAGCCACTACGTCGGCGACATCTTCGGTGCGCCGCTGGCGATCGAGGGGCTGATGGCGTTCTTCCTCGAAGCCACCTTCATCGGCCTGTTCTTCTTCGGCTGGAACCGCCTCAGCCGGATCCAGCATCTGACCGTGACCTGGCTGATGGCGCTGGGCACCAACCTGTCGGCGCTGTGGATCCTGGTCGCCAACGGCTGGATGCAGAACCCGACCGGCGCGGTGTTCAACCCGGACACCATGCGCATGGAGGTGGTCGACTTCATGGCCGTGGTGTTCAACCCGGTGGCGCAGGCCAAGTTCGTCCATACGGTCTCGGCCGGCTACGTCACCGGCGCGGTATTCGTGATGTCGATCAGCGCCTTCTACCTGCTGCGCGGCAGGCACCGCGAAATGGCACGCCGCTCGTTCGCGGTGGCTGCGGCGTTCGGCCTGTTCTCCTCGCTGTCGGTGGTGGTGCTGGGCGATGAAAGCGGCTACGCCGCCAACGAGCACCAGAAGATGAAGCTGGCGGCGATCGAGGCGATGTGGGAAACCGAGCGCGCCCCGGCCGACTTCACCGCCTTCGGCATTCCGAACCAGCAGACCCAGCGCAACGACTTCGCGATCAAGGTGCCGTATCTGATGGGCCTGATCGCCACGCGCTCGCTGAACCAGCCCATCCCCGGCATCCTCGAACTGGTCGAGCGCGCCGAGCACCGCGTGCGCGGCGGCCAGCTGGCCTACGGCGCACTCGAACGCCTGCGCAAGGACAAGAACGACGCCGCCGCGCGCGAGATGTTCGACCGCCACTGGCAGGACCTGGGCCACGGCCTGCTGCTCAAGCGCTACCGCGAGGACATCCTCAACGCCACGCCCGAGCAGATCGCGCAGGCGGCGATGGATACCGTGCCGCGTGTGCTGCCGCTGTTCTGGACGTTCCGCATCATGGCCGCGATTGGCTTCTACCTGATCGCCTTCTTCGCCGTCGCGTTCTGGTTCTCGTGCAAGCACAACTTCGAGGACAAGCGCTGGTTCCTCAAGGTCGCGCTGTGGACCCTGCCGCTGCCGTGGATCGCGATCGAATGCGGCTGGTTCGTGGCCGAATACGGCCGCCAGCCGTGGGCGGTGGAAGGCGTGCTGCCGACGTTCTACGCCGCCTCCGGCCTGGCCCTGCACCAGATCCTGACCACGCTGTGCGGCTTCGTGCTGCTGTACACGGTGCTGCTGGTGATCGAGCTCAAGCTGATGCTCAAGGCGATCCGGGTCGGGCCCGAGGAACTGCTGCCGTCGCTACAGCGCGCCACCTCCCCCGACGCCCCCCTCAGCACCGAAGCACTGGCCGGCGGCCAGCCGTAAAGGAGAACGCACATGGACTTCGTATTGCTTGATTACACGACGCTGCGGCTGATCTGGTGGCTGCTGCTGGGCATTCTGCTGATCGGCTTCGCGGTGATGGACGGCTTTGACCTGGGCGTGGGCACGCTGCTGCCGCTGGTGGCCCGCGACGATGCCGAGCGCCGGCTGGTGGTCAACACCATCGGCCCGGTCTGGGAAGGCAACCAGGTGTGGCTGATCCTGGGCGGCGGCGCGATCTTCGCCGCCTGGCCGCCGCTCTACGCGGTGAGCTTTTCCGGGTTCTACCTGGCGATGTTCGTCATCCTGTTCGCGCTGATCCTGCGCCCGGTCGGCTTCAAGTACCGCGGCAAGCTGCCCAGCCAGCGCTGGCGCAACAACTGGGACTGGGCACTGTTCGTCGGCGGCTTCGTGCCGGCGCTGATCATGGGCGTGGCGGTGGGCAACGTGCTGCTCGGCGTGCCGTTCCATTTCGACGACAGCATGCGCGTGTTCTACACCGGCAGCTTCTTCGCCCTGCTGACCCCGTTCGCACTGCTGGCCGGCCTGCTCAGCGTGACCATGCTGGTGGCCCACGGTGCGGCGATGCTGGTGATCAAGACCGACGGCCCGGTGGCCGAGCGCGCGATCCGCTACGGCAGCCTCTCGGCAGTGCTGGCCGCGGTGCTGTTTGCCGCAGGTGGCGCGTGGGTGGCCTTCGGCCTGCCCGGCTACGCGGTCACCTCGGCGCAGGCCACGGACCTGGCCACCAACCCGCTGCTGAAGACCGCGGCCATCGGTGCCACCGCCGGCGGCTGGCTGCACAACTACAAGACGATGCCGCTGACGATGCTGGCGCCGCTGGTGGGCCTGCTCGGCCTGCTCGGCAACGCGGTGTTGCTGCGCGCCCGCCGCGGCGGCCTGGCCTTCATCAGCTCCGGCGCGGCCATCGCCGGCATCATCCTGACCGTGGGCCTGGCGATCTTCCCGTTCCTGCTGCCCTCCTCCAGCCAGCCCGGCTCCAGCCTGACGGTCTGGGATGCGTCCAGCAGCCATCTGACGCTGTGGATCATGCTGCTGGCCACCGCCATCTTCCTGCCGATCATCCTGGCCTATACCACCTGGGTCTACCGCGTGCTCAAGGGCAAGGTGACGGCCGACGAGATGGGCCGCAACCCGAACGCCTATTGACCATCCACCGCGACCGCGGGCGCCTGCGGGCGCCCCATTCCAAGGAGACACAACATGTGGTATTTCGCCTGGATTCTCGGCACCGGCCTGGCCTCGCTGGCCGCCGTGCTCAACGGCATGTGGTTTGAAATGCGCGAACACGACGCGACCCACCATGAGTGATCAAGTCGGTCCGGGATGCTTGCCGAGGCCCGACGACCCCTGTATCATGCGCGGCTCAGTCGGGGTGTAGCTCAGTCTGGTAGAGCGCTACGTTCGGGACGTAGAGGTCGCAGGTTCGAATCCTGTCTCCCCGACCATTGAATTCAAGCCCGAAAGGCATTGCCTTCCGGGCTTTTTCGTTTGCATGCTGCGCCCGCACACACCGAATGGACGACAGCCGCCGCCATTCGCGTTACGGTCTACATCCACCCGCCGTCTCCATCCGAGGAGGGAACATGACCCGCAACGCCCTGCCCCACATGATCGACGCCCTGCGCCGCTGCCGCAGCCGCGACGACTACCTCGCCGCCATGGCCCAGTGCCGCATCGATGTCGAAGACATCAGCGCCTTCTGCCAGTTCGGCGACGACGCCTACCAGCGCAACCCCATCGACCGCAACGAACATCACGAACTCGTCGCGATCTGCTGGCGCCACGGCCAGGCCTCCCCCGTTCACAACCACGGCCGCTCGCAATGCTGTGTGCGCGTGCTCGAAGGCGCCATCGAAGAACAACGCTACGTCCGCGATGGCGGCCCCGGCAGCACGCTCACCCGCGCCGGCTTGCAGCAACTCACACCCCGCGCCGAGACCGCCTTCGACTCCCCCGAAGACTTCCATCGCCTCACCGGCCTGCACCCGCAGGGATCGATCTCCCTGCACCTGTACGTGCCGCCGCTGGCTGACTACGAGACCATCGAACTACCCGACCCGATCACCGCGCGCGGCTGACGCGCCCTGGGGGTCGAACCGCTCAGGCGTCGATCCCGCCGATGCACAGCGACTTGGCCTGCAGGTATTCCTCCAGGCCATCGCGGCCGCCCTCACGCCCGAACCCCGAGTGGCCGACGCCGCCGAACGGCGATTCCGCAGTGGAAATCCTGCCCGTGTTGAGCCCGACCATGCCGGCGCGCAAGCCTTCGCTCATGCGCAAGGCACACCCCAGATCACGCGTGTACACATACGCAGCCAGCCTATGCCGCGCTCGACCACCAACGCGCGCGCCACGGCCCGCGGCAGCCATGAGATACCGATCATGGACGGATCGATTCTGCCCGTTTCGCGTTGCCGCACCCAGGTCGCGCTCCTAGCATCCAAGCCACGCCGCCCCTGTCTGGCGGTGCTCGCATTGGCAACAGGAAAGCTCATGACCACGCCTACCTTCCGCTTGTTCTTCGTCCTCTGCCTGGCCTTCACGCTGGGCGGCTGTGCCTCTTCCGCCTTGCAGACGACCACGCCTTCGTCGCCCCGCCCCATGCACCACGGCCCTTCCGCGGGGCATGCGCCGCGCATCGTCGCCCACCGCGGCGGCACCGCCGACGCGCCGGAAAACACCTTGCTCGCCATCGCCACCGCATTGCGCAATGGCGCCGACATGATGTGGCTGTCAGTGCAACTAAGCGCCGATGGCGTACCGGTGCTGTACCGCCCGCGCGATCTGTCCGCACTGACCAACCGCCAGGGCGCGGTGTCCTCGATGACGCTGGCGCAGCTGCAGGCGCTCAACGCCGGCTTCGCCTTCCGCGACGCCACGGGCGCATTCCCGTATCGCACGCAGCCGCAGCGCATCCCGACTCTGGCCGAGGCCCTGGCGGCGATTCCGGCCAGCATGCCGGTCATGCTCGACATGAAGGCGGAGGCGTCGCAGGCCCTTGTCGATGGCGTGGCCGCGGTGCTCGCCAGCAGCCGCGCCTGGAACCGCGTGTGGCTGTACTCCACCGACGCGGCCTTTGCGCCGCTATGGGCGCGCCATCCGCAGGCGCAGGTGATGGAAACCCGCGATGCGACCCGGCAACGGCTGCTTGACGTGGTGCTGGCGCAGCGTTGCGAGCCCCCGACGGCACCGGGTTGGGCCGGGTTTGAAGTGCGCCGCAACGTCGAGGTCAGCGAGCGCTTCACCCTGGGCGTCGGCCGCACCTCGGTGAAGGGTGCCCAGCTGTGGACGCCGGAGGCCATGGCCTGCTTCCGCAGCGGCACGCACCGCCTTTCGGTGATGTGGTTCATCGATGGCGAAGCCGACTACCGTCAGGCGGCGGAGTTCGGCGTCGATGCAGTAATGGTCAACTCGCCGCGCGAAGCCCGCCAGTGGCGAGCCAACGTCGCCCGCCACACCCGGCCCTGAGCGATGGCGCGACAGCGGGATCACCCCCGCTGTCGCGCACGCGGCTCACAGCACCGGCAGTTCGATGAAGCTCGGCTGCTGCGGCGTGTGCCAGATGCGCTGGGTCGCCTTCTGGTAGTCGCCCGGCTTGGCGAAGTAGATGTTCGGCACGAAGCGCTGCGGGTTGCGGTCGTACAGCGGGAACAGGCTGGACTGCACCTGCACCATCACCCGGTGGCCGGGCTTGAACACGTGGTTGGCGTTGGGCAGGTCGAAGCGGTAGGCCAGCGGCTGGTTCGGCGTCAGCGGCTTGGCGGTCTCGAAGCCTTCGCGGTAGCGGCCGCGGAAGATTGCCATCGACACCGCCAGTTCGTAGCCGCCCATCTTCGGCGCCGACGCGTTCTCGTCCGGATACACGTCGATCAGCTTGACCACCCAGTCGCTGTCACTGCCACTGGTGGAGGCCTGCAGGTTGACCACCGGCACGCCGCCGATCTTCAGCGGCTCGGTCAACGGCTCGCTGACGAAGGTCAGCACGTCCGGACGGCCATCGACGAAGCGCTGGTCCTGCACCAGCCAGGTGGTCCACATGTCGCGGTCACCGAAGTGCACCGGGCGCGGCACGAACGGCACCGGCTTGGCCGGGTCGGACACATACTCTTCGTACTCGCCCTGCCCTGCGGCCGGCGCCTGGAACGACAGCTTGCCGCCGGGCTGCAGGTACAGCGACTTGCTCTGCGCCGCGCAACCCTGCGCGCAGCTCAGCGGCCACTGCTGCAGGCGGTCCCAATGATTGGCGCCGGTGTTGTAGACCAGCACTGGTGGCGTGTCCGCCTTGGGTGCGCCTTCCACCAGGTACTGGTCGAAGAACGGCTTGAGCACATCGCGGCGGAACTGCAGCGCGGTGTCGCCATCGAAGTTCAACGCGCCCAGCGAGCTGCCGTCGTAGTTGACCTGGCTGTGCCGCCACGGGCCCATCACCAGATAGTTGTGGTCGTTGCCGCTGTCGCGGCCCTCCATCGCCTGGTAGCTGTGGTTCGCGCCGTACATGTCTTCCTGGTCCCACAGACCTTGCAGCCACATCGTCGGCACCTTCAGCGGCGTGCGTGCCATGACCTTGTCCAGCGCCTGCTGCTGCCAGAACGCGTCATAGGCCGGGTGTTCGGTGAGCTTGTGCCACCACGGCAGCTGATCCAGGCCGGCGGCCTTGGCGTAATCACCGGCTGAGCCTGCGCGCAGGAAGTTGCTGTAGTCGTCGTAGCCTTCGCGCGCGATGCCGCTGCCCTTGCCGCGCTCGGTCAACTGCCCGGTGAAGTAGTCGAAGTTGACCTGGCGGAAGGCGCCGTAATTGAGCCAGTCATCGCCCATCCAGCCGTCGATCATCGGGCTTTCCGGCGCGGCGACCTTGAGGGCCGGATGCGGATCGGTCAGCGCCATCACCACGGTGAAGCCTTCGTAGGAGGAGCCGAGCATGCCGACCTTGCCGTTGGACTCGGGCACGTGCTTGACCAGCCAGTCGATGGTGTCCCACGCGTCGGTGGCGTGATCGACCTTGGTGTTGTTGAGCGGCCCGCGCAGCGGCCGGGTCATCACGTAGTCGCCCTGCGAGCCGTACTTGCCGCGGATGTCCTGGAACACGCGGATGTAGCCGCCTTCGACAAACACCTCATCGCCCTGCGGCAGCAGGTCCTTCATGTGCGGGGAGTTGAGCCGCTCGGTGCGGCCATCGGCATCGTACGGCGTGCGCGTGAGCAGGATCGGGGCGTTCTGTGCGCCCTTGGGCACCACGATCACCGTGTGCAGCTTGACCCCATCGCGCATCGGGATCATCACCACGCGCTTGACGTAGTCGTTGGCGGTCGTCGGCGCCACGAACTTCTTGCCGGTGATGTCCGGGGTCATCGGCGAGGTCTGGGCAAAGGCCTGGCCCATGGCCAGGGCGAGGACGGCAAGGCACAAGCGGCGGTGGCGCATCAGGGCGGCTCCGGTGAGTGGCGACAGCCGGTGATGATGCACCCATGGCGCCCGGAGCGGACGGCCCCAATCACAAATCGGGCCATGACCAATGGCACACCCTGCCCCACGTTGTAGGAGCGGTTTCAACCGCGACCGTGTGCCGGTGGATCTCGGCTCCGTCCGTCGCGGCTCAAGCCGCTCCTACAGCCGCTCCTACAGGGCGGGGGCGCGCGTCTGCCCTTCGCCGCGCACCACGAAGCGCTCCACCGTCAGCGCCTCCAGGCCCATCGGCCCGTACGCATGCAGACGCGTCGTGGAAATGCCGATCTCCGCCCCCAATCCCAGCTCCCCACCATCCGAAAACCGCGACGACGCGTTCACCATCACCACCGCCGCCCGCAACGCCTGGATGAAATGCTCCGCATGCGCCGGATCGGCGGTCGCGATCACCTCCGTATGATCCGAACCGTACTGGCGGATATGCGCGATCGCCGCGTCCACATCCGCCACCACCCGCACCGCGATCACCAGGTCCAGAAACTCCGCCGCGTAATCCGCCTCCGTGGCCGCCAACACCTCCGGCACCAGCGCCCGGGTCGCCTCATCCCCCCGGACCTCCACCCCACGCTCGCGCAAGGCCCGCACCGCCCGCGGCAGTAACGCAGGCGCGATCGCCTCATGCACCAGCAGCGTCTCCAGCGAGTTGCACGCCGACGGCCGCGACACCTTGCCATCCACCAGCAGGCGCAACGCCAACTCGGCATCCGCAGCCGCATCCACGAACAAATGGCATACGCCCTTGTAATGCTTGATCACCGGCACCCGCGCATGCTCGGCGACGAAACGGATCAGGCCCTCGCCCCCCCGCGGAATCGCCAGGTCGACAATGTCGGTGAGCTGCAACAATTCCACCATCGTTTCCCGACGCAAATCCTCCACCAGCGTCAGCGCCGCGGCCGGAATGCCGTGGGCCTCCAGCGCCACGCGCAACGCCGCGGCGATCGCCGTATTGGAATGGATCGCCTCCGAGCCACCGCGCAGGATCACGCCGTTGCCGGCCTTGATGCACAGTGCCGCCGCGTCGGCCGTCACGTTCGGGCGCGCCTCGTAGATCATCGCGATCACGCCCAGCGGCACCCGCACCTTCTGCACGCGGATGCCATTGGGACGCACGTCGTCGCGCGTGACCTGCCCGACCGGGTCCGGCAACGCCGCCACCTCGCGCAGCGCGGCGGCCACCGCCGTCAGCCGCGTCGGGTCCAGGGCCAGCCGGTCGAGCATCGCGCTGCCCACGCCCTTGTCGCGCGCGGCGGCCACATCGCGGGCATTGGCTTCAAGAATCGTCGCTTGCGCCACTTCCAGCGCCGCGGCCATGCCCTGCAACAGCGCCGCTTTTGCCGCGCCATCAAGCTGCGCCAGCGCCTGCGCGGCCCGGCGGCATTCCAGTGCAAGGGTCTTGATGTCGGACATGGCAGGCACTCGATAGGGGTCAGGCGGGCAGCAACACCAGGTCGTCACGATGGACGATGTTCTCGCCGTAGTTGTAACCCAGCACGCTTTCGATGTCGCGCGAATGACGTCCGGCCAGACGGCGGATGTCCTGCGCCGAATACTGGCTGATGCCGCGCGCCACGGCACGTTCGCCGGCCTCGTCGCGCAGACGCACTTCGACCATGTCGCCGCGGCGGAACTCGCCGTGCGCGCCCGTCACCCCGCCGGGCAGCAGCGAGGCGCCCTTGTCGGTCAGGGCGCGCGCCGCGCCGGCATCGACCAGGATGGCCCCGGCCTCGACCGGCGCATGGCGCAACCAGTGCTTGCGCGCGGCCACGCGGGTGCGCGCCGCATGCACGCGTGTGCCGCGCAGGCGATCGTGGCCAAGCGCGCGCAGCACCTCGCTGCTGCGGCCGTTGAACAGGTAGGTTTCAATGCCCGCCGCGCCGGCCTTGGCTGCCGCTTCCAGCTTGGTGCGCATGCCGCCGGTGCCGACGCCCGCCGCGCCGCTGCCGCCGGCCATCGCCATGACCTGCGGGCCGAGCGCTTCCACGGTGTCGATCGGCTGTGCGTCCGGGTTCTGGCGCGGATCGGCGCTGTACAGGCCATCGATGTCGGTGGCGATAAACAGTGCATCGGCATCGACCAGTGCGGCGACGATCGCGGCCAGATTGTCGTTGTCGCCGAGCTTGAGCTCATCCACCGACACGGTGTCGTTCTCGTTCACCACTGGCAGCGCACCCAGGCGCAGCAGTTCGTCCAGCGTGGCGCGGGCGTTGAGGTAGCGGCGGCGGTTGCGCAGGTCATCATGGGTGAGCAACACCTGCGCGACGGGCCGCTCGAAGAAGCGTTGCCACAAGGCCATCAACTGCGCCTGGCCGAGCGCGGCCAGGGCCTGGCGCGCGGCCATTGCCGCGCCCTGCTCCGGCGCGCGCGGCACGATCGCGCGGCCGGCGGCCACGGCGCCGGAGGACACGATCACCACCTCGCGCCCGGCGCCAACATGGGTGGAGACAAACTGCGCCAGGCCCAGCGCATAACGTGGTGACAGGCCGCCGCCATCGGCGGCCAGCAGGCTGCTGCCGACCTTGAGCACCGCGCGCCGCCACGGCGGCAGCACTTGTTCGGCGAAAGCGCTGGACTGCGGGGCGGCGTTGGTCATGGCATCGTCCGTGCGGGGTGCGAGCCGTTGCGGCTCAGTAGGTATTCCATTCGTACACGGTCAGCTCCGAGGCATCCTGCAGCGCGAGCGGATCGCGCGCCACCAGCGCCCGGGCCTCGGCGAGGCTGGCGACGCCCTGCAGCACGTAGGCGCCACCGCTGGCATCGGCAAAGCCGCCGGTCATCAGCAACTTGCCGTCGGCGCGCAGTTGCGCGAGGAACTCGCGGTGCGGCTGGATCACCGCGGCGCTGTAGCCGGGCTTGCGCATCGCCAGGACCAGGTAATGCCTGGGGCTGGCTTGCTGATCGGTGGCCGAGCTCATCGCACCACCTCGGCCAGCGCCTGCCAGCGTGCCTGCAACAGCTCAAGGCGCAGGTCCGCCGCCGCGCCTGGCGAGACCCGCGCGGCCAGGCTGCCTTCCGGCGTGCGCCCCTGCCCCGCCGTGTCGGCAGCCGCCGCGGCGGCCTTGTAGGCCTCGCGGAACGGCACGCCGGCGAGCGCGGCTTCCACCGCGACATCGGTGGCATACATGCCCGAGTCGATCGCCGCGCGCATCTGCTCCGGTCGCCACTCCAGGTTGGCAAGCAAGGCCGGCAGCAGTTCCAGCGCGGCCAGACCGCGGCTGAAGCCGTGGAAGATCGCGCCCTTGGACGCCTGCAGGTCGCGGTGGTAGCCGGACGGAAGCGACAGCAGCTGTTCGATCTCGGTGCGCGCGGCGGCCACGCTGGCGTGGGTGGCGCGCATCAGTTCGATCACGTCCGGGTTGCGCTTGTTGGGCATGATCGAGCTGCCGGTGGTGTACTGCGCCGGCAAGGCGACAAAGCCGTACTCGGCGCTGGTGAACAGCGACAGGTCCCAGGCGATGCGGCGCAGGTCCAGGGTCGCGCTGCCCAGCGCTTCCAGCGCGGCCAGTTCAAATTTGCCGCGCGACAGCTGCGCGTAGATCGGCGACACCTGCAGCCGCGCAAAGCCCAATGCGGCGGTGGTGTGGTCACGGTCCAGCGGCAGGTTGACGCCGTAGCCGGCGGCGGTGCCGAGCGGGTTGGCATCGATGAGCTTGAGCGTGTCGGCGGCGCGGATCCCATCGTCGATGAAGGCTTCGGCCCAGCCGGCCCACCACATGCCCGCCGAGGACACCACGGCGCGCTGGATATGGGTGTAGCCGGGCAGCGGCAGCTCGCGCTCGGCCGCGGCGCGGTCCAGCGCGACCCTGGCCGCCTCGCGGCTGAGCGTGGCCACGCGTGCCAGCTTCTCCTTCAGCCACAGGCGCGTGGCGACCAGTACCTGGTCGTTGCGGCTGCGGCCGGTGTGGATCTTGCGCCCGGCATCGCCAAGGCGCTCGGTCAGGCGCGCCTCGATGGCCGAGTGCCCGTCCTCGTATTGCTCGTCGAGCACGAACTGCCCGGCGCGCCAGTCGGCGGCCAGCTGCGCCAGTTCGCGCGACAGGCCGGCCAGTTCCTCGGCCGAGAGAATGCCGATGTGCTGCAAGCCCTCGGCGTGCGCCTGGCTGGCCTGAATGTCGTGCAGGAAGAACTCGCGATCGAGGATCACGTCGTCGCCGGCCAGGAAGCGCTGAATCTGCGCATCAACGGCCACACCGGGTTTCTGCCACAGGAGGTTGGTCATCGGGGGATTCCAGGTCAGAGCGGGATCGCGGACAGCTCGTCCAGGCCCAGCGCGAGGTTGAGGTTCTGCATCGCCTGCGTTGCCGCGCCCTTGAGCAGGTTGTCCAGGGTGGCGACCACGACCACGCGCTTGCCGCCCGGCGCGGTGGTGAAGCCGCCGATCTGCACGCCATGGCGGCCGGCAATGCGGCTGACCCAGGGCGCCTCGTCCACGATCTCGATCAGCGGCTCGCCGGCATAGCGCTCGCGGTAGCGCTGCATGATCGCCTCGCGCGCCAGCGGCTGCTGCAGCCACAGGTTCACGGTCATGGTGATGCCACGAAAATGCGGCGCCACATGCGGCATGAACTCCACCGGCACCCCGAGCTGCGTGCTGACCTCGCGCTCGTGCATGTGGTCGGTGAGCGCGTACGGCATCAGGTTGTCGCGCAGCAGCTCGACATTGTTCTTGTCCGACGGCGTGGTGCCGGCACCGGAATAGCCGGACACGCCAAAACATTGCGGCGGCCCGGCCAGCTCGCCCAGCAGCGGGGTGATCGCCAGCTGCATCGCGGTGGCATAGCAGCCCGGATTGCTGATCCGCTTCTGCCCGGCATAGCGCGCGCGGGTCAACTCTGGCAGGCCGTAGTACCAGGATGGGTCGAAACGGTAGTCGGCGGAAAGATCGACGATGATCGTCTGCGGCGCGACAGCGTCCAGTGCTTCCACATAAGGCTGGGCCTTGCCGTTGGGCAGCGCCAGGATCACCGCGTCGGCCCCCTTCGTGGCAACGGCGCCTGGGTCCAGGTTCTCGTAGCGCAGCGGCCCGCTGTAGGCATCGCTGTGCCCGGCCACGCGCTGGCCGTCGAGCTCGCGCGAGGACACGAACGCCAACGCCAGATGCGGGTGGGCGGCGATCAGGCGGATCAACTCGGCCCCGGTGTGGCCGCGCGCGCCGACGATGCCGATGGTGTAGGTCTTGCTCATGCGTGGGCTTCCAGGCGGAACTGCAGGTGGCGGCGCACGGCCGGCCACTCCGAATCGAGGATGGAGAAGATGACGGTGTCGCGCACGCTGCCATCGGCATGGCGCTTGTGCCCGCGCAGCACGCCATCCTGCCGCACGCCGAGGCGGGCAATGGCGGCACGCGAGGCGTGATTGAACCAGCTGGTCTCGAACACGACGCTGAGGCAGCCCAGGCGCTCGAACGCATGTTCGAGCAGCATCAGCTTGGCCTCGGTGTTGACGCCGGTGCGCTGCGCGCCCGGTGCATACCAGGTGTAGCCGATCGACAGGCGCGGCACTTCCGGGGCCAGGTCGTAGAAGCGCGTCGTGCCTACGACCTGCCCGCCCGCATCACGCACCGCGAACGGCAGCGCGCTGCCCTCGGCCTGCATGCGCAGCGCGGCCTGAACATAGTCACCGGCCTGCGCCGGCGCCGGCACATTGGTGTACCACAGCCGCGACAGTTCGCCTGCGCCCAGCGCGCCGCGCAGCTCGTCGGCATGCTCGGCCCGCAGCGGCTCCAGCGTGGCATGGCGCCCGCCCAGCGTGGGGACGCGGCGCCAGTCGGCGGGCAAGGTATCCGGGGCCATGGCTCAGTCCCGCAGGGTCGGCGTGCGCGTGGCGCAGTGGGCAACGCAGCGCTGGACCTGCTCGAAGCTCTCCAGGCCGTACCAGAACACTTTCCACTTCTCCTGCTTGATGCAGCCGTCGGACTCGGCGTAGTAGAAGATGTTGACCGGGTTGCCATGGCGCGAGCGCCAGAACAGCTGCGGCGTTTCCTCGCGCATGACGTTCCATACCGCGCGGCCCAGGCCCTCGCCCTGCGCGTCATCGAGCACGGCGAACTTGTCCAGGTACACGCCGTCGGCCTCGTCGGTGAGGATGACCGCGGCGCGGTAGTTCTCGCTGACATAGGCGCGCAGCAGGCGGGTCTTGTCGAAGTAGTCCGGCACCAGGGTGCGGCCGAAGCTGGATTCGATCAGCTGCTTGAGCCGCGGCAGGTCCAGCGCATCCCAACTCGTGGCGCGCAGCACGCGCTCGCCACGGCGCACCAGCGTGCCCGAACCCTTGTGTGTGAACAGCTCCTTGGCCAGGGCGGCGGGCCGGGTGATGGACACCGACGACTCCAGCGGCAGCTTGTCCAGCAGGTCCTTGATCTGTTCGATCTTGACCTTCATGCCGCCGTGGATCCACGGCTGCTGGATCAGGTGGTCGTACTCGGTGGACAGGTTGATCGAATCGATGACCTTGCCATCGGCGTCGAGCAGGCCGCCGGTGCCGGTAAGGAAGATGATCTTGTACGGCTGCAGCTCGCGGACCAGCTCGTTGGCGGCGAAGTCGGCGTTGACGTTGAGGATCTGCCCGCTCGGGGTTTCGCCCAGGCTGGTGATGACCGGAATCGAACCGGCTTGCAGGCTGGCCTCGATCGGCGCCAGGTTCACCCGCTTCACTTCACCGACCAGGCCATAGATGTCGCGGTCCAGATACTCGGCCTCGAACACGCCACCGGTGATCGAAGTGGCACGCGCGCCGTTCTGTTGCAGCGCCTCGACCAGCTTGAGGTTGGACTGCTGGAACACGCGGCGCACGATCGCCAGCGCTTCGGGCGAGGTCACGCGCAGCCCGCCCACGGTCTGCTTCTCGATACCGGAAGCGGACAATTCGCTGTCCAGCTGCGGGCCGGCGCCATGCAGCACGATCGGGGTCAGGCCGACTTCCTGCAGGAACGACAGCGAGGAAGTCAGCGCTTCCAGGTCATCGCGCAGCACCGCGCCACCGACCTTGACCACGGCGAAACGCTTGGCGTCCAGCTGCGAAAAACGCTTCAGGTACTGGCTGATTTCCTTCGCGCTGGCCATGCTCGAAAGCAGGCGCACGATGGTCTGGCGGGTTTGTTTGTGCGGGGCGGCAGGCGACATTGCGTTCAACGGTCCGGAGAGAGGGAGGCGCGCGGCTCAGCGCGCGCCATTGATGATGCGGTCGACGGAAATCGCGTAACGCTGCAGCTGCTCCAGCGTCACCCATTCGTCGGCGGTATGTGCCTGGGCGATGTCGCCCGGGCCGTAGACCAGCGCGGTGTAGCCGCCGGCCGAAAACAGCGAGGCCTCGGTCCAGAAGTCCACGGCGTTGCCGATCGGCAGGTCGAGGGCATCGGCCACGTCGCGCGCGGCCAGCCGGCGTTCCTCGGCCCGTGCAATGTCACCCGAGGGCAGGCTCGGGCCGCGGAACGTTTCCTCGAAGTGCGCCGCATCCGGCTCGGCGAAGCCGGCAAACGTCGCCAGCAGCGCGTCGACATCCATCGACGGCAGCGGGCGGAAACCAAAGCGCAATTCGGCCGCGGGCGCGATCATGTTGGCCTTGATCCCGCCTTCGATGCGGCCGATGTTGAAGCGCAGGCCGGTCAGCCCGCCGAAGCGCGCGTGTGCGAGCGAATCTACGTGGGTCAGCGCGCGCTCGCCCCAGCGCACCGCCTGGTGCAGCGCACTGGCCGAGGGATCCTGCTTGCCGGACGCATGTCCCGCACGCCCGGCAAACTTCATCAGCACCGAGCTGATGCCGCGATGCGCCAGCACGGCCTCGCCCATCGTCGGCTCGGCGACCAGCACCGCCCCGTAGGCAGCGCCACGCGCCAGGAAGGCCGCAATGCAGCGCGGATCGTTGGCTTCCTCGTCGCTGGAGAACAGGAAGGCGGCATCGCCGTCACCGGCATTGGCCGCGGCCAGCAACGCCGCGGCCGCGCCCTTGATGTCGCACACGCCCAGGCCGACCACGCGATCGTCCAGCCGCCGCATCACGTGCGGGTCGGCGCTCCAGTGCGGTGAATCCGGCACGGTGTCCAGATGCACGTTGAACAGGTACTTCGGCGTGCCGCGCACGGCGTACAGGCTCACCGCGCCGGCGCCATGATCGACCACTTCGACCTGGAACCCCGGCAGGTTCGCCCGCAGGTAGTCGAAGATGCCGCCCTCGGCGGCGATGGCACGCGGTGGATTGCGGGTGTCAAAGGACACCAGCTTTTCCAGGTGCTCGAGGGTGGATTGGAGGAGATCGCTCATCTGGGCAGCAGGAATCCAGGTCAGTTCGCCGCGGCTTGGCGGTAGATGTCGGGGCGCGCGATTTCCATCAGCGTCTGCGGCCTGGCCGGCGCACCGAAGCCGTACTGCGCGTACAGCCCGTGCGCGTCGGAAGTGGCCAGCATGAAGCGGCGCAGGCCCTGCAGCTGCGGATGCCCGAACACTGCGTCCATCAGCTGCTTGGCATAGCCCCGGCCACGATGCGCCGGCAGCACGAACACGTCGGCCAGGTAGGCGAAGGTGGCGAAATCGGAGACCACCCGCGCGAACGCCACCTGCCCCGCTCCGTCGACGTAGCCGCCGAAGCACAGCGAGCCAGCGATCGCCCGCTCCACCGTCTCCCGCGGAATGCCGGGACTCCAGTAGGCCTCGGTCGACAGGAAATGATGGACCAGGGGAACATCAAGTTCCCCCTTGTCGGTGCTGATGCGCAGCTCGCCCATGCCGGCCCCTCAGCGATTGACCTGGGCGTACAGCGTGGAGCTCATGCCAAACAGCTTGATGAAGCCCTCGGCCTCTTCCACACCCCAGTCGGCCGACTGCGCGTAGGTTGCGCCCTTGGCGTTGAGCAGGTGCGGCGAGCGCACCGCCACCGCGTCAACGCGGCCGCCGCGCGTTTCCAGCACCACCTCGCCGTTGACCTTGGCCTGCGAGGACTTCAGGAAGGCCTCGATGTCGGTCTTCAGCGGGTCGTGGTAGAAGCCCTCGTACACCAGCTCCACCCACTTGCGCGCCACGTCGGGCTTGAAGCGGTTCTGCTGCTTGGTCAGCACCGCGTCTTCCAGCGCGCGGTGCGCGGCCAGCAAGGCAACCAGGCCCGGGGCCTCGAACACGATGCGCCCCTTCAGGCCGATCACCGTATCGCCGGTGTACACGCCGCGGCCCACGCCGTACTGGGCGAAGAGCTTGTTGAGCCGGGCCAGGATCTGCGCGCCCGGCAACGGCTTGCCGTCCAGCTCCACCGCCTCGCCTTCGACGAACTTCAAGGTCACCGTCAGCGCCTCGGTCGGCCATGCGCTGCGCGGCGCGCACCAGCCGCGTGCGCCTTCGCCCGGTGCTTCCCACTTGTCGATCTCGCCGCCGGACATGGTCACGCCCAGCAGGTTCTCGTTGATGGTGTAGCTCTTCTGCTTGGCACGCACGCCGAAGCCGCGCTCTTCCAGGTACTTCTGCTCGTAGGCGCGGGTCTGGGTGTGTTCCTTCTGGATTTCGCGGATCGGCGCGACGATGCGGTAGTCGCCCTGCGCCTTCACCGCCAGGTCAAAGCGCACCTGGTCGTTGCCCATGCCGGTGCAGCCGTGGGCGATGATGTTGGTGCCCAGCTCGGCGGCGCGCTTGAGCGCGGCATCGACGATCAGGTAGCGGTCCGAGACCAGCAGCGGGTACTGGCCCTGGTAGCCCTCGCCCGCCCACACGAACGGCTTGACGAAGCCGTCCCAGATCGCCGGACCACCATCCACCGTCAAATGGCTGGCCGCGCCCAGCTCGGCGGCGCGCTTCTCGATGAAGTCCCGTTCCTCCTCATCCACCCCGCCGGTATCGGCAAACACCGTGTGCACCGCATAGCCCTGCTCCTGCAGATAGGGAATGCAGAAACTGGTATCCAGCCCACCGGAGAACGCCAGAACGATGTCCTTGGTGCCGGAATTCGTGCTTCGTGATTCGTGATTCGGCAAAGCGGCTTGCTGCGACATGGGGGAATCTCTCTACGATTGAATGAACTTGAACAAAGGCGATGCGTTGCTTTTACGAATCACCAATCCCGAATCACGAATAACGGCTGCCCACCAGGGCGGCCATCACCGTCTTCTGCACATGCAGGCGGTTCTCGGCTTCGTCGATGGCAATGCAGTTGGGTGAGTCCATCACCGCGTCGGTGGCCTTGACGTTGCGGCGCAGCGGCAGGCAGTGGCTGAAGACGCCATTGTTGGTCAGCGCCATCTTGGCCTCGTCGACGATGAAGTGCTTGTACTGGTCGCGGATCGGCTTTTCCGGCTCCCAGTTGCCGAAGAACGGCAGCGCGCCCCAGCTCTTGGCGTAAACCACGTCGGCGCCGCGGTAGGCGCTCTCGATATCGTGGCTGACACGCAGCGAGCCGCCGCTCTCGGCGACGTTCTGCTCGGCCCAGCCCATGTAGCGCTCATCGAGCACGTAGTCCGGCGTGGGGCACAGCAGGGTCACGTCCATGCCCATGCGCGTGGCAATGGTCAGCGCGGAGTTGGCGACCGCGGTGTTGAGCGGCTTGGGGTGGTAGGTCCAGGTCAGCACGTACTTCTTGCCGCGCAGGTCGCTGGTACCGAAGTGCTCCTGCAGCGCCAGCGCATGCGCCAGTTCCTGGCAGGGATGGGTGATGGTCTCCATGTTGATGACCGGCACCGGCGAATAGCGGGCAAAGGACTTGAGCACGATGTCCTCGCGGTCGTAGGCCCAGTCCACGAACTTCGGAAACGCGCGCACGCCGATCAGGTCCACGTAGCGGCCGAGCACGCGCGCGACCTCGGCAATGTGCTCCTCGGTGTCGCCGTCCATCACCGTGCCCAAGTTGAACTCGATCGGCCAGGCATCCTTGCCCGGCTGCAGCACCACCGCGTGGCCGCCGAGCTGGAAGGCGCCCAGTTCAAAACTGGTGCGGGTGCGCATGGAAGGGTTGAAGAACACCAGCGCGATCGACTTGCCCTTGAGCTCGCTGCCCAGCTTGTTGCGTTTGAACAGGGCGGCCTGGGTCAGCAGCGCGTCCAGTTCGGCGCGGCTCCAGTCCTGGGTGTTCAAGAAGTGCTTCAGGGACATCGATCGATCCTTGGTGGCGGCTGCGCGGTGCGCGATGAGGGTGGAGGGAATCTTGCGGTTGAAACTTTCTGCATGGCGAAAACGAAAAAACCCAGCCTCAGGCTGGGTTTTCCGAACGGACAGGACGACGCTCCGGGTTACCCAGCGAGAATGTGGGGTTCCGGTCGGCGCGCGCGCGAAGTCATGCCGGAGGCCATCCGGGCGGCGCTGGTGCCGAGTTGAGCGTCGTTGATCTGCATAAGGCGGCCATCCTCGCATGCACGCCAGGCGCGCGCAAGCGCCAGACTCAGCGCGGCGGCTGGACGATGGCGTCGGGGATGTACGGGGTCACCGACACACGGATGCGCAGGCGGTTGCCCGGGTCTTCGGGCAGGCGCGAGCGGTACTTGGTGCCCTTGTAGACGTAGTCCACGTCGTAGGCGATGGGGCGGCGGAACTCGCGCCCGACCTCGACCACACGGCAATTGCGGCGCGTGCTGGTCGGCGCCGGGGCCGGCACCACGGTGTCGTGGCGGCGGCTGAAGATGTCCTTGACCGAATCCATCATCTTGGAGATGCGCCCGTTCTCGGGCGTGGCCTCGCCGGGTGCCGGCTCCGGCGTGCCAGCCGGCGGCGGGTCGCACTGTTCTTCGGTGCGGCTGGCGCGCAGGGTCTGGTAGACCGGCTCGACGTTGAGCACCTGGGCGTAGTCGAGCTTGACGTTCTCCACCACGACCACGCGGTTGCGGGTATCAGCCTCCACATCCGCCGCCCGAACCGGCACGGCATGCCAGCCCAGCAGGCAGATCAGTAGCGGCAGGAAGGGAAAGCGCATCAGCACCGGGCTTGGAAAGCGTCGAACAAGTGTATGGACCTCGCCGGCCCGGCGGCTGAACATACCCCATCCGGCCGCGAATGGGCTGGCCGACGCCCCGCAGCTGGCCCACAGCGGCTAGAATCGGGCGGCTTACCCACCCCCCGATGCCGATGAGCCTGCGCCTGCACAACAACCTGACGCGGCGGGTCGAACCGTTCGCGCCGCTCGACCCGTCCGCCGGCCCCACCCTGTATGTGTGCGGCCCGACCGTCTACAACTACGTCCATATCGGCAATGCCCGCGGCCCGGTGGTGTTCGGCGTGCTGGCCGCGCTGCTGCGGCGGCGCCACGGCGCGCTGCGCTACGCGCGCAACATCACCGACGTGGACGACAAGATCAACCAGGCCGCGCGTGAGCAGGGCGTGCCGATCTCGGTGATCACCGAACGATTCGCTGCTGCCTACCGCGAGGACATGGCCGCGCTTGGCGTCGCCCCGCCAGACCTGGAGCCGGAAGCCACCGCGCATATCCCGCAGATCGTGGCGATGATCGAGCAGCTGATCGAACGCGGCCACGCTTATGCCGCCGAAGGCCATGTGCTGTTTGCCGTCGGCACCTTTGCAGGCTACGGCAAGCTCTCGCGCCGCGACCCGGAGGAAATGCTGGCCGGCGCCCGCGTGGAAGTGGCGCCGTACAAGCGCGACCCCGGCGACTTCGTGCTGTGGAAGCCGTCGGGCGAAGGCCTGCCGGGCTGGGAATCGCCCTGGGGCTACGGCCGTCCGGGCTGGCATATAGAGTGCTCGGCGATGGCCGCCGCGCACCTGGGCCAGACCATCGACATCCATGCCGGCGGCGTGGACCTGCAGTTCCCGCACCATGAAAACGAGATCGCGCAGAGCGAATGCGCCCACGGCGGCGCGACTTTCGCGCGGTTCTGGCTGCACAACGGCATGCTCAACTTCGGCGGCGCCAAGATGAGCAAGTCGCTGGGCAACATCGAGCGCGTGCATGACCTGGTGCGCAAGTATCCGCCCGAGGCGCTGCGCTATGCGCTGCTGTCGGCGCATTACCGGCAGCCGCTGGACTGGTCCGATGCGCTGATCGAGCAGTCGATCCGCACCCTGGACCGGCTCTACGGCACGCTGCGCGACCTGGCCGGCGTGCAGGCGGTCGCTTCGATCCCCGAAGCGATCGAGGCGGCGCTGGACGATGACCTCAACACGCCGCAGGCGCTGGCCGAGCTGGCGCGCATTGCCGCCGAGGCGCGCAAGGCCGAAGGCACCGAGGCACGCGCGCGACTCAAGGCCGAGCTGCTCGGCGCCGGCCTGGCCCTGGGCCTGCTGCAACAGGACCCGGCGCAGTGGTTCGGCGGCGCCGCCGGCGATGCCGACGAGGACGCGCGCATCCAGGCGCTGGTGGACGAGCGCGGCGCGGCCAAGCAGGCGCGCGATTTTGCCCGGGCCGACGCGCTGCGCGATCAGCTCGCCGCCGAAGGCATCGTGCTCGAAGACACCCCGCAAGGCGTACGCTGGACGAGGAAACGCGCCTAGCCGTTGCCGTGACGGCATCGGCTGCGTTTCCCGCGCCCGGCCATGGATGACCCGGGCAGGACCGCGCGAAGCCGCCAAGATCGCGCCATGGAAGGCAGCGCAGAACCCCTGGAATCCCCCATGACCGACTCCCCCTTCCCGCTCGAACCCACGGCCGCGCAAGCGCAGGCCGCCATTGCCGAGGAGTTCTCCTTCTTCGGCGACTGGTCCGAGCGCTACCAGTACCTGATCGACCTGGGCCGCAAGCTGCCGCCCTTCCCCGAAGCCTGGAAGACCGAGGAGCACCGCCTGCATGGCTGCCAGTCCATGGTCTGGATCGTGCCGGAAGGCAATGCGCAACACCTGGACTTCCACGCCATCAGCGACTCGGCAATCGTCTCCGGCCTGATCTACCTGGCGCTGCGCGTTTACTCCGGGCGCAGCGCCGCGGAGATCCTCGCCACCGAGCCGGACTACATCACCAACATCGGCCTGTCGCGGCACCTCTCTCCCACGCGCAGCAACGGCGTTGCGGCGATGCTGGCCTTCATCCGCGACACCGCCCGGGCGCAGCAGTGAGCGACGCGCCCGCGGCGCCCATCGACCCAGGCTTGCGCACCCTGCTCTCCCACCCCGGCTTCGCGCTGGTGCTGGTGTATCGCATCTGCGCGATGCTGTCCTACCAGATCGTCGCGGTCACGGTGGGCTGGCACATCTACCAGATCACCCGCGATCCGTTCTCGCTGGGCATGGTCGGCCTGGCCGAGATCCTGCCGTTCGTCTGCATCGCGCCGTTTGCCGGCTACCTGGTCGACCACCTGCCGCGGCGCCGGCTCGGCGCCCTCGCCAGCCTGGGCTTGGTCGCCACGGCGGTGCTGCTGATGGCGGTGGCCCGTGGCTGGCTGCCGTTCCGCGGCGTGTGGCCGATCTATGCGGCCATCGCCCTGACTGGTGCGGCGCGCTCGTTCCTTTCGCCGGTGTACAACGCCCTGTTTGCCCGCGCCTTGCCACGCGAAGCCTACGCGCGCGGCGCCAGCGTCGGCAGCGTGGTGTTCCAGACCGGCATGGTGCTCGGCCCGGCGCTGGGCGGCGTGCTGGTGGCCTGGGGTGGCAAGGGCCTGGCCTATGGCACCGCGGCGGTGATCGCGGTAGTCGCGGCCAGCGCGCTGCTGGCCTTGCGCATTGCCGAACCGGTGAGCCAGGCCGGCCGCGCGCCGATCCTGCGCAGCATTGCCGAGGGTGCGCGCTTCGTGTTCTCCAACCAGGTGATGCTCGGCGCGATGGCGCTGGACATGTTCTCGGTATTGCTGGGCGGCGCGGTATCGATGCTGCCGGCCTTCATCCACGACATCCTGCACTACGGGCCGGAAGCGCTGGGCATCCTGCGTGGCGCCCCGGCGCTGGGCTCGATCGTGGTCGGCGTGTGGCTGGCGCGGCATCCGTTGCAGCGCAACGCCGGGCGCGTGCTGCTGCTGGCGGTGGCCGGCTTCGGCCTGTGCACGATCGCCTTCGGCCTGTCCCGGCACTTCTGGCTATCGGCGCTGATCCTGCTGGCCTACGGCATGTGCGATGGCGTTTCGGTGGTGGTGCGCTCGACCATCCTGCAATTGGCCACCCCCGACGAGATGCGCGGCCGCGTCTCGGCGATCAACGGCATCTTCATCGGCTCCTCCAACGAACTGGGTGCCTTCTACGACGGCACCATGGCCCGCCTGGTCGGCCTGGTCCCGGCGGTAGTCCTGGGCGGCTGCGTGACCCTGGGCGTAGTAGCCATCACCGCCTTCAAGGCGCCAAGGCTGCGCCGACTGGACCTGCGTGAACTGTAGCCGCGCTGCGCGCGGCGGGAATGGGGAATCGGGAATGGGGAATCGTAAGGGCGCAGCGTCCTGCTTTCGCTCTTGCTCTTGCCGATTCTCCATTCCCAATTCCCCATTCCCGGCAAAAAAAAACCCGCCAAACGGCGGGTTTTTTTTGCAGGCTAATCGCCTTGTTGTTTCTGCAGATGCTCCCAGCGCTCCTGGGCATCGATCGTGCGTTCGGCAGTCAGACGCGCCTCCAGGCGCTCCAGGCCGATCTCCTCGCCCGTGTCCACGCAGTAGCCGTAGTCGCCGGCTTCCAGGCGCTTGAGGGTACTGTCGATCTTGCCGATCAACTTGCGGTAGCGGTCGCGGGTACGCAGTTCCAGCGAGTTCTCGGTCTCGCGGGTCGCACGCTCGGCCTCGTCGCCGATGTCACGCACTTCCTCGCGCAGGTTCTCGATGGTCTGCTTGGATTCTTCGACCAGGTCGTTGCGCCACTGCTGCAACCGCTGGCGGAAGTACTCCTGCTGCAGCGTGTTCATGTACTCCTCTTCCGGCGAAGGCTTGTAGCCCTTCGGCAGGATCGGACGGCCAGTGGCCTCGTCGGTCTTGTACTCGACGACCTTGTACTTGGTACGCGGTGCGGGGCTGGCAGGCTTGGCGACGACGGCCACGGCGACCTTGCCGGTCGGCCGCTGCGCCGCCGGCTTGGCCGGGGCTTCGGTCTTGGTGGGGGTTTTTGCTGAGGATTTCGAAACAGGCACGGGATTCTTGATTTGCGGGGCCGAAGCCGGCGCTGCCGCCTGCTTGTTCGCCGCGGCCTTGGGAGCCGGAGCGGGAGCGGGTTGCGGCACGGGCTTGGCCGGAACAGTCTTGGCCGGAGCCGGCTTGGCAGCCGTCTTCGGTGCGGGGGAAACTGCGGGCTTGCTCACCGGCTTGGCGGCCGGCTTGGTGGCGGTCTTGGTCACCGCCTTGGCGACCGGCTTGCTGGCCGGAGTCTTGGCCGCCTGCTTGAGCGCCGGCTTGGCGACGGGCTTGGCAACGGCTTTCTTTGCGGGGGTCTTGACCGCCGCCGCCTTCTTGGCGACCACGGCCTTCTTTACGGGGGCAGCCTTTTTCGCGGCGGCCTTCTTGGCGACCGCGGGCTTGCCGGCCGGCTTGGCAGCCGCCTTCTTCGCGGGCTTGGCGACCGGCTTGGCGGCGGACTTCACCGCGGCCTTCTTGACAACAGGCTTTGCGGTTTTCTTGGCGGCCTTGACGGCCTTCTTTGCAGGTTTTTTAGCAGCCACGAAACGCTCTTCCTTGGTTCCCCCGGGGCCCGGGAAAGCGGGCCTTTATAACGTACCCAACCGGGAGGGGCAACATCGCATTAAGGCGGTTGTCATATCATGAAGACCGTGATCGCCCGCCTTCTCATTGCCTTGCTTCGCCTGTACAAGCGCTTCGTCAGCCCGCTGCTCGGGCCACGCTGCCGCTTCGCGCCCAGTTGCTCGGAATACGCCATGACAGCGCTCGCCAGGCATGGTGCCTTGCGCGGCAGCTGGCTGGCAGCCCGGCGCCTGGCACGCTGCCATCCCTTCCACCCCGGCGGCTTCGACCCCGTGCCCGAAGCCCGCCCCTCTTGCCGCTGCACAGGAAACCCGCCATGACCACCACGCTCATCGTCAATGCACGCCTCGTCAACGAAGGCCGCCAGTTCGATGCGGACCTGCGCATCGGCGAGGATGGCCGCATCGCGCAGATCGGTCCGCAACTGGCCGCCGCGGCCGGTGAACAGGTCATCGATGCCGCCGGGCGCTGGCTGCTGCCGGGGATGATCGATGACCAGGTGCACTTCCGCGAGCCGGGCCTGACCCACAAGGGCGACGTGGCCACCGAATCGGCCGCGGCCGTGGCTGGCGGGCTCACCAGTTTCATGGACATGCCCAATACCAACCCGCCCACGCTGGATGCGGCGGCGCTGCAGGCCAAGTACGACATGGCCGCCGGCCGCGCCTGGGGCAATTACGGCTTCTACCTGGGCGCCAGCAACGACAACCTGGCCGCGATCCAGTCGCTGGACCCGCGCAGCGCGCCGGGCATCAAGGTGTTCATGGGTGCCTCCACCGGCAACATGCTGGTCGACAACCCGGTCACGCTGGACGCCATATTTCGTGACGCACCGACACCGATCATTACGCACTGCGAGGACACGCCGACCATCGACGCCACCATGAAGGCGTACGTGGAAAAGTATGGCGACGCCCTGACCGCCGACATGCACCCTGACATCCGCTCGCGCGAGGCCTGCCTGAAGTCCTCGCAGCTGGCGGTGTCGCTGGCGCGCAAGCACGGCACCCGCCTGCACGTGCTGCACATCTCCACGGCCGACGAGCTGGCGCTGTTCACCCCCGGGCCGATCGAGGGCAAGCGCATCACCGCCGAGACCTGCATCCACTTCCTGCGCTTCGACCGCGCCGATTACGCGCGGCTGGGCAATCTGATCAAGTGCAATCCGTCGATCAAGGATGCCAGCGACCGTGAGGCACTGGTGCGCGCCCTGGCCGAGGACGTGATCGATGTGCTGGCCACCGATCACGCGCCGCATACCTGGGAAGAGAAGCAGAAGCCCTATGCGCAGGCCCCGTCCGGCCTGCCGCTGGTGCAGTACGCGCTGGTCGCGGCACTGGAACTGGTGCACGAGGGCAAGCTGCCGGTGGAGAAGATCGTGCACAAGTTCGCGCATGCCCCGGCGCTGCTGTTCAACGTGGCCGAGCGCGGTTTCCTGCGCGAAGGCTATTGGGCCGACCTGGTGCTGGTCGATGACGGCCCGTTCACGGTCAAGCGCGAGGACGTGCTGTCCAAGTGCGGCTGGTCGCCGTTCGAGGGCATGACCTTCCGCTCCAAGGTCGGCGCCACCTGGGTCAACGGCCGCATGGTGTGGAACGGCGAGCACCTGGTCGGCCGCCCGGGCGGCCAGCGCCTGACTTTCGATCGCTGATGCGCGGCATCGCCGCGGGCACCCGCTCGCGCCTGATCCGTTTGCGTGCCGTGCTTGCGTCGGGTCTGCTCGCCGGCGTGGGGTCGTTCGCCGCCGCGCTCGTGCCGGCGGTCGCTGCCGCACAGCAGGCCGACACGCGCATCGTGTTTCCCGCCAGCGCTTCGCAAGGCGCACTGGTGATCGGCAAGGTGCCGCCGGGCAGCCGTGTTGAATATGCGGGCCGCGTGCTGCGTGTCAGCGACTACGGCAGCGTCGTGTTCGGCATCGGCCGCGATGAGCGCGGGCCGTTGCAGGTACAGGTGACGCGACCGGATGGCAGCAGCGAGCGCGTCAGCATCGCGGTGACCGCGCGCGACTGGCCGACCGAAAGCGTCAATGGCGTACCGCCGAAGACGGTGAATCCGCCGCCCGCGATTGCCGCGCGCATCCAGCGCGAACAGGCGCAGGTCACCGCCGCGCGCGAGCGCGACGACCCGCGCCCGGATTTCGCCCAGCCGTTCGCGTGGCCGGTGCAGGGCCGCATCAGCGGCCGCTTCGGCAATGCGCGCGTCTACAACGGCCAGCCCGGCGCCGGCCATTCGGGCATGGACATTGCGGTGCCGACCGGGACCCCGGTCAAGGCCCCGGCGGCCGGCGTAGTGACCTTCGCCGCGCCGGATCTGTACCTGACCGGCGGCACCGTGCTGCTCGACCATGGCTTCGGCGTGAGCTCCAACTTCCTGCACCTGTCGCGCACCGATGTAAAGCTGGGCGAGCGCGTGGTGCAGGGCCAGGTGATTGGCGCGGCCGGCGCCACCGGGCGCGCGACCGGGCCGCATCTGCATTGGGGAATGAACTGGTTCGACGTGCGCATCGACCCGCTGCTGGTGCTGGAACGCACGCAGGCCGCGCCGTAGCCGCGTTCGGCTAGAGCTGCACGTCGCCTACCTTGTCGGCGTAATCACGCTTCGGGTCCACGCCGAGCAACAGCTTCACGCCTGCCCACAGGCTGTTTTCATTGAGCCAGACCTGCGCTTGCGCGGGATCGAAACGCAGCAGGACCAGCTTCGGATCGTCCTTGCCGGTGTACCAGGCAGCGATGAAGGGGTTCCACAGGCGCTC
This sequence comes from Stenotrophomonas sp., assembly GCA_035629025.1. Taxonomy (GTDB): domain Bacteria; phylum Pseudomonadota; class Gammaproteobacteria; order Xanthomonadales; family Xanthomonadaceae; genus Stenotrophomonas_A. The sequence continues at coordinate 107,282 of DASPIU010000005.1, forward strand.
GACCATGTCGCGATCGGTCTGCTCGCGCAAGGTGCCGCTGGCGCTGGCGAATACGTCATGGCCCTTGCCGACCAGTTGCAGGCTTGCCTGCGCCCCGGTGTCGCGCAGGGCAGCGACCAAGTCATTGTCACGCGCGGTAAAGAACCAGATCGGTCCACCCTCGTCGCCTTCGATCAGTGCGGTCATCGGCTGCGCGTGGCCGTTCTCGGCCACCAGCCCCAGCATCACGGTGCGGTCCGCCTTGAGGGTCTTCCAGAACTTCTGTTCGAGCTCACGATCGTCTGCCATCGGTGTCCTCCGTTCACGCGCCATGCGTGGGTTGGCTCCGCAGCCTGCCGTGCGCGCTGCAAGCGCGCGTGAGCAAATTCGCGCGCGGCGTGACGGCGGCATCACGTCGGCGACCTACACATGCATTACCCGCTGCGCGCTGGATCGAGCAATGTGGCTTCCGGGCGGCTTCCTGCTGCCCTGCCCCGAGCGGGGCGAAGTATCGAGGAAGCACTGCGATGAAGGTCGAGGCACGAAACGCGCCGAATTTGAAGCAAGCCGACAACGAACGCAACGATCCCACGACGCCGCCACCACCGCCCAAGCCGCAGGCGCAGACGCAGCCGATGGGGCAACCGGGCGAGCAATCCGGCGCGCAGGCGGTGGGGCGGACGGCAGGGCAAACTGCGACGCGGGCTGGCGGGCAGGCGGCCGGACAGCCCACGGGGCAAGCAGCACAGTCCGCGGGACGGACGGCCGGGCAATCGGCGGGGCAATCGCCCGGGCAGTCAGCGGGACAAGCGAGCGGGCAATCCGCGGGGGCGTCGGCAAGGCAATCCGCGGGTCAGCAGGGGCGGCCATCAGTGGGACAGGCGGGGGCGCAGCCGGCAGCGCAATCCGCGCAATCGCAGGGACAGTTGGCGGCGCAATCAACGCAACAACCGGCGACTCGATCGGCCGCACGACCGACTGCGCCATCACAAGGGCAATCTCCAGCACAGTCAGCGCAGCAGCCGAGGACCCGATCTGCCGCACAACCGGCCGTGCCATCACAAGGACAGTCGGCAACGCGGTCAGCGCAGCAGCCGACCGCGCAATCAGCCGCCCGATCGCCAAGGCAATCGGCCACGCAAGCAGCGCAGCCGGCAACGCAATCTGCACGATCGTCCCCGCAATCGCCGGGTCAATCAGCAACGCAGGCAGCGCAACAGCGGACGGGGCGGTCAGCAGCGCCAACGCCATCCTCCGGTCAGCCTGGCGCGCCGACAGCGCGCACGCCGATGGCATTCGGCCAGACCCGTGACATGGGTTTCAAGGCGCAGACCGAAGGCCCGACCGATTTGAAGCAGCAGCGTCTCGCGCATCTGACCGGCTCGACCTCGGCCAACACCCGGCCCACCCCCAACGCGCCGGGCAGCGAAACCGAAGAACTGGTGCGCGGCACGAATGGCAACGCGCGGATCGCGCCTGAAGTGGACGCAAGCATCAAGGCCTCGCAGCCAGCGCGGCCCCAAGCCACGGCCGCACCGGCGCAAGCGGCGGCAAAGCCCGAATCGTTCTGGGACATCGTGCGCGACACCTTCAAGGACCCCGGCGGCCGGCTCGGCCAGTCCTTCAAGAACATCGACACGCTGGTGAAGGAAGGCCGCTATGCCACGCCGCAGGAAAACGCAGACGCGCGCCGCATCGGCAGCATGTTCAACGCCCCCTTGCAGCTGGCTGTTCCTGGCTTGGGCATTGCCGGCGGC
>DASPIU010000006.1:0-43247 GCA_035629025.1 Stenotrophomonas sp.
GGCAGGTCGCCGGCCAGGCGTTGCAGGGCGGGGAGGTCGAGGATTTCCACGCGGTGCAGTTGCGGCAGGGCGATCAGGTGCTGCTGGCGCAGTTTGGTGAAGGTGCGGCTGACGGTTTCCATGGTCAGGCCCAGGTGGTCGGCGATGTCGCCGCGGCTCATGGGCAGGTGCACGCTGTGGCTGGGCTGGCCGTCGAGTTCGGCGCGGGCGCCCAGGCGCAAGAGGAATTGGGCCAGGCGCTCGCTGGGTTGCAGGCGAGCCAGGAGCAAGCCGGTGTCCTGGGCGGCGGCCAGTTCCATGCTGGTGCGCTGCATGAGTTTGCGTTCGAGTTGCGGGTAGCGTTCGCGCAGGCGGCGCATCTCCGGCACGGGGGTGCGGCAGACGCGGCTTTCGCCAATGGCTTCGATGTCATGGCGGTGGCGCGGGGTGTCGGTGAGGCCAACATAGTCGCCAGGCAGAACGAAGCCGGTGATCTGGCGCCGGCCGTCGGGCAGGGTGCGCACCAGGCGCAGGGCGCCCTGAGTCAAGGTGTAGACGTACTGACGCGGGTCGCCGGCGCGGGCGAGGGTGGCACCGCCTTCAAGCTGCAGTGGCTGGGTGACCTGGTCGAGCGCGGCCATCTCATCATCCGACAGCGCCGAGCACACGGCGCGGCCGCGCACGCCGCAGCGGCTGCATTCCAAGGCCGTTGCCGCATCAGTGCCTGGGGCGGCCGGCGTGCAGGGCGGGGGCGTGACAAGGGCGGGCCGATACATGGGCAGCGGGCGCGTGGGCGATGCGGCCATCATACGCCCATGCCGTCGAGCGGCCTGCAGCCGTTAGAATTGGCGGCCGTCATCCCCCAGCCGTTTGCAGGAGTTTCGCTCGTGATCAAGCCCCGTACGCCGCCCGGCATCATGGAATTGCTGCCGCGCGAGCAGATCGCGTTCCAGCGCATGCTGGACGTCATCCGCCGCAACTACGAGCGGTTCGGGTTCCTGCCGGTGGAAACGCCGGTGTTCGAGCTTTCCGACGTGCTGCTGACCAAGTCCGGCGGCGAGACCGAGCGCCAGGTGTATTTCGTGCAGTCCACCGGCGCGCTGGCCAATGCCGCGGCGGGCGGCCAGGACGCGGGGCCGCCGGAACTGGCGCTGCGCTTCGACCTCACCGTGCCACTGGCGCGCTATGTGGCCGAGCACGAGCATGAGCTGGCGTTCCCGTTCCGCCGCTACCAGATGCAGCGCGTGTACCGTGGCGAACGCGCGCAGCGCGGGCGTTTCCGCGAGTTCTACCAGTGCGACATCGACGTGATCGGCAAGGATGTGCTGAGCATCCGCTACGACGCCGAAGTGCTGGCGGTGATCCATGCGGTGTTTTCCGAACTGGAAATCGGCCCGTTCTCCATCCAGTTGAACAACCGCAAGCTGATGCGCGGCTTCTTTGAAAGCCTGGGCGTGGCCGAGGCCGAGCGGCAGATGGCGGTGCTGCGCGAGGTCGACAAGCTCGACAAGCGCGGCGCCGACTATGTGCGCGAGACGCTGACCGGTGCGGACTTCGGCATTGCCGCCGCGCAGGTCGAGAAGATCCTGGAGTTCGTCTCCTACCGCTCCACCAGCCACGCCGATGCCTGGGACAAGCTGGAAGCACTGGCCGGGTTGGCCCCGGTCGGCGAATCGGCGCTGCTGCAGGGCGTGGCCGAACTGCGCGAAGTGCTGATGCTGGTCAAGGCGCTTGGCGTCCCCGAAAGCGCGTATTGCCTGAACTTCTCCATTGCGCGTGGCCTGGATTACTACACCGGCACCGTCTACGAGACCCTGCTCAGCGACCACCCGCAGATCGGCTCGATCTGCTCGGGCGGCCGCTACGACAACCTGGCCAGCCACTACACCAAGTCGCGGCTGCCCGGCGTGGGCATCTCGATCGGCCTGACCCGGCTGTTCTGGCAGCTGCGCGAGGCCGGGCTGATCGCGGGCATCGAGGCCAGCAGCGTGCAGGCGATGGTCGCGCTGATGGACGAGCACCAGCTCGACGATTCGCTCGACATCGCCCGCCGCCTGCGCGCGGCTGGCATCAATACCGAAGTCCAGATGGAGCCGAAGAAGATCGGCAAGCAGTTCCAGTACGCCTCCAAGGCCGGCATCCGCTTCGTGGTGCTGGCAGGTGACGATGAGCGCGCGCGCAACGTCGTCGCGGTCAAGGACCTGGTGCGCGAGCAGCAGTTCGAAGTCCCCCGCGCTGAACTGGGCGACACGCTGCGGGTCGAGCTGGAGCAGGCGAAGGTGATGTAGAGCTGGGGACCCGGGAACGGGGACCGGGTACCGGGAAGAGCAAGAGCAAGGCCGCCGCAGGGCGGCCTTTGCTTTTTGGGCCCGGCGCGGGCCCCAGCCAATCCCAGCCGGTCCCCGGTCCCCGGTCCCCGGTCCCGCCCCAGTTGACCATCAGCCGTCCATGTACTAACGTACTAACACGCTATTACATTGACACAATGAAACAACGCCCCGCCACCGCTGCGGCTCCGCATGCCCAGGCTTCCCTGCAGGCCCTGGCCCATGTCGTTTCCCGCCTGGACGATCCGGCGGACGTCCTGGCCTTTCTGCGCGACCTGTGCACGCCAGCCGAGCTGGAAGCCATGGCCGATCGCTGGCGCGTGGTGCCATTGCTGGTCAAGGGCGTGCCTTATCGCGAAATCCATGACCTGACCCAGGTCAGCGTCACCACCATCGGCCGTGTCGCGCGGACGCTGGAATACGGCTCGGGCGGCTATGCCGCCGCGCTGCGGGCGCAGCGCGCCGAAACCACCGAATCCCACTGAGACTTCCGCAATGAGCGCTACCCAGGCGAGCCCGGCACGTGACCGGCTGCGAATCGCCATCCAGAAAAGTGGCCGCCTGGCCGAGCCGGCACGTGCGCTGCTGGCCGCCTGCGGCCTGAGCTGGCGGCAAAGCCGCGACAAGCTGTTCTGCTATGGCGAAACCCTGCCGGTGGATCTGCTGCTGGTGCGCGATGACGATATTCCCGGCCTGATTGCCGATGGCGTCTGCGACCTTGGCATCGTCGGCCGCAACGAACTGGACGAGCAGGCCGCCGAGCGCCGCCGCAATGACTTGCCCGACGCCTATCAGGCGCTGCGCGGGCTGGGCTTCGGCCAGTGCCGGCTGATGCTGGCGGTGCCGGAAGAATGGGAATGGCGTGGCGTCGAACAGCTGGCCGGCCTGCGCATCGCTACCAGCTATCCGGCGATCCTCGCCGACTGGCTGGTGCGGCAAGGCGTGCAGGCGCAGGTGGTGGAGCTGTCCGGCTCGGTCGAGATCGCGCCGCGGTTGGGCACGGCCGACCTGATCTGCGATCTGGTCTCCAGCGGCGCGACCCTGGCCGCCAACCAGCTCAAGCCGGTGGAAACACTGCTGGAGAGCGAAGCGGTGCTGGCCGGCGCGGTCCGCGAACCCAGCGACTTGCGCGCCAGCCTGCTGGCAATGCTGCTCAAGCGCATCGACGGCGTGCTGCACCAGCGCGACAGCAAACTGCTGATGTTCCGCGCCGCCGGCGAACAGCAGGTGGATGCCTTGCGCCAGTTGCTGCCCGATGCCGATCGCCTGGAGCGCCTGCCCGACGACGGCAGCGGCGCGCTGCGCTTGCAGGCCATGTGCCATGGCGCGGTGACCTGGCAACGGCTGGAGGAACTGGAGCGCGCCGGCGCGCAAAACCTGATGGTGTTGACCGTGGAGCGCTCGCTGGCATGAACCCGAATCTCTCCCTTGCCATCGCCGGACCGGTATTGGCCTGGTCGCAGCTCGATGCCGCCGCGCAGACGCAGGCGCTGACCCGGCCCACGCAGATCGTCGCCGCGCAGACACGGCAGACCGTCACCGATCTCATCGAACAGGTGCGTAGTGGCGGAGACGACGCCTTGCGCGAAATCACCGCGCGCCTGGACCGCGTGCAGTTGTCCGATCTCGAAGTCAGCGCGGCCGAGTTCGCCGCCGCCCAGGCCAGCATCGATCCGGCGCTGCGCCAGGCCATGGCCGAAGCGGCGCAGCGTATCGAGCTGTTCCACCGCGCCGGCATGGCCAGCGATTACGCGGTCGAGACCGCGCCCGGCGTGGTCTGCGAAAAAGTGGTGCGGCCGATTGGTCGCGTCGGCCTGTACGTGCCGGCCGGTTCGGCGCCGTTGCCTTCCACCGCGCTGATGCTCGGCGTCCCGGCGCGCCTGGCCGGTTGTCGCGAAGTGGTGCTGTGCACGCCGCCGCGCGCCGATGGCAGCGCCGATCCGGCCGTGCTGGTCGCCGCGCAACTCACCGGCGTGCGCCGCGTGTTCAAGCTCGGCGGCGCGCAGGCCATTGCCGCGATGGCCTTCGGCAGCGCCAGCGTGCCCAAGTGCGACAAGCTCTTTGGCCCGGGCAACAGTTTCGTCACCGAGGCCAAGCAGCAGGTGGCGCAGTCCGGCGCGGCGGCCATCGACATGCCAGCCGGTCCCTCGGAAGTGCTGGTGATTGCCGATGCTGGCGCCAATGCCGCCTTCGTCGCCGCCGATTTGCTGTCCCAGGCCGAGCATGGCCCCGATTCGCAGGTGCTGCTGTTGTCCGACAGCGCGGCGATGATCGAAGCCGTGCAGCAGGAGCTGGCGCGGCAGCTGCCGCAACTGCCGCGCGCGCAGATTGCCACGCGCGCGTTGGCGCAGTCGCGGCTGATCCTGGTCGATGACCTGGCCGACGCGTTCGCCATCAGCAACCGCTATGCGCCCGAGCACCTGATCCTGGCCCTGCGCCAGCCGCGTGCCTGGCTGCAACAGGTCGAGGCGGCTGGCTCCGTATTCCTGGGCGACTACACGCCTGAGGCGCTGGGCGACTATTGCAGCGGCACCAACCACGTGCTGCCGACCAGTGGTGCGGCGCGCGCCTACAGCGGTGTCAGCGTGGCCAGTTTCCAGAACTGGGTCAGCGTGCAGAGCGCCAGCCGAGCCGGCATCGCCGCGATTGGCGATTGCGCGCTGCGCCTGGCGCGCGCCGAAGGCCTGGATGCACATGCCAACGCGGTGGCGTTGCGCATGGAGCAGGCGGCATGAGCGGGTCGGTGCTCGATCTGCTGCGTCCGGACCTGCGCGGCTTTGCCGGTTACAGCTCGGCGCGCAGCGCCAAGGTTGATGGCGATGTCTGGCTCAATGCCAACGAGCTGCCCTGGGCCAATACCGCCGATAGCGCGGCCACGTGCCGGCGCTATCCGGCACCGCAGCCGCAGCCCCTGCGCGAGGCCCTCGCGACGCTGTACGGCTGCGCGCCGGAACAGCTGCTGATTGGCCGCGGCAGTGATGAGGCCATCGACTTGCTGGTACGTGCCCTGTGCCGTCCCGGGGTGGATGCAGTGGTGGTCACGCCGCCGGTGTTCGGCATGTACGCGGTCAGCGCACGTCTGCAAGGGGCGCCGCTGCGCGAAGTGCCTCTGCGCGATGGAGGCGATGGCTTGCAGGCCGATATCCAGGCGATCATCGACACCGCTCTGCAGGTGCAGGCGCGATTGGTATTCCTGTGCTCGCCCTCGAATCCGGCTGGCTCCACCGTCGCGCTCGATCAGATCGAGCGCGTGGCCACGGCATTGCGCGGACAGGCGCTGGTGGTGGTGGACGAAGCCTATGCCGAATTCTCCGAGCTGCCCTCGGCAGTCGGCCTGCTGCGCCACCACGACAACCTGGCGGTATTGCGTACGCTGTCCAAGGCGCATGCCCTGGCCGCCGCGCGCATCGGCTGCGTGATCGCCGCGCCGGAACTGATTGCCGCGCTGCGCACGGTGCAGGCTCCGTACCCGGTGCCGCAGCCGTGCGCGGAGTTGGCCTTGCAGGCGCTGGCACCGGCCGCGCTGGCACGCACCGCCGAGCGCGTGGCCGAGGTGCGGCGCGAGCGCAGCCGCCTGCAGGCCGCCCTGGCGATCGTGCCCGGCGTGCGCCGCGTCTATCCTTCGCAAGGCAATTTCCTGCTGGTGCGCTTTGCCGACGCCGACACGGCGTGGCAGCGCCTGCTCGCGGCCGGCATGGTGGTGCGCGATCAGCGCGGCGCGCCGCAGCTGGACGATGCGTTGCGCATCAGCATCGGCACGCCGGAACAGAACGACCGGGTACTGACGGCGTTGGACGCACGCCGGGAGCGCGCTGCATGAAGCCGATCCTGTTCGTGGACCGCGACGGCACCCTGATCGAGGAGCCGGCCGATTTCCAGATCGACAGCTACGACAAGCTGCGCTTCGTGCAGGGCGTGATCCCCGCGCTGCTGAAACTGCGTGATGCCGGCTACGAGTTCGTCATCGTCACCAACCAGGACGGGCTCGGCAGCGAGGCCTATCCGCAGGCGGCCTTCGATGGCCCCAACAACCTGATGCTGCAGGTCTTCGCCAGCCAGGGCATCGTCTTTCGCGACGTGCTGGTGGACCGAAGCTGGCCGCAGGACAACGCGCCCACGCGCAAGCCGGGCATCGGCCTGATGCTGCCCTACCTGCAGGACCGCAACATCGACTGGGCGCGCTCGGCAATGGTCGGCGACCGCCAGACCGACATCCAGTTCGCCGACAACCTGCGCATCCGCGGTTTCCAGCTGCGCACCGCGCAGTTTGGCGGCGAGTGGGACTGGGCGGGCATCGCCCACGAACTGGCCGACGCACCGCGGCGTGCCCTGGTCCAGCGCAATACCCGGGAAACGCGGATCCGCGTGGAGCTCGACCTGGACCGCGTTGCCGAGCCGCACACGGCCACCGGCCTGCCGTTCTTCGACCACATGCTCGAACAGATCGGCAAGCACGGCGGCTTTGCCCTGGACATCCGCGCCGAGGGTGACCTGCACATCGACGAGCACCACACCATCGAGGACACCGGCCTGGCGCTGGGCCAGGCGCTGCGCGAAGCCCTCGGCGACAAGCGCGGCATCGGCCGCTACGGCTTCACCCTGCCGATGGACGAAACCCTGGCCAGCGCCGCGCTGGATTTCAGCGGGCGCCCGTACTTCGTGTTTGAAGGCCAGTTCCGCCGCGATCGCGTCGGCGACATGCCGACCGAACTGGTCCCGCACTTCTTCCGGTCCCTGTGCGACGCGGCCGGCCTGAACCTGCACCTGAGCGTGCGCGGCGACAACGACCACCACCAGGTGGAAGCCTGCTTCAAGGCCCTGGCACGCGCGCTGCGTCAGGCCATCCGCCGCGAAGGCACGGCGCTGCCTTCGACCAAGGGGGCGCTGTGAGCGAGGTCGCGCTGATCGATGCCGGTGGCGCCAACCTCGGCTCGGTGACCTATGCGCTGGAACGCCTGGGCGTGCGCCCGCGGCTGGTGCGCGATGCCGCAGGCCTGGAAGGCGCGGCAAGGGTGATCCTGCCCGGCGTTGGTGCCGCACCTGAGGCCATGCGCCGCCTGCATGCGCAGGGCCTGGTCGAGCCGCTGCGGCAGCTGCAGGTGCCGCTGCTCGGCATCTGCCTGGGCATGCAGCTGCTGTACGAGCGCTCGGAAGAGGGCGATGTGCCATGCCTGGGCCTGCTGCCCGGCATCGTGCGCCGGCTGCACCCGGCGCTGGGCATCCGCGTCCCGCACATGGGCTGGAACCGGCTGCTGCCCTTGCGCGACAGCGCGCTGTTGGCCGGCCTGCCGCCGCATCCCTACGCCTATTTCGTGCATGGCTATGCCGCGCCCGTGACCCCGGACACCGTGGCCGCCTGCGACCACGGCGGCCTGTTCACCGCCGTCGTGCAGCACGGGCGCCATGCTGGCGCGCAGTTCCACCCGGAGCGCTCGGCCGATACCGGCGCGCGCATCCTGCGCAACTTCCTCGAGATTCCCGCATGAGTTTCACCGTTTACCCGGCGCTGGACATCCGTGAGGGCCGCGTCGTGCGCCTGCTGCAAGGCGACTACGCGCGGCAGACCACCTATGGCGATGACCCGCTGCCGCGCGCGCAGGCTTTCCGCGCCGCCGGCGCGCAGTGGATGCACCTGGTGGACCTTGATGCCGCCCGCGCCGGTGGCTACACCCTGGCACCGCTGCTGCGCGCCATCGCCGATGCCGGCTTGCAGGTGCAGACCGGCGGCGGCGTGCGTTCGCGTGATGACCTGCTGCGCATCTTCGACGCCGGCGCCGCGCGCGTGGTGATCGGTTCGCTGGCGGTGCGGCAGAGCGACAGGGTCATCGCCTGGCTGCACGAATTCGGCCCCGAACGCCTCACCGTCGCCTTGGATACGCGCCAGGACGAGGAAGGGCGCTGGCGCCTGCCGGTGCAGGGCTGGACCGATACCGCTGGCGAGGAACTCGACGTGCTGGCCCGGCGCTATGCCGACGCCGGCCTGCGCCACCTGCTGTGCACCGACATTGCCCGCGACGGCATGCTCGCCGGCCCCAACCTGGAGCTCTATGCGCAGCTGCGGCAGTGGGTGCCGCAGTTGCAGGTACAGGTCTCTGGCGGTGTGCGCGATGTGGCCGATGTCGCCGCCGCACGTGCGGCGGGCTGTGCCGGCGTGGTGCTCGGCAAGGCGCTGCTCGAAGGCCGGCTGACCCTGGCCGAGGCACTGGCATGCTGAGCCGGCGCATCATTCCCTGCCTGGACGTGCGCGATGGCCGCGTGGTCAAGGGCGTGCGCTTTCGCGACCATGTCGACATGGGCGATATCGTCGAACTGGCGCTGCGCTACCGCGACCAGGGCGCCGACGAACTGGTGTTCTATGACATCGGCGCCAGCCCGCAGGGCCGCTCGGTGGATTACCGCTGGGTCGAACGCGTGGCGCGGCTGATCGACATCCCGTTCTGCGTGGCCGGCGGCATCGGCGATGTGGAGACCGCGCGCGCGGTGCTGCATGCCGGCGCGGACAAGATCTCGATCAATTCCCCGGCGCTGGGGCGGCCGCAGCTGATCAGCGAACTGGCCGATGCCTTTGGCGAGCAGTGCGTGGTGATCGGCATCGACTCGGTGCGCGATGCCGACGGACAGTGGCGTGTGCGCCGCTACACCGGCGACCCGGACAAGACCCAGGCGCTGCCGATGCGCACGCTGGACTGGATCGACGAAGTGCAGCGCCTGGGCGCCGGCGAGATCGTCCTCAACTGCATGGACAGCGACGGCGTGCGCCGTGGCTACGACGTGGAGCAGCTGCAGCAGGCCCGCGCGCGCTGCCGGGTGCCGCTGGTGGCTTCGGGAGGCGCCGGCGAGATGGCGCATTTTGCCGCCGTCTTCGAGCAGGCCGACGTCGATGGGGCCCTGGCCGCCAGTGTCTTCCACTCCGGCACGATCGCCATTCCCGAACTCAAGCAATACCTGCGGCAACAGCAGATCGAGGTGCGCGATGGCCAATGAACCCGCCGACACGCTGGACTGGGGCAAGGGCGACGGACTGCTGCCGGTCATCGTCCAGGACGCGGCCAACCTGCGTGTGCTGATGCTCGGCTACATGAATGCCGAAGCGCTGGCCGCCACCCGCGCCAGTGGCCGGGTGACGTTCTACAGCCGCAGCAAGCAGCGACTGTGGACCAAGGGCGAGAGCTCGGGTCACTTCCTGGAGGTGGTGGCCATCGACCAGGACTGCGACGCCGACACCTTGCTGATCCTGGCCCACCCGCGCGGCCCGACCTGCCATCTTGGCCGCGACAGCTGTTTCGCGCAGGCGCCGGCCAACTTCCTCGGCAGCCTCGATGCGCTGGTGGCCACGCGCGAACGTGAGCGTCCGGCGGGCAGCTACACCACGGACCTGTTCGAGAAAGGCACGCGGCGCATCGCGCAGAAGGTGGGCGAGGAGGGGGTGGAGACCGCGCTGGCCGCTGTGGCCCAGGGCGAGCAGGAGCTGCTGGGCGAGTCGGCGGACCTGCTCTATCACCTGCTGGTGCTGCTGCGCGCGCGTGGGCTGGGCCTGGCCGACGTGCTCGCTGTGCTCGAAGCGCGACACCGCTGACGCGCTGGGTCGGCGCCGGGCGCCACGCCCTCGGACTGTCATCGCCGCGGCGCTACAATCGCGGCCTGTTTTCGCCGGGAATGCGCATGAATCTTCGGGTTGCGGGCATCGGGCTGGCCGCGTTGCTGTGCTGGGGCAGCGCGCAGGCTGCGCAAGTCAACGTCAGCGGCATCGTGTACGAGGATCGCGACGGCCGCGCCGGGCGTGATGGGAGCGAGCCGGGCGTCGCGGGTGTGCAGGTTTCCAACGGCGAGGTCATCGTCAACACCGATGCCCAGGGCCGCTACCAGTTGCCCCTGCGAGACGGGCAGATCGCCTTCGTCATCAAGCCGGAGGGCTATCGCTTCGCCGCGGCCGCCGATGGGCTGCCGGCGTTCTGGCGGCTGTACGCGCCGCAAGGTGGCCCGGCGCTGAAGTATCCGGGCGCCGCGCCCACGTCCGGCGACACGCAGCATTGGGACTTCGCCTTGCAGCGCGCCGAGCCCGCGGCGCCTGACGGTTTCCAGATGCTGGTGTTTTCCGATTCGCAGACCGCGAACCTCACCGATGTCGGGTACTACGCCAAGGACATCGTCGAGCCGCTGCGAGGCAAGACCCGCGCACGCCTGGGCACCACGCTGGGAGATCTGGTGGCTGACGACCTCAGCCTGTATCCGGCCTTGAATCGCGTCACCACGCAGCTGCAGGTGCCGTGGTTCCATGTGCCGGGCAATCACGATCTCAACTTCGATGCCGCCGACGATGCCGCCTCGCTGAGCGGCTGGCGTGCGGTGTACGGGCCGGACACCTATGCGGTGAACGAGCAGGGCGCCAGCTTCGTGTTCCTGGACGATGTGGTGTTCCAGCCCGGCAGCAAGCCGGGTTACATCGGCGGCCTGCGCGCGGACCAGTTCACCTTCCTGGAGAACTACCTGCGCACGCTGCCGCGCGATCGCCTGCTGGTGCTGGGCATGCATATCCCGCTGTTCGATGCCGAGCCGGGCCGCGAGACCTTCCGTCACGCCGATCGCGCGCGCCTGTTCGGCCTGTTGCGCGAATTTCCGCACGTGCTGGTGCTGAGCGGCCACAGTCACACCCAGCGTCACTATTACCACGGCGCCGCGGAGGGCTGGGCGGGTGCCACGCCATTGCACGAGTACAACGTGGGCGCCGCCTGTGGCGCGTTCTGGTCCGGGGTGAAGGATGCCGCGGGCGTGCCGGACGCGACGATGTCGGACGGCACGCCGAATGGTTACGCGGTGCTCAATGTGAGCCGCGATGGCGGCTACACGCTGGACTATCACGCTGCGCGTGATCCCGACGATGCGCAGTTGTACCTGCATGCGCCGAAAGTCTTGCGCAAGGGTGCTTATCCGGCCTGGGGCGTGTACGCGAATGTGTTCATGGGGCAGGCGGACACGCAGGTGGAATTTCGCGTGGATGGAGGCGAGTGGAAGCCGATGAAGCGGGTGCTGGCGCCGGATCCGCGGGTGACGGTGGAGAACGCGCGCGACGATCTGGCCGAGGCCTTGCGCGGCGATGATCGTTCGCCGGAGGCCACAGCGTCGACGCATCTGTGGCGCGGGGCCTTGCCGACGGACCTGGCCTTGGGCGAGCACGAGGTGGAGGTGCGCGCCGCGTTGCCGGATCGGCAAGTGACCGCGCGGACGCGCTACCGGCTGGCGGAAGTGACGCGCTGATCGGGCAAAACAAAACGCCTCCGCGAGGGAGGCGTCTGTCGTGATCCTGGCTGGCGAGCGTTGGCTGGCGAGCGGGGATCGGCTGCGGCTGGCGATGGCTGGCTGCGGCGAGGGGCATTCTAGTGATCGCCGGCTGGCGATGGAGAAATGCGAATCCCTCGCATCGGAGGGCGTGGCGCGGTCCAGCGACCTGTTTAAACCCTGGGGCTGCTCGATGCATCTCACTCTCAGACCCGCCGCGCACGCGCCGCGGGTCAGGGGCTGTTGATCATCACGTCATGGCGGATTCGCCTGGGGGAAGACGCATGTTGCTGGGGAAATGGGGTGTCACCGCGATCGCAGCCGTCCTGTTGTCGCTTCCTGGCGTAGGCGCCGCTGCGGATGCATTGGACCAGGCGAACGAGCTGGTCAGGCAGTTCGTGCAGAAAACGATGGAGGAAAAGCGCATACCGGGCTTGCAGATTGCGGTCGTCAAGGACGATCGGGTCGTGTTGTCCGAGTGCTATGGCTGGGCAAACGTGGAGAACCACGTGCCGGTCACAAGGGCGACCCTGTTCCCCATCAATTCCGCGAGCAAGTCCTTCACCGGCGTGGCCATGATGCAACTGGCCGAAGCCAGGCTTGTCGATGTCGATGCACCCATCTCGCGCTATCTGGATGAGCTGCCGAAGGCGTGGCAAGGCATTCGTGTTCGCCAACTTCTGGCGCACACGTCAGGTCTGCCCGATATCCTCGATCAACAAGGGCTGGTGGGCGGAGGTTCCGAGCAGGACGCATGGAAGGCAGTCAAGGCGCTTCCCATGGATGCGCCCGTCGGCGACCGGTTCGCCTACAACCAGACCAACTATGGATTATTGGCGCGGATCATAGAAAAGCGAGCGGGCATGCCCTACGAAGAATACGTTGCGACGCGTCAATTCGCGGTAGCCGGCATGCCCTTGTCCACGTTCGGCGACAGTTATGATCTGCTTGCCAACGCCACCACCATGTACAGCTATTTTCCGCGAAAAACCGACGCGCCGGGCGCCGAGGAGCGACTGTCGCACTGGTTCTATGACATGCCTCGCGGCCTGTGGGCTGGCGGTGGAATCCAGACCACGGCCGATGAGCTCGCGCACTGGATGGTCGCGCTGACCACTGGCCAACTGATCAGCAAGGCCAGTGTCCGCAATATGTGGACCCCGGAAAAATTGAACAGCGGGGCCGATGGAAGCTGGGCGGCGGGCTGGCCGGTGTTGGCAGGCGCTGCGCAACGACAAGTGGCAGGCATGGGGGGTGCCCGCGCTGCATTCATCGTGTATCCCGACGAGCGGTTGGCCATCATCGTGTTGACCAACCTCGTTGGCGCGAACCCGCAGGATTTCATTCCGGGGATCGGTGCGTTCTACGTGCCAACGCAGCTGGCAAGTTCAATCGGCGGCCCCGCAGCTCCGGCGGCGATCCCTGATCATCGGGAACGACCTGGTGCCACCGCCGCGTCGGTGGCCACCGGCGGATAGGGATAGGGCACCGCCTCCCCCAGATGCAAACCGGCACGCCACTGGGCCAGGGTCGCGCCAATGCGGCGGCCCTGCGACAGTTGCGGCAGCGAGGGCAGCTCGCCCTCGTCACGTTCGCGCTCGGTGATGGCGGCGCTGGCCAGGCGATAGGCTTCGACAAAATCGTCGGTCTGGTTCATCGCGTCCACCAGCCAGGCCTGGCCGAAATACGTGGCGTTGGAAGTATTGCCGCAGCCGAAGGACGGGCGGTCGGCGCGCGCGGCGGTGATGACCAGGCTGTCCGCCGAACGCAGGCGCGGAATGAAGCCGCCGGAATAGCACGCCGACAGCACGATGACGCGATGGCGGATGCCGGCGTCGTCCAGCGCCTGGCGCAGGTCTTCGGGACTGATGTAGTCGTAGCCATCCGGGCCGGCGTCCACATACAGCGCGTGATCCTCGGTGCCATGGGTGGAAACGAACAGCAGCAGGATGTCCTGCTCGCGATCCATCAACGCGCCAATGCGCGCCAGGCCGTCGTAGAGGTTGTCGTAGGTCGCCATCGGCGCGTAACGGCTGGCGCCGAGATTGTCCGGGGCGTTGACCAAAGCCAGGGCGTGGCCGGCACTGTCGAAGCGGCGGCTGAACATCTGCCGCAGGTACAGCACCTCGTTGCGGAACACCGGGTCACTGGCGTCGCCGGCGAAACCCAGCACATACAAGTCACGGATCCCGGTCCGCTGCGGGCGCAGTGCGCCCAGCGCCTGCGAAAGCTGCGCCTGGTCCAGCGGGTCGGGCGGCGCGGCCTCGGCTTCAGCGGCGCTTTGCGCCTGGGTGGGCGCGGTCGCCGCGCCGGTCAGCAGCGTGGCCGGCAGCAACGCGAGCAGGGCGAACAGCAGGCGTGGCAGCGGAAGGGACAAGGGCGAAAAACGCAGGCGCATGCGGTGCGGCCAGGGTGGCAGCCGGCGCCTGCTGGCGCCGGCCTGCAAGGTCAGCCGGCAAACTGGATCTGGTCGAACGTCTCCACGCGCTGGTGCTTGCCCACTTCCAATCCGCTGCGTGGGGTCGGATAGTCGGCAAGGCGGTCCAGCAGCGCGGTGCGCATGCCGGCGCGGCCGGCAGCATCGAGTTCTTCGACCACGTCGGACAGGAACAGGATCTGCGGTGCGGGCAGGCCGATGCTCTCGGCAATGCGGCGGTAGCTGTTGCTCTCGCGCTTGGGGCCGATCTGCGTATCGAACCAGCCGGAAATCAGCCCGGTGAGGTCGCCCGCGTCGCTGTGTGCGAAGAACAGCTTCTGCGCCGGCACCGAGCCGGAGGAATACACGTACAGCGGAATCCCGGCCTGGTGCCAGGTGCGCAGCAGGCGCTCGGCGTCGGGATAGATGTGTGCGGTGAAGTCGGCATCGCGGTAGCCGGCCTCCCAGATCATCCCTTCCAGCGCCTTCAGCGCGATGGTCTTGCGGTCCTCGTCGATCCAGCGCTGCAGCGTGGCCACCAGCACGTCGTCGTCGGCCTCTTCGCCAATCTCGTCGGCGACCTGGTTCAGCCAGTGCCGCACCTGCGGGTGGCCGCCGTGCTCGCGCACGAACTTTGGCAGCTCGCGGCGCGCATACGGGAACAGCACGTCCTTGACGAAGGAGATGCTGCTGGTGGTGCCTTCGATATCAGTGAGGATCGCCTGCGGTTGGGTCATCGTCAGCTCGCCTTTCTCTCGGGTTGGTAGCGGGGGAACTGTCGTGCAATGTCGGTACCGGTGAAGTGGCCCACCCAGCCGTCCGGCTCGGTGAAGAAGCGAATGGCGACGAAGTGCGGCTCTTCGCCCATGTCGAACCAGTGCAGCGTGCCGTCAGGCACGGCGATCAGGTCGTCCTTCACGCATTCGATCTCGTAGACCTTGCCGTCCACGTGCAGGGTGAACAAGCCCGAGCCGGCGACGAAAAAGCGCACTTCATCTTCCTTGTGAAAGTGCTCGTCGAGGAACTTGGCGCGCATTTCCTCGCGCTTGGGGTTGTCCGGGGCAATGGAGACCACGTCCACGGTCTTGAAGCCGCGCTCGGCGACCAGGCGGTCGATATCGGCGCGATAGGCTTCCATGACCTGCTCGGGCGCCGCGCCGGGGCTGATCGGCTGGTTGGCCTGCCAGCGCTCGAAGGTCACGCCGATCTTCTGCAGCTCGACGGCGATCTGCGCGCCGTCCTGGCTGTCGAAGCTCGGGGCGTCGGGGGCGGTGTCGGGGTAGATGCGGAGTCTGCTCATGGCGGCGTGGCTAGGGCGGGGAGGGAAGGTCAGGCGCGCAACTTGCGCAGTTCCAGTTCGCAGTGGAACAGAAACTCGAACGCCTCCAGGTGGCGGCGTGCTTCGGCCATGTTGCGGCCCCAGGCGTAAAGCCCGTGTCCGTCGATGAGATACCCCCACATGCACTGTTTGTCCAGCAGCGCATCGACCTGCGCGGCGAGCACGTTCATGTCCTGGGTGTTGGCGAACACCGGGACCTCGATGGCCATCTCGTGGGTGCTGTTGCCTTCAAACGCCTTGAGCAGCTCGTAGCCTTCCAGGCGGATGTGGCCCTGGCCGGCGTACAGGCGCGAGGCAATCGTCTGCACCGGCGAATGGGTATGCAGCACGCAGCCGATTTCCGGGTAGCGCCGGTACAGCTGGGTGTGCAGCAGGGTTTCGGCCGAGGGCCGCAGCTGGCGGCCGACCGGCTGGCCGTCGAAGTCGACCACCATGATGTCGTCTTCGACCAGGCGGCCCTTGTCGCGGCCGGATACGGTGATGGCCGCGTGCTGCTCGTCCAGGCGGTGCGAGAAGTTGCTGCTGGTGGCCGGGGTCCAGCCGGCCTGGGCCAGCTCGCGGATGTTGCCGATCAGCAGCTGCGCCAGCTGGTGCAGGCGCGCGGTGCTGTAGGGGACGGAAGTCTGGGTCATGGCCTGCATTCTAGAGGCTGCGAGGGAAAGGGAAAGCGCATCCCCGGCCCCCGCGCGCCTGCCTCAACGCAGTCGGCTGTGGCGGAAGCCGTAGGCGAAATAGATCGCCAGCCCGCCCAGCGTCCACAGCGCCATCAGCATCCAGTTGTGCGCGGTCATCGCCGACAGCAGCAACAGGCAGCTGAGCACGCCCAGGGTGCAGATCAGCCAGGCCGCCGGCATCCGGAACGGGCGCGGCAGGTCGGGCTGGGTGCGGCGCAGGATCAGCACCCCGGCGCAGACCGCGGCAAAGGCGATCAGCGTGCCCATCGAAGTCAGCTCGCCCAGCACGTCCAGCGGGAACAGCGCCGCCAGCAGCGCGATGCCCAGGCCGGTGATCACGGTATTGATGTGCGGGGTGCGGTACTTGGGATGGATGCGGGTGAACACTTCCGGCAGCAGGCCGTCGCGGGCCATGATCATGAAGATGCGCGGCTGGCCGATGATCATCACCAGCACCACCGACGACAGCCCGATCAGCGCGCCGACCTCGACCACCACGCGCAGCCAGCCCAGCTGCGGATGCGCCGCCACCGCGGTCACCACCGGCTCGTCGGTGCCCAGCGCGGTATATGGCACCAGCCCGGTCATCACCGCGGCCATGGCGATGTACAGCACCGTGCAGATCACCAGCGACAGCAGCATGCCGATCGGCATGTCACGCTGCGGCCGGTGCGATTCCTGCGCCGCCACCGACACCGCCTCGAAGCCGATGTAGGCGAAGAACACCATCGAGGCGCCACGCAGCACGCCTTCCCAGCCGAACTTGCCCGGGCCCTCGTTCGGCGGAATGAACGGCTGCCAGTTGGCCGGGTCCACGTACTTCCAGCCAACCACGATCACCAGCACGATCAGCCCGCTCTTGAGCAGCACCATCGCCATGTTCATCGCCGAGGACTTCCGGATGCCGACATAGCACAGCCAGGTCAGCAGCAGGGTGATGCCGGCCGCCGGCAGGTTGGCGATGGCGCCGGTGGGGCGCAGCTGCGCGTCCAGCGGTGCGTTGGTCAGCGCCGCGGGCAGGGTGATGTGGAAGTGTTCAAGCAGGCTGAGGAAATACCCGGTCCAGCTCACCGCCACCGCCGAGGCGGACACGCCATACTCCAGCACCAGCATCCAGCCGATGAACCACGCCGCCAGCTCGCCAAAGGTGGCGTAGGTGTAGGTGTAGGCACTGCCCGACACCGGGACCATCGCCGCGAATTCGGCATAGGCCAGTGCGCAGAACGCGCAGCAGATGGCGGCCAGCAGGAACGAGAGCATGATCGCCGGACCGGCATGGTTGGCCGCCGCGGTGCCGGTGATGACGAAGATGCCGCCGCCGATGACCGCGCCGATGCCCAGCGCGGTCAGCCCCCACGGGCCGAGCGCGCGGGTCAGGCCCAGGCCGCCGGCGTCGGCATGGCTGGCGTGGGGATGCTTGGTGGCCCAGAGTTGCTTGAGCATTGAAGATGTATCCGGTGGGGGCGGCGATAAGGAGAAGCCGGCGCTGGCGCCGGCTTCGGTGGGCTCAGGCCTTCTGCGCCAGGCGACTGTGGCGCATGCCGTAGAAAAAGTAGATGCACAGGCCGATCACGGTCCAGCCCACGAACACCTTCCAGTGCTCCTGGAACGCCTGCAGGAACAGGCCGACACAGGCCAGCGCGCCCAGCGGGCAGACCAGCCACACCATCGGCACGCGGAACGGGCGCGCGATCTCCGGGCGCGTATAGCGCAGCACCAGCACGCCGACGCAGACGGTGGCAAAGGCCAGCAGCGTGCCCATCGACACCAGCTCGCCCAGCACCTTCAGCGGGATCAGCCCGGCCAGCGCCGCGGCGACGACGCCGACGATGATCGTGCCCACGTACGGGGTGTGGTAGCGCTTGTGCACGCGGCCCAGCAGCGGCGGCAGCAGGCCGTCGCGCGACATGGTGTAGAAGATGCGCGGCTGCGCCATCAGCATCACCAGCACGACCGAGGACAGGCCGGCGATGGCGCCGATTTCCACTGCGGTCTTCAGCCAGGCCAGTTGCGGAATGCTTTCCAGTGCGGTGGCCACCGGCTTGGCGGTGCCCAGCTGGGTGTAGGGCATCAGCCCGGTCAGCACCGCGCAGACGATGATGTAGATGATCGTGCACACCGCCAGCGAACCGAGAATGCCGATCGGCATGTTGCGCTGCGGGTCCTTGGTTTCGCCGGCCGAGGTCGAGACCGCATCGAAACCGATGTAGGCGAAGAACACGATCGACGCGGCGCGGAACACGCCGCTCCAGCCGAACACGCCCGGCGCGGTGTTTTCGGGAATGAAGGGATGCCAGTTGGCCGGGTTCACATAGGACCAGGCGAAGCCCACGAACAGGCAGATCACCACCACCTTGATCGCCACGACAATCGCGTTGACGAAGGCCGACTGGGTGATGCCGACGTAGCACAGCGCACTCACCGCCGCGACGATCAGCACCGCCGGCAGGTTGATGATCGCGCCGGAGGCCACGAAGGCGTGGCCGGTCCAGTCCAGTGGCGCATTGGCCAGCTCGGCGGGGAAGGGCAGGCCCAGTGTGGTGGTGATGAAACTCACCAGATAGGCCGACCAGCCGACCGCGACGCTGGAGCCGGCGAACAGGTATTCAAGCACCAGGCACCAGCCGATGAACCAGGCCATGCCTTCGCCCAGCGTGGCGTAGGAGTACGAATAGGCGCTGCCGGAGACCGGCATCATCGCCGCGAACTCGGCGTAGCACAGGCCGGCCAGCGCGCAGGCAAAGCCGGCGATCACGAACGACAGCACCACCGCCGGGCCGGCGTGGTTGGCGGCGGCCTGGCCGGTCATCACGAAGATGCCCGCGCCGATGACCGCGCCGATGCCGAGCATCACCAGGTGCTTGGCGGTGAGGGTGCGCTTGAGGGTGGCTTCGCCCTCCAGGCTGCCTTCAAACGGCTCGCCGGCGTCCACGTGGCCGGCGGGCTCGACCGGTTTGACCCTCAACAATGACTTCAGCATGCGCGTGCTTCCCGAAAAAAGGTGGGCGGGGCGCGGCCGGCTGGCCGTGCCCGTCTGGGCCGTGGGGGTTCCGGAGAAAGCCGGAAGGTGGGCGGTACCTTAGCCAAAGCTGAAGCCGGACCACAAGCGCAGTGCAACATGGCCCGGCGATAATGCCGAATCTTTTTGCTCCCGAAGTGGACATGACGACGGCCCAGATCCCGACCCTGCACGAGCAATTCCATGCCTATGCCCGGCGCTGGCCCGAGGAGGCCGCAGTCGCCGCGCAGTTCCTCGCCTTGCTGGACGAGGCGGCCAATCCCTTCGTGCGCCAGCGCCTGGCCGGGCACTTCACCAGTTCAGCCTGGCTGGTCAGCGGCGATGGCGAGCGCGTGCTGCTGACCCACCACCGCAAGCTGCAGCGCTGGTTGCAGCTCGGCGGCCATGCCGACGGCGAGCGCGACCTGGCGGCGGTGGCGTTGAAGGAGGCCGAGGAGGAGTCCGGGCTGCCGGGGCTGACCCTGGACAGCGACGAGCTGTTCGACCTGGACCGGCACTGGATTCCCGAACGCGGCGAGGTGCCGGGTCACTGGCATTACGACGCCCGCTATGTGGTGCGTGCCGGGGCGGTGGAGGCGTTCGTCGTCAGCGAGGAATCGCTGGCGTTGGCGTGGCGGCCGGTACGCGAGTTGTCGGCCGACCCGCAGGCCGACGAATCGATGCGGCGCATGGCGGGCAAGTGGCTGGGGCGGTAGGGCTGGCTCACGTACCGCTGGGTGTCGGGGGAATCTGGGACATCTGGGAAATCTTGGGGTCTGTAGGAGGGGCTTCAGCCTCGAACCAAACGGAGTCGTGATCTGGCAGATCGCGGTCGCGGCTGAAGCCGCTCCTACAGTGACCCTTGCGACGCAATCCCTCAATACAGAATCCGCGTCCGCAACGTCCCCGGAATCCTGGCAAGCTCATCCTTGATCTGCGCCGCCTGCACCTCGTCAGCACTGATGTCGATCACCACATAGCCCACCTTCGCATCGGTGCGCAGGAACTGGCCATCGATATTGACGTTGTGCCGCGAAAACAGCTCGTTGATCTGCGACAGCACGCCCGGCACATTGCGGTGGATGTGCAGCAGGCGCAGGCTGTCGGCATGCTCCGGCAGCGTGACCTCGGGGAAATTCACTGCCGACAGCGTGCTGCCGTTGTCGCTGTAGCGCACCAGCTTGGCCGCCACCTCGATGCCGATGTTGTCCTGCGCCTCCAGCGTGCTGCCGCCCACGTGCGGGGTCAGGATCACATTGTCATGCGCGGTCAGCGGCGACACGAACGCCTCGCCATTGCCCTTTGGCTCGACCGGGAACACGTCCACCGCCGCGCCGCCGATCTGGCCCTCGCGCAGTGCCGTGTCCAGCGCGTCGATGTCGATCACCGTGCCGCGCGAAGCGTTGATCAGGTGCGCGCCGCGCTTCATCTTCGCGATCTGCGCGGCGCCGAACATGTTCTTCGTCGAGGCCGTCTCCGGCACGTGCAGGGTCACCACGTCCGACTGCGCCAGCAGTTCGTCCAGGTCGGTGGCCGCACGCGCATTGCCGAGCGAGAGCTTGGCCTCGATGTCGTGGAACAGCACCTGCATGCCCAGCGCCTCGGCCAGCACGCCGACCTGGGTGCCGATATGCCCGTAGCCGATGATGCCCAGCACCTTGCCCCGGGTTTCATGGCTGCCGGCGGCCGACTTCGACCAGCCACCGCGGTGGCATTCGGCATTCTTCTGCGGAATGCCGCGCAGCAGCAGGATCGCCTCGGCGATCACCAGCTCGGCCACGCTGCGGGTATTGGAGTAGGGCGCGTTGAACACCGGAATGCCGGCCAGTTCGGCGGCGTCCAGGTCGACCTGGTTGGTGCCGATGCAGAAGCAGCCGATCGCGATCAAACGCTTGGCCTCGGCCAGGACCTCGGCGCTGAGCTGGGTCCGCGAACGGATGCCGATGATGTGCGCCTCGGCAATGCGCGCCTTCAACTCGTCTTCCGGCAGCGACTTGGCGTGGGTTTCGATCTGCGAATAGCCGGCCGCGCGGAAAGTGTCCACCGCGGTCTGGCTCAGGCCTTCGAGCAACAGCACGCGGATGTCCTGCTTCGGGAACGAGGTCTTCTTCGGCGACATGGCAACAAGCAATAGCGCGGGGCGGGCGGCCACTATGCCAGAGCACGGTGCGTTTTGGTGCGCCGCGGCAACGCGCAAGCCATTGGCGCGCAATGGTTTCAGCTGTATCGAAGGCATTGCCGGCGCGCGGCTGGACGGCATCGCCGCACACTGGCAGGCTGTCACGCTTTCTCCTGCTTGCCGCCCCATGACCGACCCTCGCATTGCCTCGCTGGAACGTGCCGTGCACGGCCTGCGCCTGAAGACCGAACCGGCCGACCTGGAGTACTACGGCCGCGACTGGACCCGGCGTTGGGTGCCCGCGCCGCTGGCCATCGCGCTGCCGGCGTCGGTGGAAGAGGTGCAGGCCATCGTGCGCTGGGCCAATGCCGAAGGCGTGGCACTGGTGCCTTCGGGCGGCCGCACGGGCCTGTCCGGTGGCGCGGTCGCGGCCAACGGCGAGCTGGTGGTCAGCCTGGAGCGCCTGAACCAGGTGCTGGACTTCAACGCGGTCGACCGCACGCTCACCGTGCAGGCCGGCATGGCGCTGGAAGCAGTGCACAACGCAGCCCGCGAGCACGGCCTGGTCTACCCGGTGGACTTCGCCGCGCGCGGTTCCTGTTCCATTGGCGGCAACATCGCCACCAATGCCGGCGGCATCCGCGTGATCCGCTATGGCAACACGCGCGAATGGATCGCCGGGCTGAAGGTGGTGACCGGCAGCGGCGAGGTGCTGGAGTGCAACCGCGCCCTGATCAAGAACTCCAGCGGCTACGACTTCCGCCAGTTGCTGATCGGCTCGGAAGGCACGCTCGGCATCGTGGTCGAAGCCACGCTGCGTCTGACCGACCCGCCGCCACCGGCCAACGTCATGCTGCTGGCCCTGCCTTCCTTTGAAGTGCTCATGCAGGTGTTTGCCGCGTTCCGCCAGCGCCTGCGCCTGGAAGCCTTTGAGTTCTTCACCGACCGCGCGCTCGGCCACGTGCTCGCCGATGGCGCGCAGGCGCCGTTCGAGCAGGTCTACCCGTTCTACGTGGTCACCGAGTACGCGGCTGGCGACGAGGCCGAAGAGGCCGCGGCCCTGGCCGCCTTCGAGGACTGCATGGCCCAGGGCTGGGTGCTGGATGGCGTGATCAGCCAGAGCCAGGCCCAGGCGCAGCAGCTGTGGCGCCTGCGCGAGGGCATCACCGAGAGCGTGGCCCGTTACAAACCGTACAAGAACGACGTCTCGGTGCGCATTTCGGCGATGCCGGCGTTCCTGGAGCGCACCCAGGCGCTGCTGGGCGAGGCCTACCCGGATTTCGAGGTGGTGTGGTTCGGGCACATCGGCGATGGCAACCTGCACATCAACGTGCTCAAGCCCGATGGCTACGGCGACGCGCAGTTCATTGCCGCCTGCGAGGAAGTGACCAGGCTGCTGGCGCAGGTGCTGGCCGAATTCGGCGGCAGCATTTCCGCCGAGCACGGTATCGGCCTGGTCAAGAAGCCCTACCTGGAAGGCACCCGCGCGGCAGCGGAGATTGCGTTGATGCGCGGGGTCAAGCGCGTGTTCGACCCGAACGGGCTGCTCAACCCGGGCAAGCTGTTCGACGCCTGAGCGCGGCGCGGGTAATCTTGCGCTTCCGTTGCATTGCAACTGCCCAAGCCCGCCCCACATGATCCGTTCGCTCCTCGTCTGCGCCTTGCTCGTCCTGCCGGCCACCGCGCTGGCCAGCAGTTTCGCCGGTACCTCGGCAGGTGCGTCCTCGGCCGGTTCCTCGGCCTCCTCGGGCAGCACCTCGGGCGATGACAAGGTGCTGCTGGCCGCGCGCGACGACGCCGCGGCCTTCGTCGCCAGCGATGGCCAGCTGCGCAGTGCACGACTGGAAGCGGCACTGCGTGAACTGCGCGCGCGCGACGCGGCGCAGGCCGACGACCTGGTCCTGGCACGGCGCATCCTCGCGCTGTGATCGCCTCGGGCCGGGCGCGGCGCCTGTGCCTGCGCGCCGGCCTGTGGCTGCTTGCTGCGTTCTGCTGGGCAAGCTGCCCGGCGCTGGCGGCGGCTTCGACGCCGACTGCCACAACCGTTGACCTGGAGGCAGCGCAAAGGCTGCTCTCGTCTGCCCGCGCCAGCCTGCCGTCGCAATGGGCGGCATCGCTGCCAACCGACCTTGCGGTGCAATGGCGCGACGACCTGCCCAGGCACGTAGCCGGCCGCACCTTTGGCACGCGGCTGCGGCTGGACCGCAAGCTGCTCGACGCCTGGCGTGAGCCGCAAGCCGATCCATGGCTGGATCCCGCGGCGCGTCTGGGTCTGGCCACTGTGATCCACGAGCTGGCGCACGTACTCGACCGCCAGCAGGGCAGTGCGCTGTCACGCGACCCGCGCCTGCGCGACCTGGCCGGCTGGCCGCGGCGACGCTATTGGCCGGGGCGCGGCGGCAACGCGCTGCGCGAGCGCAGTCCTGATCGCTACGAACTCGCCGACGCGCGCGAATTTCTCGCCGTCAATCTCGAACACTACGTGCTCGACCCCGACTATGCCTGTCGTCGCCCCGCACTGGCCGCGTGGCTGCAGGCCCGCGTCGGCACGCCGCCGCTGCGGCAAACCGCGTGCGATCCGGCGCTGCCGCTGTTGCAGGCCGAACATGCCGATGGCCAGGCCGGTTGGCTGGCCCTGGATCCGGCGCGTGTCTACGCCATCGACTACCTGTTCGCCGAAGGCAACGACGCGCCAATGAGCCGCTGGGGCCACGCCATGCTGCGGCTGGTGATCTGCGCACCGGGCCGCGCGCCCGGGCCGGACTGCCGCCTCGACCTGGCCTGGCACCGCGTGCTGTCCTTCCGCGCCTTCGTCAACGACGTGCAGATTTCCAGCTGGCGCGGACTCACCGGCGCCTATCCCTCGCGCCTGTACGTGCTGCCGCTGGAACAGGTGATCGACGACTACACCCAGGTCGAACTGCGCGGCCTGGCCTCGTACCCGCTGGCGCTGGATCGCCAGGCCATTGCCGCGGTACTCGAACGCGCCGCGCAACTGCACTGGAGCTATGACGGCCGCTATGCCTTCATCAGCAACAACTGCGCGGTGGAAACCTGGAAGCTGCTGCGCGATGCCGATCCGCGCATCGGCGAGCGCGCGCACTGGCGCGGCATCACCCCCAGCGGGCTGCTCGCCGCGCTCGAACGCGCGGGCCTGGCCTATGGCAGCAAACTGGCGGACCTGGCGAACGCCCAGCGCGAGGGCTACTACTTCGCCTCGGCCGCGCAGCATTACCAACAGATGTTTGCCGTGGCCAATGCCCAGGCGGCACTGCCTGCGGCCTCGGCACAGGCCTGGCTCGACCTGCCTGCGGCGACCCGCGCGCCGTGGATCGTGCGCGGCGACCTGCGCGCCACCGCTGCGTTCCTGCTGCTGGAACAGGCCGCGCAACGCCGCCAGGAACTGCGCGCCCGCGATTGGCTGAAGCGTCGCCTGAGCCAGGACGACGGGGCCGCCGACCATGCCCGCGGCCAGGTGCGCGAACTCCTGCAAGACGCCGGCGCGCTCGCGGCCCCGGCCGCACTGCTGGCCGGCGTGCCCGGCTACGGATTGCCGCAATCCGCCGAACGCGACGCAGTGGAACAGCGCCTGCCCGCGCACAACCAGCGCCTGGCCAGCGGCTGGCCGACGCTGCGCGCGCAGGCGAGGGCAGCCCTGCCCGAGGCGCAGCGCGAGGAATGGCGGCGGATCGATGAAAACCTGCTCGTCATCCAGCGCCGGTTGCGCGAATTGGCGGCAACCGAAACGCGGCAGCGGGTTCCTCCCCAAAGCCTGCCAACCACCCTGTAGGAGCGGCTCTTGTGGCCTTCTCGGCCATCAGCCGCGACCCATCGCCCGAGTCTGCCTAGCGCTGAAACGTGACATGCACAGTCCCGCTCTCGGCCACTTCGGAGCTGACCGAATAACCGGCCTCCAGCCCGCGCAGATCGTCCCAGAGACGTATGCCACGGCCCAGAAGAATCGGCGTGATGGCGACATGGAGACGGTCAACCAGCCCGGCCTTGAGATAATCACGAACCACGCTGGGTCCGCCGCCGATGCGCACATCCTTGCCATTGGCCGCGGCCCCGGCGCGGCGCAGGGCATCCACCGGATCGGCCGCCAGAAAATGGAACGTGGTGCCTCCGGTCATCTCGATGGAAGGCCGTAGCGTGTGGGTCAGGACGAAGACCGGGCAGTGAAACGGCGGCTCCTCGCCCCACCAGCCTTGCCAGTCCGGATCATCGGGATGGTCGTGCAGTCCGAACTTGCCCGCCCCCATGATCTCGGCGCCAATATTCTCGAAATATTCCCTTGCATAGGCGTCATCGACGCCGGTGCTGCCCTGGCCGCTGCTGTCATGGAGCACGCGCTCACGGAATGTGCGGGTGGCGGCATACGCGCCCACCAGGCGACCCCAATCCGTGCCGAAGGGATTTTCAGGCGTCTGGTCTGTCGTGGTGGCGAAGCCGTCAAGCGACAAGATGAGGTCGACACGAACTGCCATGGGGTCGCTCCTGACACTAAGGTAGATGCCATAGTATTCTGTCGCGAAATTTAGGCAAGTGCCTTTATGTCATTGACCCCTCGCGGCGGCCGCCTCTACGATGTCTCATGCCTTTTCACTCATCGCCCCTGGACCTGGCCTTCCATGCGCTCAGCGATCCGACGCGGCGCGCGGTGCTGTCACGACTGGTCGAAGGGGAGATGCCGGTCAGCGTCCTCGCCGAGCCTTTCGGCATGGCACTGCCGTCCTTTGCCCAGCACCTCAAGGTGCTCGAAGACTGCGGACTGATCGCAAGCGAGAAGCGCGGCCGCAGCCGTTGGTGCCGGCTCGAACGTGCGCGCTTCGAGGAGGCGGCGAACTGGATGGAAGCCGAGCGCCGACGCTGGACCGAGCGGCTCGACCGCCTGGAAGTATTCCTGGACAAGAGCGCCGAGCACGATGATGGAAAAGCTTTTTGAGAGCTGGTCGCCCGACCGCGAAGTCGTGGTGGTCAAGGTGCTGGAGCATCCGCGCCACAAGGTCTTCGCCGCCTGGATGGACCCGGAAGCGCTGGCGCAATGGTATGGCCCGACGGGCCTGCGCATAGAAAACCACAAGGCCGACATCCGCGAGGGTGGGGAATGGCGCTTCGATATGGTCGGCGTTTTTGAAGGGCGTGAGCAGCGCTTCTCCAGCCTGATGCGCTTCCTGAAGATCGTGCCGGACCAATTGATCGTGGTGGACTATGGCACGCCGGATCCGAATGACCCGGAGCGCTTCCATATGACGATCACCTTCGATGAGCAGAAGGACGGCAAGACGGTGCTGACCCTGCGCCAGCTTCACCCCAGCCGCGAACGCCGCCAGCAGGTCGTCGGTTTCGGCGCGGTGGAGTATGGGCTGCAGACCCTGGATGGCCTGGCCGCCTGGTTGCAGCAGCGGTAGCCGCTCATACCTGGACAAAATGATCGACGAGCTCGCCAACGGCAAGGCGGTGCGCGACATCCTTCGCGCATGAACCGCCGCCTTGCCTGATTTCAAACGCCAGCAGCGTTGGCGGACGGTTCAGTCCGCGCGCCCGCCAAACTCACCGGTGGTCGTGTTGACCAGGATTCGCTCGCCGTTGGTGATGTACTCCGGCACCATGATCTCGATACCGGTGTTGAGCTTGGCCGGCTTCGGCCGCTTGGTCGCGGTGCCGCCTTTCAGTTCCGGCGGCGTATCCACCACTTCCAGCGTCACATGCTGCGGCAACTGCACCGCCACCGGCTGCTCGTCGATCACCTGCACGTACAGCCCGTTCAAGCCCTCGGTGATGTAGCCGGCGTCATCGCCCACCACATCCGCATCGAGCGTATACGGCGTGTAGTCCTCATCGTCCAGGAACACGAACGCTTCGCCATCCTTGTACGAGAACGTGGCCTGGCGCCGCAGCAGCTCCACTTCCGTCAGGTTGTCGTCCGAATCGAAACTGGCGTCGAGCTTCGTCCCGCCCGGCACGCTGTACATGATGAAACGGAAGCGCACATTGCCGCCGCGGCCCTGCGGCGAGCTGCGCTCGATGTCGCGGATCTGATACACGCCGTTGTTGTATTCGACGACGTTGCCTTTCTTGATATCGCTGGCTTTCATGGGAATGGGGAATCGGGAATTGGGAATGGGGAAAAGCAAAAGCGGAGCAGGAACAGTTCAGGGGAGGGAGCCGCTCTCACGACTCCCCATTCCCCATTCCCCATTCCCAGCTACTTGGCCATCAAACGCACCGCGCCATCCAGGCGAATCGTCTCGCCATTGAGATAGCGGTTGCGCAGGATGAAGGCCACGGTGTCGGCAAACTCGTCGGGCTGGCCCAGGCGCGAGGGGAAGGGGATCGACGCCGACAGCGACTGCTGCACCGCCTCGGGCATGCCATCGACCATCGGCGTCCAGAAGATGCCCGGCGCGATCGTCATCACCCGGATGCCGAAGCGCGACAGCTCGCGCGCCATCGGCAAGGTCATGCCGACCACGCCGCCCTTGGACGCCGAGTACGCGGCCTGGCCGATCTGCCCTTCAAACGCCGCCACCGAAGCGGTGTTGACGATCACCCCGCGCTCGCCATCGGCGCCGGCGTCGTTGTGCTGCATGACCTCGGCCGCGGCCTTGGCCACGTTGAAACTGCCGACCAGATTGACCAGCACCGTGCCGCGGAAGGTGGCCAGCGGCATGCTGCCTTCCTTGCCCAGCACGCGGCCGGCGCCAAGGATGCCGGCACAGTTCACCAACACGTTGAGGCCGCCGAGGAAGGCCGCCGCCGCGGCTACCTGCGCGGCCACCTGCGCCTCGTCGGTGACGTCGGTGCGGAAATAGCGCGCGCGTTCCTGGCCCAGCGCGGCTACCGCGGCATCGGCCTTGTCGTCGTTGACATCGAACAGGGCCACGCGGCCGCCATCGGCCACGATGCGCTGGGCCACGGCCAGACCGAGGCCGGAAACCCCGCCAGTGACAATCGCGCGTACGGATTCGGCTTGCATGAACTCAAGGTCCGCGAAAGGAAACCGCGATTCTAGCCGAAAGCCCCGCCCGGACCGTGCTGCGCGGCGTCAGGCCGCGGGGTGCGGCAGGTCTTCCAGGCGCCGCGCGAACTCGTCCGGCGGCAGGCCCGGCGCGAACAGAAAGCCCTGGCCCACCGGCACCCCGAGCTTGAGCAGGAACTGCCGCTGCGCTTCCGATTCCACGCCCTCGGCCACCAGGCCCAGACCCAGGCTGCGGGCGATGCCGCACACCGCCTCGCACACCGCCACATCCGAGCGATTCCCCGGCACGCCTTCCACGAACAGCTGGCTGAGCTTGAGCCCGTGGATCGGCAAGCGGCGCAGATAGTTGAGCGCGCTGTAGCCCTCGCCGAAATCATCGATGGTCAACACTACGCCCATGTCGCGCAGGTCGGCAAAGGTCTGCAAGGTGGACGGCGCATCCTCGATCAGCACCCGCTCGGTGAACTCCAGCTCCAGCGCCGAGCCGGGCAGGGCGAATTCGGCCAGCGCGTCGCGCACCTGTTCGGCCAGGTCCTCATGCGCGAACTGGCGGTAGGACACGTTGATCGCCACGCGCACCACGCCCAGGCCCTGGTCCAGCCATTGCCGTACCTGCCGGCAGGCTTCGCGCAACACCCAGCGGCCAATGCGCACGATGTCGCCGGTGCTTTCGGCGTGGCCAATGAACAGGTCCGGGCGCAGCTCGCCGAGCTGATGGTTCTGCCAGCGGATCAGCGCCTCGGCGGCCACCACGCGGCCATGGCGCAGGTCCACCTGCGGCTGGTAGACCAGGCGGAACTCTTCCTGGTCGGCGGCGCGGCGCAGCTGCGATTCGATCTGCAGCCGGTCCTGCTGGGCACGCGCCAGTTCCGGGCTGAACACCTGCCAGCCGTTGCGGGTGCGGCGCTTGCAGTCGTACATCGCCATGTCCGCGTTCTGGATCAGCTGCTGCGGGCGCGTGCCATCCTGCGGCGCGCGCGCAATGCCGATGCTGGCGGTGACCGAGAACTCGTCCTTGCCGAAGCGGAACGGCGGCGCGAACTGCTGGGTGATGGCCTGGGCCAGGCGCTCGGGCTGGTCGGGCAGGTCGCGCGTATCGCAGACCACCAGGAACTCGTCGCCGCCAAAGCGCGCGATCAGGCCCTCGGTACCGACCGCGCGGGCAATGCGCTGGGTCGCCTCGACCAGCAGTTCATCGCCGGCGTTGTGGCCGAGCACGTCGTTGATGGTCTTGAACCGGTCCAGGTCGATGTACAGCACCGCCACCCTGGCATGGGTGGGGTTGGACAGGCGCGCGCCCAGGTCGCTGAGCGCGGCGTCGCGGTTCATGATGCCGGTCAACGGGTCGGTGCGCGCCTGGATGCGCAGGGTTTCCTCGGTCTGCTTGCGCTCGGTGATGTCCTGCAAGGTGCCGGCGATGCGGGTGGAAGCCAGATCGCCGCTTTCCACTTCGCCGATCATGCGGATCCAGAACGAGTGGCCATCACCGCGTTGGCCCTGCAGTTCCAGCTCGAAGCCGGATTGGCGCGTGACCGCCTCGATCAGCGCCGCCTCCAGCCGCGCCTCGTCCTCGCCGCGCAGGCAGGCGAGCAACTGGGTCATGGTCTGCGGCGCCTCGGGCTGGCCGATGATGCGCAGCGACTCTTCGGTCAGGTACAGCCGCTGCTGGCTGCGGTTCCATTCCCAGCCGCCGATGTGCGCCAGCGACTGCGCGCGGTCGAAGATCGCGTTGTCGCGCTTGAGCTCGGTGATGTCGGAGAACAGCGCAAAGGCATGGTCCGGTGTATCGCGGCCGCTGGAGAACACCGGCACCGAGGTGACCGATATCCAGATCATCCGGCCCTTGGGCCGGTGATACAGGCCGATGGTGGTGCTGGGGATGATCTGGCCTTCGGCGAAGGCGCGGGTCATCGGCCATTGCTCGCGGGGCAGGTGGCGGCCGTGCGGGTCGACGATCACCCAGTCGTCCGGCTGCATCAATTCGCCCAGTGCCTCGTTGCCGTTGACGCCGAGGATGCGGTGCGCGGCCGGGTTGGCCGAGACCACGCGGCGGTCGTGGTCGAACAGCACCACGCCCTTGTCGATGGATTCCATCAGCAGGCGGTAGCGCGACTCGGCCTGCCAGCGCACGCTGAGGTCGCGCGCCACCGCCACGATGCACGGCTTGCCGTCGAGCTGGAAGCCGGCCGAGTGCACCTCCACCGGGAAGCGGCTGCCGTCGCCGCGCATGTTGGTGACTTCGATGACGTAGGTTTCGCCGTGCTTGATGGTTTCCCACACCGGGTCGAGGTGGTCGCGCGGCAGGTCCGGGTTGAGCAGCTCGATCGGCTGGCCGACGATGTCCTCGCGGCGGCGCTGGTACGCCGTCACGCCGGCCTTGTTGAGGTCGAGCACGATACCGGTCTCGCTGAGGATGCTGACCGGGTCGGGCACCGCGTCGAACAGCGCCACATAGCGCATCTGCGCCGAATGCAGGGCCTGGGCGCAGCGCGCCAGCAGCGGCGCGGCGGGATCATCGGGCTGGGTGGCGAGGAAGTGCTCGATCTGCGCCAGGGTATCGGCCAGGGTGTCGGCCGGTGCGGTCTCGGCGCCGGCGGCATTCACTGCGTCACCGGCGCCGGATTTCATGTGGCCGCCAGCGCCCGCCCGGCCTTGCTGCCGGTTTCGCGGCCGAGCAGGGCCGCCAGCCAGCGGCCGGTGGCCGCCAGTGCCTGCAGGTCGATGCCGGTGTCGATGCCCATGCCGTGCAGCATATACACCACATCCTCGCTGGCGACATTGCCGCTGGCGCCCTTGGCGTAGGGGCAGCCGCCGGCGCCGGATACCGCGCTGTCCACCACTCGCACGCCTTCCTCCAGGCAGGCGGCGATGTTGGCCAGCGCCTGCCCGTAGGTGTCGTGGAAATGCACGGCGAGCGCGCCCATCGGGACTTCCGCGGCCACGGCCGCGAGCATCTGCCGGGCCTTCAGTGGCGTGCCGGTGCCGATGGTGTCGCCCAGCGAAATCTCGTAGCAGCCCAGGGCGTGCAGCCGCCGCGCCACGTCCACCACGGCCGCTACCGGCACCTGGCCCTGGTAGGGGCAGCCGAGCACGGTGGAGACATAGCCGCGGACCTTGACCCCGTCCTGCGCGGCGCGCGCCAGGATCGGGCGGAAGCGGTCGATGGATTCATCGATGCCGGCGTTGGTGTTGGCGCGGTTGAACGCTTCCGACGCGGCGGTGAACACTGCCACTTCGGTGACGCCGGCGGCGCGCGCGCGTTCGTAGCCCTGTTCGTTGGGCACCAGTACCGGATAGGCGATGCCGGCGCGGCGTGCGATGCCGGCATAGACCTCGGCCGCGTCGGCCAGCTGCGGCACCCAGCGCGGGCTGACGAAACTGGTCGCTTCGATGGTGCGCAGACCGGTGGCCGAGAGGCGGTCGATCAATTCGATCTTGTCGGCGGTAGAGACGGGAGTCTTTTCGTTCTGCAAGCCATCGCGGGGGCCTACTTCCACCACGCGCACGAAATCAGCCATGGTCCGGGGCCTCCTTGCGCGGCACCCAGGCGGCGCTGCGCTTTTCGAGGAAGGCCGACAGGCCCTCCTGGCCTTCGGGCGACACCCGCAGGCGCGCGATCAGCGCGGCGTTGTCCGTGTCCAACTGGTCGCGGTCGCCGCGCCCGGCCACTTCGCGCACCAGGCGCTTGGCCGCGGCCACGGCTGCCGGGCCGGCTGCCAGCAGCAACTCGATCTGGCGGGCGATCGCCGCATCCAGCTCCTCGGCCGGCACCACCTCGTGCAGCAGGCCGATGGCCTGGGCGGTGGCGGCATCGAAGGTCTCGGCGCTGGCAAACCAGCGCCGCGCCTGGCGTGGGCCAATCGCGGCAATGACATAGGGCGAGATCACCGCCGGCACCAGGCCAAGCCGGCTTTCGGTCAGGCCGAAGCGCGCCTGCGCGCTGCCGATGGCGATGTCGCAGCAGGCGACCAGGCCGACGCCGCCGCCATAGGCGGCGCCATGCACGCGGGCCACGGTCGGCCGCGGCAATTCGTCGAGGGTGCGCATCAGCCGGGCCAGGGCGGCGGCATCGCGGCGGTTCTCGTCTTCGTCGGCGGCGGCCATGCCGCGCATCCATTGCAGGTCGGCGCCGGCCGAGAACGAAGCACCTGCGCCGGCCAGCACCACCACGCGCACCTCCGGCGCCTGCCCGGCGGCCTCGAGCGCGGCGGTGAGCTCGGCGATCAGCCGCGCGTCGAAGGCGTTGTGCAGGGCGGGGCGCTGCAGGCGCAGGGTGCGCACTCCGGCGTCATCCTCGATCGACAGGACATGAGAATTCGCTGCCTCGCCTGCTGGCTGGCGCGTGGCTTCTTGCATCTGTTGCGGCTCCGGGGGCAGGGTGGCTGGGTGCATCATAACCAGCGACGTTGTGTCACCCATGACGCGGCGCGGTGCGTGGTAGAATGAGAACTATTCCTATCCTGTCAGGGCGTTCTGTGACGTTGTCCGACATGCCGCTGCACCAGCCCGCCGTCGTAGAGTCCGTTGAAGATCGCCATCCCAATGATGCAATCGCGCGGCGTCTGCGCGAGCTGGGCTTTGTCGCCGGCGAGGAAGTGAAGGTGGTTGCGCTCGGCCCGGTCGGACGCGAGCCGCTGCTGGTGCAGGTGGGCTATACGCGCTTTGCCCTGCGCCGCAGCGAAGCGGCCCGGGTGCAGGTGCGCGCGGCGGAGCAGGCCGCATGAACGCCGTCGCCGCACCGCTGCGCCTGGCCCTGGTGGGCAACCCGAACAGTGGCAAGACCGCGCTGTTCAACCAGTTGACCGGCAGCCGGCAGAAGGTGGCGAACTACACCGGCGTGACCGTCGAGCGCAAGGAAGGCCAGCTGCGCGCGCCTTCCGGCCGCGAGTTTGCCGTGCTCGACCTGCCCGGCGCCTACAGCCTGCAACCGGCGAGCCTGGACGAGGCAATCACCCGCGACCTGTGCCGCGGCTTCTACCCCGGCGAGCCGGCGCCTGATGTATTGGTGTGCGTGGTTGACGCGACCAACCTGCGCCTGCACCTGCGCTTTGCCCTGGAGCTGCGCGAGCTCGGCCGGCCGATGATCGTGGCCTTGAACATGGTTGACGCCGCGCAGCGCCGCGGCATCAGCATCGACCGCGACGCGCTGGAGCGCGAACTGGGCGTTCCAGTGGTGGAAACGGTGGCGGTGCGCCGGCACGGCGCGCAGGCACTGGTGGAAAAGATCGACGCGCTGGCGCCACACCTGACCGCCCCGCCGCACACGCGCCCGGAGGACGGCAATTACCACGCCACGGTGCGGCGCATCCTGGCCGCCGCGGTGCAGATGCCCGAGCGCACCAGCCGCATCGACGACGCGCTCGACCGCTGGCTGCTGCATCCGGTGTTCGGCTTGATCAGCCTGGCGGTGGTGATGTTCCTGATCTTCCAGGCGGTGTACGCCTGGGCCACGCCGGTGATGGACCTGATCGACGCCGGCGCCGGCGCGCTCGGTGACTGGACCGGCGCGGCGCTGCCCGAAGGCCCGCTCAACAGCCTGCTGACCAAGGGGATCATCGCCGGCATCGGCGGGGTGATCGTGTTCCTGCCGCAGATCCTGATCCTGTTCGCCTTCATTCTGGCGCTGGAGGAATCGGGCTACCTGCCGCGCGCGGCCTTTTTGCTCGACCGGATGATGGCCTCTGCCGGCCTGTCCGGGCGCTCGTTCATCCCGCTGCTGTCCAGCTTCGCTTGCGCGGTGCCGGGCATCATGTCCACGCGCAGCATCCAGGACCCGCGCGACCGCCTGGCGACGATCCTGGTCGCGCCGCTGATGACGTGTTCGGCGCGGCTGCCGGTGTACGCGCTGTTGATCGGCGCGTTCATTCCGCAGAAAACCGTGTGGGGCATCTTCAACCAGCAGGGCCTGGTGCTGTTCGGCCTGTATGCGGCGGCGATTGCCAGTGCGCTGCTGGTGTCGTGGGTAATGAAGAAGTGGCGCCGCGACAAGAGCGAGCACCCGCTGCTGCTGGAGCTGCCGTCGTACCGCCTGCCGCATCCGCGCGATCTGGCGTTGGGACTGTGGGAGCGCGCGGCGATCTTCCTCAAGCGCGTCGGCGGCATCATCCTGGCGCTGACGATCCTGCTGTGGTTCCTGCTGTCCTTCCCGAGTGCGCCGGTGGGGGCAACGCTGCCGCCGATCGACTACAGCTTCGCCGGGCGCATCGGTCACGCGCTGGCGGTGTTCTTCGCGCCGCTGGGTTTCAACTGGCAGATCTGCATCGCGCTGATCCCGGGGCTGGCGGCGCGCGAGGTGGCGGTCTCTTCGCTGGCGACGGTGTATGCGCTGTCGGCGGCCGACGATGATGCGGCGGCGCAGGCGCTGTCGCCGTTGATCCACGATGGCTGGTCGCTGGCGACGGCGCTGTCGCTGCTGGTCTGGTACATCTATGCGCCGATGTGCATTTCCACCCTGGCGACGATCAAGCGCGAGACCAACTCCTGGCGGCAGATGGGGTTTGCGGCGTTCTACCTGTTCGGGCTGGCCTACGTAGCCTCGCTGGTGACCTACCAGCTGGCGCGTGCGCTGGGGGCGGGTTGAGCGATGGCGCTGTGGCTGCAATACGTGGTGGTGGCGCTGGCGGTGCTGGTCAGTGCGGCGGTGGTGTGGAAAAAGCAGTTTCCCGCTAGCTGGCGGCGCATGCGCGGCGCGCTGGCGCTGTGGCTGTTGCGGCGGCGGTCGGTGTTCGCGCAGCGGCTGGGGCGGCGGTTGGCGCCTGTAGCGGGTGCGACGAGCGGGGCCTGCGGTGGATGTGACAGCTGCGGGCCCGGGCCGGTGTAGGAGCGGCTTCAGCCGCGAAGGGCGGAGTCGTGATATGACAGATGGCGGTCGCGTTGTAGGAGCGGCTTCAGCCGCGAAGGGCGGAGTCGCGATGTGACAGATGGCGGTCGCGGCTGAAGCCGCTCCTACAAGGGCGAGAAGGTCAGTGCACCCGAAGGTCGGCGCACCCGAAGGTCAGTGCACCGGGAGGCCATTGCACCCGCAGGCCAGCGGCCCCAGCAGACACTCAATCGCGCACCAACCCCCCATCCACCACCAGGTTCTGCCCGGTCACCGCCCGCGACCAGGGCGATGCGAAGAACAGCGCGGCGTCTGCAAATTCGGCCGGGGTGGTAACGCTGCGCAACGGCGTCGCAGCGGCGATGTAGTCGAAGACCGCTTCGGGCGTGGCCGCGCTGGCATCGGTGGTGCGCAGCAGGCCGCCCGACACCATGTTGACGGTGATGCCGTCCGGACCGAGGTCCCCGGCCAGGGTGCGGGTGAGCGAGAGCAGGGCGGCCTTGGCCGCGGTGTAGTCGTGGTAAGGCACGACCGGGTTCTGGAACAGGTTGGTGCCGATGTTGACCACGCGGCCGAACCGCTGTGCGCGCATGCCGGGCAGGGCGGCCTGGACGGTGTTGAGCGCGCCGCGGACGCTGCCTTCAAACTGCGCGGCAAACTCGGCCCAGCCGATGCTGTCCGGCCGCGCGCGGGCATCGCCATTGAACGAGAAGTCGGCCAGGGCGTTGTTGATCACAGTGCTGACCGGGCGGCCGAAATGCTCCTGCGCCTGCGCGAGCATCGCGTGGACGGCAGTGGCGTCGGTCACATCGGCCTGCACCGCGAGCGCGCGCGGACCCAGTTCGGCCGCAAGCGCAGCGGCCGCGTCGCGGCTGCGCCGGTAGTTGATGAGCACCTGGGCGCCTTCGCGGGCGAAGGCCTGGACCAGGGCGCGGCCAACGCCGCGGCCACCGCCGGTGACCAGGACAAGTTGTTGTGCGATCTGCATGAGGGTGTGCTGCGTGGGGAAAGGCGTACAGCTTAGGACCTCGCGCGCCGCCGTGGCGCAGGCCGCGGCGTGGCGGCTATGATGCCCGCGCCGCAGGACGCGGCGTGACCGGGGCGGAGTATGCGTTTGTTGTGGGTGGTGGCGTTTTTCGGCGTGATCGCCGGCATCTACCAGTGGGGCGGCAACCGGCTGGACGAAGCGCAGGTGCGCGAATTCTACGACCAGGCACAGACCGCGCTGGCCGAGCAGGACGACCAGACCCTGTGCGCGATGCTGGCGCCGGACTTCGAGCAGGTAACCCTGTATCGCGCCGACAACCAGCAGGCACGCAAGGTGGTCAGCCGCGAGAAGTACTGCCATGACCTGGCGCGGACCATGGCGCAACTGCGGAGCATCCGCGAGGCCACCGGCGGCGAGGTGCCGGTGGAGCATGAGCAGACCATCACCCGCATTACCGTGGCGCCGGACCAACGTTCGGCCGAAGTGGAAACGCGCACGCTGGTATCGGCGCCGGGCATGCGCATGACCGCGCGCACCCGCGATACCGTCGTGCGCGAACGCTGGCGCATGGCGATCCGGCGCAGCGAAGGCACCGCCTTCATCGGGCCCGCCCCACTCTGAGGGACCTCTGCAGCGGGCGGCCCGCGCTGCACTGCACAGCGCGGTCGGCCGGGTGCACCGTTATGCTGGCGCGATGGACACTTCCTTTCCCATCTCCCGCCGCGCCCGCGCGCTGACCAGTTCGGCCATCCGCGAGATCCTCAAGGTCACCGAGCGCCCCGAAGTCATCTCCTTTGCC
Organism: Stenotrophomonas sp.; assembly: GCA_035629025.1. Lineage (GTDB taxonomy): Bacteria > Pseudomonadota > Gammaproteobacteria > Xanthomonadales > Xanthomonadaceae > Stenotrophomonas_A. The sequence goes on from DASPIU010000006.1 coordinate 36,718, forward strand.
GGCGGCCTGCCGTCACCGGCGACCTTTCCGGTCGAACGCATTGCCCAGGCCAGCGAGCGCGTGCTGCGCGACGCGCCGCAGGCCGCCTTGCAGTACGGTCCCACCGAAGGCTACGCGCCGCTGCGCGAGTGGGTGGCCGCGCACCTGAGCCGGCCCGGCGCCTCGATCGATCCGGCGCACGTGCTCATCACCAGCGGTTCGCAGCAGGCGCTGGATCTGATCGGCAAGATCTTCATCGACGAGGGCAGCAAGGTGCTGGTGGAAACGCCGAGCTACCTCGGCGCGCTGCAGGCGTTCTCGCTGTTCGCGCCGACGTTCTCGCCGATGCGTTCGGACGAGGAGGGCATTGACGTCGAAGCGCTGACGCCGGCGCAGCTGCAGGACGCGCGCTTTCTGTACTGCCTGCCCAACTTCCAGAACCCGACCGGCCGCCGCCTGCCGCTGGCGCGGCGCCAGGCGCTGGTGGCGAAAGCCGCGGCCGCCGGCGTGCCGATCGTGGAGGACGATCCCTACGGCGAACTCGGCTACAGCGGCGAGGCATTGCCCAGCCTGCTGTCGATGAACCCGGCCGGGGTGATCTACATGGGCTCGTTCTCCAAGGTGCTGTCGCCAGGCCTGCGCCTGGGTTATCTGGTCGCCCCGAAGGCGGTGCATGCCAAGCTGGTGCAGGCCAAGCAGGCCGCCGACCTGCACACGCCTTCGCTCAATCAGCGCATCGTCCACGAGGTGCTGCGCGACGGCTTCCTTGCCGAACACATCCCGACCATCCGCGCGCGCTATGCGCAGCAGTGCGCGCACATGCTGCAGGCGCTGGCCCGGCACTTCCCGCCGCAGGTGCGCTGGAACCGACCCGAGGGCGGGATGTTCATCTGGGTCACGCTGCCGGCCGGCATGGACAGCCAGGCCCTGCTGCAGGCCGCGATCGCGCGCAATGTCGCCTTCGTTCCCGGCGCGCCGTTTTTCGCCGCCGAGCCGCAGCACAACACCTTGCGCCTGTCCTTCGTCACCGTGGCGCCGCAGGACATCGAGCGCGGCGTCGGCATCCTGGGTCAATTGCTGCAGGAATCATTGCCGGTCGACGCCGGCCGGGCCGCATAATCGCCACCTCGCCGGTGGAGGACAGTGGCATGCAGGTGCGGATCGAACAGGTGCGGGTGGGCAAGGCCGTGGACTTCACCCGGCCGGGCAGCCGCAGCGCCATCGACAAGCGGCCCCATCATGGACCGATCGAGGTGGGAGAACTCGGCCTGCTCGGCGACGAACAAGGCGACCTGCGCGTGCACGGCGGCCCGGACAAGGCCGTGCATCACTATCCGTACGATCACTACGCCGGCTGGATGCGCGACCTGGGCGAGCATCCGCTGCTCGCCGCCGGTGGCGCCTTTGGCGAGAACCTGTCCAGCGTCGGCATGACCGAAGCAGACGTCTGCCTGGGCGATCGCTTCAGCCTGGGCACGGCCATTGTCGAGGTGTCGCAGTTGCGGCAGCCGTGCTGGAAGTTGTCCGACCGCTTCGGCGTGGCCGACATGGCCCGGCGCGTACAGGACAGTGGGCGCACCGGCTGGTACTACCGGGTGCTGGTGCCGGGCCGCGTGGCCGCCGGCGACTTCCTCACTCTGCAGGAGCGGCCGCACCCGCAATGGCCGCTGGCGCGGCTGGCCGAGCTGCTGTATCGCCGTGGCATCGAGCCGGCGCTGCTGGTGGAGGTGTTGCGCCTGCCGCTGGTGCCGTCGTGGCGCACGTTGTTCGAGCGGCGCCTGAGCAATGGCCAGGTAGAAAGCTGGGACAAGCGCCTGCACGGGCAGCGTTGATCCGGTGGGCTGTAGGTGCGGGTTTCGCCGCGACCGTGATCTGATCGATCGCGGCTTGGTTGTCGGGGCTGAAGCCCCTCCTACACGGGGCTTTCCAGCGCACACCGCCGCGCGCTAGCCTGCACCCATGAATACGCCCAACGCTGCGCTGAAACTGTTGATCCACGGAGCCTCCGGGCGGATGGGGCAGGCCCTGCTGCGGCTGGCTGCCGAGGACCCCGCACTGCATGTGGTCGCCGCGGTGGTCGGACGCTCGCCCGCACAGCGGGTCATCGAGGGCGTGCCGCATTTTGCCGCCAGCGAACTGTCCGGCGTTCCGGCCTTCGACGCGGCCATCGACTTCAGCCTGCCGCAGGGCTTCTCGCCACTGCTGGCCTTGTGCGTTCAGCGCGGCGTGCCGCTGGTATCGGGCACCACCGGTCTGGCGCCCGAGCAGCGCGAGGCGCTGGCGCAAGCGGCCACGCGCATCCCGCTGGTATGGGCGTCCAACTTCAGCCTCGGCGTGGCGGTACTGGCCGATCTGGTCGAGCGTGCCGCCGGCACCTTGCCCGGCTGGGACTGCGACATCATCGAGTCGCACCACATCCACAAGCAGGACGCGCCTTCCGGCACCGCGCTGACCCTGGGCGAAGCCGCCACCGGCAGCGGCGCGCAGCCGCGCTTTGCCAGTCTGCGCGCCGGCGACATCGTTGGTGAGCACCTGGTCCAGTTCACCGGCCTGGGCGAGCGCATCGAACTGGTGCACCGCGCCACCAATCGCGACATCTTCGCCCGCGGCGCGTTGCACGCGGCCAAGCGTCTGCGCGGCCGCGCGCCCGGGCTGTACCGCGTGCGCGACCTGCTGGAATAAGGCGTGCTGGCCTGAACGGATCGCCGCCATCGGCATCCGGCATGGCGGGATTCCGTATTCACACTGGCAGCGCCTGTCGCTTGCCGCTACAATTCCCGCTTGCCCGAACCTAGCGTCGGACCGGTCCCCAGCACCGCGTCCGCGCTTTGCTGCAACCGGATTTTGCCGGTGCATGTCGGAGTCCCCCGCAGCCACAGCGAGATTCCCGTGACCCAACCCGCAATCCTTGTCCTCGAAGACGGCACCGTATTCGAGGGCGAATCCGTAGGCGCCCCCGGGCTGTCCGTTGGCGAAGTGGTGTTCAACACCGCCATGACCGGCTACCAGGAAGTGGTGACCGATCCGTCCTACGCCCGCCAGCTCGTCACCCTGACCTACCCGCATATCGGCAACACCGGCTGCACCGACCAGGACGACGAGGCCGCCAAGGTCTGGTCGGCCGGCCTGATCGTGCGCGACGTGCCGCGCCGCCCGAGCAGCTGGCGCAGCCAGGCCTCGCTGCCGCAATGGCTGATGAAGCGCGGCGTGGTCGCCATCTCCGGCATCGACACGCGCAAGCTCACCCGCCTGCTGCGTGAGCGCGGCGCGCAGAACGGCGCGCTGATGGCCGGCGAGGTCAATGTCGAGCAGGCGCTGGAAGCGGCCCGCAAGTTCCCCGGCCTCAAGGGCATGGACCTGGCCAAGGTGGTCAGCACCGACAAGACCTACGCCTGGCACGAAGGCCAGCTCGACCTGGACAGCGACACCTTCGTCAGCGTGCCGCCGCAGTACAAGGTGGTGGCCTACGACTACGGCGTGAAGCTCAACATCCTGCGCATGCTCGCCGAGCGCGGCTGCGAGGTGACCGTGGTGCCGGCGCAGACCCCGGCCGCCGAGGTACTGGCGATGAACCCGCATGGCGTATTCCTCAGCAACGGCCCGGGCGACCCGGAGCCCTGCGACTACGCCATTGCCGCGATCCAGGAATTCGTCGCGCGCAAGATTCCGACCTTCGGCATCTGCCTGGGCCACCAGTTGCTGGCCCTGGCCGCCGGCGCGCGCACGCTGAAGATGGCCCTCGGCCACCACGGTGCCAATCATCCGGTGCAGGACCTGGACAATGACCGGGTGATGATCACCTCGCAGAACCACGGCTTCGCGGTGGACGAGGCGACGCTGCCGGCCAACGTGCGGGTGACCCATCGCTCGCTGTTCGACGGCACCAACCAGGGCATCGCGCTGACCGACGCGCCGGCCTTCAGCTTCCAAGGTCACCCGGAAGCCTCGCCGGGCCCGCGCGACGTGGGGCCGCTGTTTGACCGCTTTATTGCGCTGATGGCCGGACACAAGGCGTAAGCGCGCGCTGGCGCGTCCCTCGGGGCGCCGCCCGCACCGCACCGCCGACCGTCCGCTGCCCCCACCGATCCATCCTGACAGGCGCTCGCCGCCCCGCGACCGCCCAGAGCTCGAGAAGAACATGCCCAAGCGCTCAGACATCCAGACCATCCTCATCATCGGCGCCGGCCCGATCGTCATCGGCCAGGCCTGCGAGTTCGACTACTCGGGTGCGCAGGCGTGCAAGGCGCTGCGTGACGAGGGTTACCGCGTGGTGCTGGTCAACAGCAACCCGGCCACGATCATGACCGACCCGAACATGGCCGACGCCGTGTACATCGAGCCGATCAACTGGCAGACGGTAGAGAAGATCATCGCCAAGGAGCGGCCGCATGCGCTCCTGCCGACCATGGGCGGGCAGACCGCGCTGAACTGCGCGCTGGACCTGGCCGACCACGGCGTGCTGGAGAAGTACAACGTCGAGCTGATCGGCGCCAAGCGCGAGGCCATCCGCATGGCCGAGGACCGCGAGCTGTTCCGCGTGGCGATGGGCGAGATCGGCCTGGAATGCCCGAAGGCCGAGGTCGCGCACACCCTGGAAGAGGCGCTCGACATCCAGACCCGTGTCGGCTACCCGACCATCATCCGCCCCAGCTTCACCCTGGGCGGCAGCGGCGGCGGCATCGCCTACAATCGCGAAGAGCTGATCGAGATCGTCAACCGCGGCCTGGAACTGTCGCCGACCACCGAAGTGCTGGTCGAAGAATCGGTGCTGGGCTGGAAGGAATTCGAGATGGAAGTGGTCCGCGACACCGCGGACAACTGCATCATCGTCTGCTCCATCGAGAACCTCGACCCGATGGGCGTGCACACCGGTGACTCGATCACCGTGGCCCCGGCGCAGACCCTGACCGACAAGGAATACCAGCGCCTGCGCGATGCCTCGATCGCGGTGCTGCGCAAGATCGGCGTGGATACCGGCGGCTCCAACGTGCAGTTCGGCATCAACCCGCAGACCGGGCGGGTGGTGGTGATCGAGATGAACCCGCGCGTGTCGCGGTCCTCGGCGCTGGCGTCCAAGGCCACGGGCTTCCCGATCGCCAAGGTCGCGGCCAAGCTCGCGGTCGGCTACACCCTGGACGAACTGAAGAACGAGATCACCGGCGGCCTGACCCCGGCCTCGTTCGAGCCGTCGATCGACTACGTGGTCACCAAGATTCCGCGCTTCGCGTTCGAGAAGTTCCCGCAGGCCGACGCGCGCCTGACCACGCAGATGAAGTCGGTGGGCGAGGTGATGGCGATGGGCCGCACCTTCCAGGAGTCGCTGCAGAAGGCACTGCGCGGCCTGGAGACCGGCAAGATCGGCCTGGACCCGACCGGCCTGGACCTGGCCGATGCCGACGACCTGACCACGCTGCGCCGGGAGCTCAAGGCGCCGGGCCCGGAGCGCCTGTTCTACGTCGCCGATGCGTTCCGCGCCGGCATGAGCGTGGAGGATGTCTACAACCTCTCGTATATCGATCCGTGGTTCCTGGACCAGATCGAGGAAATCATCGCCACCGAGCAGCAGGTGGCCGCCGAAGGCCTGGGCGCGCTGGATGCCGCGCGCCTGCGCAAGCTCAAGCGTGCCGGCTTCTCCGACGCGCGCCTGGCCGAGCTCACCGGCACCAACGAGGCCGGCGTGCGCGCCCTGCGCCGCGCGCACAAGGTACGCCCGGTGTACAAGCGCGTGGACTCGTGCGCGGCTGAATTCGCCACCAGCACCGCGTATCTGTATTCGACCTACGAGGACGAATGCGAGGCCGCGCCGAGCAACCGCGACAAGATCATGATCCTCGGCGGCGGCCCCAACCGCATCGGCCAGGGCATCGAGTTCGACTACTGCTGCGTGCACGCCGCCCTGGCGCTGCGCGAGGACGGGTACGAGACCATCATGGTCAACTGCAACCCGGAAACCGTCTCCACCGACTACGACACCTCCGACCGCCTCTACTTCGAGCCCCTCACGCTCGAGGACGTGCTGGAGATCGTCCACAAGGAAAACCCGGTGGGCATGATCGTCCAGTACGGCGGCCAGACGCCGTTGAAGCTGGCGCGCGCCCTGGAAGCCAACGGCGTGCCCATCATCGGCACCAGCCCGGAATCCATCGACGTGGCCGAGGACCGCGAGCGCTTCCAGAAGCTGCTCAACAAGCTCGGCCTGCGCCAGCCGCCCAACCGCACGGCGCGCACCGAGGGCGAGGCCCTGGCGCACGCCGCCGACATCGGCTACCCCCTGGTGGTGCGCCCCAGCTACGTGCTGGGCGGCCGCGCCATGGAAATCGTGCATGAGCAGCAGGACCTCGAACGCTACATGCGCGAAGCGGTCAAGGTCAGCAACGATTCCCCCGTGCTGCTCGACCGCTTCCTCAACAACGCGACCGAAGTCGACGTCGATTGCCTGTCCGACGGCGAAACCGTCTTCATCGGCGGCGTCATGGAACACATCGAGCAGGCCGGCGTGCATTCCGGCGATTCGGCCTGCAGCCTGCCGCCGTATTCACTGTCGGCCGAGG
>DASPIU010000007.1:0-11845 GCA_035629025.1 Stenotrophomonas sp.
GTCTCGATATCACCCATGGTCGTGACGACCTGGCTGACCACCTCGCCACCCTGCGAGGCCACCGAAGCGGCACCGATGGCGAGCTGGTTGGCCTGGCGGGCGTGTTCGGCGTTCTGCTTGACGGTGGAGGTCAGTTCCTCCATCGAGGCGGCGGTTTCTTCCAGATTGGCGGCCTGCTGCTCGGTACGGCGCGACAGGTCGCTGTTGCCCGAAGCAATCTCGCCGGCAGCCAGGTTGATGCTGCCGCTGGCGGCCTGGATGCGGCCGACAATGCTGGTCAGCTGCGCCACGGTGGCGTTGGCGTCGTCACGCATCTGCGCGAACACGCCGTGGAAGTCGCCGTCCATGCGGTGGGTCAGGTCGCCGTCGGCAATCGCGCGCAGCAGCGCCGACAGCGAGCGCAGGCTGGCATCGGCGGTGGACATCAGGCGGTTGAGGCTTTCGACCATCGAACGGAAGTCGTGTTCAAAGGCCTGCTCGTCGCCGCGCACGCTGAAGTCGCCGGCCGAGGCGGCCGCGCCCAGGCGCTTGATCTCCTGGTTGATGGCGCCGAGGTTGCGCTTGACTGCGTCCATGGTGTCGCTGATGACGGCCTTCTCGCCGGGCAGGCGCGGCATGTCCTGGCTCAGGTCGCCAATGGCGTAGCGCTGGGTCAGTTCGATGACCTGGTTGTTCACGGCGATGTGCTCGGCCACCAGGCCGTTGGCGTCGTGCACCATGCGGCCGTAGTCGCCGGGGAAGCGGCTTTCGTCCATGCGGAAGCTGATCTCGCCGGCGCCGTGGCGGCGCGACATCTCGTCCTGCGCGGCCAGCACGGCCTGCAGCTGCGCCTGCATGTTGCGCATGCTGTCGAGCAGCTGGCCGGTTTCGTCGCGGCTCTTGCTGGTGATGGTGTTGTCGAGCTGGCCGCGGGCGATGGCGCCGGCAACGCGGGTGGCATCACCCAGCGGACGCGAGATCGAGCGGGCGATGGCAATGCCCAGCAGCACGGCGAGCACGGTCAGCACGCCCAGCACCACGATCATCAGGGTGACCGTGCGCTTGTGCTCGGCATTGGTGGCGACGACGATCTCGTGCAGGTTGTCGAGGTTGTAGGCGCTCAGGTCCTTCAGCGCGGCGAACATGGCGCGGCGGGCGGCGCGCGAGTCGGTCGAGGAGATCACCCGGCCGCCTTCAAAGTCGCCGGCGGCCACGGCCTGCTTCAGCTTCTCGTGCGCGGCGAAGTAGGCTTCGCGAGCCTGCTTGACCTTGGCGTACAGCGCGCGCTCTTCGGGGGTCGAATCGCCGGATACGGCCAGGTAGGCCTTCTCTTCGTCGGCGATCAGCTTTTCGGTGTCGGCCATGCGCTTGTTGTAGTCGGCGACCAGGGCCGGATCATCCTGGCTGTACAGCTGGGAGATCTCGAAGGTGCGGTACTCGCCGAGCTGCGAGCGCATTTCGCCCAGGTGCTGCACGGAGGGCATCCAGTTGCCGCTGAGGTCCTGCAGCTGGGTGTTGCCGGTGCTCAGGCGGGTCAGGGCGAACACGCCCAGGGCCAGGGTCATCAGCGTGGTGATGGAGAAGGCAAGCGCCAGCTTCCTGGCGATCGTCAGATTCTGGAACCACTTCATGGCGAGTTCTCGGAAGCACGGCAGCGCCGCGGAAAGGTGAGGCGTCGGCGGCCGGTGGATTGACGCCTCGCAGAGCTGATAACGGCGCGGGGCTTAAGCTCTTTAGCTGGATGGGCGTCACAATTCCTAATCGGTTAATACTCGCTGCGAATAGGTGCGAGTCCGGAACTGCCGATTAGGTAATAGCTTCGGTTGTTCTTGATTTTGTAGGAGCGGCTTGAGCCGCGACGAGCGGAGTCGCGATGTGACAGATGGCGGTCGCGGCTGAAGCCGCTCCCACAGTGCACCCAGCAGGTATCTGGAAGCCTGATGGGTGCACTGTGGGAGGGGCTTCAGCCCCGACGAACGGAGTCGCGATCTGTCAGATTGCGATAGCCGCGGGGGCTATGCGCCCCCGAACCAACTCAAGCCGCCTGCGGCAGCACCTTCAACGAGCGCACCAGGCCGCCGATGTCCACGATCAGCGCCACGCGGCCATCGCCCAGGATCGTCGCGCCGGAGATGCCCGGAATGCGGCGGTAGTTGTTCTCGATGTTCTTGACCACGACCTGCTGCTGGCCCACGAGCTCATCCACTTCCAGCGCGATCTTCTGCCCGTCGCCTTCAACCACCACCACCAGGGGATCGGGACTGCGCTCGCCGGCGTAGCCGTAGTACTCGCTCAGCGACAGGATCGGCAGGTACTCGCCACGAACCCGCAGCACACGGCCTTCGCCGGCCATCGTGCGGATGTCCGCTGCCTGCGGCTGCAACGCCTCCAGCACATAGGCCAGCGGCAGGATCAGGGTTTCATTGGCGACCGACACGGTCATGCCATCGAGGATCGCCAGGGTCAGCGGCAGGCGGATCAACACGCGCGTGCCATGGCCATACTGACTTTCGAGCTGCACTTCGCCACCCAGCGCCTGGATGTTGCGACGGACCACATCCATGCCGACACCACGGCCGGACAGGTCGGTGACCGCGTCAGCCGTCGAGAAGCCCGGCTGGAAGATCAAATCCCACACCTGCGCGTCGCTCGGGTTTTCCGGCACGCTCAGTCCGCGCTCGGCGGCCTTGGCCAGGATCTTGTCGCGGTCGAGGCCACGGCCGTCATCGCTGACCTCGATCACGATGTGCCCACCCTGATGCGAAGCGGCCAGGGTGATCGTGCCGGTTTCGTCCTTGCCGGAGGCGCGGCGCGCATCAGGCAGTTCCAGGCCGTGGTCGATCGAGTTGCGCACCAGGTGGACCAGCGGGTCGGCGATCTTCTCGATCAGACCCTTGTCCAGTTCGGTGCCTTCGCCCAGCGTGCGCAGGCGCACCTGCTTGCCGAGGCGGCTGGAAAGATCGCGGACCAGGCGCGGGAAGCGGCGGAACACCGCGTCCACCGGCAGCATGCGCACGCCGATGACCGCTTCCTGCAGGTCGCGGGTATTGCGTTCGAGCAGGTCCAGGCCGGCGGCCAGACGCTCGGCGTGCGCGGCATCGAGCCCGCCGGACACGGCCTTGAGCATGGCCTGGGTGATGACCAGTTCGCCGACCAGATTGATCAGCGCATCGACCTTGTCCACGCTGACGCGGATCGAGGTCTCGGCTTCCGCCGCGGCAGTGTTGCCGGCGGGCGGTGCGACGTTGCCATTGGCGGCGACAGCGGCGGGCGCGATCGCGGCGACCACCGGCGCTGCTTCCACCGCCAGGCTCGGCGGCGGGTTGGGCACGGCGGGAGCGGCCATCGGGCGGATGTCCAGCTCGCAGTCGTCCACGACCCAGGCAAAGGTGTCTTCGATCTTGCTGCGCGGCACCTTGCCGATCAGGCCCAGGTCCCACGCGAGGTAGGCTTCCATCGGATCCACCTGCTCGAAGCCGGGCAGGCGTTCCAGGCGCGCGGCGATCTGCAGCGGGCCGAGGTGTTCCAGTTCGCGGATGATGCGCAGCGGGTCGTTGCCGCTCATGAACAGCGATGGCGCCGGGGTGAAGCCGATGTGCCACGCTTCCGGTTCTTCCTCCACCGCCGCGACGGCGGCTGGCGCGGCGGCCTGGCCGGAGAGCACGCTGTTGAGGCGTGCCAGCACGGCCTGCACGGCGGCCGGGTCGGCGGCCTGGCCGTGTTCGGCCTCGCGCAGCAGGGCGCGCAGCACGTCCACCGAACCGAGCATGGCGTCCACGCCGGCCGGTTCCAGCGGACGCTTGCCGGCGCGCAGCTCATCGAGCAGCGTTTCCAGCACGTGGGTCAGGCCGGCGATGGCCTCGAAGCCGAATGTCGCCGCGCCGCCCTTGATGGAATGCGCGGCGCGGAACACCGAGTTGATGGTTTCCGGATCGCGGTTGCCTTCCTCCAGGGAAAGCAGCCCGGCCTCCATTGCGTCCAGCCCTTCGCGGCTTTCCTCGAAGAAGGTGGCGTGGAATCGTTGAAGGTCCATGCTCATGGTGCGTGGTCCGGAATCTATCTAGGGGGAAGGGCGCGGATGCGAGCTCAGGCCAGCACTTTCTGCACGGTGGCGACAAGCTGTTCCGGGTTGAACGGCTTGACCAGCCAGCCGGTGGCACCGGCGGCCTTGCCTTCGGACTTCTTGTCGGCGGCCGACTCGGTGGTCAGCATCAACAGCGGGGTGAACTTGTAGTCGGGCAGCTGGCGCAATTCGCGGATCAGCGAGATGCCGTCCATGTTCGGCATGTTCACGTCGGTGACCACCGCGTTGAACTTGGCGCCCTTGGCCCGACCGAGCGCGACTGCGCCGTCTTCGGCTTCTTCGACAGCAAAGCCGGCCGAGGTGAGGGCGAAGGACACCATCTGGCGCATCGACGCCGAATCGTCCACCACCAGGATACGTGCGCTCATGCGGCGTTCTCCACAGATTTCAGGTTGTCATTGGAAGCGGGCAGGCCGAGCACGGAACTGACCCCGAGCAGGCGCGCCGCGTCCTTGAAAGTGTCATTGCAGCCATCGAAGCCGGTGCTGCGCCCGGCACTGCGGCGCGCCTGGAAGAAGGCGCACAGCAGCTGCACGCTGGCCGTGTGGATGCGGCGCACCTGGCCGGCGTCCAGCAACACTTCGCCTTCCTGTGCAAGGTGGCTGGCGAGCGTTTGCTTGAGGTCGGCGCTGGACTCGATGCCGAGATCCTCGCCCAGTGACAGGGTGCTCATTGCTGCTCCAAACGGATGGTTGCCATCAAGTTAGCGGCCAGGGCGGGCCGGACTTTAACGTCCGGGTGCCGGGTCGGTCCTCAGTGCAGCAGTTCGGTGGCGTCCAGCAGGATCACCGGGTGGCTGCTGATGCGGGCCACGCCGCGGAACAGGTTGTTGGAGATGCGGCACAGGCGCGTGGTGTCCGGCGGCTCGATCTGCTGCTCGGTCAGGCTGGTGACGTCTTCCACCGCCGACACCCGCAGGCCCATGGTCTCGCCGTTCTCCTCCAGCACCACGACCCGGGTCTGGGTATCCATGGTCACCGGGGTGGCGCTGAGGTGCACGCCCAGGTCGAGCACGGGCACGACCTGGCCACGCAGATTCATGATGCCGAGGATGGAGCGGCCAGCGCCGCGCAGCGGCAGCAGCGGCACCGGCAGCACGACTTCCTGCACCTTGAGCAGTTCCAGCGCATAGGTCTGCTCACCGCAGCGCAGCCGCAGCCAGCGCGTGCTGCGCTCGGCGGCGCGGCGGTGCGGGCTGGGATCGGCCGGCGGCGGCTGGAACATCGCCTGGATGTTGGCCGGCAGGCGCGAGGCACGCGGTGGCGGACGCCGCGCGATGGGTGCGATCGGGGCGCTGCTGCGTGGCTTGGTTGCCGGGCTTGCAGTAGCGGGGATGGCTTGCGCTGCGGCGGCGGCCGCCGTGGCCGGTGCGGATGCGGCGAAGGCAGGGTCGGCGTCCATCTCGGCGAGCAGTGACGCGGTGAGGGCGTCCACGTCGAGCGCGGCCGGCGCGGCGGGTTTTGGCGCGGATGCTGCGGCGAAGGCCGGGTCGGCGTCCATCTCGGCGAGCAGGTCGGCGGCGATGCGCGCGGGGTCTGGTTCCGTTGTCGGAGGGGCTTCAGGCCCGACAGGGGTATCCGTGACCTGCGATTGAGCGGTCGCGGCTGAAGCCGCTCCTACGGGGGATGGCGCGGCAGCGAAGGCCGGGTCGGCGTCCATCTCGGCGAGCAGGTCCGCGGCGATGCGCGCAGGGTCTGGTTCCGTTGCAGGAGGGGCTTCAGGCCCGACAGGGGTATCCGTGACCTGCGATTGAGCGGTCGCGGCTGAAGCCGCTCCTACGGGGGCGGCGGGGGATTCGGGATCGTTTGACGGCACCGCTTCGGCCAGCAGGTCGAGCAGGTAGTCGTCCAGCACCTGGACGCCGTTCACGCCGCTTGCTCCATCGCGGTGGTGTCCTCGGCGATGATCCATTCCAGCGCGCGGCGATAGGCGGACAGGCCACGGCCGGGGTATTCGCCCGGAGTGCCGGGTTGGGTCAAGGTTTCAACCGTGCAGATGCGCGTATCGACGGGAATGGCGTCTTCCCACACACGGGCGCCGTAGCTGTCCTGCATCTGTTTCAGCGTCTCGGTACCGGCGCGGGTGCGGCGGTCGAACAGCGTCGGCAGGATCGATACCGGCAAGGCGCGCCGGCGCGAACGCTCGACCATGTCGGCGGTGCGGTTCATGCCGGCCAGCCCGTGCAGCGCCAACGGCTCGGCCTGGGTCGGGATGACCAGGCGGTCGGCCGCGGCCAGCGCATTGATCATCAGCAGGCCGAGGGTTGGCGGGCAGTCGAGCAGAATGTAGTCGTGGTGGCGCGCGTGGCGGGTCAGCGCGTTCTGCAGTGCCAGGCCGAGGCCGGGCTGGTTGGCACTGCGGCGTTCCAGCGTGGCCAGCGCGGTCTGCGCGCAGACGTAGGAAAGATTCGGGATCGGGCTGTCGCGCAACAGGCTGGCCAGGTCGGCCGGCGGCGTGGCGAACAGGTCGAGCACGCCGCGCGGCGGCGGGTCCAGCGGCACGCCGAAGGCCCGCGTCAGCGAGGAGTGCGGGTCCAGGTCGATCAGCAGCACCCGATGCCCAAGCGCCGCCAGCCCACGGCCCAGGGCCAGGGTGGTGGTGGTCTTGCCTACGCCACCTTTCTGGTTGGCGATCGCCCAGATGCGCATCAGTTCACTCCTTCGGTCACGGCGTGGACAGCGGCAGGGCCGTTGTCCGGGTTCGTCGAGCCGCCCGTCACCGGGGTGGCGGGCAGGTCGGGGCCAGCCTGCAGCTGCGGCGGCGCCGCCGGTTGCGGCGCCAGGTTCGCGGCCGAGTCGGCGAGGATGATCAGCACCACCCGCCGGTTGGCATTGCGGCCAGCCTCGGTGCTGTTATCGGCACGCGGTCGGAATTCTCCATAGCCCACCATCGCCAGGCGGCCCGGGTCCAGGCCCTGGTCGGCGAACAGGTGCACCACCGAGGCCGCGCGCGCCGCCGACAGCTCCCAGTTGGACGGGAACAGCGCGGTGGCGATCGGCTGGTTGTCGGTATAGCCCTCCACGCGCACGCCGTTGGGTGTCTGCCGTAGCACCTGGGCGAGCGTGGACAGGGTGTCGCGGGCGCTGCGGTCGAGACTGGCCGAGCCGGTGCCGAACAGGATGTCGCTGTTGATCTCCACTTCGATCCACAGTTCCGAGCGGCGCACGCTGATCAGGTTGCGCTCGATCAGCGGTGCCAGTGCGCGCCCGAGTTGCGCGGCCACCGCGTCGAGCTGGCGCTGCGCGCGGGCCAGCTGTTCCTGGTTGCGCAGCGACACCGGCATGCGCATCTGCGAGGCCATCGACGGCAGCAGGGTGGGGTCGGGGCTGGGCGAGGGCGCGGTGGGGCCGCTCTTGGCGCCGGACTTGATCGGCGAGGGACGGTCCCAGTTGGAGCCCTGCTGCTGGTTGTTGCCGACCTGCACCGGGTTGATGGTGCGCGGCGCGCCGCCAAAGGCAGCGGTCAGCGCATCGGCCATGACCCGGTACTTGCCCTCGTTGAGCGAGGAGATCGCGTACATCACCACGAAGAATGCCAACAGCAGCGTCATCAGGTCGGCATAGGGGATCGCCCAGGCTTCGTGGTTGCTGTGTTCTTCGTGATGCTTGCGGCGACGGGACATGGCGCGGCGGCTCAGTGCAGGTAGCCGTTGAGCTTGGACTCGATGTTGCGCGGGTTCTCGCCATGGGCAATGGCGATCAGGCCTTCGATGATCATCTCGCGCTCGCCGCTGCTGCCGTGGATGACGCTCTTGAGCTTGGCGGCGATCGGCAGGAACAACAGGTTGGCCGAGGCGATGCCGTAGATGGTGGCGGTGAAGGCGGCGGCGATGCCGTGGCCGAGCTTGCTCGGGTCGGCCAGGTTCTTCATCACCGCGATCAGGCCCAGCACCGCGCCGATGATGCCCAGGGTGGGCGCATAGATGCCCATGCCTTCAAAGACCTTGGCTGCGGCCAGGTCGTGCTTTTCCTGCTGCTCGACCTCGATCTCCAGCATGCGCCGCATCTGCTCGGGCTCCACGCCATCGACCAGCATCTGCAGGCCCTTGCGCAGGAACGGATCGTCCTGGCTGCTGGCCTGGCTTTCCAGGCCGAGCAGGCCCTGGCGGCGGGCGATATTGCTCCACTCCACGATCTGGTTGATCAGCTCCTCGCGGTCACTGGCCGGGGGGCTGAACACCCAGCCGACGATCTGGAAGGCGCGCTTGAACACCGCCGGCGCGGTATGCAACAGGATCGCGGCAATGGTGCCGATAATGACGATGACAAAGGCCGCCGGCGACCATAGCGACGCCAGCCCGGCACCCTTGAGGATGCTGCCGCCGACCAGGGCGGCGAGGGCGAGGAGGATTCCGGAGAGGCTGAGCTTGTCCATGAATGCGTTATCGGCGGGGATGGACTGGGCTTGAATGGGTTAGTTGTTGGGGGTGGAACGGGGTCACAGTTTTTGGGGGCGCTCGTTGGGCGTACGGACAGGGCACGCTTGCAGAAGCTGCGGAACCCTGAGGTAAGGTTTCAGTGACGCTGCCCAATCCGGGGAAGAGAACAGATGACCGCCAGCATCGTTGACCCTCTGTTCTCGGATCACATATTTCCGGACTTCCCGTTCAAGAACCAAAATTGGCTGGCGGTGGCCTTTGAGAGAAACGGGTATGACAACACCCGCATGCCCGAGTGGTTTTTCCGCGAGGCATCAAACGTGTTCAATCCTTCCGAAAGCTCCAAGCTGTTGATCAAAGGTGACTGCTTTGCTTTGGAAGGACGGGGCAAGATTGCGTGCGTCGGCTTCAACTGGGATTGCTACTCGAGGTTCATGCGATCCGCAGAGGGTTTCTCGCTTGAGTACAAGATGGCAAATGGGACTGCCGATTTTGCATGTTGGGCTGATCCGGAACTGACCGTGATCGGCGGAGAATCAAGCAAGATGGATGAGGTGCTTGATAGATGCGGTGGGCGAGAGTCGATGCTTGGGCACATCGAGAGGGAATTCTTCCTTGACGAACCAGCCGGCAACGAAGATATGCGTAGGTACTTCCGAGGGTTGCTGTTCCGTGACGGACGTTAAGCAGTCCGTGGATTTGGAAACACGACGAGAGCAGGGGCGGAGATGAAGTTGACCTTCATTGTGGGGTTGTGGGCTATTGCGCTAGTCGGTGTCGCGACACAACTTCTATGGCGGCTTGTACCGCTTCCACTCGTTTCGGCTATCTACACGGCGCTGAAGGATCGCCTGACCTACGTGCCTGGGCTCGGCTCGCAAGCTGCGAATACGATCAGGGAGGCCGAATGGCTTTTCAGTGCGCAATCGACCTGTGATCAGGTCCTGGATGCGCTCCGATCGGACATGCGGCGATTTCTGTGTTTGTTCGTGCTGGCTTTGCTCTCGATCCCCGTGATTGATGTGGTCTGTGGCCTTGTTGGCCGTATGGGAACGATGTAGCCCGCCCCCATCCGAGAGTCCTGAAATTTGCAGCGGGAGCCAAGATCGGCACCCGTCAACCGGTCCGGGCCCGTCAGCCAGCACGTGACTCGATGTGTATCCCGATCTTGATGCTGGCTTCACTTCCCGATCTAGGCCTTGACGGCGAGCTCTAGAGTCAGTGGCGCGCGGATCACGAAGTTAAGGGGATTGGCAGTATTCGGGACTCGCCGCGGAGGGAATATCCTGGTATTCGCATTCCAGGACCTTCAATAGAGAGTGGATAGAATGCTAGCTATTATTTCGACAATTTTATTCGCGGTTGCTTCTGGTAGGTGCGGTGATTGTGCATCAGCTGAAGCGACTATGCTCGTGCGAGAGGCGCGGCCACTGATCGTTCACGAGGAGCCTTTTTCGGTCCCAAGGGGCCCGGTCGGCTCAGAGCATGCGGACGTTTGCGTCCGTCTTAGCTTTAGGATCGCTTCCGACGGAAGTCCAGAGGATGTCGCGGTGGATATGAGCTCCGGACAGCGGTCAGTGGATGTGGCGGCCCGCGAGACGCTGAAGAAATTTCGATTTCAGTATCCGGGGGGGCAAGAGAGGAAGTTTCGTTGGGTTTTTTACTACGATCACCAAGAATCTTGAAACTCTCAGCAACGTTTGTGCCAAGGATGGGGGCTGGTGCAGCGCTACTCCTTTAGTCAGTCTGAGGCCTGCACCAGCAGGGTCGGCAGGATCGCCAGCTTCAGCGGCACACCGTGAGCCGCACCCCTTAGTGGCAGCGCGTTACTGGGGGCGTGCGCCTGGGTCTCTTGGGCCTTGCCTGACGTATGCGGTTCTGAGCGCTCTCTCTGTGTTGACCGCCAGGTGCGCTTACAATCTAAGAAGGAGTTGCCATTGCGCTCTACGGGTGACCTGGCATCCAGCTGATCGAGACGTAGCCCGTGGGGGAGGGTACTCATGCGATTCCGTGCAAAAGTCGCGACAATCTTGCTGCTTCTCGCCGCTTCGGCTTCCGCCAGCGCACGAGACCTTGCGAACTACCGGTGCCTGGTATTCAACGCGAACTTCTGCCTTCGCCTGCCAGCAGGCGCCGAACTCAGATACTCAGTACCCTCGGACTTCGATCTCTACGAAATTACCGTGGGCTCCGCTGTCATCGCGACCATGTACGCGGGAAATGGTATTCGCGTGCCGCCCCCTGGCGATGAGGTAAAGTTGACGCGCACAACCGCGGGCGACATCAGCGTGGTGCACGCCGGCAGCAAGGGAGTCGATTTTTATCTGCGTCCCGGCGACCAGGATGACTCAATCATTCACCTGAGTGTAGTCACCGCCCCAGAGAGCATCGAAACCGTGCGCGAACTGGTATCCAGCTTGCGGCCCTGCCGTGCCATCCGCACAGGTGGGCAGAGGTGTCCCGTCAATCGCGCATGGAGCAAGGCAATCCTGGAAGCGATCAGGTGATCGACTATGAGGTGCTTTCCAAACTTCTGAACTCTGCTCGGGCGACCGGTGCGTGGCTGTATTGCGTGGTAGATGAGTATCGTGGATTGCCACTTACCATACCCGGAAGAGATCGCGAGGCACAGATTCGTCGAGGTGTCGTGGGAAACTGGAGGGTAGGACTGACGACCAGTTGTTCGCCTTGTACGACCGGCTGAAGAGCGGAGATGTAAGCACCCCGATGCCCTGATTGCGGCTCTTGGCTACCACGTCACCAATTACACCTCAATCACTAGCCCGCAACCCATCCACATCCAGAATCAACGCCATCCGCCCATCGCCAATCAGCGTCGCCCCGGCATACCCCGGCAGCCCGCGCAGCGCCTTCGGCAACGGCTTGATCACCACTTCCTCGCGCCCGCGCACCTGATCCACCACCAGACCAAACCGCGCTTCGCCCGCCTGCAGCAACACCACCGTCAGCAGCGTCGCCGGTGCCGGCTCCACGCCCAGCCAACGGCGCAGATCCACCAGCGGCAAGGTGTGCGAACGACGATCAAGCACGGCGCGACCATCGAACCAGCCCAGCGAAGTCTGCGGCGCATGCAGCACCTCGACCACGCGGGCCAGGGGCAGGGCATAGACGTGCTCGCCGGCCTGCACCAGCAGGGTCGGCAGGATCGCCAGGGTCAGCGGCACGCGGATCATGAAGCGACTGCCGCGGCCAAGTTCGGACTGGATCTGGATGGTGCCGCTCAGTTCGCGGATGCGTGACTGCACCACGTCCATGCCCACGCCGCGGCCGGAAATGTCGGTGACCTCGGCCTTGGTCGAAAAGCCCGGCAGGAAGATCAGGTGCAGGCATTCGTCGGTGCTCAGGCGGGCCGCGGCCTCGTGGTCGATCAGGCCCTTCTCGCG
>DASPIU010000008.1:0-26242 GCA_035629025.1 Stenotrophomonas sp.
TCCAGGGCCAGTGCCGGCTCGCCGAAGAAGCGCTCGCCGCCATCCTGGGCCAGGCGCAGCAGGGCGCGCTGGATCGCGGCCACCGACTGGGCGCTGACCAGCCCATAGCCGGTGGAGATTTCCTTGCGGTCTTCCACCACCAGATTGAGCAGGGCGCGCAGGTCATCGAGGTCGAGCAGCAGCAGGCCGCGGTCATCGGCGAGCTTGAACACGATGTCGAGCACGCCGGCCTGGGTGTCGTTGAGCTCCAGGATGCGCGCGAGCAGGGTGGGGCCCATTTCGCTGACGGTGGTCCGCACCGGATGGCCGAGCTGGCCGTAGAGGTCCCAGAACACCACCGGGCTGGCCTCCGGGGCGTAGTCCTGCACGCCAATGTCGGCGGCGCGCTGGCGCACGGCGGCGTTGCCGTCGCCGGCGACCGCCAGGCCGGCCACGTCGCCCTTCACGTCGGCCAGGAACACCGGCACGCCGATCCGCGAGAAACCTTCGGCCAGGGTCATCAGCGTCACCGTCTTTCCGGTGCCGGTGGCGCCGGCCACCAGGCCGTGGCGGTTGCCGAGCCGGGGCTGCAGGACGACGGCGATATCGTCGGTGACACCTTTGCCGAGCAGGATCGGGTCCATGGCCTTCCTCGCATTCAAGTTGCGGGGATTCTAAGGCGCTTGCTGACACCGCACTGTACCTGTACTGCAGCATGCCTTGCCCGGGCGCGCGGCCGGCGGCTACCCTGCCTGCCTCATCGTCGCCGTAGCTGAAAGATGCCGCTTCCGCTTTTTTCTTCGCGCCCGCCCGCCCGGCGCGCCGTCGCCCTGCTGGCCGCCGCGGCGCTGTTGCTCGCCGCCCCTTCCGCATTGGCGCTATCCAAGCGCGACGAAGCCCGGGTCCAGGCTCTGCAGACGCGCATGGGCGCGGCCGAGAAGCGCTACCGCGATGCCCAGGTGCTGATCGCCAATGCCGACCCGAAAGGGCAGGCCGAAAGCGATGCCGCGCTGGAGGACATGGAGGATGTGATCAGCGCCTGCACCGAGCAGCGCGGCTGCGAGCTGAGCACGATGCTGGCGACCTACAAGCGCCTGCTCAAGGCCAATGCCGACGCGCAACAGGCCGATGCCGACGACGGCGCGGACGACGGCCTGCTTGAAGCCGACCCCGACCATGTCGGGCCGCTGGCCGCGGACGTGCCGGAGGCCGCGCGCGCCGCGGCCCTGCTCAACGACCACCGGCACGAATTCGACAACATGGTCGAATACAACGCCGCGGTGCAGGCCGGCATCCGCCGCTGGCTGACCGACCTGCGTCCGCAGCTGCTCACCAGCTACGAGAACTACGAGAACCTGCGCGGCATCATGTGGCCGGAGTGGCAGCGCCGCGGCCTGCCGGAGGCCTTGCTGTTCGGGATCATGGCCAAGGAATCCAACGGCAAGGTGCACGCCAGTTCGCGCGTGGGCGCGGCCGGGCTGATGCAGTTCATGCCGGCCACCGGCCGCCGCTTCGGCCTGGGCGTGGACGAGACCGGTTTCGACAGCCGTTTCGACCCGCGCAGCGCGGCCATGGCCAGCGCTGCCTATCTCAATGAGCGCATGGGTGAGCTCAACCGCAATATCGAACTGGCGCTGGCGGCGTACAACGGGGGCGAGGGCCGCGCGGCGCGTATCTACGGCGCGACCGGCGGGCGCAGTTTCTGGGAGCAGTCGGTGTATGACCAGTTCCCGGCGGAGACCAAGGACTATGTGCCGATGGTGATCGCCGCGGCTTGGCTGTTCCTGCACCCGCAGCAGTACGGGCTGGAGTTGCCGAAGGTCAACGCGGTACCGGCGACGTTGACCCTGGCGCGTTCGACCACGATCTACGAGCTGACGATCTGCCTGGGCAGCGCCGGCACCCGCGATGGCTACATGCGCGCGCTGCGCAACCTCAACCCGCGTTACGAGGCGGACGGCTGGATCCCGGCGGGCACGACGATCAATGCGACCACGCGCATCGTCGGGCTGTACAACCGTTATTGCGTGAAGGGGCCGCGTGCGGACCTGGCGCGCACGCTGATCACGGCCGATCTGAATCAGGCCATCGTGCGGCCTTCGCCGCAGTCGTACACGGGCAACGTAGCGGTCGGCAGTGCAATGCCGATGGCCGGGGTGGCGACGACGGTGGCGACCGGGCAGCCGGCGCCGGCCAAGCCGAAGGCCAAGCAGGCGCGCAGCTACAAGGTCGCACGCGGGGACACGCTGGGCCGGATTGCGGACAAGCACCAGTGTGATCTGCAGGATCTTGCGAAGGCGAACAAGCTGCGGGCACCGGCCTATGCGATCAAGCCGGGGCAGGTGATCAAGCTGGTGGGGTGTGATCGGTAGTTGGTGGTCGGCTGCGGGGCGGCTGCCACGGGCTATCGCGAGGCGACCGAGGGCACGCCCTGCCAGGACACGCCGTTAACCCATCCGTGGGGGCTCGTAGGCAACATCCATGTTGCCTACGGTCCTGGCAGGGCCCGCCCCCGGTCGCCCGACAGCTCAGCGCGATCGGCGAAGAACGGCGCTATCAACTGTAGGAGCGGTTTCAACCGCGACCGCGGCCGCGTCGGATCAGCGCAAACGCGCCAACGCCTCACCCAGCTGCACTGGCGATTCGGCTTGCAGCCGTGGCGCGAATTCGGCCACGCCCGGTGGCAGCAGGACGATCACGGTCGAGCCGTAATTGAAACGCGCCATCTCCGCAAAGCGTTGCAGCGTGATGCCCTTGCCGCGGTAGTCCTTGCGCGTGATGCGGTCGCCATAGGCGGGAATTTCCTCGCCGCTCCACACCGTTTCCACGCCCGAGACCAACAGCGCGCCGACCATCACCGAGGCCATCGGGCCGAAGTCGGTATCGAAGTGGCAGACCAGGCGCTCGTTGCGCGCAAACAGGCCCGGCACGCCACGCACCGCGGCGGGGCCGACGCTGAAAAGGCGACCCGGCACGTGCACGGTCTCGCGCAAGGTGCCGGTCCAGGGCATGTGCACGCGGTGGTAGTCGCGCGGGGACAGATAGACGGTGGCGAACAGGCCATCGCGGAACGGCGTGGCGGCGGCTTCATCGCCGAGCAGTTCGGCGGCGGTGAACGACTGGCCCTTGGCCTGGAAGATGCGGCCATCCACGATCGGGCCGAGCTGGCTGATGCGTCCGTCGGCCGGCATCAGCAAGGTGCGCGGATCGGGATCGGCGCGGCGCGCGCCGTCCTTCAGTGCGCGGGTGAAGAAGGCATTGAACGAGGGATAGGCACGCGGGTCCGGCTGCGCGGCTTCGTCCAGATTGACCTGGAACTTGCGCACCACCGTATCGATCAGCCACTGCTTCAGGCCCGGGTGGGTGGAGTAGGCCAGGCGCCGCGCCAGCGAGGACAGCGCGCGATGGGGCAGGACGTAGGTCAGGGCGGTAACGAAATTCATGGGGCGGTGGCCTGGGTCAGGCGGGCGAAATCGCTGGCGATGGTCGGAACCTGGAACGGCGGGCGGATCAGCCCGGCCAGGCGCCCCTGCGGGTCGAGCACGGCGATGCCGGCCGAGTGGTCCATGCTGTAGTCGCTCGGGTTTTCGTCGAAGTGCTTGCCCGGCACCTTCTGGAACACCAGGCCCAGCGAGGTGGCGAAACGTTCGAGCTCGGGCACGTCCGCGGTCGCGGCCAAGGTGTCCTTGTGGAAGGCATGGGCGTATTCGCCGACCCGGGCCGGGGTGTCGCGTTCGGGATCGACCGACACGAACAGCAGACGCGGGCGCAGACCCTCCGGGATGGTTTCCCACTGCTGCTGTGCCCGCGCCAGCTCGGCGAGCGTGGTCGGGCACACGTCCGGGCAGGACAGGAAGCCGATGAACACCAGGGTCCAATGGCCCTTGAGCTCACCCGGCACCAGCGCGGTGCCATCGGACTGGCGCAGGCTGAAGTCGGGCACGGGGCGCGGCTGCGGATACATCGTGACCGATTCGGCGGCCGGCCACGGCGAGCCGGCCGGCCCGGTATTGAAGAATTTCTGCGCGGCCAGCAGGCCCAGGCCGGCGGCCAGCGCCACGGCGATCACGATGCCGGTTGTACGTCGAGTCATGCGGCCAATCACCTCGAAGGGGCGCGCCAAGACCGGCGCAGGGCGGCGGGTACACCGCCAGCGGCGTCGCCCGGGCCGGCGGCACGCCTGCGCGCGCCGAAGTTTCCCTTGCAACAGACGCTCATGATAGCGGCCGCGCCCCTATAATCGACGGCCAATTCCCACCAGTTGTTGCCATGACTGCCGCCGCGGCCGACGAACTGCACACGATCATCGACCTGATCCGCTACGGCACCAGCCGTTTCAACGAGGCCGGCCTGACCTTCGGCCACAGCTACGACAACGCGCTGGACGAGGCCACCCAGCTGGTGCTGCACAGCCTGCACCTGCCGCACGACCTGGGCCCGGCCTATGGCGCGGCGCGCCTGACCAGCGCGGAGAAGGCGCAGGTGCTGGCGCTGTTCCAGCGCCGCATCGACGAGCGCATCCCCGCCGCCTATCTGACCGGTGAGGCGTGGTTTGCCGGGCTCAGCTTCAAGAGTGACCGCCGCGCGCTGGTGCCGCGCTCGCCCATCGCCGAGCTGATCGAAAGCGGCTTTGAGCCGTGGCTGGGCGGGCGCGAGGTCAGCCGCGCGCTGGACCTGTGCACCGGTTCGGGCTGCATCGCCATTGCCATGGGCCACTACAACCCGAACTGGCAGGTGGATGGCGTGGACCTCAGCGACGAGGCCCTGGCCCTGGCCGCCGAGAACAAGGCGCGCCTGCACGCCGACAACGTCACCCTGCTCAAGTCCGACCTGTTCAACGGCCTGACCGGCCGCCACTACGACCTGATCGTCACCAATCCGCCGTACGTCACCAACGACGAGACCGACGCCCTGCCGCAGGAGTATTCCTACGAGCCGGAGATGGGCCTGCGCGCTGGCGACGATGGCCTGGACCTGGTGCTGAAGATCCTGCGCGACGCGCCGATCCACCTGTCCGAGGACGGGCTGCTGATCTGCGAGGTCGGCGAATCCGAACAGCACCTGGTCAAGCTGCTGCCGGAAGTGGACTTTGCCTGGATCGAGTTCAAGGTCGGGCAGATGGGCATCTTCGCGGTGGAGTGCCGTGAGCTGATCGCGCACAACGCCCGCATCGCGGAGCTGGCCGCGCAGCGATGAGGCCATCACGCAGGGGCAAGGTCCGATGAGCGCCAACAGTTTCGGCAAGCTGCTGACCGTCACCACGTTCGGCGAGTCGCACGGCCCGGCCATCGGCTGCGTGGTCGATGGCTGCCCGCCCGGGCTGGCGCTGGCGCCGGAAGAGTTCGCCCACGACCTGCAGCGGCGTGCCACCGGCAAGAGCCGGCATACCTCGGCGCGGCGCGAGGACGACGCGGTAGAGATCCTGTCCGGCGTGTACGAGGGCCTGACCACCGGCACGCCGATCGCGCTGCTGATCCGCAACACCGACCAGCGCAGCAAGGACTACGCCAACATCGCGCGGCAGTTCCGTCCCGGCCACGCCGACTACAGCTACTGGCACAAGTACGGCATCCGCGATCCGCGCGGCGGCGGCCGCTCCTCGGCGCGCGAAACCACCATGCGCGTGGCGGCTGGCGTCATTGCCAAGAAGTGGCTGGCGCAGCGCCACGGCGTGCGCGTGCGTGGCTACCTGTCGCAGCTGGGCCCGATCGTGCCGCAGGGCTTTGACTGGAACGCCGTCGAGGACAACCCGTTCTTCTGGCCACACGCCGCGCAGGTGGCGGAGCTGGAGAGCTACATGGACGCGCTGCGCAAGTCCGGTGATTCGGTCGGCGCGCGCGTGGACGTGGTCGCCGACGGCGTGCCGCCGGGCTGGGGCGAGCCGATCTACGGCAAGCTCGACGGCGAACTGGCGGCCGCGCTGATGAGCATCAACGCGGTCAAGGGCGTGGAGATCGGCGACGGTTTCGACGCGGTGGTGCAGAAGGGCAGCCAGCATCGCGACCTGATCAGCCCGCAGGGCTTCCGCAGCAACCATGCCGGCGGCATCCTCGGCGGTATTTCCACCGGCCAGCAGGTCGTGGCTTCCATCGCGCTCAAGCCCACCTCCAGCCTGCGCCTGCCGGGCGAGAGCGTGGACGTGGACGGGCAGCCGATCGAGGTCGTCACCACTGGCCGCCACGACCCCTGTGTCGGCATCCGCGCCACGCCCATCGCCGAGGCGATGATGGCCCTGGTGCTGATGGACCAGGCGCTGCGCCATCGCGCGCAATGCGGCGACGTGGGTGAGGTGAGCCCGCGCATTCCGGGGAGTATCGATGGCTGAGGCCCGGCCCCGCGTATGGGTCAGCCAGCCGCTGTTCGATGCGCAGATCGAACGGCTCGGGCAGTATTTCGAGGTCGATGCCGCCACCGCGGTGACGCGGTATTCGCCAGCCGACGTGGCCGCGCGGCTGGCGGCGGTGGATGGCGCGCTGATCACGCTCAACGAGCGCGTCGGCGCCGCCGAGCTGGCCACGGCCACCTCCTTGCGCGCGATTGCCAATGTCGGCGTCGGCTACAACAACCTCGACCTGGACGCGCTGAGCGCGGCCGGCGTCATCGCCAGCAACACCCCGGACGTGCTCACCGAGACCACGGCCGACTTCGGCTTCGCCCTGCTGATGGCGGCGGCGCGGCGCATCACCGAGTCCGAGCGCTGGCTGCGCGAGGGGCAGTGGCGGCAGTGGTCGTTCAAGACGATGCTTGGCCGCGACGTGCACGGCACCACGCTGGGCATCCTCGGCATGGGCCGCATTGGCCAGGGCATTGCACGCCGCGGTGCGCTCGGTTTCGGCATGAAGGTGCTGTATCACAATCGCAGCCGCCTGCCCGAATCGGTCGAAGCACAGACCGGCGCGCGCTACGTCGGCTTCGATGAGCTGCTGGCGCAGGCCGACCACCTGGTGCTGGTGCTGCCGTATACGGCGCAGTCGCACCACCTGATCGATGCGGCGGCGCTGGCGAAGATGAAGCCCTCCGCGACCCTGATCAACATCGCCCGCGGCGGGCTGGTGGACGAACTGGCGCTGGCCGACGCACTTGCTCACGGTCGTCTGGCCGCCGCCGCCCTGGACGTGTACGAAGGCGAGCCCAGCGTGCGCCCGGAGCTGCTGGCGCTGCACAACGTTGTGCTGACCCCGCATATCGGCAGCGCCAGCCTGGACACGCGCCAGGCGATGGTCGGTCTGGCGGTGGACAACCTGATTGCCGCGCTTGGCCATGGCGCGCAGGCCGGCAACCCGCCCAATGCGCTGAACCTGGCGCAGATCGAGGCCGGAAAAGCGGCGGCCGCGACCACGCGCGCAGGCAAAATCGTCGGCGCCAAACGGTAGGGAGCCTCCGCGTCCGCTTACCGGAGGTTCCCCGAACCCAGCGATGCTGCGCCCCCTCCCTTTACCCTTTCGAGCCATCGCGTTCGAACCATCGAGTAACGATCCATGAGCCAGAACAACAACGCCCGTCGCCTCAACGTCGCCATCGTCGGTGCCACCGGCGCCGTCGGCGAGACCATGCTCAACATCCTCGCCGAGCGCGACTTCCCCATCGCCACCCTGCATGCCCTGGCTTCCGAGCGCTCGGCCGGCGGCAGCGTGAAGTTCAAGGGGCAGAAGGTGCAGGTCCAGGACCTGGCGACCTTTGATCCGACCGGCGTGGACATCGCCCTGTTCTCCGCCGGCGGCAGCGTGTCCAAGGAATACGCGCCGAAGTTCGCCGCGGCCGGCGCGGTGGTCATCGACAACTCCTCGGCCTTCCGCTACGACGACGACGTGCCGCTGGTGGTGTCGGAGGTCAACCCGGAGGCGCTGAAGAACCGCCCGCGCGGCATCATCGCCAACCCGAACTGCTCGACCATGCAGATGCTGGTTGCGCTGGGGCCGATCCATCGCCGCTACGGCATCGAGCGCATCAACGTCGCCACCTACCAGTCGGTGTCCGGCGGCGGGCGCTCGGCGCTGGAAGAGCTCGGCAAGCAGACCGGCCAGCTGTTGAACTTCCAGCAGATCGACCCGCAGCGCTTCCCGGTGCAGATCGCCTTCAACCTTATCCCGCACATCGACGACTTCCAGGACAACGGCTTCACCAAGGAAGAAATGAAGCTGGTGTGGGAGACGCGCAAGATTCTTGGCGACGACTCCATCCTGGTGAACCCGACCGCGGTGCGCGTACCGGTGTTCTACGGCCACTCCGAGGCCGTGGCCATCGAGACCCGCGAGAAGATCAGCGTGGAAGCCGCGCGCGAGCTGCTGGCCAGCTCGCCGGGCGTGGAAGTGGTGGACGAGCGCAAGGCTGGCGGCTATCCGACGCCGGTGACGCATGCCTCGGGCAACGACGCGGTGTACGTGGGCCGCATCCGTGAAGACCTGTCGCATCCGCGCGGCCTGAACCTGTGGATCGTCTCGGACAACATCCGCAAGGGCGCCGCGCTCAACGCGGTGCAGCTGGCCGAACTGGTCGCCGCCGAACAGGCCTGAGCCACGCGGGCGCCGCGCCAGCGGCACGGCGCCCGCACGTTCCGGTATCCAGTCCTGGGGCGCGACGTTATATTGGCGCCCATGAAACCCAGGGGCAGGGGCGCCAGGCGCCCAAAGCAAGCAATCCAAAGTCTGAGCGCGCTCATCCTCACGCTGTGCAGCGGTGCTGCGATGGCGTTGGGGCTGGGCGACATCCGCGTGCTTTCGCGGCCCGGCCAGCCGCTGCTGGCCGAGATTCCGGTGATCTCCAACGAACCGGGGGAGCTGGAGAACGCCCGCGTGGCGCTGGCCTCGCCGGCGACTTTCGCCCGTGTCGGCCTGGAGCCACCGCAAGGCCTGGTCAATGAGCTGCAATTCCAGCTCTCGCAGGATGCCGGTGGCCGCGTGGTCATCCGCGTCACCAGCACCACGCCGGTGCAGCAGCAGGCCATCGCCTTCCTGATCGAAGTGGACTGGGGCCAGGGCCGCCTGGTGCGCGAATACTCCGCGCTGGTCGACGCGCCCAATACCGCCGCGGCCATTGCCGAGCCGGTGATCGAGGCGCCTGCCGCCAGCGCCGAGGACCGCATCGTGCGCGAAGTGGAAGCCGGGGTGCCGCCCGAGCCGACCGCCACCGCGCCCGAGCCGCAGCCCGCGGCGCCCGCTGTCGCTGCGGCACCCGCCGCCACACCGGTGCCAGCGCGCAGCGCTCCCGCCGTGGCCCGCCCGCAGCCGGGCGACGAACTCACCGTGCGCAGCGGCCAGACCTTGTCGGGCATCGCCGCGCAATTGCGCGATGACGGGCAGACGCTGGACCAGACCATGGTCGCGCTGCTGCGCGCCAACCCCGAGGCTTTCATCGGCGGCAACATCAACCGGCTCAAGGCCGGTGCGGTGTTGCGCACGCCCGCGCAGGACGAACTGGCCCGCGTCGGCGCGGCCGAGGCGCGGGCGATGGTGCGCGAGCAGGCGGCGCAATGGCGACAGGCGCGTGCGCCGGTGCCGCAGCCGGCCGAGGCCGGCGCGCCGGCCACGCCGGTCGCCACTGCAAACACGCCCGCAACGACGGCGCCTGACGCCGCTGGCGCGCGGCTGGAGATTGCGCCGGCCGTGGCCAGCGATACGAATAATGCCGGAACGACCAGCGGTACCGGCGCCGGAGGCGAGGGCGACATGGCGGCAAACGCACAATTGCAGCAGGCGCGCGAGGACATTGCCGCGCGCGATGCCGAGATCCAGGAGCTGCGCTCGCGTGTGGGCGAGCTGGAAAAGCTCAAGCAGGACCAGCAGAAGCTGATCGCGATGAAGGACAGCGACCTGGCCGCGGCGCAGCAGCGCCTGGCCAAGAGCGCCACGCCCGCGCCGGCCGAAGCCGGCCTGCCGATGTGGCTGTGGGGCGGCTTGGCCCTGCTCATTGCCGGCCTCGTCGCCTGGCTGGCTTCGCGCCGGCGCAAGCCCTCGCCGCTGCCGCCGCTGCCGCGTCACGGCTTCGACGCCGCCGCGCTCACCGCTGCCGTGCCGGCCGCGCCGAGCATGGGCGAGCGCGAAGTGGACCGCGAGGTCGAGCTGGAAGAGGTGGACTTGCGCGAACACGAGCACGCGCCGTGGCAGGCCCCGGTGGAAGAGCCCGAGCCGGTGCTCGATCGCACACCCGAACCGGCTCGCGAACCGGTGCCCGCACCGGCGCCGATTGCACCGGCCTGGCATGCCGACGCCGTGGCGCCGCTAAACCCGGCGCCGGCCGGTCGCGACCGCCTCGAACTGGCCGTGGCCTACCTGGACCTGGGCGATACCGAAACCGCGCGCAGTCTGCTGCGCGAAGTGGCCAACGGCAACGACCCGGCCGCGCGCGCTGAAGCGGTCGCGCTGCTCAGCCAGCTGCATTGACCGCCATCGCGGCAGCCGCGCGCATGCGTTACGCCCTGGGCGTCGAATACGACGGCAGCCAGTTCCTGGGCTGGCAGCAACTGGGCGAGCACGGCGGCCCGAGCGTGCAGGCGACCGTGCAGGACGCGCTGTCCTCGGTCGCCGATGCGCCGGTGTCGGTGGTCTGCGCCGGGCGCACGGATGCCGGCGTCCACGGCGAATGCCAGGTCGTGCACTTCGACAGCGATGCCCGCCGCGATCCGCGCGCCTGGGTGCTTGGCACCACCACGCGCCTGCCGCCGTCGGTGGCGGTGCGCTGGTGCGTCCCGGTGGCCGACGACTTCCACGCCCGCTTTTCCGCGCGCGCGCGCCGCTACCGCTACCGCCTGTTGAACCGCGCGGTGCGGCCGGCGCTGTACCGCCAGACCCTCAGTTGGGAACGCAGGCCGCTGGATGCACAGGCCATGCATGAGGCCGCGCAGGCGCTGCTGGGCGAAAACGACTTCAACGCCTTCCGCAGCGTGCAGTGCCAGGCCCTGCATGCGCGCCGTGAATTACAGGCCATCAGCGTGCAGCGCCACGGCGAGGTGGTGGAGGTCGCGGTGCAGGCGAATGCATTCCTTCATCACATGGTGCGCAATATCGTGGGCTCGCTGGTGCTGGTAGGCACCGGCGAGCAGCCGGTGGAATGGATCGCCGAACTGCTTGCCGGGCGCGACCGGACGCTGGCAGGCCCGACCGCGCCGCCCCAGGGCCTGGTCTTCGTCGGGCCTTTGTATGCCCCGCAATGGCAGCTGCCCGCAGAGGTCACGCAATGAATCGCACGTTGTACCGTACCCGCATCAAGTTCTGTGGCATGACCCGCGCTGGCGACATCCGCCTGGCGGGAGAACTGGGCGTGGACGCCATCGGCTTCGTCTTCGCCCATGGCAGTCCGCGGCGGGTGGCGCCGGCCGAAGCGCGCGCCATGCGCCAGGCCACCGCGCCGATGGTCGACGTGGTGGCGCTGTTCCAGAACAACAGCAAGGACGAAGTGCGCGAAGTGGTGCGCACCGTGCGCCCGAGCCTGCTGCAATTCCATGGCGAGGAAGAAGACAGCTTCTGCCGCAGTTTCAGCCTGCCGTACATGAAGGCCATCGCGATGGGCGGTGCCGAGCCGCCGAACGCGCGCGCGCTGCAGATGGCCTATCCGAACGCGTCGGCGTTTCTTTTCGACAGTCACGCGCCTGGTGGCAGCGGCGGCAGCGGCCGCACCTTCGACTGGCAGCACCTGCCGACCGGACTGCATCGGCCGTTCCTGCTCGCCGGCGGCATCACGCCGGACAATGTGTTCGATGCGATTGTCGCGACCTTGCCGTGGGGCGTGGACGTGTCCAGCGGCATCGAAGTGGAGCCGGGCATCAAGGATGGAGACAAGATGCGCCGCTTCGTCGAGGACGTGCGTCGCGCCGATTGCCACGAGATGTCCTCCTGAGGCCGCGCGCCTTCAACCGCGCTCCGACAACTCCCCGCGCAGCCACTGCGCCAGCGCCTCGATCCTGCGATCGGCATTGCGCGCGTCCGCGCACAGCATCCACTTGGCCGAGGTCTCGACAAATCCCCAGGGCGCGATCAGCCGCCCACTGGCCAGGTCCTCGCTGACCAGCGGCGCGGGCGCGATCGCGATGCCGAGGCCGGCGACCGCCGCTTCCAGCAAATAGGATAGGTGCTCGAATTCCTGGGCAACGCGCACTTGGCTGCCATCCAGCGCCTGCGCCGTGGCCCAATCCGTCCAGGCATGTGGCCGCGAGCTGGTGCCGATCAGTGGCAGCTCGAGTAGTTGCCCGGGCCGATAGCGCGAGATCAGCGCGGCGTCGGCCATGCGCGGGCTCAGCACCGGCCCGATCCGCTCCGGTCCCAGTTCGTGCACGCGCCAGTTCGTCGGCAGCGGCGGTGAGGTCAGCAGCAGCGTGGCATCAAGCCCGGCCAGGTCGGCACCGGGTGGCTGATCGGTGGCCGACAGGTGCAGCACCAGACCGGGCAGGTCGGTACCCAGCCGCGCCAGCCTCGGGATCACCCAGCGCGCCAGCACGCTGCCGCTGCAGCCCAGCACCAGCGGCGCCTGCCCGGAACCGCGGCGCAGGCTGCGCCAGGTTTCGCGCAATCGGGCAAAGGCTTCACCGCTGGCATCGCGCAGGCGTTCGCCCGCTTCGGTCAGCACCAGGCCGCGGCCCTGGCGGGTGAACAAGGCCGCGCCCAGCGCCTCTTCCAGTGTCCGGATGTGCCGGCTCACCGCGCCGTGGGTCACGTGTAGTTCGACCGCGGCGCGGCTGAGGCTGCCCAACCGCGCGGCGGCCTCGAAGGCGCGCAGGGCGGGGAGCGGCGGCAGGTCGTTGCGCATGTGAGTTCTGCTCACAGATTGGCGAGAATGGCTCGATTATCGCCCAGCCGCACCTGCGGTAAAGTGCTTGTCATTGCGGCCGAGCCGGCCGCGCGCACGAGTGACGCCCCGATGTCGACCCCGCCGATCAGTGACTTCCACGCCTATCCCGATGCCGCCGGGCATTTCGGCCGCTATGGCGGCCGCTTCGTCGCCGAGACCTTGATCGGGCCGCTGCAGGAACTGGCCGCGGCCTATGACCAGGCGCGGCGCGACCCGGCCTTCATCGCCGCCTACGACAAGGATCTCAAGCACTACGTCGGCCGTCCCAGCCCGATCTATCACGCCGAGCGCCTGAGCCGCGAGGTCGGCGGAGCGCAGATCCTGCTCAAGCGCGAGGACCTGAACCACACCGGCGCGCACAAGATCAACAACACCATTGGCCAGGCGCTGCTGGCCAGCCGCATGGGCAAGACCCGGATCATCGCCGAGACCGGCGCCGGCCAGCATGGCGTGGCCAGTGCCACCGTCGCCGCGCGGCTGGGGCTGGAATGCGTGGTGTACATGGGCGCCACCGATATCGAGCGGCAGAAGATCAACGTCTACCGGATGAAGCTGCTCGGTGCGACGGTGGTGCCGGTGACCAGTGGTTCGGCCACGCTCAAGGACGCGCTCAACGAAGCCATGCGCGACTGGGTGACCAACGTGCGCGACACCTTCTACATCATCGGCACGGTCGCTGGCCCGGATCCTTACCCGCGGATGGTGCGTGATTTCAATGCGATCGTCGGCCGCGAGGCGCGCGCGCAGATGCTCGAAGACTACGGCCGCCTGCCCGATGCGATCACCGCCTGCGTGGGCGGCGGCAGCAACGCGATTGGTCTGTTCCATGCCTTCCTCAATGATCCAGGCGTGGCGATCTATGGCGCCGAAGCCGCTGGCGACGGCATTGCCAGCGGCCGGCATGCGGCCTCGATCGCGGCGGGCCGCCCCGGCGTGCTGCATGGCAATCGCACCTATGTGATCTGCGATGACGACGGCCAGATTATCGAGACGCACTCGGTGTCGGCGGGCCTGGACTACCCCGGCGTCGGCCCCGAGCACGCGTTCCTGGCCGACAGTGGCCGCGCACAATACCTGGGCATCACCGACGACGAGGCGCTGGCCGCCTTCCACCTGCTGGCGCACACCGAGGGCATCCTCGCCGCGCTGGAGTCCAGCCACGCGGTGGCGCAGGCGATCAAGCTGGCGCGCGAGCTGCCGAAGGACGCGCTGGTGTTGTGCAACCTGTCCGGCCGCGGCGACAAGGACGTGCACACGATTGCGGCCCGCGAAGGAGTGCAGGTATGAGCCGCATTGCAGACAGGTTTGCCCAGCTGCGCGCGCAGGACCGCAAGGCGCTGATCCCGTTCATTACTGCCGGCGATCCTTCGCTGGAGGCCACGGTGCCGGTGATGCATGCGCTGGTGCGTGCCGGGGCCGACGTGCTCGAACTGGGGGTGCCGTTTTCCGACCCGATGGCGGACGGCCCGACGATCCAGCGCAGTTCGGAGCGCGCGCTGCGGCGCGGCGCAGGGCTGGCCTACGTGCTGGAAGCGGTGCAGGAATTCCGCCGCGAGGACGCCGATACGCCGGTGGTGCTGATGGGCTATCTGAATCCGGTGGAGATACATGGCACCGAGCGCTTCGCCGCGGCGGCCGTGGCCGCGGGCGTGGACGGGGTGTTGCTGGTGGATCTGCCGCCGGAAGAGGCGGCACAGACGCGGGAGATTTTCGACAAGGCCGGGCTGGCGCTGATCGTACTGGCGGCGCCGACGACCGACGATGCGCGGCTGCCGTTGGTCTGCGCGCTGGCGCAGGGCTATCTCTACTACGTGAGTTTCGCCGGGGTGACGGGCGCGGACCGCCTCGACACGCAGGCGGCGGGGCAACGCTTGCAGGCGTTGCGGCGGCTGGCCACGGTGCCGGTGGTGGCGGGTTTCGGGATCAAGGATGCGGCGAGCGCGGTGGCGATGGCGGCCGATGCCGACGGGGTCGTGGTCGGCAGTGCCCTGGTGCAGGCGCTGGAAGGCGCGGCGGACAGCAGCCAGGCGCGGCAGCGCGCGGAAGCCTTCCTGGCTCCGCTGCGCCAGGCGCTCGATCGCCGCTGACGCCCGGAGCGGTCGCGGCTCAAGCCGCTCCTACAGGACAGGTTGCAGGAGCGGCTTCAGCCGCGACCATGCCGCCCCAACGGCCCAACGTACGCCTGCGTCCTGCACCGTATCGGGGTGGCTGGGATAGACTGACGCCCCTCTGCGGCCTCCCGGGGCCGCCCTGCAAGGATCGTCATCAACGCATGAGCTGGCTCAGCAAACTGATGCCCTCGGGCATCCGCACCGACAACACCCCGAGCAAGAAGCGCAGCGTCCCGGAAGGGCTGTGGGAGAAGTGCAGCAATTGCGGCGCGGTGCTGTACCGCCCGGAGCTCGAGGAAAACCTGGAGGTGTGCCCGAAGTGCGGCCACCACATGGCCATTCGCGCGCGCGCGCGCCTGGCAGCGCTGTTCGACGAGGGCAGCAGCAGCGAGATCGCCGCGCACCTGGGCCCGGTCGACGTGCTCAAGTTCCGCGACCAGAAGAAGTACGCCGACCGCATCAAGTCCACGCAGAAGGCCACCGGCGAGTACGACGCGCTGGTCGCCATGCGCGGGCTGCTCAAGGGCAACCCGCTGGTGGCGTCGTCGTTCGACTTCGCCTTCATGGGTGGCTCGATGGGTTCGGTGGTGGGCGAGCGCTTCGCCCGCGCCGCCGAGGTGGCGCTGGAGCTGGGCTGCCCTTACGTGTGTTTTTCCGCCAGTGGCGGCGCGCGCATGCAGGAAGGCCTGTTCTCGCTGATGCAGATGGCGAAGACCTCCGCGGCGCTGGGCCGGCTGCGCGAGGCGGGCCTGCCGTACATCTCGGTGCTGACCCATCCGACCACCGGTGGCGTGTCGGCCTCGTTCGCGATGCTGGGCGACATCAATATCGCCGAGCCGCAGGCCCTGATCGGCTTCGCTGGCCCGCGGGTGATCGAGCAGACCGTGCGCGAGAAGCTGCCGGAAGGCTTCCAGCGTTCGGAATTCCTGCTTGAGCACGGCGCCATTGACCAGATCTGCGACCGCCGCGAACTGCGCGAGCGCCTGGCGGAACTGACCGCGATGATGATGCGCCAGCCGCGTCCCGCAGCCGACAAGCCCGCTGCCGCATGAGCGCACGCAAGTATTTCGGCACCGACGGCATTCGCGGCCGGGTCGGGCAGGGGCCGATCTCGGCTGACTTCGTGCTGCGCCTGGGCAATGCCCTGGGCCGGGTGCTGGGCGAAGGCGGGCGCGCTCGGCCGACCGTGCTGATCGGCAAGGACACGCGCATTTCCGGCTACATGTTCGAAGCCGCGCTGGAGGCCGGGCTGGTCGCCGCCGGTGCCGACGTGCAGCTGATCGGGCCGATGCCGACGCCGGCCATTGCCTTTCTCACCAGCACGCTGCGCGCCGATGCCGGCATTGTCATCAGTGCCTCGCATAACCCGCACTACGACAACGGCATCAAGTTCTTCTCGGCCGAGGGCGAGAAGCTCGACGACGCCACCGAGCTGGCAATCGAGGCCGCACTGGACGCGCCGTTCCTGACCGTGGATTCGACCCGGCTGGGCAAGGCTTCGCGCGCGCGTGACGCGATCGGCCGCTATATCGAGTTCTGCAAGGCCAGTGTGCCGCGCGGCTTCAACCTGCGTGGGCTGAAGATCGTGCTGGATTGCGCGCATGGCGCCACGTACCACATCGCACCGCTGCTGTTCCGCGAGCTGGGCGCGGAGATCACCGTGATCGGTGCCGCGCCGGACGGCTTGAACATCAACGATGGTGTCGGCTCGACCCATATCGACAACCTCGCCGCCAAGGTGCGCGAAGTCGGTGCCGACCTGGGCATCGCCTTCGACGGGGACGGCGACCGCGTGCTGATGGCCGACGACCAGGGCAACCCGGTTGATGGCGACGACCTGCTGTACGTGCTGGCGCGTGGCTGGCAGGCCAGTGGCCGGCTCAAGGGCACGGTGGTGGGCACGCTGATGACCAACTACGGCCTGGAGCAGGCGCTGGCCGGGCTCGGCATTGCGTTCGTGCGCGCCAATGTCGGCGACCGTTACGTGCACCAGGCCCTGGTCGAGGGAGGCGGCGTGCTCGGCGGGGAAACCTCCGGTCACATGCTGTGCCTGGACCGTGCCACCACCGGCGACGGCATCATCAGCGCGCTGCAGGTGCTGGAAACGCTCAAGCGCGAAAACGCGGGCCTGCGCCAGGCGCTGGCCGGGCTGCGCAAGGTGCCGCAGCAGACCGTCAACGTGAAGCTGCAAGGCGGCAACGCCAGGGACACCGTGAGCGCGGCATCGGTGCAGCAGGCGCTGCTGCAGGCGCAGGCAGCGGTGCAGGGGCGCGGCCGCGCCTTCCTGCGCCCCTCCGGCACCGAACCGGTGGTGCGGGTGACAGTGGAGGCCGACGACGCCGCGCTGATGCAGTCCACCCTGGACGCCCTGTCCGGGGCGGTGCGCGCCGCGGTGTGAACCGCGGCGTTGCACGGACGCCGCTGGATCACGCCCCTGGCGGCAGGCCGCGCCGCCAGGCCTTGAAGCGATTGAACGGCCAGCGCAGCAGCGGATGCTGCGCATAGCGCAGGCGTTGCCGCAGCCAGCGCGCCGGGCGATCGCGCACCGGGAAGCGATAGATGTGTTCGCGATCGCCCCCGGGCAGGTTGCGGCCAAAGGCGTGCGTGGTGTGCAGGTAGCGAAAGCCCTGCGCGCGCGCCTGCGCCACATAATCGTCATCGAAGTAGCCGAATGGCCAGCACAGGTGGTCCGAAACCTGGCGGAGCTCGCGCAGCAGCACCTCCCGCGACAGCGCCAGGTCTGCCGCCAATGCCCGCCGCCGCAGCGCCGGATCGCTGCCGTACTGCCACCAGCGCTGGTGCGTGTGGGTATGGCAGTGCAACTCGAAGGTGCCGCTGGCCTGCATCGCGCGGGCCTCGTCCCAGCGGATCATGACTTCGTCGGCATTGCCGGCGGCAATGCGCGCCTCGCAAGCGGCATGGGTCGGTAGCGACGGCGGCTGCGCGGTCTGCGCGGCGTGCGGCCGCACTGGCCCGCGGCCGATCCAGGCGGTGGCGACGAACAGCACCGCATGCATGTCGTAGCGTGCCAGCAGCGGGTACGCATGGACCCAGTTGTCGAGGTAGCCATCGTCGAAGGTGATCAGCAGCGAACGCCGTGGCATCGGCGCGCCGCCCAGGAACGCGCCGAACTGCGCCAGCGTCAGCGTCGTCCAGCCCTTGCGCGCGAGCCAGGCGAGCTGGCTTTCAAAATTGGCCGGGGTGACGCCGAGTCGCCCGGGAGCCGGGTTGACGTGGTGGTGCATGAGCACGGGCACCGACTCAGCGTGGCGCACGGCGCGCCTCCAGCCAGGCGCGATACAGCGCCTCGGTTTTCTCGGCCTGTGCGCCAAGGGTGAAGCGCGGCTGGCTGCGCAGCCAGTTCCAGCCGGCGCGGCCCATCGAGCGGCGCAAGGCCGGATAGTCCAGCAGCACGCGCAGCGATTGCCGCAGGCCCTCGATGTCGCCGACGGGCGAGAGCAGGGCGTTGATCCCGCGCGCCAGCATTTCCGGCACGCCGCCCACATCGGTGGCGGCGATTGGCACCGCGGCGGCCGCCGCTTCGAGGAACACGGTACCGGCCGCCTCGCGGCGGGTGGGCAGGGCGAAGACATCCAGCGCCGTCATCCATCGCGCGGCATCGGCGATCTCGCCAAGCAGGTGCACCTGCGACTCGATACGGAGCGCCCGGCTGCGTTCGCGCAGGCCTGCCGCCACCGCCGCGTCGCCGTCGCCGATGACCAGCAGATGCAGCGCCGGCCGCGCCTGGCATAGCGGGGCGATGGCTTCGAGCAGGTCCGCATGGCCCTTGGCCTCGCGCAACACCGCCACGCAGCCGACCAGCAAGTCGCCCTCGCCGAAGCCCAGCGCGCGCCGCGAACCGGTGCGCAGCAGGCAGCGCGCCGCCCACGCCTGCCGTGGCGGCCCATGCAGCCAATCGGTCAGTGGCAACGCCGGCGGCGTGATGCCGATGCGCTCGGCGCTGATGCCGCTGTCGTGCAGCAGGGCGCCGACGAAGCGGCTGACCGTGATCACCCGGTGTGGCAGCCAGGTATAGGTCAGCGGCGAACCGATCCGGTTCATCAAGTGGCGAGAGCGCACCACCAGCGGCACTCGCGCCAGGCGCGCGGCGCTGGCGGCGACCAGGGTGTCGCGGCGACTGGTGGTGTTGATCACGTCGAAGTGCATGGCCCGCAGCAGGCGCACCATGTGCACGATCGCCGCCGGCAGCTGCGCGCCGGTGCGCATGGGCAACTCGAACACTTGCAGTCCCGCCGCGCGCGCCTGTTGCCCGACTGGCGCGCCTGGCTGGCACAGCAGGGCTGGCCGATGGCCGCGCGCGCGCATGGCCAGCATATGCTGCAGGACGTAGCGCTCCTGCCCGCCAAAGCCGGTGGCGGCCTCGGTATGCAGGATGCTCAGCGAGGCAACGGCGGGCGCCTGCCCGGGAGGGGCCGCCTCCGGCGACTCGGCGGGATGCCGGGGGAGGAAGGACGCGGAATCGAACGGCATGCAGACTTCGTGGACAGCGCGGCACCTGCCGCCGAACGCATCGAGATTAAGCGGCCCGGCCCGCGTGATCTGTCACAATTCGTGGTCACGGGTAACCGTGGGTTACCCCCTAGCCAGCAGAGCCCGCCGTGAGCCAGATCCCCACCCTCGATATCACCCGTTTCGACACTGACCGCGAAGCCTTCGTCGCCGAACTTGGCGCCGCCTACCGTGAGTGGGGCTTTGCCGGCATCCGCCACCACGGCATTCCGCAGGCCGAGATCGATGCGGCGTATACCGTGTTCAAGGACTTCTTCGCCTTGCCGGAGCAGACCAAGCGCCAGTACCTGGTGCCCGGCAGCGGCGGCGCGCGCGGCTACACCGCCTTTGGCGTGGAGACCGCAAAGGACTCCAAGCACTTCGACCTCAAGGAGTTCTGGCACATTGGCCGCGAAATCCCGGACGACTCCCCGTACCGCGCGGTGATGCCGCCGAACCTGTGGCCGACCGAAGTGCCCGGTTTCCGCGAACACGGCTACAACCTTTACACCAAGCTCGACCAGCTGGGCGCCCGCGTGCTCTCCGCCCTGGCCCTGCACATCGGCCTGCCGGGCGACTACTTCGTCGACAAGACCGATTCGGGCAACTCCATCCTGCGCCCGATCCACTACCCCCCGATCACCACCGACGACATCCCCAACGTTCGCGCCGGCGCGCACGAGGACATCAACCTCATCACCCTGCTGGTCGGCGCCAGCGCCGCCGGCCTGGAGGTCAAGTCCAAGCAGGGCGAGTGGGTACCGTTCACCTCCGACGCCGACACCATCGTGGTCAACATCGGCGACATGCTGCAGCGCCTCACCAACCACGTATACCCCTCGACCACCCACCGCGTGGTCAACCCCCCGGGCGACCTGGCCCGCCAGCCCCGCTACTCGGTGCCGTTCTTCCTGCACCCCAACCCCGACTTCGTCATCGACGTCCTGCCCTCGACCATCACCCCCGACAACCCCAAGCGCTACCCCGAGCCCATCACCGCCCAGGGCTACCTCGAAGAACGCCTGCGCGAAATCAAGCTGAAGTAGCAAGCCAGTGAGGGGAGGGCGCCGCCCTCCATCCGCCCCCCGCGACCGGCTCTGCTCTCCCATCCGCCCCGGCGATCTGTCGGGTGATCGGGCGGCAGGCCCTGGCGGGGGCGTTGGCGACAGGATGTCGCCAGACGAGCCACGCATGGATGCGGTAGTTGGCGTCCCCCGCCAGGGCCTGCCGCCCGGTCACCGTGCGCCGGCCCGTGCGAGCCGCTTTACGCGCCGACCCGTGCGAGCCGCTTTACGCGCCGACCCGTCCGAGCCGCTCTGCACGCCGACCCGTCCGAGCCGAGCCGAGCCGGCTCTGCGCAAGTCCCACGCGAGCCACCATGTGGCAATGACAGCCCCATGTCCCACCACATGCCCGAATTTGTCCGCGACTTGTCCCGCGATAACAGTTCGGCATGCCCCGATCGATTATTCTTATACCCTTTTGCAGGAGTGACGAATCAATGCGTCGCAAGATCGTGGCCGGCAACTGGAAACTCCATGGCACCCGCCATTTCGCCACCGAACTGGCCGGCCGCATCGCCGCCGCCATGCCCCTGGAGGGCGTCGATGTCGTCATCCTGCCCCCGCTGCCCTACCTCGGCGACCTCATCGAAGACTTCGAGGGCGGCCACCTCAGCTTCGGCGCCCAGGACGTCAGCAGCAACGAAAAGGGCGCCTACACCGGCGAAGTCTCCGCCAGCATGCTCGTCGACGTTGGCGCCACCTTCGGCCTGGTCGGCCACTCCGAACGCCGCCAGTACCATTTTGAAAGCAGCGAACTGGTCGCCCGCAAGTTCGCCGCCGCCCTTCACGCCGGCCTGCGCCCCATCCTGTGCGTCGGCGAGTCCCTCCAGGACCGCGAGGCCGGCCTGACCGAACAGGTCATCACCAGCCAGCTCGCCCCCGTGCTTGAACGCGTCGGCGTCGCCGGCTTCGAGCAGGCCGTCGTCTCCTACGAGCCGATCTGGGCCATCGGCACCGGCCGCAGCGCCAGCCCGGCCCAGGCCCAGGCTGTCCACGCCTTCATTCGTGGTCAAATCCGCGCCCTCGATGCTAGAATCGCCGATTCGTTGCCGGTCCTGTACGGCGGCAGCGTCAAGCCCGATAACGCCGCGGAACTGTTCTCGCAGCCCGATGTCGATGGTGGGCTGGTCGGTGGCGCTTCACTGGTCGCCGAGGATTTCCTGGCGATCGCCCGCGCGGCGGTCGGTTGCTAAAACCTCAAGTCATTGTCCGGGGACGGATTCGAAAATGCTGATGTTGATCCTCAATGTGATCTACGTGCTGATCGCGGTCGCGATGATCGCGCTGATCCTGATGCAGCGTGGCGCCGGTGCGGCTGCCGGCTCCGGTTTCGGCGCGGGCGCCTCGGGCACCGTGTTCGGCTCGCGCGGCGCTTCGAACTTCCTTTCCAAGTCCACCAAGTGGCTGGCCGTGGCGTTCTTCGCCATCAGCCTCTTCATGGCCTGGTACGCCACCCATGGCGCACGTCCGACCGAGCAGGGCCTGGGCGTGATGTCGCAGGAGGTCGCTACCCCGGCCGCACCGGCGGGTGAGTTGACCCAGCCGCTGCCGCAGGCGCCGTCCAGCGCCACGGTGCCGACCGCACCGGCTCAACCGGCTCCGACGCAGGCTGCGCCGGCCGCGCAGGCGCCTGCCACGCAGGCACCGCCGGCGGCCGAAGAAAATAACGCCGAGCCCTCACAAAAACGCTGAAGCCGGTTACAATACGCTGCGCACTGCAACGCGGTGTGCGCCGTATGCCCAGGTGGCGGAATTGGTAGACGCACTACCTTGAGGTGGTAGCGACTTAGGTCGTAGGGGTTCGAGTCCCCTCTTGGGCACCATTGTTTGGCTGCGGTTCCTGCGGGTTGTGGCAACGCCTGCCGCGGGTTCCGCCTATACCCCATGCCGGCGCCTCCACGCGTGCGGGCAGAGGCAAGAGAGAATCGCTGTGCTGGCCGAATATTTGCCGAGTCTGCTGTTCCTGGTCGTCGCTACGGGCATCGGCATCGCGCTGATGCTGATTGGCCGGTTCCTCGGCCCGCGCCGCCCCGACCTCCAAAAGCTCTCGCCGTACGAATGCGGCTTTGAAGCATTCGAAGACGCACGTATGAAGTTCGACGTGCGCTACTACCTGATCGCGATCCAGTTCATCGTCTTCGATCTGGAAATCATCTTCATCGTGCCCTGGACGCAGGTGTTCATGGATATCGGCGCGCGTTCGCTGGTCACCATGGGCCTGTTCGTCGGCATGCTGTTCCTCGGTTTCATTTACGTCTGGAAAAAGGGAGCCCTGGAATGGGAGTGATTCAGACCCTCGATCGTCTGATGACCAATCCGATCCCGGAAGGTCGCATCGACGACATTCTCCGCCCCGAAGGCGAGAACCCGCTGCTCGAAAAGGGCTACGTCACCACCAGTGTCGACGCGCTGCTCAACTGGGCACGTACCGGCTCGATGTGGCCGATGACCTTCGGCCTGGCCTGCTGCGCGGTGGAAATGATGCACGCCGGCGCCGCGCGCCTGGACCTGGACCGCTACGGCGTCGTGTTCCGTCCGTCGCCGCGCCAGTCCGACGTGATGATCGTGGCCGGCACCCTGGTCAACAAGATGGCCCCGGCGCTGCGCAAGGTCTATGACCAGATGCCCGACCCGAAGTGGGTGATCTCGATGGGCAGCTGCGCCAACGGTGGCGGCTACTACCACTACTCGTACTCGGTGGTGCGCGGCTGCGACCGCATCGTCCCGGTCGACGTCTACGTGCCGGGCTGCCCGCCGACGGCCGAGGCGCTGGTCTACGGCATCCTGCAGCTGCAGAAGAAGATCTGGCGCACCCAGACCATTGCACGCTGATCCGTCTTCTCCTTTGAGCAGCCAAGCCCCCATGGCAGAGCAAGCAATCTCCTTCACCGACCAGCTCAGCGCACGCTTCGCCGGCGCGCGGGTGTTCGTGGTCGAACCGCGTGGCGAGGTGACGCTGGAAGTGCCGGCCGCGCAATGGCACGCCACCTGCCTGGCGCTGCGCGACGAGCTCGGCTTCGAGCAGCTGTCGGACCTGTGCGGTGTCGACTACCTCGGCTACGGCAGCGACGAGTGGGACACCGACGACGTGTCCTCGCAGGGCTTCAGCCGCGGTGTCGAAGGCAAGGCGGTCGGCCGCTTCGGCTGGGGTGAGTTCCCCAGCGCCGAGGCCAGCGACGGCGCCCAGCCGATGCCGGTGCCGCTGCAGCGCTACGCGGTGGTCGCCCATCTCATTTCCTACCAGCACAACCGGCGCCTGCGCCTGCGCTGCTATGCGCCCAACGACGAGCTGCCGGTGGTGGCCTCGGTGTGCGACATCTGGCCGGGTGTGAACTGGTTCGAGCGCGAAGCCTTCGACCTGTTCGGCATCGTCTTCGCCGGGCATCCGGACCTGCGCCGCATCCTCACCGACTACGGCTTCGTCGGCCATCCGTTCCGCAAGGATTTTCCGCTGATCGGCAACGTCGAAGTGCGTTACGACGAAGAGCGCAAGCGTGTGGTCTACGAACCGGTTACGTCGGTCGAGCCGCGCGTCGGCGTGCCGCGCGTGATCCGCGAGGACGCGCGCTACCAGACCGCCGCCGGTGAGTCGCAGACGGAGGGCGCCAAGTGAGCGAGTTCCACCAGGCCACCGAGGCCTTCTCCAGCAATCCTGCCGAAAGCAAGCAGGAAATCCGCAACTACACGATGAACTTCGGCCCGCAGCATCCTGCGGCGCACGGCGTGCTGCGCCTGATCCTGGAAATGGATGGCGAAACCGTGGTGCGTGCCGATCCGCACATCGGCCTGCTGCACCGGGGTACCGAGAAGCTGGCCGAGTCCAAGCCGTTCAACCAGTCGATCGGCTACATGGATCGCCTGGATTACGTGTCGATGATGTGCAACGAGCACGCCTACGTGCGCGCGATCGAGACCCTGATGGGCATCGAGGCGCCGGAGCGTGCGCAGTACATCCGCACGATGTTCGACGAGATCACCCGCATCCTGAACCACCTGATGTGGGTCGGCTCCAACGCGCTCGACCTGGGCGCGATGGCGGTGATGCTGTACGCCTTCCGCGAACGCGAAGAGCTGATGGACGTGTACGAGGCGGTCAGCGGCGCGCGCATGCACGCGGCCTACTACCGTCCGG
Source organism: Stenotrophomonas sp. (assembly GCA_035629025.1). Taxonomy (GTDB): domain Bacteria; phylum Pseudomonadota; class Gammaproteobacteria; order Xanthomonadales; family Xanthomonadaceae; genus Stenotrophomonas_A. The sequence goes on from DASPIU010000008.1 coordinate 24,576, forward strand.
GCGGCGTCTATCGCGACCTGCCGGACCACATGCCGAAGTACAAGGAATCGCGCTGGCACAAGGGCAATGCGCTGAAGAAGCGCAACGCCGCCCGCGAGGGCACGATGCTCGACTTCCTCGAGGACTTCACCAACGAATTCCCCAAGCGCGTTGACGAGTACGAGACGCTGCTGACCGACAACCGCATCTGGAAGCAGCGCACCGTCGGCGTGGGCGTGATCACGCCGGAGCTGGCGCGGGCCTGGGGCATGACCGGCGTCATGCTGCGCGGTTCGGGCATCGAGTGGGACCTGCGCAAGAAGCAGCCGTACGCCAAGTACGACGCGGTGGATTTCGACATCCCCGTGGGTGTGGAAGGCGACTGCTACGACCGCTATCTCTGCCGCGTGGCCGAGATGCGCGAGTCCAACCGCATCATCAAGCAGTGCGTCCAGTGGCTGAAGGCCAACCCCGGCCCGGTCATGGTCAAGAACTTCAAGGTCGCGCCGCCCAAGCGCGAGGACATGAAGGACGACATGGAAGCGCTGATCCATCACTTCAAGCTGTTCAGCGAAGGCTACTGCGTGCCGCAGGGCGAGACCTACAGCGCCGTCGAGGCGCCGAAGGGCGAGTTCGGCTGCTACCTGGTGTCCGACGGTGCCAACAAGCCGTTCCGCGTGCACCTGCGCGCGCCGGGCTTCGTGCACCTGTCCTCGATGGACGCGGTGATCCGCGGTCACATGCTGCCGGACGTGGTGGCGATGATCGGTACTTACGATTTGGTTTTCGGTGAGGTCGACCGATGAAGGCGACGGGAAATTTTGAAGCGGCGCGCGATGTCGATCCGCTGGTGGTGCTGAGCGACAAGACGCGCGCGCACATCGATCACTGGCTCACCAAGTTCCCGCCGGACCGCAAGCGTTCGGCGGTGCTGCAGGGGCTGCATGCCGCGCAGGAACAGAATCAGGGCTGGCTGACCGACGAGCTGATCGTCGGCGTGGCCAAGTACCTGGAACTGCCGCCGGTGTGGGCCTATGAAGTGGCCAGCTTCTACTCGATGTTCGAGACCGAGCGGGTCGGCCGCAACAACGTCGCCTTCTGCACCAACATCAGCTGCTGGCTCAATGGTGCCGAGGACCTGGTCGCGCATGCCGAGAAGAAGCTCGGCTGCAAGCTCGGCCAGTCCACCGCCGATGGCCGCGTCTACCTCAAGCGCGAGGAAGAGTGCCTGGCCGGTTGTGCCGGCGCGCCGATGATGGTCATCAATGGCCACTACCACGAGCGCTTGACCAAGGCCAAGGTCGACGAACTGCTGGACGGGCTGGAGTAACGGCATGGCACATCACCCCCACCAATCCACGGGCCCGGTCGGTCCTGCGCCGCAGCCCCACCAGGTCGTCTATACGACCCTGCACTACGACACCCCCTGGTCCTACGAGAGCTATCTCAAGACCGGCGGCTACGCGGCGTTGCGCAAGATCATCGAAGAGAAGATCTCGCCGGCCGATGTCATCGAGATGGTCAAGCAGTCCGGCCTGCGCGGCCGCGGCGGCGCGGGCTTCCCGACCGGCCTGAAGTGGTCCTTCATGCCCAAGGGCGACATGCAGAAGTACATCCTCTGCAACTCGGACGAGTCCGAGCCGGGCACCTGCAAGGACCGCGACATCCTGCGCTACAACCCGCATTCG
>DASPIU010000009.1:0-131958 GCA_035629025.1 Stenotrophomonas sp.
GCAAGCTGTTCGGCGCGCAGGCGCGCACGCACAAGAGCCGCGAGCTGGTCATGGTGCTGCGGGTGACGGTGATATGAGCCTGATGTTCGCCGCGCTGCGCACGCTGGACGGCGAACGCCCGGTGGCGGCCGCGCAGCCACCGGGCGTTCGCCGGCTGCCGGCGGCGTTGTGGCCGGGCGCGCTGTGGCTGGGTGCCGGAGCACTGCTTGGCGGCGCGGTGATGGCGTGGTCGGGATGGCCGGGCTCGCATGCGGACTCCGCTGCGCTGGCTGCCGATCCGGCGAGCGCGCCGCAGTTGCTGCAGATGGCGCCGGTACCGGCGGTGCTGGCCTTGGCCCCGGCTGGGAACTCGGTTGCCGCGCCGCTTCCAGCAAGCGATGTGAGCGGCACACGCACGATCGCCGCAGTGGCGGCGAAGCCAGATGCGGCCGCGGTTGATGGCACGCCGACGGCTCCGGTACCCGCTGCGTCGGCAAGCGTCACCGCGACGCCCGCCCCGCCGGTCGCCACCGGAACCACGACAACCGCGGCAGACGCGCCTGCGCCCACGACCACTTCCGCCCCGAATGGCTTTGCGCCACTGCCACCGGGCAGTCTGGTAGTGCGCGACGCTGCCCCGGTCGCCAGCCGCCCTGCAGCGCATGCCCCCAAGTCCGACGAGTCCGGCGAGCCCGACGCCGCCAGCGTCGCCCGCCGCGTCGAGGCAATGAGCACGGCCATCGACTCGGGCGACTTCGAGGCCGCACAGGCGCAGCTGCTGCAACTGCAACACCTGCTGCCGGCGCAGAGCCTGACCCTGCTGCGCATGCAGGCCTACTTCGCGCAGCGCCGTGGCGACGACGCCCAGGCCCTGCCGCTGTACCGGCAGATCGTCACGCGCATGCCGGGCGACCGCGGCGCGGCGATCAACCTGGCGCTGCTGGAGGCCAACGCCGGCCAGCTCGACGAAGCGCGACAGCGCCTGCGTGTGTTGCAGGCCGGCGACGGCGGCGGCAGCGAGGACGAGCGCCAGGCGCTGGCGCGCGCGATGGCCCAGGTCGGAGCTTCGCCATGAGCAGGACCGCGCCGTGAACAGCGCCACGCACGCCTCGGGCTATCTGCAGGCACTGGGCCTGCAGCGTTCGCCGTTCCCGCCCACGCCCGATGCCGAGGCGTACTTCCACACCGGCGCGCTGCAACGCGAGCTGGCCGAGGCCGCGCATTGTCTGCTCGCGCGCAAGGGCTTCGTGCTGCTGACTGGCGAGGTCGGCATGGGCAAGAGCACCTTCGTGCGCCGCCTGATCGCCGCGGTCGAGGCCGAGGGCGCGGTGGTGTCGCTGGTTCTCAACACCTTCCTGCAAGGCCCGCAACTGCTGGCCGCGGTGCTGCGCGACTTCGGCCTGGAACCCGGCGGCGACACCGCCACCGACCTCAACCGCCTGGATGCGTTTCTGCTGCGGCGCTGGCAGGCCGGCAGCACCAGCGTGCTGATCATCGACGATGCGCAGAACCTGACCCTGGAAAGCCTGGAACTGCTGCGCCTGCTGAGCAGCCTGGAGAGCGGCCAGGAAAAGCTGCTGCAGATCGTGCTGGTGGGGCAGCCGGAACTGGCCGAACACCTGGCCGAGCACGCGATTCGCCAGCTCGCCAGCCGCATCGTCAAGCACATCGAACTGCTGCCCTTCAGCGCGGAAGAAAGCGCGCGCTACATCGCCTTCCGCCTGGACCTGGCCGGTGCCGGCGGGCGCATTGGCATCAGTGCCGGTGCTTTGGTCGCATTGCAGCGTTACAGCGACGGCAATCCGCGCCGCATCCACCTGGTGATGGACCGCTGCCTGTACGGACTGGTGGCGCGCGGCGGCGGCAACATTGATCCGCTGTTGCTGGCCGCCGCCGTGGCCGAGGCTGGCTTCCGTCCACGCGCGCCGCGCCCACGCGTGCCGCTGCCGCGCTGGGGTTCGGCTCGCTTGAGCGCGGCACTCCTGCTGCTGGTAGGCAGCAGTCTGGCGATGGCGACCGGCATCGCCCTGCGCGGCGAACGCGGCGCTGCACCTGCACCCGTGCATGCCGTGCCACCCAGCACGATTGCGGCCAAGCGCAGCGCGCCGACGCTGGCCCATTGCATCGACGGCCTCGGCGCCGCGCCGCTGGCCCAGGCCGACCTGCACCTGCAACGCATCGATGCGACCCAGGCCGCCCTGCTCGGCGTGCGCGAAGGCGTGTGCCTGGAACGCCGTGACGATGGCTGGGTCGCTGCCTGGCGCACTCCCTCAGCCAACGGCCTGACCGCGCACGATGCCGCCGCGCGTACCCGCGAGCTGCAGCACGCACTGGCCGCCGCCGAACCGCGCCTGGGCGCGGATTTCATCGATGGCCGCTACGGCCCGGACACCCGCGCCGCGCTGGCCGCCTTCCAGCAACGCCATGGCCTGCCGGCCAGCGGCGAGGCCGATCCCCTCACCTTGTTGCTGCTGTCGGCCGCGCCGTCCCCAGCGATCGCAGCCACCGACCCTGGAACCGCGCATGTCCGCCGTTGACCTCACGCCTCGTGCCGCTGCTGCGGGCAACCCCGCCGGCAACTTGAACCGCCTGGGCGAGATCCTGCTCGAACGCGGCCAGCTCAACAGCGCGCAGCTGCAATACGCGCTGCAGAAGCACGCGGTCGAAGGCCTGCGCCTGGGCCGCCTGCTGGTCAAGCACGGCCTGGCAAGCGAGTCGGCGATCGTGCGGGTCATGGCCGAATTGCAGGGCATGACCTATGCGCCGGTGGAAACGCTGGCCGAGCCCGACCCGCAAGTGCTGGCGCTGTTCAACCGCGAGCTGTGCCTGCTGCGCGCCTTCCTGCCGCTGCGCCGGGTGGACAACGCGCTGGAAGTGCTGCTCGGCGACGCCGATGCCGACGCCGTGGCGCAGCTGGTATTGCAGCGTTGCGGCCTGCGCTGCCGCTTCCTGCAAGGCGAGTTCACCAAGGTCAGCCAGCTGATCCGGCATACCTACTACTTCGCGCAGAACCCGATCCAGTCGCTGCTGGAGCGCGAGATCAAGCGCATCGCCAGCGACGGCGACCACGCCCACAGTCCGGAAAAACTGCTCGACTACCTGTTGCACCTGGCCGTGCGCGAACGCACCACCGACATCCACATCGCCCCGGCCGACGGCTCCATCCACGTGCTGTTCCGCGTGGACGGCGTGCTGCGACCGATGCTGGCGATGGCACCATCGCTGCACCGCCTGCTCGGCTTCATCAAGCTGGCCGCGGAGATGGACATCTCCGAGCAGCGCCGCCCGCAGGACGGCAGCTTCCGCGCGGTGGTGCTGGATTCGACTGTCACCGTGCGCGTATCCACGCTGATCAGCGAGATGGGCGAGCGCATGGTGCTGCGCCTGCTGCCCGAACACAGCGACCTGTCCGGCCTGGGCGAGCTCGGCTTCTTCGACGAAGACGTGCGCCGCCTCGAACGCATGTTCGCCAAGCCGGCCGGCCTGGTGCTGATCACCGGTCCGACCGGTTCAGGCAAGAGCAGCTCGCTGCACGCGGCGCTGCGCATGCAGTCGCTGATCGAGCGCAACGTGCTGACCGTGGAAGACCCGGTCGAATATCGCGTGCCCGGTGCCTGCCAGACCGAGGTCAACCGCCGTGCCGGCTACGAGTTCGGTTCGGCCTTGCGCCACTTCCTGCGTCACGACCCGGACGTGATCCTGCTCGGCGAAATGCGCGATGCCGAAACCGCGCAGGCCGCGGTCGAAGCCGCCGCCACCGGCCACCTGGTGCTGTCCACGCTGCACGTGTCCGGCGTGTTCGGCGTGGTGCCGCGCCTGCGCCCGCTGGGCCTGGAAGCGCAGGTCATCGCCGACAACCTGCTGTGCGTGGTCAACCAGCGCCTGGTGCGGCAGAACTGCCCGTTCTGCAGCGAAGCGGTGCCCTTCGACGAGGCCGAGCGGCGCTGGCTCGGCGATGCGCATTCCACCGTGACCCATGGCCGCCGCGGCAAGGGCTGCGAGCGTTGCCGCCACAGCGGCTACTTCGGGCGGCTGCCGGTCTATGAAATCCTGACCCTGGACGATGCCATCGCTAACGCCATCGCCGACGATGCCGGTCGCGAAGCGGTGCGCCATCTCGCCCACGCCGCCGGCTTCCTCGACATGGCGCACCTGGCCAAGCGCCGTGTCGCGCTCGGCCAGACCACGCCCACCGAAGTGCTGCGCGTGGTCGGCGACGGGCCGCAGGCATGAACGTCTATTACTACCGCCTGCTGCTGTCCAGCGGCCGGGTGAAATCCGGCATCGCCCAGCTCGCCGTCGAGCACGACAGCTCGGCGCGGGTCTGGCTGGAAAAGAACTTTGACGCCACCGTGCTGCTGCTGCACCGCCTGCCCGGCTGGCTGGCCGAGACCCAGCGCAGCCTGGCGCATCTGTTCCGCCCCAGCATCCGCCCGCCGGAACTGGCCGGCATGCTGCGCGACATGGCGGTGATGACCAGCTCCGGCATCCCGGTGCTGGACGCGCTCAAGGCGGTGTCGCAGGAAGTCGGTACCGGCCGCGCCTCCAACGCTGCGCGCGTGGCGCGCAATCTGCTCGACGAACTCGACGCTGGCGCCTCGCTCAGCGATGCCTTCGGCCGCTACCCGGACACCTTTCCGGAAACCGTGCGCAACCTGGTGATGATCGGCGACGAGACCGGCAGCATGGACCGCATGCTGCAAGAGGCAGCCGACCACGTCGAACGCGTGGCGCGCATGACCGCCGACACGCGCCAGGCGCTGATCTACCCGGCCTTCGTGTTCTCGGCGATCTTTGCCGCCGCCGGCTTCTGGATCTATTACGTCATCCCCAACCTCACCGGCCTCTTCAAGCAGATGAACGCCAAGCTGCCGGCGCTGACGCTGGCGGTCATCGCCTTCTCCGAATGGTTCACCGCGCATGTGGCCTGGGTGCTGGGCGGGCTGGTGCTGGCCGCCTTCGTGACCTGGGTGAGCTGGCGCTACAGCCGCGGCTTCCGCCGCGCCACCCATTACACCCTGCACCGCCTGCCGATTGCCAAGACGCTGATGAACTCGTCGGGCCTGGCCTTCATCACCGAATACCTGTCGCTGCTGATCAAGGCCGGCGTGGACATGGTCAGCAGCCTGAAGGTGATGGAGCGCGCGGTGCGCGACGAGTATTACCGCGACCGTGTCATCGCCATTCGCCAGGTGCTCGAACGCGGCGACCGCGTGTCCTCGGCGATGCGCCAGGTCGGCGGCTTCCCGCCGATGATGGTGCGCATGGTCTCGGTCGGCGAGGACACCGGCACGCTCGACCAGCAGCTGGCGCGGCTGTCGGCCGAATACAGCCTGCGCCTGCAACGGCTGATCACCAACCTGTCGGAGATCATCAAGCCGCTGGTCGTGCTGCTGGCCGGCGGCATGTTCATCCTGCTCATCGTGGCGCTGCTGCTGCCGGTCTATGACCTGGTCAAGCAGGCCATGTCCACGCCGCAGTTCTGAACATGCGCGCGCCCTTCCGCCCGCGCTCGCTAGCCGCACCGCCGCGCATGGCGCGCGGCTTCAGCCTGCTCGAAGCCGCCTTGCTGGTGCTGCTCATCGGCGGCGCGCTGACCGCCGCCACGCTGCTGCTGCGCGCACCGGCGCCGGTACGCCAGACGCAGGTGCAGGAACAGGCGTTGCAGATGGCCGACGAAGCGCTGGTCGCCTATGCCGCCGCGCACGCGCGCCTGCCCTGCCCGGTCACCGCGCCCAACAGCGATACCTGCGTGGCCGCCGGCACCAAGGGCTGGCTGCCGGTGCGCGCGCTAGAACAAGGCCTGCAGCGGCCACTGGCCGGCGACAACCGGCGCCTGGCGCCGCTGCGCTACGTGGTCTACGGCGGCGCCGGTGCCACCGACCTGGCCAGCGCCAGCGACCGCTTCAACCCGCGCAAGTGGGACGGCACCGCCTACGATTTCCAGTCGGTCAACGGCATGGACCTGTGCGCGGCGCTGGCCGCGGCCTCGGGCGAAACCGCCAGCGCCGCCAATGCCGGGCGCGCCAGCGTGCTCGACGCCGATAACCACCGCATCAATGTCGCCTATGCGCTGGCCGCGGCCGGGCCGACCCCAGGCAATGCCGGCGGGCGCTTCGACGGTCTCAACCAGAACGATGGCGCGCAGATGGAGTCGCCGGCGCTGCTGGGCAGCGCCGACTATGATGACCGCGTGCGCGCGCGCAGCTTCGACGCGCTGGCACGTACGCTGGGCTGCGGCTATGCCGACGCCAGCAGCCCGGACAACGTCATGGCCGCCTCGCTCGACCTGGTCGCGCTCGGCGTGGACATGGCCGACGAGGTCACCGAGCAGCACCAGGGCAACGAAGAGGACACCAAGCTGGCGGTGGTCTTCGCATCGCTCTCGGAAGTGTTTGCGGGCGTCAACATCGCCCTGGCCGGTGCCAATGTGTCCAACTCCAGCTCGACCCTGGCCACCGCCACCGCGCAGCTTTCCGCCGCCATTGCCGCCTGCGCGCTGCCGCCGTGGGCGCAGTGCGCGCTGATCCCGGTCTACACCGCGGCGGTGACTGCTGGCGCGATTGCGGTCGGTCTGTCGATCACCGCCACCGTGCTCGCCGCCGCAGCGATGGCGCCGACCTCCGCAGCGCTGGCGCTGACCATCCAGGCCAGCGACCTGGCCAAGCAGCCGCTGGGCAGCAGCCAGGCCAATCTGCAGGAAGCGACCGCCAACATCTGCCTCACCGCCGAAGGCGGCTATACCTCGCGCGGGGTGGACGGCAACGGCAACGTGATCGTGCTCGACCCGCCGGTGTGGCACGACGGCCTGAAGCAGGACGTGACCAAGGCCGAGCAGGAATTGCAGGATGCCATCGCCCAGCGCGACAGCACCCGCGCGCGCCTGGACACACTGGAAGCCACCCCGCCTTCGCCGCTGATCGACTACCCGCTGCCGCCGGACCCGGACGAAAGCGACGACGACGACGATGAGGCCCGCCACAACGCCTGGCTCGCCCTGCAGCGCAGCTACGAAGAGGAACTGCGGCTCAAGCTCGAAGCGATCCGCACGTCGGAAACCGCGCGCTTCGACTACGAGAAATCATTGAAGGCCGAAGCCGATGCGCAGCGCGCGCTCGATACGCTGGTCGAGAACAGCCTGCAACTGACCGCGCAGGTCGCCACCTGCCAGGCCAACCCGCCCGCCGATCAGGCCGGTCAGCTGCGCTGCGACAACGCCCGCGCCGCGCAGCGCGCCATCGACCTGTGCGAGTTCGACCCCAGCGACACCACCTCGCGCGAGCAGCGTCAGTGCGTGCCGTGGAAGCGCGAGGACCTGACCGTTGCCAGCGCCGCGCGGCAGAGCGCCTACGACACCTGGCAGACGCGGCAGAACGAGGCCCTGGCCAAGGCGCAGCCGCCGCTGAAGGACTACATCGACTGGCAGGAAGGCTGCCTGTGGCTGTTCGGCTGCAAGGTCTTGCTGATCCCCGACCAGGACGAAGACGACAAGCGCGAAACCTACGCCAAGACCTACTTCAAGTACCTGGGCATGATCGAAGCGGTGAAGCTGGCGCAGTCCAACCTGGACCAGCGCCGCGTGGACTACGACAAGATGCAGGCGCAATGCGACGCGCTGCGCGAGCTCAGTGTCGGCGGCGACGCCACCGGTGATGGCAGCTCGCTGCTGGCCGGTGCCGAGGCGATCCTGCGCGCGGCCGACAATCGCGGCGCGGTGGGCAAGGTGCAGCCCGGCCCGGCTGCGGAGAACGATCCATGAGCGCGCAACGCAACGCCGCGCGCGGCCAGCGCGGCTGGTCGCTGCTGGAATTGAGCGTGGTGCTGGCGGTCCTCGGCCTGCTTGGCCTGGTGCTGTGGCGGTTGCTGCCGCTGGCGCCGCAAGTGGCCGCCGCCGACGCCGCCGGCCGCGACCTGGCCCAGGCCGAACAGGCACTGGTCGGCTATGCGCTGGTGCATCACCGCCTGCCCGCGCCGGTGAGCGTGGGCGGCCTGGCGATGCTGCCGGTGCAGGAGCTGGGCCTGCCGGCGCGCCTGCAACTGCGCTACCAGGTGCAGCCGACGCTGACCCAGGCGCCGTTCAACCGCTACGAGCCGGTCCTGCCACCGGCGGCCGAAGGCAGCGCGCCCAGCACTTCCAACCAGGTCAACGGGCTGGATCTGTGCATGGCGCTCAAGGCGGTGGCCGACACCAGCCTGTCCGGCATGCAGGACATTCCCACCGCGCTGGCGCTGATGCATCGCGGCGGCGTCGGCAACGAACGCACGCCGGATGACTTCGTGCTGCCCGGCAGTGTCGATGCCGGCAGCCGCCGCGTGCTGGCGGTGGGGCCGAACGAACTCGCCAGCCGCCTGCAATGCCCCGACCGCGTGGCCCGCACCCAGGGCGCGGCACGCGCCGCCAATGCCGCCTACGACATGGCGCGCGTGGCGCGGCGCTACAAGGACTTCCGCACCTTCGGCATCCAGGTCGCGGAAATGAATCTGCAACAGGCCAAGGCCAACGAGGTCTTCGCCGGTTTCGACGTGGCCTATGGCGTCGCCCTGGAAGCCATCGCCATCCTGCAGGAAGCCGCGGGCTGGCCGCCGGATGCACTCGGTATCGCCACCGGCATCGCCGCCCATGTCACCGCCACCGCGCAGCTGGCCATTGCCATCTACAACCTCGACCAGGCGGTGAAGGAACGCAAGGAGGCCGAAGCAGGCCTGCAGACCGCCAAGGACCAGGAGACCGCCGCCATCGCCACCGTCAGCCGCATGGATCGTCTTGCCAGCCAGAGCCTGCAACGCGCGCTGCAACTGGATGCCGCGGGGTTGCAGCCATGAAGCGCCAGTCCGGTTTCTCGCTGCTGGAGCTGAGTGTGTCGCTGGTCGTGCTGGGCCTGGTCTCGCTGCTGTTGCTGCGCTTCCTCGGCCAGGCCGGACAGGAGCAGCGCAGCGTGGCGCAACGCGAACTGTTGCAGCGCGCCGACGAGTCCGTGCTGACCTTCGCCATGATCAACAGCCGCCTGCCGTGCCCGGCCGCGCCCGGTAGCAACGGCGCGGAGGATTGCGGACTGGGCCAGGTCGGCTTGCTGCCCTACCGCAGCCTCGGCCTGCCGGACCTGGGTGCGCGCCGCATCCGCTACGGCGTGCTGCGCCGGGCCAGCGCCGAAGGCAAGAGCGATGCCGACCTGGCGGTGAACCGCGACCGCTTCGAGCCGCTGGTGGTATTGGTGGACAACAGCTATCTGGCCCAGGCCATGCCGCAAGGCCACATCAACGGCCTGGACATGTGCCAGGCGCTGCGCAGCGCGATGCGCCTCACGCCCGACGCCGGCTATTTGCACACCACCCTGCCCGGCCAACCCGGCACCCTGGGGCGCAACGTCGCCTACGCGATGGCCCTGCCCGGTGATGGCGCCTTCGGCGGGCAGCAGGCCGGCAGCTCGCCGGCATTCGATTCGCCGCAACGGCCGGGCACGCCGGATTTCCACGATCAGGTGGTCGCGGTGGGCAATGAACAGCTGTGGGCGCGCATGCGCTGCGGCGACAACCTCTCGGCCAGCGGCCACGCGCACTACAACGCGGCGCTGGCCGCGTCGATGTTGCGCACCGCGCTGCACGACTACAAGCAGCAGCTGGCGGTGTCCAAGAAACTCGGTGAGGCGAATGTCGCCAACGCGGCCGCGGCGATTGTCTCGGGCTCGGCGGCCACGGCCGACTCCGCCGGCGGCACTGCCGACACCGCATCCGAATCGCTCGCCAGTACCGGCGCGATGAGCTGGCGCGTGAGCCTGGCCGCGATTGCCACCGCCGGCGCGCTGGCGGTGACCATCACCGCCGCGGCACTGCAGGCGCAGGCGGTGACGGCGCGCGACCAGGCCAACAAGGCCTATGACGATGTCGACCCGCTGATCACCGAGGCCGACCGGCTCCAGCCTTTGGTACGCGAGCAGGCCGACGCCGCCGACGGCATTGGCCTCTACTGAACCTTCTTCCGGAACCCGCCATGCCTTCCTGCATCGCCAGCCCTCGCCGCGTCCGCGGCTTCACCATCGTGGAAATGTCCGTGGTGCTCGTCATCGTCGCCCTGTTGCTCGGCGCGGTGGCGGTGGGCCGCGATGTCTTCCGCAGCGCCGCGGCCGAACGTTTCAGCAACGACTACGTGCAGGCCTGGGTGCTGGCCTACGACCGCTACGTCGCCGGCACCGGTGGCGTGCCCGGCGACAACTTCGACACGCCAACCGGCTATGTCAACGCCAGCAGCGGCAGCTTCCTGTGCGGCAACGATCTGCTCAATGCGCTGCTCCAGCGCGGCATCGAGGTTCCCGCCGGGCGCGGCGAAGGCCTGGGCGACCGCTTCGTGCTGCAGGACAGCCGCGGCCAGCCGCACGAGGTGCGCGTGTGCTTCGGCAACGTGCCCTGGGCCGAACCCTATGGCAGCGTCGGCACCTACACCACCCGACCACGCAACGTCATGCGCCTGCGCGGGCTCACCCCGGAGCTGGCGACACAGCTGGACACGCGCATCGATGGCCGCGTGGATGCACGCCATGGCCGCGTGCGCGAAGTGGACCAGCAGTCCTCCACCAGTGCGCAGGCGTTGCCGTGGTCGCTGCAGAACGACGATGCAATGACCGGCGGCAGCAACGACCCGGATGCACAGGTCGCCGAAGTGCATGCCTATCTGCGCATGGACCAGTAGCGAGGGCTCAATAGCCGAAGCGCAGCACGCTGTCGCCGAGCTGGATCTGGTCGCCATCGCCGAGGGCCGCTTCCTGCACGATGGCGCCGTTGACCCGGGTCAGGTTGGTCGAGCCCATGTCGCGGATGCGAAAGCGCGTGCCGTCGCGCCAGACCGCGCAGTGATGGCGCGACACCGTGCCATGCGGCACCTGCAGATCGGCCTCGCTGGAACGGCCAATCACCACCGGCGCGCCGGCCACCGCCACGCGCCGGCCACGGCCGCTGCCGTGCACGATCTCCAGCCAGGCATTGCGCGGCGCGGTGTTGTCGGCCGAGGCCACGCGCTGGGTGACATGCGGGTCGTGATCCGCACTTGCCTGCACCTGCGGCAAGGCCGCCGCGTCGGCGAGCGCGGCCGTGCCGTCGCGCACTTCGCCCAGTTCCCACACCGGCAGTGAACGCCCGAGCCCGGGCAGCACGCGCTCAGGCAAGGCCTCGGTGGCGAAGCGCCCGCGCAATTGCCGCTGCATCGATTCGCACAGCACCACCTGCCCCGGCCGTGCCTGCAGGCACAGGCGCAATGCCCATTCGGCCGGGTTGCCGAGCACGGTAGGCGCACCGGCATGGGCCTCGATGCGCGCCAGGCCGGCGCACAGCGCCACCGCGACTTCGGCACCGAATGCCTCGCGCACGCCGCTGGCCGCCAGCGCTGCCTGGTAGGCCGAATCGCCGGCCAGCGGACGGTCGTCGAAGCAGGCCATCACCGTACGGCCATTGGCCGGCAACACCCAGCCGCCTTCGCGGCGCAGGCGGTCGCCGACGCGGGCCAGCACTTCCAAGGCCCAGTCGATGCGTCGGGTTTCGTCGGTGCGGCTGCGCACCTCGCAATAGACCACGCTGATCCAGCGCCGCGCGGTGCCATCGCCGCTGCCGCGCTCGCGGCTGCCGGTGCCCTCGCCGCGGGCGATGCGCTCGCGCAGGGCCAGGGTATCGGCCTGCGGCTCGGCGTCGAGTTCCTCGCGCAGCTGCGCGGCAAAGCGATCGCACGCGGCCAGGGCCTGGGCGGCTTCGCCATTGCCGGCGAGCAGCCGCATCAGCAGGCGCAGGTGGCCCTCGTTCCACTCATCGAGCGCTAGCAGGCGGCGCGCGGTATCGGCGGCTTGCGGCAGCCGCCCGGCCAGTTCCTGCAACGTGCACAGGCGCTGCAAGGCGGCTTCGCCCTGCGCAAGCAGACGGCGCCGTGCCTGTTGCAGCCATTCGTCGAACTCGGCGCAGTCGGACAGTTGCAGACCTTGCAGAAATTCGCCACCAAAGCCCTGCGCGCGCAGTTCGGCCTGGGCCAGACTGGGGCTGTCGGCACCATCGGCGGCGGCCTCCAGTGCCAGCACATCGATGTCGAGCGCAGGGCTGGCGAGCAGGGCAACGTGATCGCGATCCACCTGCAGGGCTTCACCGGCACCGTGCGCATCAAGGACCTGCTTCAGGTCGGCCACCACCTGGCGCAGGTTGGTGCGCGCGGAGGCGGCCGGCAGCTGCGGCCACAGTAGCTGCGCCAGCTGGTCGCGCGGATGTGGCGCATGGCGTTCGACCGCGAGATAACCCAGCAGCGCCCAACCCTTGCGATAGTGGATGGCGCCTTCCAGGCGCGCCTCGCCGCGGCGCAGCGCGCGTTCGCCCAGCAGTTGCAGTTGCAGCGGCGCGGTCACGCCGGCGCGCTCGCCCTGCAGGCCGCTCATCGTCGCGACACCGCCAGCAGTGGCGCGCGGCCATCCAGGCGCGCGCGCAACTGGTCGATGCGGCCGCGCTGCGGTGCCTGCGGCGCCAGGCGCGTGGCCAGCACGCGCGCGGCCTGTTCGAGCTGGGCCTGCGCGAGTTCGGCCTGACCGGCAGCGGCCAGCGCTTCGGCATAGGTCAGCCGGCGCTTGGCGGTTTCGACGTGGTCCGGGCCCAGGTCCTCGGCCAGCGCGTCGAGCGCGCGGCGCCGCCACTGCACCACGCTGGCGTGGGCGCGGTCGCCCTGTGCGAGCACGGCGTTGAGGTCGCACCACCAGGCCATGCGGCGCGGATTGAGCGCGTCGCGGTGCTCGCCGATCTTGCCGAGCTCGACCACCGCCTCGGCCTCGCGGCCGGCGGCCAGCCACCATTCGGCCTGCAGCAGGCGGTTGCCGAGCGTGTTCGGATGTTCGGGTGGGTACAGCTTGGCCCAGCCCTGCATCGCCGGTTCGATCAAGGCACCAGCTGCCGCCACCTGGCCCTGGCGCAGCAGCACGCGGCCCAGATTGAAGTTGGCGCGCAGCATGGCGATGTCACCCGGCGGCAGGTTGGCCGCGCGGATCGCCAGCGAGCGGCGGAAGTCACGCTCGGCATCGGCCAGTGCGCCACTGTCCTCTTCCAGCGAGGCCAGGTTGTTGAGCTTGATCGCGTAGTCGACCGTGGCCTCGCCAGCGGTGCTGCCGGATTCGCGCATCGCGGCCTCGTAACTGGCGCGCGCCTGCGGCCAGTCGCCCATGTCGTGCTGGGTGTTGGCCAGTTCGCTCCACGCAGTCGCCACTTCCATGCCACGGCCATACAGCTGCTGCGCCAGGGCCAGGCCGCGCCGTTGCAGCGCTTCGGCTTCGGCCAGGCGGCCTTGTTCGCGCACGCAGATCGACAGGCCCGACAGCGAGTGCGAGGTCGAGGCGTTGATCTCCTGACCCAGCGCCTTGCGGATCTGCAAGGCTTCGCGATAGCGGCGCTCGCACTCGTCGAAGTCGGCGTTGTGGCCGGCCAGCAGGCCGAGATTGTGGATGGTCGCGGCGGTGCTGGTGTTCACGCGGCCGGCATGTTGCACGCGCAGGTCGAGCGCCTGCTGCAGATTCTGCGCGGCGGCCTTGTTGTCGGTGTCGATCAGGGCCAGGCCGAGGGTGTTGTAGGAATCGGCCATGTCCAGCGGCGGCGCGTCGATCGACTGCCGCACCGCCAGCGAGCGCCGCGCCACGGCAATGGCCTCGTCGTTGCGGTCGGCATTGCTCAGCAGCACCGCCCATTCGCTGAGCGTGGCGCCGGCCAGATCCGGGCGGCGCACGGCCGGGCTGAGCAGTTCGTCCACCGCGCCCTTGAGCAAGGGCTCGGCGCGCTGCGGCTGGCCGATGTTGTGGAAGGCCGTGCCCAGCACCGACAGCAGGCGCGCGTGCACGGCGCGGTCTTCAAGCGGGTGCGCCTGCAGCTGGCGCACGCCGGCGTCGAGGATGTCGCGCGCGGTGGCGTCCTCGCGGCCCTTGCCGAGCTTGGGATCGGCGTAGGTGAAGGAGTCCAGCAGCAACTTGCTGACCTGCTCGGCGCTGGTGGCGGCGTACTGCGCGCGCTCGCGTTCCTGCTCCAGCCGCCACACGAAGCCGACTGCAAAACAGGCGAACACGCCTGCCGCGGTGGCCTCGCGCCAGCGTCGCCGCAACAGCTTGCGCAGCCAATAGACGCGGCCGCCCGGCATGGCCAGCACGCGGTGGTGGCCCAGGTAGCGGCCGAGGTCTTCTTCCAGCGCGGCCACCGAGCGATAGCGCTCGGACGGTTCCGGCGCGCAGGCCTTGGCCGCGATGGCATCCAGTTCGCCACGCAGGCGGCGGCGCCACGGCACGCCGGCGGCCAGCGCGCTTGGACGCGGCAAGGTCGCGCGCGGCTGCAAGGTATCGCGCGGTGCGCGACGGTCGGCCAGCAGTTCGGTCAGCAGCACGCCCAGGCTGTAGACATCGCTGGCGACGCTGATCGGCCGGCCTTCGAGCAGTTCCGGGCTGGCATAGGCCGGCGTGCAGAAATCAGCCGGCGCGCCACTGCCGCCGAGCGCGCGGGCGATGCCGAAATCCAGCAGCACCGGTTCGCCATCCGCGCGCACCAGCACGTTGGCCGGCTTGAGGTCGCAATGCACGATCAGGTGCCTGTGCGCGGCTTCCACCGCGCGGCAGATGCGCCGCAACAGCGCGATGCGCGCCGGCAGGTCCAGCTGCTGCGCCTGGCAGTAGCGGTCGAGCGGCAAGCCTTCGATGAATTCCATGACCAGGTAGGGCTGGCCGCCGGGCGTGCTGCCGCCGTCATACAGGCGCGCGATGCCCGGGTGCTGCAACTGCGCCAGCAGCTGGCGCTCGGCGGCCATGCGCGCGGCGACCTCGGCATCGGCCGCGCCGTGCAGCAGCTTGATCGCCACGCGCTGGTGGTACAGATCATCGGCGCGTTCGGCCACGAACACCGTGCCCATGCCGCCGCTGGCAAGGCGCTCGACCAGCCGCCACGGGCCGAGCATGTCGCCGGCGTGCAGTTCGGTATCGGGCGGCGCGGTCGCTGCCGCGGCATCGCCCTGCAGCGCGCGGGTGTGGCGGTCGAGCATGGCTTCGACCAGGGCGATGGTGTGTTCGTCGGTAGTCAGTTCGCGCAGACGTTCGCGTTGCCGCACCAATGGCACGGTCAGCAGTTGTTGGAACAATGCGCGCGTGGCCTCGCCCTCGCCGGGCCAGGCAGCGTCGGTCAATGTCATGGCTTCCGGTGCCCTGCTTTCCCCGGGCCCAGTGTAATACGTTGCGGCGCAGCGAATATGTCGGGGTTTTCCCGGCATGGGCCGGCCGCGATTCCGGCCCGCCCTCCCGCCTCAGGGGCCGCCAATCAGCCGGCCGTCAGCGGCACCCTGCCCTGCGGCCGCGGTGACAACTGCTCGCGCGCCTGCACCTCCTGCGCGGGCTCCAACGCCGGCAGGGCAACGAACTTGTCCGCTACCCAGGCCGCGACCGGCAGGCCATCCAGATACAGCACGCGGTTGCCGGGGATGCGCGGCACGCGTTCGCCGGGCAGCACGCTGCCGAGCAAGTTGGCCGGGTCGCAGGCCGACAGGCATTGCCAGTGCGGACTGCCCTCCGCTCGCCGTGCCTGGCGCAGCAGGCCGATGGCTTCAGGCAGCGCGAACTGTTCGCCCGACAGCCCGGCGATGAAGCGACCGCCGCGGATTTCGCCGCGTGCTTCCAGGCGGTGGTAGACCCGCAACAATTCGCGCCAGGCCGGCAGCCAGGCCGCCTCACGCTCAAGCACGCGCCAGCACACCACGCCGTAGCGCCGCAGCAGCGCGCGGGCGACATGCTCGATCGCCTCGCCACGCTGCTCGGCAGCTTGCACGCGGTCGTCGGCTGCGCTGGCCGGACGCAGCGGCGCCCAACGCCCGGCATCGCGAATCCCGTGCAGGGACAGGCGCCGGCGCTGCCGTGACAGCGCCGAAGGCCGCTTCGATGCCGGCACCAGCAAGGCGCGCAGGCCGGCGTAGCTGTCGCAATGCACGCGCCCGCGCATCACCAGTTCGGCCAGCGCATCTTCCAGCTCGGTCGCCATCAGGTGCACGCCATCGCCAATCTCGTCGAAGAAACTGGCGCCGTGCGCGCTGAGATATTCGGCCACGCGCTGCGCGCGCGAGCCCAGCGGCGCATCGTCTTCCTGCACGTTGGCGGCGAGCAGGTGCCAGCGCGTGGCGTCGCGGCGCGGCAGCAACACCACCGGGGTGGCACGCAGGCTGCCGCCGCTGCCGCGCGCCTCAGGTGCCGGGCGCAGCCGCCGCCAGCTCAGGCGGCCGGCAGTGCACAGTTCGTCCAGCCAGCCCGGCTGGTAGTCGCGCACGCGCGCCGGCAGCAGTTCCGACTCCCACACCGCCGCGGGTGCCTCGAAACCTTCCAGCTGCGCCAACACCCCGGCCAGGGCCTCGGGGCCGGACACGCGCGCGTCGGCGTCCACGCGCTGCCACTGCAACAGGAAGCGCAGGAAGTCGCGCTGCGATACCGGTTCGATCTCGCGGCGCAGCTGCCGCAGCGTATAGCGGTGGATGCGCGCGAGCAGATGGCGCTCGCACCATTCTTCTTCGTCCACGCCAGGGCTGAAGTGCCCGGCCATGACGTAGCCTTCGCTGCGCAGCGCCTGCAACGCCTGGGCCACGTCGGCGAGCGGCAGGCGCAACATCCGCGCCAGCGCCGCGATGGGGGTTGGCCCCAGCGCGGACAGGCGTGCGCGCACGAGTTCGCGCAAGGCCGCGTCGCGTTGCCAGTCGGGCACGCGGCATTCTTCGGGCACGCGCAGCGCCGGCCGCGGCAAGGCGTCGGGGTACAGCGGCGCCACCGCCTCGATGCGCTCGACGCTGACCCACAGGGCCAGTTCGCCATCGTCGCCATCGCGGCCATCGCGGCCATCGCGGCCATCGCGGCTCAGACAACTGGCGCGACCGGCCTGGGCCAGGGCCTGCAGCCACGGCGTCCAACCTTGGGCGGCGGCGGCCTCGTCGGCACGGATCACGCCCAGCGATGCCAGCGCCTCGTGCATCTCCTCCACGTCGCGCGGCTGCGGCCAGGCCTCCTCGCGCACCGCGGCAATTGCCGCCGGGTCGAGCTGGCCCAGGTCGTCGGGATCGCCGCCCTCGGTGGGGTCGCGGTAACGGCGCTGCTGCACGGCCTGGGTGCGGCGCTCTTCCAGCGGCGCGTCGTCGAGGAAAGCGTAGGGGCGCGCATTGAGCACTTCCGCAGCCAGTGGCGACGGCGCGGCCAGATCACGCGCCACCACGCGGATGCGCCCGGCTTCGAGCCCGCGCAGCAACGCCAGCCAGCCCTGCGTATCCATGGCTTCGTACAGGCAATCGTGCAGGGTCTGCGCGACCAGCGGATGGTCGGGCACTTCGCGCTCGCCGACGAGGTTCTCGGCGCAGGCGACCTGGTCCGGGAACACGGTGGCGAGCAGGTCCTCGGACTTCATGCGCTGCAACTGCGGGGCGACCTTGCGCCCGCCGGTGAAGCGCGGCAGCGCCATGGCATTGGTCGCGTTCCAGCGCCAGCGCACGCCGAACAGCGGCGCGTCCAGCAAGGCTTGCACCAGCACGTGCTCGGCCGAGGACGAATGCAAATAGCGCGACACGTCGAGCAGGTCGAAGCTGTGGCTGGTGGACAGCGACAGCACGATGGCGTCTTCGGTGGCCGCCGCCTGCAACTCGAAGTTGAAGGTGCGACAGAAGCGCTTGCGCAGGGCCAGCCCCCAGGCGCGGTTGATGCGGCTGCCGAACGGGGTGTGGATCACCAGCTGGGTGCCGCCGCTGTTGTCGAAGAAGCGCTCCATCACGATGCATTCGTGTGTGGGCAGCGCGCCGAGCGCGGCGATGGCCTGGGCCAGGTAATCGAGCAGCTGGCGCGCGGCTTCGGTGCCGAGCGCGCGGTCTTCGGCCAGCCATTGCAGCGTCGCCTCGCGGCCATCGCGCTGCAGGCGCTGCTGCACGTCCTCGCGCAGGCGCGCCACCGCATGCGAAAGCTCGTCGCTGCGGCCCGGTGCCTCGCCCAGCCAGAACGGGATGTTCGGCGGTTGCCCGCGCGCATCTTCCACGCGCAGCCGGCCCGGCTCCACGCGCAGGATGCGGTAGCTGATGTTGCCGAGCTGGAACACATCGCCGGCCAGGCTTTCGACCGCGAAATCCTCGTTGACGCTGCCGATGTGCTCGGCCTGCGGCTCCAGCACCACGGTGTAGTCGCCGGTTTCCGGGATGGTGCCGCCGGAGGTCAGCGCGGTCATGCGCGCGCCACGCCGGGCATGCAGCACGCGGTTCACCGCATCGCGATGCAGGTAACTGCCGCGCGGGCCCAGGCGGGTGCTGAAGCCATCGCTCAGCATGCGCACCACTTCGTCGAAGCGCTCGCGCGGCAGCCGCGAATAGGGCCAGGCCCGCGTCAGCAGCGCGAACAGGGCGTCCTCCTCCCAGTCCTGGCAGGCGACCTCGGCGATGATCTGCTGGGCCAGCACGTCGATCGGCGCCTCGAGGATGCGCAGTGCATCGAGTTCGCCACGGCGCACTGCATCGAGCAGCGCGGCGCATTCGACCAGTTCGTCGCGCGAGGCCGGGAACAGCCGCGCCTTCGGCGTACCGCCCACGGCGTGACCGGAGCGGCCGGCGCGCTGCAGGAAGGTGGCAATGGAACGCGGCGAACCCAGCTGCACGACCAGGTCGACATCGCCAATATCCAGGCCCAGTTCCAGTGACGCGGTGGCGACCAGCAGGGTCAGCTCACCGGCCTTGAGCCGGCGCTCGGCGGCCAGCCGGATATCGCGCGACAGGCTGCCGTGGTGCGCGGCCACACGCCCGGCCCCTAGCCGCTCGCCGAGGTGGCGCGCAGCGCGCTCGGCCATGCGCCGCGTGTTGACGAACACCAGGGTGGTGCGATGCGCGCGGGCCAGGTTCGCGACTTCCTCGTACACCTGCTGCCATTGGTCGTTGGACATCACCGCCGACAGCGGCGTCGCCGGCAGCGCCAGGGCCAGGTCGCGTTCGCGGGTGTAGCCGATATCGACGATCGCGCAGTCCGGTGGCGTCGCCGGCGCGGCGCCGACGCCGACCAGATAGCGGGCGACCAGTTCAATCGGCTTCTGCGTCGCCGACAGGCCGATGCGCTGCACCGGTTGCGCAGCCAGAGCCTGCAACCGCTCCAGGCTCAGCGCGAGGTGGCTGCCGCGCTTGTCGGCGGCCACGGCATGGATCTCATCGACGATGACGCTGCGCACGTGGCGCAGGGTTTCGCGCCCGGAGGCCGAGCCGAGCATCACGTACAGCGATTCTGGCGTCGTCACCAGGATGTGGGGTGGCCGCCGCCGCGCCAGCGCACGCTCGCGTTGCGGGGTATCGCCGGTGCGCACCGCGGTGCGGATGTCGACGCCGGGCAGGCCCTCTTCGGCCAGGGCGGCAGCGATGCCCTGCAGCGGGGTTTCGAGGTTGAGGTGGATGTCGTTGGACAGCGCCTTCAGCGGCGAGACGTAGACCACACGGGTTTCGTCGGGCAGCTGCCCGCCGTTGGCCAGGCCCTCGCGCAGCAGGCTGTCGATGGCGGCCATGAAAGCGGTGAGGGTCTTGCCCGAACCGGTGGGCGCGGCGACCAGGGTGTGGCGGTCGTCGAGGATCTGCGGCCACGCTTCGACCTGCGCCGCCGTGGGCGCGCCGAAGCGCTGCTGGAACCAGCGCGCGGTGGTCGGGTGGAAGCGATTCAGTACCGGGTGCATGCCAGGCCTCATGGGGCGCGCGGCAGCCAGGGTAGCGCCGCGCGGCGGGATGCGTGTGCAGAAGCTCAAGGTGGGGGTCGCAGGCTGCCGGGGCAACGTGTGCAGGTGAACGGACGCGTGATGGATTCAGGCTGCGCGGGAGGCATGCCCGGGCGCTGCTGAAGGCGCGCGGATGCCATGACGACGCCCGGCGATTGTGTCGCCCGCGCGGCGCTGGCACAGTGCGGCGATGACCTTGATCGTGCTGATGATTCTAGGCGCCGCCGGCTTCGCCTACTGGAACTCGGCCCGTGCCGCGGCCGAACGCGCCGAGGCATTGGGCCGCAATGCCTGCCGCGCCGCGGACGTGCAGTGGCTGGACCAGAGCGTGCATGCCAACGGCTTGCGGCTGCGCCGGCTGCCCAACGGGCGGCTCGGGTTCGAGCGCAGCTTCCGCTTCGAATATTCCCATGACGGGATTGACCGGCACAGCGGCCGGTTGGTGCTGCGTGGCGGCGAGCTGGTGTCGTTCACCGGGCCGTCGATGGCGACGGTGACGCCGTTGCGGCCAAATGCCAATCTGCCGGACGCGGATCTGTAGGAGCGGTTGCAACCGCGACCGCGATCTGACAGATCGCGGCCCTGTTCGGTCGGGGCTGAAGCCCCTCCTACGGCCGGCTATTTCACCACGCGCAGATGCGGGCGCTTGCCAGCGGGCGGCGGCGGCGTGTCTTCCGGCCCCGGGGTGCCGCCAGTGGAGGCGTTGTCGCCTTCGTCATGGGCACCGCCGCCGGTACCCGGCAAGTCGTCCGGCAAGGCCATGCCCTGCCCGGTCTCGCGTGCGTACACGGCAAGCACCGCGGCCATCGGCACCTGCACCGGATAGCTGACACCGCCAAAGCGCGCGGTGAAGCTGATGCCGTCGTTGTCGATGTGCAGGCCGACCACGGCACGCTCGGCGATATTGAGGACGACGCGGCCGTCCTTGACGGCGCTCGATGGCACCTGCACGCCCGGCAGCCCGGCGTCGACCAGCAGGTGCGGCGTCATCTGGTTGTCGTTGATCCACTCCACCAGGGCCCGCAACAGGTACGGACGGTGGCTGGTCATGTGGGGAAAGTCTTCGCTCATGCGCGACAGTTTACTTGCCCGCGACGCAGGCGTGTTCCGCGGGCGAGCAGGCCGCGTGGCGCGGTCAGCGTGCCCTCAGACCGGCATGTCGCGGAGCTTTCTTTCCTGGTCGGTCAGGCTGCGGATGAAGCCCGGGTTGCGGAAGATCCGGTTGCCGTAGTCCTCGATCGCCTTGCCGTCCTTGGGCAGCGGAATATCCAGGGCCTGCAGGCGCCAGATGATCGGAGCCATCGCGCAATCGGCCAGGCTCATTTCCGGATTGAGGAAGAACTTGCTGGCCTTGAACAGCGGCACCGCGGCGGTGAGCAGTTCCTTCAGGCGCTTGCGACCGGCCTCGGCCTGGGTCTTGTTGCCGAGCTGGATCGCCTGCACCTGCGGCACCCAGTCATGCTCGATGCGCAGCATGGCCAGGCGCAGGCGCGCGCGCGACAGCGGATCAACCGGCATCAGCGGCGGGTGCGGGTAGCGCTCGTCCAGGTATTCGCTGACCACCGAGGCCGCATACAGCACCAGCTCGCGCTCGACCAGGGTCGGCACCGAGTGGTACGGGTTGAGGTCGATCAGGTCTTCCGGCGGATTCTGCGGATCCACCGCGACCAGATCGAAGGTGACGCCCTTGGCCGCCAGCACCAGCCGCACGCGGTGGCACAGGACATCGTCGGTGGAGGAAAACAGGGTCAAGGTATTACGCATGCGCACACTCGTCGCCATTCAAGGCTCTCCGACGACCGGAATCCGCCGGTCGCATCGACGCCGCCGACCCAGTGCCGGTGGTCGCCCAAGTCTCCGAGTGTGCAAGCTGCCGTCACAAAAGCCAATAGCGGCACTGCGCCCCGGTGAGGCGAGCACAGCGGCGGCACCCGGCCGCCGCATGGCTCAATGCACGTCCTTCCAGTATTCCTTCTTCAGCAGGTAGGCCAGGAAGGTCAGGAAGGCCAGGAACAGCACCACCCACACGCCCATGCTCTGGCGCTTGAGCGCGGCCGGCTCGCCGGCGTACTCGAGGAAGTTGGTGATGTCGCGCGCCACCTGGTCGAACTCGGCCGGTGCCAGCTTGCCCGGCGAGGCGAGCTTGAGCGCGACCACCGGCTTGTCCATGCCCGGCGCCTCGGCCTCGCCGTACTCGGCCTGCTGCAGACCCTGCAATTCCCACAGCGGGTTGGGCATGGACACATTCGGGAACAACTTGTTGTTCCAGCCCACCGGGCGGCTCGGGTCCAGGAAGAACGACTTCTGGTAGGTGTACAGCCAGTCGGTGCCGCGCACGCGGGCGATCAGGCTCAGGTCCGGCGGTGCCTTGCCGAACCACTGCGTGGCGCCGTCCTTGGGCATCGCCGCCTCGATGTGGTCACCGATCTTGGCGCCGGTGAAGTTGAGGTTGGCCATCACCTCCGCTTCGCTCAGCCCCAGGTCGCTGGCCATGCGCGAATAGCGCAGGTACTTGAGCGAATGGCAGCCCGAGCAGTAGTTCATGAACAGCTTGGCGCCGCGCTGCAGCGAAGCCCGGTCGCCCAGGTCGTTGCCGGCCTGCAGCAGTTGCCCGCCTTCGGCGGCAGCGGCCGGCACCGCGGCGCCAGCGGCGAGCAGCAGGCCCAGCGCCAGGCCCGGAAGCAGGCGCGTAGTCCATCGCGTCTTAGTCATGCGTCGTCACCCGTTCCGGCACCGGCTTGGTCTTGTCCAACTTGGTCCACACCGGCATGGTGATGAAGAAGGCGAAATACAGGAACGTCAGCACCCGGCCGATATAGGTCTCGTGGATGTCGGTGCCCGGGCCCGAACCGATGATGCCCAGCCACACGAAGCACACCGCCAGCACGCCCAGCGCGACCTTGGAAATCCAGCCGCGGTAGCGGATCGAACGCACCTTGGCCTTGTCCAGCCACGGCACCAGGAACAGGATCGCGATGGCCGAGAACATCACCAGCACGCCACCGAGCTTGTTCGGTACCACGCGCAACATCGCGTAGTACGGCGTGTAGTACCACACCGGCTTGATGTGCTCCGGCGTGACCAGGCGGTTGGCCTCGGTGAAGTTGTCGTGCTCCAGGAACAGCCCGCCAAAGCCCGGGGCGAAGAAGATGATGAAGGCGGCCAGGATCAGCAGGAAGCCAACGCCAACCATGTCCTTGACCGTGTAGTACGGGTGGAACGGAATGCCGTCGGCCGGCTTGCTCGCATCCCAGCGGTTGCCCTTGGGGCCCTTCTTGATGTCCACGCCGTCGGGGTTGTTGGAACCCACCTCGTGCAGCGCGCCCAGGTGCAGCACCACCAGCAGCAGCAGCACCAGCGGCAGGGCGATCACGTGCAGGGCGAAGAAGCGGTTGAGCGTGGCATCGGAGGGCAGGTAGTCACCCATGATCCACTCGGTCAGCCCGTTGCCGATCACCGGGATGGCGCCGAACAGCGAGATGATCACCTTCGCGCCCCAGAACGACATCTGGCCCCACGGCAGCACGTAGCCCATGAAGGCTTCGGCCATCAGCACCAGGTAGATCAGCATGCCCAGGATCCACACCAGCTCGCGCGGCTTCTGGTAGCTGCCGTACATCAGCCCGCGGAACATGTGCAGGTAGACGACGATGAAGAACAGCGAGGCGCCGGTGCTGTGCATGTAGCGGATCAGCCAGCCCCACTCCACGTCGCGCATGATGTACTCGACCGAGGAGAACGCCTCGGCCGCGCTGGTCTTGTAGTGCATCGTCAGGAAGATGCCGGTGACGATCTGGTTCACCAGCACGACCAGGGCCAGCGAGCCGAAGTAGTACCAGAGGTTGAAGTTCTTCGGCGCGTAGTACTCGCTGACGTGCTTGCGGTAGACCGGCATCAGCCCCGGCGCGCGGGCGTTGACCCAGTCGAACACGCCGTTGGCGGTACGGACAAGGATATTGGCCATGGCTCAGGCTGCCCCCGTGGTGGTGGGCGCGCCGCCGCCGGAGGACGGGTCCACGCCGATGATGATCGTGTTGTCGTCCTGGTAGTGGTGGGGCGGCACCAGCAGGTTGATCGGCGCCGGCACGCCCTGGAACACACGGCCGGACATGTCGAAGCGCGACTTGTGGCAGGGGCAGAAGTAGCCGCCCTTCCACTGCGGGTCGTAGGGTTCGGGCCGGATCTCGGCGACCATTTCCGGCGAGCAGCCCAGGTGCGTGCACAGCCCGACCAGCACGGAAATCTCCGGCTTGATCGAACGGAACTCCGGGTTCTGCAGGACGTAGGCCGGCTGCTGGTCCTTGTTCTCGGACTGCGGATCCCGCAACCGGTCATCGAGCGATGGCAGCGCCTCCAGCATCGCCTTGGAGCGCTTGACGATCCAGATCGGCTGGCCGCGCCATTCCAGGATCAGGCGTTGGCCTTCCTGCAGGGCGCTGATGTCGGCGGTTACCGGTGCGCCGGCCAGCTTGGCACGCGCACTGGGATTCCATGACTTGATGAACGGTACTGCCAAAAACCCTGCACCCACCGCACCGACCACGGCGGTTGTCGCGGTCAGGAACCGTCGACGCCCCGTGTTGGCGGGTTCGTTAACCCCATCGTTGGCCATCCGGCTCTCCGATCTTTTGTTTTTAGGTAGCTTGCGGCTGCCAGCGGCCCGCTGGGGGTCGGGCCGGGAGTTGAATCCGCGTCGAGTGTAGCGGAAGGCTTAATGGGCACACAATGCGCCTGATGCGATCGGGGACGCAGTCCTGGCAATTATCCGTTGCCGCTGCCACCGCTCATTGCGCACTGGCCAGTGCTCCGCGATAGCGTTCGGCCAGCACGCCCACACGCTGCACGTAGCGCTGGGTCTCGCTGTAGGGCGGAATGCCGCCGTGGCGGTCCACCGCGCCCTCGCCTGCGTTGTAGCCGGCCGCGGCCAGTTGCAGGTTGCCGTTGAAGCGCTTCAGCAGCCATGACAGGTACTGCACGCCGCCGCGGATGTTTTGCGATGCATCAAACGAGTCGCTGACGCCGAAGCGGCGCGCAGTCGCCGGCATCAGCTGCATCAGGCCCTGCGCGCCGGCGCGGCTGAGCGCGGTCGGGTTGTAGGCCGACTCGGCATGGATGATGGCGCGTACCACCGACTCCTCGACGCCGAACTCGCGCGCGGCCGCGGCGATCTCGCCCGCGTAGGCGGTGGTGTTGAGCCGCACCGCGCCGAAGTTGACGCCCGGGTTGAGCGCGCAGGCGTAGCAGGTCTGGATATAGCTGTAGCGGATGGTGCGCAGACCCTGGATGCTGGCCAGCTGTGCCGGGCGGGCGCTGGTGTAGTGACGCACCCCGTCCTTCATATAGGAATAGACCTGGCCGCTGACCACGCGCCGGGGCGGCACGCTGCTGGCCCGCGACGGCGCGGGCGCAGGGGTGATCGCGGTGGGTGCCAGGCTGGCGGCGGTGAGCCGTGCTGGCGTCGAGGCGGCGGCGGGCATGGCCGCGGCCGAAGCGGTGATCGCCGGGGCTGCCTTGGCTGGCAGCGTCGCCGGCGTCACCGTGCGCGGGCGACTGGCGCGGGGCTGGCTGCTGCGGAACTGGCCGATGGCGCTGCAACTGGCGCCGGCGGGGCGCTTGCTGACGTAGCTGGTGACGCCGTCGCTGCCGGCGCACTTGTAAACGGTGCCCGCGCCGGCCGGCGCAACCGGCAGCGTGATGGCGAGCAATAGCCCCAGGATCCCCAGCATCCCCTTCATGGGCGCGAGTATCCGGGCTCGGCGCGGCGCTGCCAAGGGGCAGCACGCACCCGCGCGCCCGCTGGCGCCATATCCCGACCGCCCCGCCCCCCCTGTAGGAGCGGCTTCAGCCGCGACCGCCATCTGCCAGACCGCAACTCCGCTCGGTCGGGGCTGAAGCCCGTCCTACAACGGCCCCAGCCACCATCCCGGATACTGCTATCAGGCTCGCGGCCGCCGCCGACCGTTACAATACCCAGCTTCCTTCGGCCCTTCGGGGTCGCCTGCCCGCCACCCGTCTGGAATAAGCGCCATGCCCGGGACGCCCGCCCTCGATACCCTCGCCACGCCCGCCGTGGACCCTGCCGCAACGCCGGCATCCACTGCCCCACTCGTGCCCCTGCCCGGCACGCGCAAGCCGATCCCCGGCGGCGCCCGCGGCAAGCTCTATATCAAGACCCACGGTTGCCAGATGAACGAGTACGACTCGGCCAAGATGGCCGACGTGCTCGCCGCCGCCGAGGGCCTGGAGCTCACCGACCTGCCTGAAGAGGCCGACGTCATCCTGATCAACACCTGCTCGATCCGCGAGAAGGCGCAGGAAAAGGTCTTCAGCCAGCTCGGCCGCTGGAAGGCGCTCAAGCAGGGCGAGCGGCCGGTGATCATCGGTGTCGGCGGCTGCGTCGCGTCGCAGGAAGGCGAGGCGATCGTCAAGCGCGCGCCGTATGTGGACCTGGTGTTTGGCCCGCAGACCCTGCACCGCCTGCCCGAGCTGATCCGCGAGCGCCGCCAGTCCGGGCGCCCGCAGGTGGACATCAGCTTTCCGGAAATCGAGAAGTTCGACCGGCTGCCAGAGCCGCGCGCCGAGGGCCCGTCGGCTTTCGTGTCGATCATGGAAGGCTGCTCCAAGTACTGCTCGTTCTGCGTGGTGCCCTACACCCGCGGCGAGGAAGTGAGCCGCCCGTTCGAGGACGTGCTGGTGGAAGTCGCGCAACTGGCCGCGCAAGGCGTGCGCGAGATCAATCTGCTCGGACAGAACGTCAATGCCTATCGCGGCGCCTACGCCGATGACAACGGCGAGGC
The DNA here is from genome assembly GCA_035629025.1 of Stenotrophomonas sp. GTDB lineage: Bacteria > Pseudomonadota > Gammaproteobacteria > Xanthomonadales > Xanthomonadaceae > Stenotrophomonas_A. The sequence goes on from DASPIU010000009.1 coordinate 26,505, forward strand.
GCAGCATGCGGACCTGGGCCTGCTGATCCGCACGATCGCGCAGATCGAAGGCATCGGCCGCATCCGCTTCACCACCTCGCACCCGCTCGAGTTCAGTGACTCGCTGGTGGATGCCTATCGCGACGTGCCGCAGCTGGCAAACTTCCTGCACCTGCCGGTGCAGGCGGGCAGCGACCGCATCCTCAGCGCGATGAAGCGCGGTTACACGGCGCTGGAGTTCAAGGCAAAGATTCGCAAGCTGCGCGCGGTGCGGCCGGATATCTCGATCAGTTCGGATTTCATCGTGGGTTTCCCCGGGGAGACGGACGCGGACTTCGAGAAGACGATGAAGTTGATCGAGGATGTCGGCTTCGACCAGAGCTTCTCTTTCATCTATTCGCGGCGGCCAGGCACGCCGGCTTCCGATTTGTCGGACGACACGCCCGAGGCAACCAAGCACGCGCGGCTGTCGCGCCTGCAGGCGCACATCAATGCGCACGCGGCGAAGATTTCCGCAGCGATGGTGGGCACGGTGCAGTCGGTGCTGGTGGAGGGGCCTTCGCGCAAGGACCCGAACGAGTTGACCGGCAAGACCGAGAACATGCGCTCGGTGAACTTTGCCGGGCCGGCGCGGCTGGTCGGGCAGTTCGTGGATGTGCTGATTACCGAGGCGTTGAGCAATTCGTTGCGCGGGCGGGTGGTTTCGGCCTGAGCGGCCGGCTGGGGCCGTTGTGGGAGGGGCTTCAGCCCCGACGAGCGAAGTCACGATCTGAAAGATCCCGGTCGCGGCTGAAGCCGCTCCCACAGTGGCTCCATCAGCATCTCAGCGCCCAGCTGGGGCCGCTGTGGGAGGGGCTTCAGCCCCGACGAGCGGAGTCGCGATCCGCAAAATCACAGTCGCGGCTGAAGCCGCTCCTACAGTGACCCCTCCCCCAGTGTGGCCGTCGGGCGTCAATCCAGCCGCTTGCGGAACCGCAGGATCGCCAGGGTCATCATCGCCGCGGAGAACACCGCCAGCGCCAGGGCGTCCTGCCACAGCTCGGTCAGCGCCGCGCCGCGCAGCATCACTCCGCGGATCAGGCGCATGAAATGGGTCAGCGGCAATATCTCGGCCAGCCATTGCGCCGGCCAGGGCATCCCGTCGAACGGAAACATGAAACCCGACAGCAGGATCGACGGCAGAAACAGAAAGAACGTCATCTGCATCGCCTGGAACTGCGACTGCGCCACGGTCGAAATCAACAAGCCCAGGCTGAGGTTGGCCACGATCAACAACATCGACACCGCATACACCGGCCACAGCCCACCGGCCACCGGCACCGCGAACAACCAGCTGCCCAGCACCAGGATCAGCGTCGCCTGCACCAGCCCCACCGCAATGTAGGGCAACACCTTGCCCAGCATCAGCTCGGCGCTGGAGACCGGCGTGGTGATCAGCATCTCCAAATTGCCGCGCTCGCGCTCGCGCACGATGGCCATCGCGGTGAACATCACCAGCGTCATCGTCAGGATCACCCCGATCAGCCCGGGCACCACGTTGATCGCCGACTGCCGCTGCGGGTTGTACAGCGGCAGCACGCTGATCCGCGCGCCAGCCAGGGCGCTGGACAGCCGCCCGTCCAGCGGCATCTGCGCCAGCTGTCGCGCGGCGGCCTGCACCGAAATGTCGGCGCCGTCGACGATCACCTGCATCACCTCGCGCCCCTCGCTCAGGCGCCGCTCGAAATCCGCCGGCACCACCAGCCCGACCTCGATGCGGCCGGCCCGGATCAGCGCCTGAATCTGCTCGGGCGTGCGCGCCGCGGCCACCGGTTCGATCACCTCGGTCGCCAGCATGTCGCGCACCAGCGCGCGCGAGCCGGTGGTATTGGCCAGGTCGGCGACCGCGGCCGGCAAGTGGCGCACATCCACGTTGATTGCATAGCCGAACAGCAGCAGCTGCAGGGTCGGAATGCCGATCATCATCGCCAGGGTCATGCGGTCGCGCGCCATCTGCCGCAGTTCCTTGACCATCACCGCGTAGATCTGCGCCGGCTTCATGCGGGTGTTTCCTCGCGGCTGCGCGTGGCGGCAACGAATACATCCTCCAGGCTGGGCTCGATCGGCGCGACCTCGGCCTGCAGACCGGCCGCGCGCAAGGCCTGCGCCACCGCCTCCGGATCGCCCTCGCCCGGCGCGCACAGCACGCGCAGCTCGGTGCCGACCTGCGCCACCGAAAGCACGCCGTCCACCTGGTGCAGCTGCTTCTGTGCCTGGCGCAGGGCCGGGCTGCGCACGCCGAGCGTGCGCCCTTCCAGTTCGGCGGTCAGGCCGGCCGGCGTGCCATTGGCGACGAGCCGGCCGCGGTCGAGGATGGCGATGCGGTGGCAGCGCTCGGCCTCGTCCATGTAATGGGTGGAAACCAGCAGCGTGGTGCCGGCGTCGGCGAGATCAAAGAGTTTTTCCCAGAACGAGCGCCGCGATTCCGGGTCCACCGCGCTGGTGGGTTCGTCCAGCAGCAACAGTTGCGGCTCGTGCACCACCGCGCCGGCCAGGGCCAGGCGCTGCTTCTGCCCGCCGCTCATGGTGCCGGCCAGTTGCTTCTGCAGTTCGGTCAGGTCGTAGGACTGCAGCAGTTCTTCCACCCGCGCCGCGCGTCGCGCGCGTGGCAGGTCCTGCACGGTCGCCAGGAACATCAGGTTCTCGCGGACGGTGAGGTCTTCATACAGCGAGAAGCGCTGGGTCATGTAGCCGATGCGCCGGCGCAGGGCCTCGGCCTGGCGCGGGATCGACAAGCCAAGCACTTCGATCTCGCCCTCGCTCGGGGTGAGCAGCCCGCACAGCATGCGGATAGTCGTGGACTTGCCCGAACCGTTCGGGCCAAGGAAGCCATAGACCTGCGCGCGCGGTACATCGAGGTCGACGTGATCCACCGCGGTGAAGTTGCCGAAGCGCTTGGTCACGCCGCGCGCATGGATGGCGATGTCGTTGGCGCCTGCGCCGACGACGGCCTGGGCGGCCGTCTCAGTCATGCGCCACGTCCGCCAGGCTGACCTGTACCGGCACGCCTACCGGCAGGCGGTTCGCGCTCGGCGGCAGCTGCACTTCGGCCAGATAGGTCAGGCGCTCGGCGTCGTTGCCCGACAGCGCGTAGTACGGCGTGAACATCGGCTCGCTGCGGATCATCCGCACCCGGCCCTGGAACACTTCTTCACTGCCGGACACGCTCACTGGCAAGGTCTGGCCGATGGCAATGCGCGACCGCTGCGTGGCCGGCACATAGATGCGCGCGTAGGGCGATGGCCCGACCAGCAGGATGGCCAGCGCCGTGCCTACCGGGGCCTGGTCGCCGAGCTTGTACGGCAGGCTGTCGACGCGGCCATCGCGCGGGGCAACGATGTCGAGCTTGTCCAGGTTCACCGCCTGCACCGCGGCCTGCGCCTGCGCCGCGCGCAATGCGGACTGGCCTTGCGCCAGTTCTTCGGCACGTGTGCCGTTGCGCAGTTCCAGCAGCGCCTGTTCGGCCGCGCGCACCTGCGCCTGTGCATCGCCGGCGGCAGCGCGGGCGCGGTCCACATCGGCCGCGGCCACCAATCGTTGCCGGCCCAGCGGTTGCAGACGCGCGTAATAGGCGCTGGCGTCGCGAGCCTGCGCCTGGGCGGCGGCCAGCTGTGCTTGCGCTTGCGCGATCTGTTCGTGACGCGGACCGGCCACCAGTTCCTGCAGCGATTGTTCGCGCTCGCTGGCCTGGGCCTGCAAGCCTTGCAGTTGCGCCTGGGTACGATCCGGCTCCAGCCGCAGCAGGCGCGTGCCGGCGCGCACCTGGTCGCCTTCGCGCACATCCAGCGCGACGATGCGCTCGGCCGCCGGCGCTGGCAGGCTGATGCGGTCCCACTCCAGCGTGCCGAGCAAGGGCTCGGGCTGGCGCCGGCAGCCTGGCAGCACGATCACGCACAGGCCCAGCATCCACGCCACGCTCATCCTTCCGATCCGTCCCATGTCCCGCTCCTGCCGCGTCAGCGCGGCACCATGCCTGTTCGCAACAGCGCCAGTGCGTGCCGCGAGACCGCGTCGGCGTCCAGGTCCCTTGCGCCCAGCAGCTGGCGCCAGATCGGCGCGCCGGCTATCGGGAACAGGGTCAGGCCGACCAGCGAGGTCATCAGCAGGCGCGGGTCCAGCGCCGGGTTGAGTTCGCCGCGCGCCTGCGCGGCCCTGAAACGCGCCACCATCAACTGCGCCACGCGTGGCGCCACTTCGTCCATCAGCAGGCCACGCAGGGCGCCGCCTTCGCAGAGGACTTCGCGCACCCACAGCTGCGGCCACCACGGATGTGCTTCGATCACGGCAAACACGCCCTCGACAAACGCGACCACCGTCGAGTCCAGGTCATCGCCCGCCTGTGCCAACCGGGCGCCCAGCCCGGCCACCGCCGGCAACAGCCGTTCGCGCACCAGGACGTCGAGCAGTTGCTGCTTGTCGCCGAAGTAGTAGTTCACCAGCGCCGGAGTGACCCCGGCATGCTGGGCGATGTCGCGCAGGCGCGTGGCGGCGACGCCTTGCCGGACGAAGCAATCCAGCGCCGCATCCAGCAACCGCGCCTGCTGGTCTTCGGCGCCGTCAGCACCGGGGCGGCCGGGCGCGCGCCGCCGTGGCGCCGCACCGCGCTTTCGCGACGGCGGACGTGCCGCGGAACTGGGCGGGCGCGAACGGCTCATGGCGGTATTTAAATCCAAATTTAATTAAGTCGGAGTGAACTTCGACGACTGGCCGGCGCGGGCCGCACCGCGCTACCCTCTTCTCCCTCACACCACAGATTCCGCCGCGCGAAACGCTGCCTGCGCCGCGCGTGCCTCCACGCCAATGCGAGCCATGACCACACCCGCGCAACGCGACTTCACCCTTGAGCCCTCCGACGCCGAACGCCTCGCCAACCTCGCCGGCCCCTTCGACGAGTACCTGCGGCAGATCGAATTGCGCCTGGGCGTGGAAATCGCCAGCCGCGGCAACATCTTCCGCGTGACCGGACCGGCCGGCCCGGCGCACGCGGCCGAAAAGCTGCTGCGCAGCCTGTACGAGGAAGCAGCCGACACCGCCTTCGACAGCCACGCCATCCACCTGCGCCTGAACCAGTCCAACGTCGATCATGTCGCCGAGCGCTCCTATGAAGCGCAGGACGTCTCGATCAAGGTCAAGCGCGGCACCATCCGCGGTCGCGGTGCGAACCAGGCCAAGTACCTGCACCAGATCGCCACGCATGACATCAACTTCGGCATCGGCCCGGCCGGCACCGGCAAGACCTTCCTGGCCGTGGCCAGTGCGGTGGAAGCCTTGAACGAGTCGCGCGTGCAGCGGCTGATCCTGGTGCGCCCGGCAGTGGAAGCCGGCGAGAAGCTGGGCTTTCTGCCTGGCGACCTCAGCCAGAAGGTCGATCCGTATTTGCGGCCGCTGTACGACGCGCTGTACGAAATGCTCGGCGTGGAGAAAGTGGTCAAGCTGCTGGAAAAGAATGTCATCGAAATCGCGCCACTGGCCTACATGCGCGGGCGCACGCTCAACGATGCGTACGTGATCCTGGACGAGGCGCAGAACACCACCATCGAACAGATGAAGATGTTCCTGACCCGCCTGGGCTTCGGCTCGACCGCGGTGGTCACCGGCGATCTGACCCAGATCGACCTGCCCAAGCACGTCAAGTCCGGCTTGCGCGACGCGGTGGAAGTGCTGCGCGGCGTGGAAGGCGTCAGCTTCACTTTCTTCGAGGCACGCGACGTGGTTCGCCACCCGCTGGTGGCGCGCATCGTCAATGCCTATGAAAAGCGCGAGGAAAGCGACCGCCAGAGCGGGGCCGCGCCATGACCCGCGGCCCGGTGCGCCTTGATGTGGCGGTGAGCTATGCGCTGCCCCGCGCCGGCCTGCCGGCGGCGGTGAGCTTCCGCAAGTGGGTCGCCGCCGCGCTCAAGGGCCGCATCCGCGAGGCCGACCTGGCCATCCGCCTGGTCGATGCGCGCGAAGGCCGCGCCCTCAATCATCACTATCGCGGCAAGGATTACGCGACCAATGTGCTCAGCTTCCCGGCCGAGCTGCCTGAGGGCTTGCCCAAGGGGGTGAAGCTGCCATTGCTGGGCGACCTGGTCATCTGCGCGCCCGTCGTGGCTCGCGAAGCCAGGGAACAGGGCAAGAGCCTCGCTGCGCACTACGCTCACCTCACCGTCCATGGGACCTTGCATCTGCTGGGCTGGGATCATGAGGACGACAAGGAAGCCGAGGCCATGGAGAGCCTGGAGCGGCAGATCCTGGCGGAACTGGGGATTGAGGATCCCTATCTCGGCGAGCGCTGAGGCGTCGCAGCCGACCGCTGCGCCCACTGCAGGAGCGGCTCTTGTGGCCTTCGGCCATCAGCCGCGACCGCCATCTGACCGATCGCGACTCCGCCTGTCGGGGCTGAAGCCCCTCCCACAAGGACACCAGCAGCATTCCCGATGCCTGCTGGGTGCACTGTGGGAGCGGCTTCAGCCGCGACGGCCATCTGCCAGATCGCGTCTTCGCCTGTCGGGGCTGAAGCCCCTCCCACAAGGACACCAGCAGCATTCCCGATGCCTGCTGGGTGCACTGTGGGAGCGGCTTCAGCCGCGACCGCCATCCGCCAGATCGCGACTCCGCCTGTCGGGGCTGAAGCCCCTCCTACAACGGCTCCTACAAGTTTCTTTGATGCCCGTGCCCCTTCGCTGTCGCCTCAGCGAATCAATCTCTGCGAACCGATATCATCACGACGCCCACCACGCCACCCGCGCCCCAGTCCTGAGTTCCACCGATGCCCATGCCCCTCCGCCTCCCGGCCCTGTGCCTGGCTGCCCTGCTCGCCACACCCTGCGCATACGCCGCCGACGCCCCGGCCGCGGCCCCCGACCTGGCCGCCCTGCTCGAATGCCGCGCCCGCGAGGCCGACTTCGCCGCGCTGCAGCCGGTGCTCGCCGACCCGCTCAAGGCCGTTGCCCTCGGCTGGCGCCCGCTGCCGCAGGCCAACCTGTTCATGACCGAATACGCGCTCACCACGCCGGTCATGGTCTTCGGCCAGCCCACCTCGCAGATCGCCTTCTCCGGGCCCAGCATCATGGCTCTGCTCGACCTGGCCGACCCGCGCCCGCTGGCCAGGCAGTTGCAACTGGAAGAAGGCGTCGATACCCCGGACAAGGTCATGTACGGGCGCGAAGTGCTGAGCCAGGACACCACCGACCCGCGCACCGGCGAGCCGATGATCGAGTCCATCGTCCTCAGCGTCTCCAACGTCAAGTCACACCCCGGCAAGACCCTGGCCGGCTGCAGCTACAGCCTCGACCTGCCCGAGGAGCCCGAGCCCGAAGCGCCGCCAGCCCCCGCCGCCCCGGTCAAGGCGCCACACGCCGGCACTTGAGCCGGTCAGCCGGCACGCAGCCAGCCGCGCCGGGCTCCTGCTAGACTCCCACCACCGCCCCGCACGCCGGGGCGCCGTTTCCCGCAATCGATGTCAGAAGACGACAGTAGTCACAGCGCCTCCGAACCCCACGAAAAACGCCGCAGCTGGCTCGAACGCCTGAGCGCGGCCTTCTCGGGCGAACCGCATACCCGCGACGAACTGGTGGCCCTGCTGCGCACCGCGCAACAGGACGGCCTGATCGGCCCGGACACCCTGCGCATGATGGAAGGCGCCATCTCGGTAGCCGAGCTCACCGTCGGCGACGTGATGGTCTCGCGCTCGCAGATGGTGTCGCTGGCGGCCGAGGATCGCTTTCTCGATCTGATGAAGCAGGTGGTCGAATCCGGCCATTCGCGCTTCCCGGTGCATGGCGAGAACAAGGACGAGATTCTCGGCATCCTGCTGGCCAAGGACCTGCTGCGCGGCGTGGTCGCCGACAACGGCCCGGGCACCATCCGCGAACTGCTGCGGCCGGCGGTGCTGATCCCGGAATCGAAGAAGCTCAACGTCCTGCTCAAGGAATTCCGCCTCTCGCGCAACCACATGGCGATCGTGGTGGACGAATACGGCGGCGTGGCCGGCCTGGTCACCATTGAGGACGTGCTCGAGCAGATCGTCGGCGAGATCGACGACGAACACGACGAGGCCGAGGACGCCACCACGCTGATCGCCGCGCAGGCCGATGGCCAGTACGTGGTCGACGCGCTGACCCCGATCGGCGACTTCAACGAACGCTTCGGCTCGGAATTCCCGGACGACGACTACGACACCATCGGCGGCCTGGTCACCGAGGCCTTCGGCCATCTGCCCGAAACCGGCGAAGAGCTGACCCTGGACCGCTTCGTGTTCCGCGTGGCCCGTGCCGACGCCCGCCGCGTGCGTGCCTTCCACGTCAACCTGCTGCCGCAACTCGCGCAGGACGACGATTGAACCGCCCCACGCTGCAACCCGCGAGCCGACCCCGGCGCTGGCAGGCATGGCTGACCTGGGCCGCACTGTCGTGCGCATCCCTGCTGTGCGCGCCGCTATCCGCGCAGCAGGCGCCCGCAACCGAAGCCACGCAGCCCGCCGACACCGATGCGCCCGCACCGCGCATCGGCGTGGCAACGATGCAGCCGGGCGAAGTGTTCTTCGAGCGCTTCGGGCATGACGCCATCGTCGTGGTCGATCCAGTCAGCGGCCGCGCGACCTCGTACAACTTCGGCTTCTTCGACCCGTCCGAACCGGATTTCATCAGCCGCTTCGTCAAGGGCCAGATGATGTACTACCTGGTCGCCCTGCCCTTCGAGCAGGACCTGGCCTCCTATCAGGACAGCGGCCGCGGCGTCAGCATCCAGTGGCTCGATCTGCGACCGCAGCAGGCGCGCGCCCTGGCCGCGGCGCTGGCCGAGCGCGCCAAGCCGGAAAACGCGCGCTACCACTACGACTACTTCACCGCCAACTGCGCCACGATGGTCCGCGACTACGTGAACCTGGCACTGGACGGTGACCTGCAGCGCCAGCTCGCCGGACGTTCGCGCGGCAATACCTATCGCAGCGAAGCGGTGCGCCTGGCCTCGCCGGCGTGGTGGATGTGGCTGGGCTTCGACCTGGGCCTGGGGCCGTACGCGGACACGCCGCTGTCGCGCTGGCAGGAAGCCTTCGTGCCAATGCGTCTGGCCGAAAGCCTGGCGCAGGCGCGCAACAGCGATGGAGCGCCGCTGGTGCAGGCCACCCAGCCGTTGCTGCCGCAGCGCGTGGCGCCGGAGCCGGCCGAACAGGCGCGGCACTGGTGGCCGTGGCTGCTGGCCGGCGTGGTGATCGCCGGCTTGATCTTCGCCGCGCGGCGCCGGCCGCGCCTGGTGACCGCCTTCGCCGTGCCGTTCTGGCTGCTGTGCGTGATTGCCGGCGGCCTGCTGCTGTTCCTGTGGGGTTTCACCGCGCACGCCTCGGCCTGGGGCAACCGCAACCTGTTGCTGCTCAATCCGCTGTGCCTGTGGCTGCTGGCCAGCGCCTGGCCGCTGCTGCGCGGGCGGCGTCCACTACCCGGCTTTGCCTGGGTAGCGTGGGCGGTGGTCGCCTGCGGCGTGCTTGGCCTGGTGATCCACTGGCTGTCGTTCCAGCCGCAGTTCAACCTGCAATGGATCGTGCTGCTGCTGCCGGTGCATGTGGCCCTGGCCAGCGTACTCAGCCGGCCTGACTTGCCGCCCGCGCGCCGCTGACGCAGGATCGACGCATGGCCATGGCCGCCGAACGCCCCGACACCGGCAACCCGCAATGCGTGATCACCTGCGCGTGGTACGACGGCGCCGGCGTGCGCCACGACATCCACCTGGACCGCATCAGCGACTGCCTGGCCGAGCCGGAAGGCTTCGTCTGGGTCGGCTTGTACGAACCGGCGCAAGCCGTGCTCGACAAGATCCAGGAAGAATTCTGCCTGCATGACCTGGCCATCGAGGACGCCGCCAAGGCGCACCAGCGGCCCAAGGTCGAAAGCTACGGGCACTCGCTGTTCGTGGTGGTCAACACCGCGCAGCTGGTCAATGACCGCATCCGCTACGGCGAAACCCACGCCTTCCTCGGCGAACGTTTCCTGGTGACGGTGCGCCACGGCGCTTCGCTGTCCTACACGCCGGTGCGCGCGCGCCTGGAGCGCGAACCGGCGCTGCTGCAGTTCGGCCCGGCGTTCGCGCTGTACGCGATCCTGGATTTCGTGGTCGACAACTACCTGCCGATCGTCGATGAATTCCGCGACACGCTGGACGCGCTGGAAAAGGACATCTTCGCCGAAAGCTACAGCCGCCAGACCGTGGTGCGTCTGTACGAACTCAAGCGCGAACTCAACAAGATGCGCCTGGTGGTCGCCCCGCTGCAGGACGTGCTTGCGCACGTGCGGCGCAACCCGGTCAACCTGGTCTCCGACGAAGTTGGCCTGTACCTGCGTGACGTGCTCGACCACGCCAAGCGCATCAGCGACACCATCGACACCTTGCGCGAGATGCTTGGCACCGCGCTCAGCGTCAACCTGTCACTGGTCACCCTGGCCCAGGGCGAGACCGTCAAGCGCCTCGGCGCCTGGGCCGCCCTGCTCGCCGCGCCCACCCTGATCACCAGCTGGTACGGCATGAACTTCGCCAGCATGCCCGAACTGCAGGGCCGCTATGCCTATCCGCTGCTGGCGGCCGGCGTGGTGGTGGTGTGTGTGGTGTTGTATCGGCTGTTCAAGCGGGCGAGATGGCTGTAGCGGCCGCGTTGCGGCCGCGGGAATGGGGAATAGGGAATGGGGAATCGGACAGCGGCGCACTGGCTGGGGTAAATCCATTCCCCATTCCCGATTCCCCATTCCCGTCGCTCAAGCGACCACTACCGTCTTGATATTGGTGAACTCATGAATCCCGTGGCTGCCCAGCTCGCGGCCGAAGCCCGAGCGCTTGGTGCCGCCGAACGGTAGCCGCACGTCGCTCTTGACGATGGCGTTGACGAAGGCCGCGCCGCATTGCAGTTGCTGGGCCACACGCTCGCCGCGGTCAGGGTCGGCGGTCCAGACGCTGCCCCCGAGACCATAGGTGGTGTCGTTGGCCACGCGCACGGCCTCGGCCTCGTCCTTGACCCGCAGGATCGCGGCGACCGGGCCAAACAGTTCCTGCTCGTAGGCCGGCATGCCCGGCACCACCGCGTCGAGGATCGTGGCCGCATACGCGGCATGGGTACCGGCCACCGGCTCACCGCCAATCAGGACCTTGGCACCCTTGGCGACACTGGCCTGCACCTGCTTGTGCAGTTCGTCGCGCAGGTCAGCGCGGGCCATCGGCGCCAGCGTGCTGTCCTCGCGTTGCGGGTCGCCGGGCACGCGCTCGCGGGCGGCGCTGACGAACTTCTCGACAAAGACATCGGCAACCGCCTCGACCACGATGAAGCGCTTGGCGGCAATGCAGGTCTGCCCGGCGTTGTCGAAGCGCGACTTCACCGCAGCGGCCACGGTCTTGTCCAGGTCGGCATCCTCGAGCACGACGAAGGCGTCGCTGCCGCCCAGTTCCATCACGCTCTTCTTCAGCTGGTCGCCCGCGTTGGCGGCAATCGAGCGCCCTGCCCGTTCGCTGCCGGTAAGCGTCACCGCCACCACGCGCGGATCGCGCAGCACCTCGGCGGCCTGGTCGTTGTCGATATGCAGGATGTCGAACACGCCCACGGGCAGCCCGGCCTCATCCAGCACCGACTTGATCGCATCGGCGCAGCGCGGCACGTTGCTGGCGTGCTTGAGCAACGCGACATTGCCGGCCATCAGCCCCGGCGCGAGGAAGCGGAACACCTGCCAGATCGGGAAATTCCACGGCATCACTGCCAACACGCAGCCCATCGCCTCGTAGCGCACGTAGCTGCGCAGCGCCTCGGTCTGGATCGTCTGCGGCGCCAGAAAGCCCGCCGCGTGCTCGGCGTAATACGCACAGGCCTGCGCGCACTTGTCGATCTCGGCCAGCGCCTCCACCCGCAGCTTCCCCATCTCCGCGGTCATCGTGCGCTGCAACTCCTCGCGCCGCCGCTTCAGCACCTCGCCAGCCCGGCGCAGCACCGCGGCCCGCTGCTCCAGCGGACGCGATGACCACTCAGGAAACGCCGCGGCGGCCGCGGCCAGACGCTGTTCGACGGCCGCGCCATCCATCAGCTGCACGCTGTATTCGGACTGCCCGGTGTGGGGGTTGATGGTGGTATAGCTGGACATTGCGGGGCTCCACGGAAACTGCCGCCATGGTAGTCCGCATGGGGTTGGCGAGATGTCAGCGGGTGTTGCGGGGGTGGGATGGTGAGATGCGCCCACCAGCCGAAGCGGGTCATTGGGTTCCGTGTCCGGTCGCCGGAATCCGTCGGGCGGTCGGGGGGCAGGCCCTTTCGGGACGCTAGACGCCATGGATGGCGTCTAGCAGCCCCATGGATGGGTTCACCGCGTGTCCCGAAAGGGCCTGCCCCCCGGGCGCCGCGCGATAGACCACGAACAGCCGCCTTTCGGCAGAGTGCAGAGATGTCGGAGAGCGCGCGGTCGCGGCCGAAGCCGCTCCTACAACGGCAACCGCCAGATTTCCCGCTAGCCGTTTTCCTGCAACGCCAACTGCATGTCGCGCTGCCGGCGCTTCTCGTTGCGCGCCATCAGCCACCAGCCCACCACCGCCGCCAGCGACACCGCCAACACCATGATCGTCGCCAACGCATTGATCTTCGGACTGATGCCCAGCCGCACCGAGGAAAACACCTTCATCGGCAACGTCGTCGAACTCGGCCCCGCCACGAAACTCGCAATCACCACATCGTCCAGCGACAGCGTGAACGCCAGCAGCCACCCCGACACCAGCGCCGGCGCGATGATCGGCAGCGTGATCAGGAAGAACACCTTCAGCCGGTTCGCCCCCAGATCCATCGCCGCCTCCTCCAGCGAACGATCCAGCTCCTGCAAGCGCGACGACACCACCACCGTCACAAACGAAATCGTGAACGTCACGTGCGCCGCCCAGATCGCCATCACTCCCTTCGGCGCAATCCCCAGCACCCCGCCCATCGACACCAGCATCAACAGGATCGACAGACCAATGATCACCTCCGGCATCACCAGCGGCGCGGTGATCAGCGCCCCGAACAAGGTCTTGCCCGGAAACCGCCGCAGCCGCGTCATCGCCAGCGCCGCCATCGTTCCGATCACCATCGACGCAGTCGCCGTCCAGAACGCCACGCGCAGACTGATCCACGCCGCTTCCAGCATCTGCCGGTCGCGCAGCAATTCTCCGTACCACTTCGTCGAAAAACCCGCCCACACCGTCGCCAGGCGCGAGGAATTGAACGAATACACGATCAACAACAGGATCGGCAGATACAGGAACGCAAAGCCCAGCGCCAGCACGGCCAGCCCCAGCCAGCGGCCACGCGCGTTCACGACAGCCTCCCTTCCAGATCGCGCTGCTGGTAGCGGTTGAAGATCAGGATCGGTACCAGCAGCAGGAGCAGCATCACGATCGCCACCGCCGACGCCGCCGGCCAGTCGCGGTTGTTGAAGAACTCACCCCACAGCACCCGCCCGATCATCAGCGTGTCCGGGCCACCGAGCATTTCCGGAATCACGAACTCGCCTACCGCCGGGATCATCACCAGCATGCAGCCGGCAATGATCCCGCTGCGCGACATCGGCAGGGTGATGGTCATGAACGCCTTCCACGGCCGCGCACCCAGGTCATAGGCCGCTTCCAGCAAACGGCGGTCAAGCTTGACCAGGTTGGCATACAGCGGCAGCACCATGAACGGCAGATAGCAGTAGACGATGCCGATATAGGCGGCGATGGGGGTATAGAGAATGCGCAGCGGCTCGTCGATCAGGCCGATGCCCAGCAGCGCGCGGTTGAGCAGGCCATTGCTGTCTAGGATGCCGATCCAGGCGTACACGCGGATCAGGAACGAGGTCCACGACGGCAGCACCACCAGCATCATCGCCACGTTGCGTGCGGCCGGCTGCATGCGCGCGATGACATAGGCCATCGGATAGCCAACCAGCAGCGCCAGCACGGTGGAAATGGCGGCGATCTTGATCGAGCTCAGGTATGCGGCAACGTACTGACTGTCGGTGAACAGGTTGAGGTAGTTGCCGAGATTGAGCTTGAGGTGGAAAGCATTGTCGACATACTCCAGGATCGGCGTGTACGGCGGCATGGCAATCGCCAGCCGCGCAAAGGAAATCTTCAGCACGATCAGGAACGGGATGGCGAAGAACACCACCATCCACAGGTACGGCGGCATGATCACCGCCCAGCGCGCGCCGGGCAGCCAGCGCTTGAGCGGCTGCAGGTTCATGAGGTGAGCACCACGCCGTCGGCCTCGCCCCAGTGCACCCAGACCTCGTCGCCCCAGGTCAGGCCTTCGCTGGCCCAGCGCTGCTGGTTGGTGAAGTTGGCCATCAGCTTCAGGCCGCTGGGCAGGCGCACGTGGTAGACCGAATGGCTGCCGAAATAAGCGATGTCCTCGATGCTGCCGCGAGCGCGATTGGCGGTCTGCGCGGGCTCGGCCTTGCCGATGGCGAGTTTTTCCGGGCGCACGGCAAAGGACACCTGCTGGCCTTCAAAACCGGTGATGCCGTGGCCGATGCGGATGCTGTCGGGGAAGGCGGCGGTCTTCAGGGTCACATAGTCGGGCTCGTCTTCGTCGATGACGGCATCGACAAGGTTGACCGACCCGATGAACTCGGCGGCGAAGCGGTTCGCGGGCTGTTCGTAGATTTCATCGGGCGTGCCGACCTGCTGAATCCAGCCCTGGTCCATCAAGGCAATGCGGGTGGCCATGGTCATGGCCTCTTCCTGGTCGTGGGTGACCATGACGCAGGTGACGCCGGAGGTTTCGATGATGTTGACCAGTTCCAGCTGCATCTGCGAGCGCAGCTTCTTGTCCAGCGCGCCCATGGGTTCGTCGAGGAGCAGCAGTTTCGGGCCCTTGGCCAGGGACCGGGCCAGGGCCACGCGCTGTTGCTGGCCGCCGGACAGCTGGTGCGGCTTGCGCTGGCCGAGCTTGCCCAGTTGCACCAGTTCGAGCATTTCGCCGACGCGGCGGCGCACGGCGTCGCGGGCCAGGCCGTCCTGCTTGAGGCCGAAGGCGATGTTCTGCTCGACGGTCATGTGCGGGAACAGCGCGTAGGACTGAAACATCATGTTGATGGGCCGTTCGTACGGCGGCAGGTCGTTCATGACCTGGCCGTCGAGGACAATGCGGCCCTTGGTGGGGCGCTCAAAGCCGGCCAGACAGCGCAGCAGGGTGGACTTGCCGCTGCCGGAGCCACCGAGCAGGGCGAAGATTTCGCCCTTTCGGATCTGCAGGTTGACGTCGTCGACGGCGACGAAGCCCTCGAATTCCTTGCGCACGTCCTGGATGGACAGGTAGCCGTCGCCACCGGTGGGTGGGCTGGCGGGGCGCTCGGGCTTGGCTTCGGTGGGGGCCATGGAATCCCTTTGCGATGGCATCTGCTGGGGATGATCGCAGATGCTTGCGGTGGGGTCACTGCGGTTCGCAGGTTTGTTGCGAAGGGCAAATGCGGCTGCCTTGGTTCTGCGCGCTGCGGCCGGGGGCAGGCAAAAGCGATGGGCAAAGCGGTGCCCTTCCTACTTGCCCGTCTTCAACTCCGACCACAGCCGCGTATACAAGCGGTCCACCTCCGGCGGCATGACCTTCAATGCAAACAGCTTGGCCGTGACCTCCGGTGGCGGATAGATCGCCTTGTTGTCGCGGATGCCGGCATCGATCAGCGGCGTGGCCTTCACTACCGGGTTGGGATAGCTGACGAAGTTGGTATTGGCCGCAGCCACCTCCGGTTCCAGCAGGTAGTTGATGAAGGCGTGGGCGTTGTCCGGGTGCTGGGCGTCCTTGGGGATGGCGATCATGTCGAAGAACTGCAACGCGCCCTCCTTCGGAATCGAATAGCCGACCTGCACGCCGTTGCCGGCTTCCTGCGCGCGGTCGCGGGCCTGCAGCACGTCGCCGGACCAGCCGATCACCAGGCAGGTCGTGCCCTTGGCCAGGCTGTCGATGTATTGCGAGGAATGAAAGGTGCGGATGTACGGGCGGATGCGCCGCAACACCTGCATGCCGCGCTCGATCACCGCCGGGTCGGTGCTGTTCGGATCCTCGCCCAGGTAATGCAGCACGGTGGGAATGATTTCCGATGGCGTGTCGAGCAAGGTGACGCCGCAGTCCTTGAGCCTGGCGATGTTCTCGGGCTTGAACACCAGGTCCCAGCTGTTGACCACATCGGTGCTGCCAAAGGCAGCGGTCACCTTGTCGACGTTGTAGCCAATGCCGGTGGTGCCCCACAGGTAGGGCACCGCATAACGATTGCCGGGGTCCTGCTGGGCAATGCGCGCCATCATCGCCGGGTCGAGATTGGCCAGGTTCGGGATCTTGCTGCGGTCCAGCGGCTGGAACACGCCGGCCTGGATCTGCCGGCCGAGGAAGCTCAATGACGGCACGACCACGTCGTAGCCACTGCCGCCGGCCAGCAACTTGGCTTCGAGCAGTTCGTTGCTGTCGAACACGTCGTAGGCGACCTTGATGCCAGTGCGCTGCTCGAAGCCCGGCACCGTGCCCTCGGCGATGTAGTCCGACCAGTTGTAGACGTTGAGCACCTTCGGCTCGGGCGCGTGCGCGGCCTGCGCCGCGCCTTCGCGCCCGCTGTCACCGCCGCCGCGATTGCAGCCGGCGACCATCGCCATCGCGCATACCGACACCACCAGCGCCAACGCCACTCCACCTGCGTGCCGTCTCATCGTGGTCTCCATGGCCGCCCGCGGGCGGCGGTTCTACCGCGCCATGCTTCAACGCCCGGTCTTGATCTCCCGCCACAGCCGCGTATAGAGCTTGTCCACTTCCGGGGTATTGATCGAATAGGTGAACATCCTGGCCGCCACGTCGGCTGGCGGGTAGATCGTCGGGTCGTTGCGGATCTCCTCCGACACCAGCGGGGTCGCCTTCGGCACCGGGTTGGCGTAGTGGATGAAGTTGGTGTTGGCCGCGGCCACTTCCGGCTGCAACAGGTAGTTGATGAAGGCGTAGGCGTTCTCCGGGTGCTTGGCGTCCTTGGGGATGGCCAGCATGTCGAACCACTGCGGCGCGCCTTCCTTCGGGATCGAATAGGCCACCGTCACCCCGCTCTTGGCCTCTTCGGCGCGGTCGCGGGCCTGGATGATGTCGCCCGACCAGCCCACCGCTAGGCAGGTGCTGCCATTGGCCAGCGAGGACACGTACTGGCTGGAGTGGAAGTTCTGCACGTACGGGCGGATCTTCTTGATCAGGTCGGCGGCCTGCTGGATCTGCGCCGGATCATGGCTGTGCGGGTCCAGGCCCAGGTAGTTCAGGGCGATGGGAATCAGGTCCGAGGGCGTATCGAGCAAGGTGACGCCGCAATCCTTGAGCCTGGAGATGTTCTCCGGCTTGAACACCAGGTCCCAGCTGTTGGCGATGTCGGTGCTGCCGAAGATCGCCTTGATCTTGTCGACGTTGTAGCCGATGCCGGTGGTGCCGATCATGTACGGCACGCCGTACTTGTTGCCCGGATCCTGCTGGGCGATGCGCGCCATCACCTCCGGGTCGAGGTTGGCCAGGTTCGGGATCTTGCTCTTGTCCAGCGGCAGGAACACGCCGGCCTGGATCTGCCGGCCGAAGAAATTCAGGGTCGGCACGACCACGTCATAGCCGCTGCTGCCGGCCAGCAACTTGGTCTCGACCATCTCGTCACTGTCGAACACGTCGTAGGTGACGCGGATGCCCGTGGCCTTCTCGAAGTTGGGAATGGTGTCCTCGGCAATGTAATCCGAGTAGTTGTAGACGTTTAGCACCTTTTCCTGCGAGGCGGCGCCGCCGGGCTTGCCGGCTTGCGCGCTGTCCTCGCCCTTGCCGCCGCACGCGGCGAGCAGGGTCGTGGCCAGGGTCAGAGTGAGGATGCGCAGCTTCATCGAAAGTCTCCAGGGGCCACCGCGGGGAAGGGCTGGCAGCCGCCGCGCGGGGGGCGGCCGGCGCGCCGGGCGAACCCGTGCAGCGTACCCAGCGCCGGGCTATTTGCCCAGCGCCTGCGCACACTCGTCCAGCGCCTTCCAGGCCTTGTCGAACAGCTCGTCCACCTGCAACCGGGTGATCACCAGCGGCGGCGACAACAGCATGGCGTCGTGGGTGGCGCGCAGGATCAGGCCATGGCGCAGGGCGATGTCGCGGCACAGCGCGCCGGCCTGGCCGCGCTCGGGGAAATATTCGCGCCGGCGCCGGTCTGGCACCAGTTCCAGCGCGCCCATCAGCCCGGCGATGCGGGCCTCGCCGACCAGCCGGTGCTCGCCCAGCTCGGCCCAGCGCCGGGCCAGGTAAGGGGCAATGTCGTCACGGGCATGCTCGACGATGCGCTCCTCGCGCAGGATGCGCAGATTCTCCAGCGCCACCGCGGTGCACACCGGATGCCCCGAATAGGTGCAACCATGGGCCAGCTCCCCGCCCTGCGCCGCGAGCACGCCGGCCACGCGGTCATTGAACATCGCCGCGCCCAGTGGGATGTAGCCGGAGGTGATGCCCTTGGCCAGGGTCATCACGTCTGGCTGGAAGCCGAAGTACTGCGACCCGAACCACTCGCCGGTGCGGCCGAAGCCGCAGATCACCTCGTCGGCCACCAGCAGCACGTCGTACTGGCGGCAGATGCGCTCGATCTCCGGCCAGTAGCTGCGCGGCGGGATGTACACGCCGATCGCGCCCATGATCGGCTCGCCGATGAAGGCCGCGACCCGCTCCGGCCCCAGTTCCAGGATCTTCTGCTCCAGGCGCCGCGCCGCGCGCAGGCCGTAGGCTTCGGGGTCCTCGTCGCCGCCGTCGCCAAACCAGTACGGCGGGTCGATGTGATGAATGTCGGCGATCGGCAGCCCGCCCTGCCGGTGCATGCCCTTCATCCCGCCGAGGCTGGCGCCGCCCATGGTGGTGCCGTGGTAGCCGTCATGGCGGCCGATGAAGATGTTCTTGCGCGGCTGGTCCTGCACCGCCCAGAAGTGCCGCACCAGACGCAGGATGGTGTCGTTGGCTTCCGAACCGGAATTGGTGAAGAAGGCGTGGTTGATGTCGCCCGGCGCCAGCTCGGCCAGCGCCGCGGCCAGGCGCACGGTCGGTTCGGTCGTGCACTGGAAGAAGCTGTTGTAGTAGGCCAGCGTGCGCATCTGCGTGGCGGCGGCATCGCCGAGCTCGGCGCGGCCGTAGCCGATGCTCACGCACCACAGGCCGGCGAAGGCATCGAGCAGCTTGTGGCCTTCGGCATCCCACACGTAGCAGCCTTCGCCGCGAGTGAGGATGCGCGTGCCCCGCGCCGCCAGCGCGGCGTTGTCGTTGAACGGATGCAGGTGGTGGGCGGCATCCAGTTGCTGCAGCTGCTGGAGGGTGGCGCGGTCCATGGTGACTCCGGTGCAGGTCGCCTCACACGTTCAACAACAGGAACTCCCGCTCCCAGGAACTGATGACCCGGAAGAAGGTTTCGTATTCCTTGCGCTTGACCGCGATGTAGGCGCGTACGAAGCGTGGGCCGAGCATGGCCTGCAATGGCGCGCAGCCTTCCAGTTCGTCCAGCGCCTCGCCCAGCGAACGCGGCAGGTCGTAGCCCTCTTCCTTGCCGCTGCCGGTGAACGGCGCGGTGGGTTCGAGCTTCTCGCGGATGCCGAGCAGGCCGCAGGCCAGGGTCGCGGCCATCGCCAGATAGGGATTGGCGTCGGAGCCGGCGAAGCGGCTTTCCACGCGGGTGTTCTCCGGCGTGTCGATGGGCACGCGCAGGCCGCAGGTGCGGTTGTCGAAGCCCCACAGCACGTTGCTTGGCGAGACTTCGCCAAACACCAGGCGCCGGTAGGAGTTCACGTTCGGGGCAAAGAAGGCCATCGCCATCGGCACGTACTTCTGCAGGCCGCCCAGGTAATGCAGGAAGGTCTGGCTGAGGCCGCCGTCGAGCTTGCCGCTGAACACATTGCGGCCCTTGGCGTCGAGCAGGCTCTGGTGGATATGCATGGCGCTGCCCGGCTCGGTCTCCATCGGCTTGGCCAGGAACGTGGCGTAGATGCCATGGCGCAGCGCGGCCTCGCGCATGGTGCGCTTGAACAGGAACACCTGGTCGGCGCGCGACAGCGCATCGGCATGGGTGAAGTTGACTTCCAGCTGCGCGGCCCCGGATTCGTGGATCAGCGTGTCCACGTCCAGTTCCATCGCATCGCAGTAGTCGTACATCAGGTCGAGAATCGGATCGAACTCGTTGACCGCGTCGATCGAATACGACTGCCGCGCGGTTTCGGCACGGCCACTGCGCCCGGCGGGCGGCAGCAGCGGGAAATCCGGGTCGGTGTTCTTCTGCACGAGGAAGAATTCCAGCTCCGGCGCGACCACCGGCTTGAGCCCGGCTGGCGCGTATTCGGCGAGCACGCGGCGCAGCACGTTGCGCGGTGCGAGCTCGTGCGGCTGGCCGTCGCGGGTGTAGCAGTCGTGGATGACCTGCGCGGTCGGGTCGGTGGCCCAGGGCACCACGCGCACGGTGTCCGGGTCCGGGCGCAGCTGCATGTCCGAGTCCGACGGCGAGGTGAGCTCGTAGTAGTCGTCGGGATATTCGCCGGTGACGGTGGTGGCGAAGATGCCTTCGGGCAGGCGCGTGCCGTAGTCGTGGGAGAACTTGTCGGCCGGGATGATCTTGCCGCGCGCGTTACCGGTGATGTCGGGCACCAGGCATTCGACTTCGGTGATGTGGCGTTCCTTGAGCCAGCGTCGCAGCGAGCTTTCGGCCTGTTCGGGGACGTTCTTGCGGGCGCGGGTTCTGGGGCTGGTCATGATTGGCCGGTGGAAGGTTGTGCGGCGTGGCGGCGGCAGGCATCGCCAAAGGCGCCGAAGATGCCGAGATAGAAGGGGTTGTCGAGCACCCTCCATTCGGGGTGCCATTGCACACCGAGCAGAAAGCCGCTGCCGCTGCCGCGGAAGGCTTCGACCAGGCCATCGGGGGACACTGCCTCGACCACCAGGCCCTCGGCGAGACGGTCGATGCCCTGCCCGTGCAGCGAATTGACCCGCACCTCGTCGGCGCCGGCGATCTGCGCCAGCCAGCCGCCGGCGGCCAGGCGCACCGAATGTGCCGGCCCGTACTGCACTTCGAGTGCGGCTTCGACGTCTTCGCGATGATCAGCCAGGCCGGCCACGTCATGGACGCGCGGATGCAGGCTGCCGCCGAGGGCCACGTTGACCTCCTGCAAGCCGCGGCAGATCGCCAGCACCGGCAGGCCGCGCGCCAGCGCAGCGTTGACCAGCGGCAAGGTGTTGGCGTCACGCGCCGGATCGTGCGGATTGCCATCCCAGCTCGCGCCGCCGGCGTAGTGATGGGGTTCGATATTGCTGATGGCGCCGGTGAGCAGCAGCCCGTCGAGGCGATCGAGCCAGTCGGCGGCGGGCAGTGGCGGCTGCAAGGAAGGCAGCAGCACGGGCGTGGCCTGCGCGCCTTCGACCACGGCGCGGACGTACTTCTCGCCGACGGCAAGGAAGGGATGCGGACCAATGATCTTGCGGTCGCAAGGCAGGCCGACCAGCGGGGAAAGGGCCATGCGGATTGCTCGTTCTGGCTTGCAGGCAAGTTACCCCGGGCATTTTGTTTTTACAACCGCGATTGGTCGCGCACACATAAGCCACACGCAACGCGGCCGCCCCACCTGTAGGAGCAGCTTCAGCCGCGACAAACGAAGACACAACCCACCAACTACCGATACGCCTGAAGACCAAGGCCCTCCCCTCACACCCAAAAGGCGCGCACCCACCGAAGTGGGAACCCCAAGGCGCCCTGCCCCGATCCGGCGGGGGTAGGCGTCAGTGGGCCATGGATGGCCCACGTTCGGTGACTGAGTACAGGACGTACGCCGGAACCGAGACGCCTACCCCCGCCGGGTCGGGGCCCGCGCCGCGAGCCAGCGCAACCCACCGCACCGCATCCGCACCGCAAGCCAGCCCACCGCCAACACAACCGCCCACCAACACGACGCATCCCAAAAAAAACCTCTGCTAAGCTCAAACCGCCGCCCCCGATCACCCCGCCCATGGCCACCGACACCGCCCTGCCGCTGCCCGCCGAGGACGCCCGCGTGCTCGCCCGGATCGAAGGCTGCGAACAGATCGACCTGCTACTGCCAGACACCAACGGCCTGCTGCGCGGCAAGCGCATCACACGCGATGCCCTGGAAAAGGTCTACCGCGATGGCGTGTGCCTGCCGATGTCGCTGATCGCCACCGACATCACCGGCAACACAGTCGAGGAAACCGGCCTGGGCTATGCCATTGGCGACGAAGATCGCATCTGCCGGCCCGCGCCCGGCACCCTGCGCCCGGTACCGTGGGCGTCGCGACCCAGCGCGCAACTGCTGCTGGCGATGGAAGACGGCGCCGGCGGCCTGTTCGAGGTCGCACCGCGCGTGGTCCTGCAGCGCGTGCTGCAACGCTACGCGGCACTCGGCCTGGTGCCGGTGGTCGCGGTGGAACTGGAGTTCTACCTGTTCGACGCCGCCCCCGACGCACGCGGCCGCCCGCAGACACCGCGTGATCCGCACAGCGGACTGCGCAGCGACAGCACCCAGGTCTACTACTTGCAGGAACTGGACGAGCAACGCGAGTTCATCGACGCAATAGCCGCTGCCTGCCACGCGCAACGCATTCCCGCCGATACCGCCGTGGCCGAGTACGCGCCCGGGCAGTTCGAGATCAACCTGCGACACCGCGATGACGCCGTCGCCGCCTGCGACGACGCACTGCTGCTCAAGCGCACCATCAAGGCGATTGCCCAGCAGCAGCATCGCCTCGCCAGCTTCATGGCCAAACCCTTCGCCGAGCAGGCCGGCAGCGGCCTGCATCTGCACGTGAGCCTGCTCGACGGCGCCGGCCGCAACCTGTTTGCAGGCACGCCGCAGGCACCCGCCGAAACGCTGCTGCATGCACTGGCCGGCCTGCAGCAGGCAGCTGCCTCGTCGTTGTTGCTGTTTGCGCCGCACGCCAACAGCTATCGCCGCTTCGTACCCAATGCCTTCGTGCCGTTGAACGACAGCTGGGGCTTCAACAACCGCACCGTGGCCCTGCGCATCCCGCACAGCGACGAACGCAATACGCGCATCGAACACCGCATCGCCGGCGCCGATGCCAACCCCTACCTGGTCACCGCCGCAGTCCTGGCCGGCATGCTCGATGGCCTGGAACGGCGCCAGCTGCCTGGCCCGGCCACCACCGGCAATGCCTACGCGCAGCTCGAAGCGAGCACGCCTTCCTGGCGCTCGGC
This sequence comes from Stenotrophomonas sp., assembly GCA_035629025.1. Taxonomy (GTDB): domain Bacteria; phylum Pseudomonadota; class Gammaproteobacteria; order Xanthomonadales; family Xanthomonadaceae; genus Stenotrophomonas_A. The sequence continues at coordinate 49,709 of DASPIU010000009.1, forward strand.
GATCGACGACTTCCTCGGCAACGACTTCATCGCCCGCCACTTCGGCGAACGCTTCCGCCACATCTACGGCCAGCAGAAGCGCCGCGAAATGCTCGACTTCCATGCCCAGGTCCCCGATCTGGACTACGCCTGGTACCTGCGGACGGTGTAATGGAGCCGACCGGCGCCAGCGGCCATCCCCGCAGCTGGTACGCCGCCAGCGTCGCCCCCCTGCCCGCGCAGGCACCGCTGCGCGGCAAGCAGCGTGCCGACGTGGCGGTACTGGGCGCCGGCTACACCGGGCTCACGACGGCGCTGGCGCTGGCCGAAGCCGGATACCGGGTGACCGTGCTCGAAGCACGCCGCGTCGGCTGGGGTGCCTCCGGCCGCAATGGCGGCCAGGCGATCGTCGGTTTCGGCTGCGAGCAGTCCACGCTGGAACGCCTGCTTGGCGCGGACCAGGCCCGCCTGCTGTTCGATCTGTCGCGCGAAGGCATGGCGCGGCTGCGCGAGCGCATCCAGCGCCACGCCATCGCCTGCCACTGGCGCGATGGCTACGCGCACGTGCCGCTCAAGCCGCGCCAGGAACAGGCACTGCGCGCCGGCATCGTCGAGATGGCCGAGCGCTACGACTATCCGTTGCAGTGGTGGGACCGCTCGCAACTGCGCGCGCGCCTCGGCAGCGATCTGTACAGCGGCGCGGTGTTCGATGCGGCCAGCGGCCACCTGCATCCGCTGGCCTATGCGCAGGGACTGGCACGCGCAGCGCTGGCGGCGGGCGTGATCATCCACGAAGCCTCGGCGGTGCTGCGCCTGGAGCCCGGCCGGCAAGCGCTGCTGCACACCGCACAGGGACAGTTGCAAGCCGACTTCGCCGTGCTCGCCGGCAACGCCCTGCTGCAAGGCGTGGCCCCGGCGCTGGAGGCGCGGGTGATGCCAGTAGGGACCTACATCGGCGCCACGCCGGTATTGGGCCCGGCACTGGCGCGGGCGCTGATCGGCAACGACATGGCCGTATCGGATGCGAACTGGGCGCTGGACTATTTTCGCCTCAGTCATGACCACCGCCTGCTGTTCGGCGGCCGCGCCAGCTATTCCGCGTTGCCGCCGCCCGGCCTGCGGCGGCTCATGCAAAAGCGCATGGAGCGCGTGTTCCCGCAGCTGCGCGGGGTGGGCTTTGAATACCTGTGGGGCGGCCTGGTCGACATCACTCGCAACCGTGCGCCCGACTGGGGCCGCATCGGCGACAACGTGTACTACGCGCAAGGCTTCTCCGGTCACGGCGTGGCCGCGACCGGTCTGGCCGGGCAATTGATTGCCGAGGCCATCATCGGGCAGTCGCGGCGCCTGGACGCCTTTGGCCGCATCCCCCATAGGTCGTTCCCCGGCGGGCGCATGCTGCGCACGCCGCTGCTGGTCGCGGCCATGGGCTGGTACCGGCTGCGCGACGCGCTGTGGTGAAGCCCGCCGTTGCCGGCAGCGAGCTTGCCGGCCGCTCACGGTTGCTCCGGATACCAGAACGCTTCCTGGCCAATCAGCGGCTGCAGCCGCGCGGCGTAGCGGTCGCCCAGGTAGCGACGTAGCCGGCCGTCGGTGAGATGGTTGACCATCGCGCCGAAAGACATCGCCTGGTCCAGCAGCAACATGCATTGGCTGACCGCGCCGGTACTGACATCCACACTGTCGCGGAAGCCGTATGTCGGGTCATATACGCCAGGAAAATTGGCGCGCAGCTTGCGCAGGTTGGCCAGCGCCGCGCTGGTCTGCAGTTCGATCGGCAGAAACACGGCGTGCGGTGTCACCACCGCGCCGCGACGCTCGGCTTCGTTCTGTCCCAGCGGCGAATAGCCGCCGATGCCCATCGGCGGCGCGCCAAACTCGCCATAGCCGCCGCTGTTGGGGTTCATCGATGGCGAGAAGCCCCAGTAGCCGTACTCACCCAGACCAAAGCGTACCTGCGCGGCCGCCATCTGCGGATGCGAGCGGCCCCAGCTCTGCGGCGCCCACTGCGTTTCGGGAATCAGCAGGAACGGCAGGAAGCTCTCGAACATGCTGCCGCCCCAGGTCGGCATGAAGCGGTAGGGGCCGTAGGTCAGCGTGTGCTCGTAGACGCGCACGCCTTCGTAGGTGCGGAACTGCTCGGCGTTGTCCTGGCCGCGCCACCAAGGCCAGCGCTCGACGCGGTAATACTGCGAGCCCGGCACCTGGCCTTCGCCGATCGCCAGGTAGGAAATGAAGCGTGCCTCGGTCAGCAGGTCGTAGGTGCCGTTGGAGAAGGCGCGATTGCCGAGGTCGTAGTTGTTGTAGAACTGGCCCTTGTCGGGGTTGAGCATCGCGGCGAAGTTCATCTTCGCCAGCAACGCTTCGGCGCGCGGCTTGAGTACCGGGAATGCTTCGGCCATCAGCGCCAGGCCGGCGGCAAGCCAGGCGTTGTCCACCGAGGAAATGGTGCCGCCATCGATGCGCGGCCCGTCGATCTTGGCGGCCCAGGTCAACATGCCGGCCGGCGCACCGGCGACGGCTGAATCGCGCTGCAGGCTTTCGATGGCATCCAGCAGCGGCAGCAGCTTCTGCCGGGCCTGCGTGTCGCCGATCAGGCCGAGATCGCGCGCGCCGATCACGCTCCACGCATAGGCGCCGAGGTTGGCGATGAAGGTGTAGTCAGTACGCGAGACGCTGCCGTCCGCGCCGAAGCAGAGCTTGTCCGAGGGCAGCGCCTTGCCGGTATCGAACAGCTGGATCGAGTTCCAGGTCGCCTCGGCATAGCCACGCACCTCCAGCCGCTCCTGCTGCGCCCAGCGCTGGGCCGGCGAGGTCAGCCAGCCGATCGCGCCCTGGTCGCGTGGCGGCCGCGTGGCTGTGGACGCCGAGGCCGCCGACGGCGTTGCCCCTGCCACGCCGGTGCCGGTGCCGGCCGTTGTGCCGAAGTCAGCGGCGGCGAACGCGGCCAAGGCCAGGGCGCTGCTCGCCAGTGTGGCCCAACCCCAGGCGCGCAGGCGCGCTGGCCGGGAGGACATCTTGATGGGCGGCGGTGATGATGGACGAAGCATGCGGCCTCCTTGGGCGTGAAGGTGATAGGCCTGGCGGCGTGCCGCCAGTGCAGGCACAACAACACGTGTGCCGCACGCCGGCCATGCGATACGTCCAACGCATTGGGCGGATGGCCGCAATCCCTACGCAACGACGGCTCCCCTGCGCGCATCGGGCCATTTCGTGAAGTGGCTCAAGTTTTCCCCGGCGCCGCCGCTACCTCCGGCAAGCCCTCCATCCGGTCACCGGATACATGCCCGCCACTGCTCCGGCCAGCCACTTCGACGACGGCAGTTCCCTGCCCCAGCGCATCCTGCTGGTGGAGAACTCGCGCACGTTCACCACGCTGCTGCGCGAGGCCATTGAACAGCGCATCGAGCTGCCGGTGACCGTGGTCTCCACCCTGGCCGAAGCCGCGCGCGTGCTGGATGAGGAACAGGGCTGGTTCCTCGCCCTGACCGGGCTGGTTCTGGTCGACGGCGACCGCGACCAGGTGGTGGAGTTCTTCACCAGCCGCAACCTGCCCACGGTGGTGGTCAGTGGCGTATACGACGAAGACCTGCGCCGGCGCGTGCTGCAGCAGCAGATCATCGACTACGTGGTGAAGAACGCGCCGGGCAGCATCGACTACCTGGCCTGGCTGGTGCAGCGGCTGGAGCGCAATCGCCGCATCTCCGCGCTGGTGGTGGACGATTCGCTCTCCGCCCGCACCTACGCCGCCGCCCTGCTGCAGATGTACGGCTACCGCGTGGTGGTGGCCGCCGACGGCCCGGCCGGCTTGCAGGCCATCGAGCAGGACCCGAGCATCCGCCTGGCGATCGTCGATCAGGAAATGCCGGGCATGGAGGGTGTGGAATTCACCCGCCGCCTGCGTGGCCTGCGCAGCCGCGACAAGGTGGCGGTGATCGGCATCTCGGGGAACATGGATGCCTCACTGATTCCGCGCTTCTTGAAGAACGGCGCCAACGATTTCCTGCGCAAGCCGTTCTCGCGCGAAGAATTCTTCTGCCGCGTTTCGCAGAACGTCGACCAGCTGGAGCTGATCGGCACCCTGCAGGATCTGGCCACACGCGACTTCCTCACCGGCCTGCCGAACCGCCGCCATTTCCTGGAACAGAGCCAGCGCAGCCTGCCGCGCCTGCTTGCCGACCGCCAGAGCGTGACCGCGGCGATGGTGGATATCGACCATTTCAAGCACATCAACGACACCTGGGGCCACGAGGCCGGCGATGACGCCCTGCGCGCCGTCGCCAACGCCGTGGCCGCGCATGCCCGGCCGCAGGATCTGGCCGCCCGTTTTGGTGGCGAGGAATTCTGCCTGCTGGTGCCGGGTCTGGCCCCGGGCGAGGCCGCCGGTTACTTCGAGCAATTGCGCGAGCGCATCGCCGCCTTGCGCGTACCCGTAGGCGACCAGGAGCTGCGCATGACCGCCAGCATCGGCTTCTGCACCGCCCGTCGCCACGACGAATCCTTGCACCATCTGCTCAGCGAAGCCGACAAGCACCTCTACCTGGCCAAGGCCGGCGGCCGCAACCGCGTGAGTTTCCTCGGCGCCTCCGCCGCCCTTGTAGGAGCGGCTTCAGCCGCGACTGCCGTCTGACAGATCGCGGCTACGTTTGTCGCGGCTGAAGCCGCTCCTACAACGGCCCCAGCCGTCTGACAGATCGCGGCTTCGTTCGTCGCGGCTGAAGCCGCTCCTACAACGGCCCTCAGCCGTCTGACAGATCGCGGCTTCGCCTGTCGGGGCTGAAGCCCCTCCCACAACGGCCCCAGCGATATCCGCCGTTTCCATCCGTCGTCGGTGATCTGTCGGGCAGTCGGTGGCAGGCCCTGCCAGGACCCTAGGCAACATGGATGTTGCCTAGGAGTCCCCAGGGATGGGTTAACGACGTGTCCTGGCAGGGCTTGCCACCGGCTGCCACGCACAGACCAAGGACAGCCGACCAACATCGCAAGACGCACAACCACCAGCCCACAAAAAACCCACAAACAGCGGCCGCAGGCCGCAACAACAAAAACCTACCGAACCAGATACCGCCGCGCCAACAGCAGCCCGACCAAACTAACCCCAGCCACCACCGCCAGATACCCGCCCACCGCCACCAACCCATACCGCTGCGCCAACCCCGTAGCGATATAAGGCGCCGGCGCCGCCCCCAGAATCCCCGCCAGGTTGAACGACAGCGACGCCCCCGTATACCGCACCTGCACCGGATACAGCTGCGACAACAGCGTCCCGCACGGCCCGTACGTCAGCCCCATGAAGAAGAAGCCCAGCGCCAGGAACAGCAGCACCCGCCACGGCGCATCGGCCACGAACAGCGGCGCGAAACACAAGCCGAACACGATGATGCACACACTCGCGATCATCATCGCCGGCGCCGTCCCGCCACGGTCGCCCCAGCGCGCCGAGATCGGAATGCCCAACGCGAAAAACACGATCCCCGCCATCTGCAACAACAGGAACGACTCCTTGCCATAGCCCAACCGCGCCGTGCCGTGGCCCAGCGCCCACACCGTCATCAGATAGAACAGCGCAAACGTCGCGAACGTGGCCAGCGTGCCCAGCACCACCTCGGCGCCATGCTGCGACAGCACCGTGCGCAACGGCAGCCGCACCCGCTCGGCGCGCTCGATCGCGCGCTGGAAATCCGGCGTCTCGGTGATGCGCAAGCGCACCCACAGCCCCACCCCCACCAGCAACGCACTGGCGATGAACGGAATGCGCCAGCCCCAGGACAGGAACTGCGCGTCACTGAGCACCGCACCCAACAGCAGGAACGTCGAGGTCGACAGCAGGAAGCCCAGCGGCGCGCCGAACTGCGGGAACATGCCATACCACGCGCGCTTGCCCGGCGGCGCATTCTCCGTCGCCAGCAGCACCGCCCCGCCCCATTCGCCGCCCAGCCCCAGGCCCTGGCCAAACCGGCACAAGGCCAGCAGCGCCGGCGCCCAGACGCCGATCTGCGCGTAACCCGGCAACAGGCCGATCGTCACCGTGGACAGGCCCATCGTCAGCAGCGCCGCCACCAGCGTGGCCTTGCGCCCGATGCGGTCACCAAAGTGGCCGAACAGCGCCGAACCCACCGGCCGCGCAATGAATGCCACCGCGAACGTCGCAAGTGACTGCAGCCGCGCCGCATTGACATCGCCCGCCGGGAAGAACAGCGACGGGAACACCAGCACCGCGGCGGTGGCGTAGATGTAGAAGTCGAAGAATTCGATGGTGGTGCCGACCAGACTGGCCAGCAACACGCGCCGCGCCGGATTGGCGGGCGGAACGGAAACGGCGGCAACGCTCATGGAGGCATCGGTCAGCAACGATCAGCCGATTCTGGCAGATCGAAGCCGCCGCCGCGTGCCTGGGTTGCACTCGCAACCAAAGGCCGCGCCACCTAGCCCAGGTGAATCCAGGTCGCCTTGATCTCGGTGTACTTGTCGAAGGCGTGCAACGACTTGTCGCGGCCGTTGCCAGATTGCTTGTAGCCGCCGAACGGCGCGGTCATGTCACCGCCGTCCCAGTAGTTCACCCACACGCTGCCGGCGCGCAAGCCGCGGGCCACCCGGTGCGCGCGCGAGATATCGCGCGTCCACACCCCGGCGGCCAGGCCGTAGTCGCTGTCATTGGCCATGCGCAGGGCCTGCGCCTCGTCATCGAAGGCCAGCACCGCCAGCACCGGGCCAAAGATTTCCTCGCGCGCGATGGCGTGCTCCGGGGCCACGTCGTCGAACACCGTCGGCTCGACATAGCTGCCGCCGGCCACCACTTCGGCGCGCTTGCCGCCCAGCAGCAGGCGCGCGCCCTGTGCGCTGCCACGCGCGATGTAGTCCAGCACCTTGCCGGTCTGCGCCTCGTCCACCAGCGCGCCCATTGCCGCGTCCGGGTCGAACGGGTGGCGCGGCTGCATGCGCCGGCCGGCCTCGACCACACGCGCAACGAATTCGTCCTTGATCGAGCGCTCCACCAGCAGCCGCGAGCCCGCCGTGCACACTTCGCCCTGGTTGTAGAAGATGGCGCTGGCGGCGGCTTCGGCGGCGCGGTCCAGGTCCGGCGCGTCGGCAAATACCAGGTTCGGGCTCTTGCCACCGCATTCCATGTAGGCGCGTTTCATGTTCGACAGCCCGGCGCATTGCAGCAGGCGCCGGCCCACGGCGGTCGAGCCGGTGAACACGAGGCCGTCCACCTCCATGTGCAGCGCCAGTGGTTCGCCCGCGCCCTTGCCGCTGCCCGGCACCACGTTGAACACGCCATCCGGAATGCCGGCCTCGGCCGCCAGCGCGGCCAGGCGGATCGCGCTCAGCGGCGACTTTTCCGAGGGTTTGAGCACCACCGAATTGCCGGTCGCCAGCGCCGGGGCGATCTTCCAGCAGGCCATCAGCAGCGGGAAATTCCACGGCACGATTGCACCGACCACGCCAAGCGGCTCGCGGGTGATCAGGCCAAGCTCGTCCGCGCCGGTCGGGGCGATTTCGCCATAGACCTTGTCGATGGCTTCGGCCGTCCAGCCCAGGCAGCGCACACTCGCCGCCACATCCACGCTGCGCGCATCGCGCACCGGCTTGCCCATGTCCAGCGATTCCAGCAGCGCCAGTTCATCGGCATGCGCCTCGACCAGCCGCGCCAGCTTCTGCAGCACGCGCTTGCGCTGCCGCGGCGTGGCGCGTGACCAGTGCCCGGCATCGAAACTGCGCCGCGCCGCGGCCACGGCGCGGTCGATATCCTGCGCATCGCCATCGGCCACGCGCCCGAGCAGGCGCCCGTCGATCGGGCTCAGGCAGTCGAAGCGTGCGCCGCTGGCCGCGTCCACATAGCGGCCATCGATGAAGGCGTGGGTCTGCGGCTGCAATGCCGCCGCCAGTGCCTGCCATTCTTCGCGGGTGTTGGGCGTTGCCATGGCGTCCTCCGGGGGCGGCGCTGGATGGTCAGGTGCCGCGTCCTGTCGTCTGCGGACACTTTACACGCATCGCTTTTGCGGGCATCGCGCGCGGTGGCCGGGCTCGTGTAAAGTTTTTTCAACGACCCGCCGGCGCGGCCGGCTTTCGGGAGCACGTCATGGGCAGCGATTCCGCGCATCCGGCCGATGGCCACTACGCCCAGCAGGGTCTGCAGGCCCCGGCCTCGCTGGACGCCTTCTGGATGCCGTTCACCGCCAACCGCCAGTTCAAGGCGCGGCCACGTCTCCTCGCGTCGGCGCAGGGCATGTACTACCGTGATGTGGACGGGCGTCAGATCCTCGATGGCGCGGCCGGCCTGTGGTGCTGCAACGCCGGCCACGCGCGGCCGCGCATCGTTCAGGCCATTGCCGAACAGGCGGCCACGCTCGACTTCGCTCCCACCTTCCAGATGGGCTCGCCGTTGCCGTTCGTGCTCGCCGAACGCCTGACCGAAATCGCGCCGCCTGGCCTGGACCATGTGTTCTTCACCAACTCCGGCTCCGAAGCGGTGGACAGCGCAATGAAGATTGCGCTGGCCTACCATCGCGCCCGCGGCGAGGGCCAGCGCACGCGCTTCATCGGCCGCGAGAAGGCTTACCACGGCGTGGGGTTTGGCGGCATGTCGATTGGCGGGCTGCCGAACAATCGCAAATGGTTCGGCCCGTTGCTGGCCGGCGTGGACCACCTGCGCCACACCCTGGACATCCCGCGCAATGCCTTCAGCGCCGGCCTGCCCGCGCATGGCGTGGAACTGGCCGAAGACCTGGAACGGCTGATCGCGCTGCATGACGCCTCCACCATTGCCGCGGTGTTCGTCGAACCGGTCAGCGGTTCGGCCGGCGTGGTGCTGCCGCCGGAAGGCTATCTGCAGCGCCTGCGCGAGATCTGCGATCGTCACGGCATCCTGCTGGTGTTCGACGAGGTCATCACCGGCTTCGGCCGCGTCGGCAACGCCTTCGCCGCGCAACGCTTCGGCGTCACCCCGGACCTGATGACCACGGCCAAGGGCCTGACCAATGGCAGCGTGCCGATGGGCGCGGTGTTCGTCAGTGGCGCGGTGCACGACAGTTTCATGCAGGGGCCGCCCGGGGCGATCGAGTTCTTCCACGGCTATACCTACTCCGGCCACCCGCTGGCCTGCGCGGCGGCGCTGGCAGCGCTCGATACCTATGCCGAAGAGCAGCTGTTCGAGCGCGCCATCGAGCTGGGCGCGCACTGGGAGCGCGCGATCCATTCGCTGAAGGGTTTGCCGCATGTGATCGACCTGCGCAACTTCGGCCTGATCGGCGCAGTCGAGCTGGCGCCGCGCGAGGGCGCGCCGGGCGCGCGCGGCTATGAAGTATTCGCGCGCGCCTTCCACGAGGGCGACCTGCTGGTGCGGGTCACCGGCGATGTGATTGCCCTGTCGCCGCCGTTGATCATCGAGCCGGCGCAGATTGATCGGATCGTGCAGGTACTGGGCGACACCATCAGCCAGGTGGCCTGAGCCGGCACGGGCGGCATGGCCGCTGCACTGCCGCATCACCCGCGCTCGCTACACTGGCCGCATGTCGACGCAATCACCCCCGCCCGAGCCGCGCCCCGAACCCATGCCTGAAGCCCGCGACCCGCGCCGCGCCGAACTGCGGCGCATGCGCATGCTCGCCACCGGGCTGCTGTTGCTGATGCTCGCCGGCTTCGTGCTCAGCCACCTGATGGGCCAGCGCGACGGCTGGGCCTGGGTGGCGGCGTTCTGTGAGGCGGCCACGGTGGGCGCACTGGCCGACTGGTTTGCCGTGGTCGCGCTGTTCCGCCGTCCACTCGGACTGCCGATTCCGCACACCGCGATCCTGCCGCGCGGCAAGGACCGCCTGGCCGATGGCCTGGCCATCTTCGTGCGCGACCACTTCCTGGCGCCCGAATCGCTGCTGGAAAAACTGCGCACCTTCGACCCGGCCAGCCGCCTTGCGCAATGGCTGGCGCAGCCCGCGCAGGCGCGGATGCTCGCCGACATGGCGCGCAGCTGGTTGTTGCAGGCGCTGGACCTGCTCGATGAAGCGGCGGTGCGGCGCGCGATCCAGCGCTTCGCGGTCGAGCGCCTGCGGCAATGGAATGCGGCGGCGACCGCGGGCGACGTGCTCGGCCTGCTCACCGCCGACGGCCGCCACCAGCAGTTGCTGGACGAAGCGCTGCAGCGGTTGGGCCGCTGGCTGGACAACGAGGCGGTGAAGGCGCGCGTGTCGGCCCTGATCGTGCGTTATGCGCGGCGCGAATGGCCGAAGCTGATGGACACGGTGGACTGGGTCAAGCCGGTCGAGGAGATCGGCGACAGCCTCGCCGAACGCCTGGCGCGTGCGGCGCTGGAGGAGATGCAGCAGGTACTGACCACGCCCGAACATCCGCTGCGCCAGGACTACGAGCGCTGGCTGCAGCAGTACATACAGCGCCTGCGCGAGGACCCGGCGCTGGCCGCGCGCGTGGAAGCGCTCAAGCAGCAGGCGATCGACCATCCCGCGCTGCAGGGCTATATCCAGGGGCTGTGGGCGCGCATCCGCGACGCCCTGCGCAGCGACCTGCAGCGCGAGGATTCGGCCATTGCGCGGCATCTGGACCAGTCGCTGCAAGGGTTGGCGCAGGCACTGGGCCGCGACCCGGCGCTGCGCGAGGCATTGAACGTGCATATGCTCGATGCCGCAGGCCGCCTGACCACGCGCCTGCGCAGTTCGGTGACCGAGCACATCGCCTCGACAATGAAGGGCTGGGACGAACGCCACCTGGTCGAGCAGCTGGAGTTGAGCGTGGGCCGCGATCTGCAGTACATCCGCTTCAACGGCACCCTGGTGGGCGGGTTGATCGGGCTGGTGCTGCATGCGTTGTCGGTGTGGTTGCCCTCGTCAGGGTTGTAGGAGCGGCTGTAGGAGCGGCTTCAGCCGCGACCGCCATCCGCCAGATCGCGTCTCCGTTCGTCGGGGCTGAAGCCCCTCCCACAACGGCCCCAGCCGCATCCGCAATGTAACCCTCGCCTACACCGGATGCACCAACCGCCACGCCCGATGGATGCGCGCATTGCGCTCGAAATCCGGGTCAATGGTCCGGGCACTGATTTCCTCGCAGTGCGCAAACTCGGCAATCGCATTCTCCTCCAACCGAAAACGCCGGAAGTTGTTGGAGAAATACAGCACCCCGCCCTGCGCCAGCCGCGCCATTGCCGCGCGCAGCAGGCGCACGTGTTCGCGCTGCACGTCGAAGTCCTCGGCGCGGGCGGAGTTGGAGAATGTCGGCGGATCACAGAAGATCACGTCGTACAGGCTGCGCTCGGCCTCCAGCCAGGCCATCGCGTCGGCCTGCACCAGCGCATGCCGCGCGCCGCCATGACCGTTCAGCGCCAGGTTGCGCGCGCACCATTCCAGGTAGGTGCCGGACAGGTCCACGCTGGCAGTGGACGCCGCGCCGGCCACGGCGGCCTCGACACTGGCCACGCCGGTATAGCAGAACAGGTTGAGGAAGCGCCGGCCACGGACCTGCGCGGCCATCTGCTTGCGCAGCGGGCGGTGGTCGAGGAACAGGCCAGTATCCAGGTAGTCGAACAAATTCACCTGCAGCAGCGCCTGATGCTCACGCACATGGATGAACTCGCCGCGCTGCTCGAACCGCCCGTACTTGCTACCGCCCTTGCCGCGCTCGCGTGACTTGAAGGCGACCTGCTCGGCCGGCACCTCGAAGACCTCGCGCGCGGCCGCCAGCAGCTCGTTGCGGCGGCGGCGCACATCGGCGTCGGGAATGGTGGCGGGCGCGGCGTATTCCTGCACATGCAGGAAGGTGCGACGGGCGCCGTCGGCCTCTGGGTAAACGTCGATGGCCGCGGCGTACTCAGGCAGATCGGCATCGTAGGCGCGGAAGCACTCGACCTGTTCGCGCGCACGCCACTTCTTCAGCTTGTGCAGATTCTTGCGCAGCCGGTTGGCGACCATCTGCGCGCCTTCGGACAGCACCCGCACTTCGGCAGGCGCTTCGCGCTGCGGCGGTGCAACCGGATCACAGACGATGAGCGCGCATTCGATCGCGCCATTGAACAGCTGATAGCGCTTGGCCGCGCGCAAGCCGGTGGCCTGGGCCAGTTCGGTATCGCCACACAGCAGGCTCGCCCGCCAGGCCGGAACGGCGCGCCGCAGCGCGTCGCCCAGGCGTCGGTACAGGGCCGCATCGGCGGCCAGGCGTTCGTCGTAGGGCGGGTTGCAGACCACCAGACCGCGCGGCTCGGGCGGTGACGGCAGTGCACTCACGTCATGCACGGCCAGGTGCAGCGCGGCGGCGACGCCGGCCACTTCGGCATTCTCGCGGGCATTGGCAATGGCGCGCGGGTCCAGGTCACTGCCGTGGATCACCGCGCGCAGTCCGGCACGGCCAATGCGTTCGCGGCCACGCGCCTCGTTGACCAGGATGTCCCAGGCACCGCGATCGAAACCGCGCCAGCGCGTCGGCAATGCGCTGCCATGGCGCTGCAGGCCCGGCGCCACGTCGGCCGCCATCAGTGCGCCTTCGATCAGCAGCGTGCCGCTGCCGCACATTGGATCGAGCAACCCGCCGCCTTCGTGATACGCCTTCGGCCAGCCACCACGCATCAGCACCGCGGCGGCAAGGTTCTCCTTCAGCGGCGCCTCGTTCTGTGCCAGGCGCCAGCCACGCCGATGCAACGAGCCGCCACCCAGGTCCACCGACAACACCGCCCTGCCCTTGCGCAGCGACAGGTTCAGGCGCAGGTCCGGCTGCTCCACATCCACCGAGGGGCGCTCCAGCCCCTGCTGGCGCATGGTGTCGACCACCGCATCCTTGACCCGCTGCGCGGCGTAGCGCGCATGGGTGATGACCGTGCCGGACACGTGCGCATCCACGGCCAGCGTATGCCCGGGAGACAGATGCTCAGGCCAGGGCTGCGCGGCCACGCCGTTGTACAGCGCATCCTCGTCGGGGCAGTCGAATTCGCCCAGCGGCCACAGTATCCGGCTGGCCAGGCGCGACCACAGCACAGCGCGCTGCGCGTCGGCCAGGCTGCCCTCGGCGTTGACGCCGGCAATGGTCGCGGTCGCGCGGGTGGCGCCAAGCGCCAGCAGTTCGTCGGCCAGCAGGTATTCCAGGCCTTTGGCGCAGGATGCGAAGAATTTCACGTGATGAAGGCAATCGAGAGGGCCGGCGCCAAGCGTAGGCCGGCGGGCCGTGAAGGGAGCGGCGGCAGGCAGCCGGGCCGCGGGGATGGCGCATGTTCGGCCATCGCGGGCTGCATTGCCAGCCTGCGTGCCGGAAAGCCCGACGGGTTCAGGCGCCGCGGCTGAGCGCCGGATGCAGGCTGACTTCGGCTAGCGGTGGCAAGCGGTCGCCGAAGGCATGCGCCAGCAGCGGCGTGCCCGCCAGGGTCAGGCCCGGCTCGGGGGCGAAGCCGGCGGCCAGGAACAGGCTGCGCGGCGCGGCATCGACGACACAGCCCGCCGCGCCATCCGCCTGCAGTTGCGTCAGCGCCTTGCGCAGCAGCGCGGTGGCGATGCCGTGGCCGCGATGACCAGGCCCCACCGCCAGCGGACCGAACGCATGCCAGCCGCGACCACCATCGGAAAGCGTGACCGGCGACGCTGCCAGGTGTCCGACGATGTAGCCGTCGTGCTCGGCCACCCACGCCGCCGACAGCGCGGCGTCCGCCCGCAGCGTGGCAATGGCGTCGTGCTCGTCGTGCGCGCCTGGCAGGTCGAAGTACGACACCAGGGTCAGGATTTCGATGGCATCCGCATCGGCGGCCACGGCAGGACGCAGCGTGACGCCGTCCATGCCGGGAACATCGCCCGTCGCCGCACTCACAGTGAACGCAACAAGGTTTCAAACGCCTGCGCCGAAGTTTCCACGTGCGCGCCCAGGCGATGTTCGTCATCGACCAGCAGCAGCCGCGCCGAACGCGCCTGCGCCCAGGCGATCACCTCCGCGGCCGGAATCAGCTCGTCGTGCCACGCATGCACGACCGAGGTCGGCACGGGCGCGGCGTCCAGCGCCGGCAGTGGTCCCATGCGGGTCGGCGGCACCATCAGGAACAGCGCGCGCGTGGGCACTTGCAGCGACACCTGCGCCGAGACATAGGCACCGAGGCTGGAACCGGCCAGCACCACCGGGCCTTTGGCCGCAGCGGCAAGCGCGATCTCGCGCAGGCGCTGCCAGCGCGCCTGCACATCGCCCAGCTGGCTGATGTCGTGGCGCGCGTCCAGGTCGGTGTAGTCCGGGCGCTCGTGGTTCCAGCCCAGGCGCTGGGCCACTTCGGCCAGCGCGGCGATCTTGATCGCGTTGGGGCCGCTTTCAAAGCCATGGGAAAGAATGCAATGACCGCGACTCACAGTGCCTGTACCTCATCGCCAACACGCAGAATGCCGCCGCGCACGATGCGCGCGCACAGCCCGCCATGCCCGCGCATGGCGTTGTAACCACCGGCCCCCAGCGCCGCTTCCATGCGCGAACACGGATCACAGGACTCGGTGCCTTCCAGCTCGATTTCGCCAATGCGGAAGCGCCGGCCCTTGAGCGCGACCAGCGGAATGCCGGACACGACCAGATTGCGTCGCAAAGTCGCCGGTGCCACCGCCGCATGCCCGGACAACGCGGCAATCGCCGGCAAGTGCTCGGCCTGGATCAGGGTGACGCCGCGTTTGCCGTTGCGGCCCTGGTAACGGTCGCCGGCCAGGCCGCCGTCGGTCGCCGCTTCGACGAACGTGACTTCCCGCATCGGCAATTCGCGCCCGGGGCGCAGGCCGATCCAGTCAAGGCGGCCACGCTGCGGCAGGTTGCCCATCAGCTGGGCGAGCGGACTTTCGGGGTTCAGGGGCATGGGGCAAATGCTAGCATCCGCGCATGCCCACGCCGCCGCCGATCTGCATCGTTCCACTGCCCTACGAAACGAAGCTGCCCCTGCGCGAGCGTGACGCGATCACGCAGGTGGTCATCCACTGCACCGAACTGCCAGACCTGGCGATGGCGCGCGAGTACGGCGAGCGCGTGCTGTACGAAGCCGGCACCGGCAACAGCGGGCACTACTACATCGATCGCGACGGGCGCATCGAGCAATACGTCGCGCCCGAGCGCGTGGCCCACCACGTGCGCGGGCACAATGCGCATACCCTGGGCATCGAGCTGGTCAACCGCGGGCGCTACCCGCACTGGCTTGATTCGCGCCACCAGGTGATGGATGAGCCCTATCCCGAGCCGCAGTTGCAGGCGCTGGAAACCTTGCTGATGTGGCTGCGCGCCGAACTGCCAGCCTTGCAGGACATCGCCGGGCACGATGCCCTGGACACCACGCAGGAACCAGCCAGCGACGACCCATCGCGCAAGGTGCAGCGCAAGCTCGACCCCGGCCCGATGTTCCCGTGGCCGCGGATTCGTGCGGCGTTCGCGGCAGCGGCGCGCCGCTGACGGCGCTACCAGTTGGAGATGAAGGTCTTCTCGCCGGCATTCACCGCCAGGTCCAGGCGGTTGCCGGGCGGCGCGATCGGGCACACCAGATGCGGAGTGAGCGCGCATGGCGGGTTTTCGGCGCGATTGAAATCCAGCACCAGGTGCCCGTCGGCCGGCGGATCGACGAACAGATAGCGCGCGCCACCGTAGGTGTCCTTGCCGCTGGTACGGTCGGAGAAGATGAAGAACAGCCGGGGATCATTCGGCTGGGTGACCGGATGCAAGCGGTACTGATGGCCGTCGCGGACGAACACCGCTTCGCCCGGAATCCAGGCCGGCAGCGGCGTGCCGATCGAAGTCAACAGGGTGATCGGCTGTGGCTTCGCATAGGGCTGCCAGCGCGCGGTCACGCGCCAGCGCGGGTCAACCGGGAAATGGTCGATGCCGGCGAAACGATGCCGCGCCGGCGCTGCGGGATCGCGGAAGCGCCATCCGAACACCGGCCCGGTGCGCACGACGTAGAACTGGCTCTGGCCCACGTCGAGGCGATCGGCCTTGCGCCCGGCTTCCTCGGGCACCAGGGTCACGCTGGTGACCGGTTGCCCGCGCAGGCGCACATCGACATCGCGCGCAGCGTCGAAGCGGATGCGGTTCTCCTCGACCGTCAGCACCCCCAACCGCGGCGGGCCGGAAGACAGACTGATGTCGTTGTCCGCGGCGGTGCCGACGCGGTAACTGCCCAGGCGCAGGCGGCCCGAACCGGTATAGCTGAGCCAGCCATCGGCCGCGCGCAGCGCCGCCAGGCGCGCCTGGCGCCAGTTCTCCAACTCGCGTGTATAGGCGTCCTGGCCGTTGGCACCCAGCAGCGTCGGCGCCGGTGCCGCGTTGCCCGCGCCATCCGAGCATGCAGCCACCGCCACGATCAGGGCACACAGCGCCCACGTCCGCCAAGCCATCCACCGCCCCCAGGATCGTCCGGCCCGGCCGGACATTGCCGCCTGCCATTGTGCCGCACACGCCTCAAGCGGTGGCGATCGGCCGCGAGGAATCGCTGATCCAGCCGCTCCACGAGCCGGCGTAGACGCGGGCGCCGTGCAGACCCGCCGCCTCCATCGCCAGCAGGGTATGGCAGGCGGTGACGCCGGAGCCGCACATCAGCACGACTTCGCGCGGATCGTGCCCACCCAGGCGTGGCAACAGATCGGCGCGCAACTGCTCGGGGTGAAGAAAGCGGCCTTCGCTCAGGCTCAGCGGCAGCGGCCGGTTGATCGCCCCCGGAACATGGCCGGCTACCGCGTCAATCGGCTCGGCCAGGCCGGCGAAGCGCTCAGGCGCGCGTACGTCGATCAGCCAGCCCGGCGCCTCGCCAGCGCGGCGCGCCAGCTCGTCGGCCTCGGCCACCTGTGCAAGGCCGAAGCGCGCCGGGTATGGCGGTGCCGGCGGATAGCCGCCCGGCTGCGCCGATTCGGGCAGGCCGGCCGCGCGCCAGGCCGTCAGTCCGCCATCGAGCACGGCCACGCGGCGGTGGCCGAGCAGGCGCAGCAGCCACCACAGGCGCGCGGCGGCCATGCTGCCGTCAGCTGCGTCATAGACCACGACCTGGCTGCTCGGGGTGATGCCCCAGCGCCCCAGCGCGGCGGTGAAGTCTTCATCGCGCGGCAGCGGATGGCGGCCGAGGCCGTGGCGCGAGAGATCGGAAAGATCGCGATTGAGATCGGCGTAGACCGCGCCGGGCAGATGCGACTGTGCGTGCGCGTTGCGGCCGAAGTCCGGGTCGTTGACCGTGGCCGGCGCGAAGCGTGCATCGACGATGCGCAGGTCGGCATGGCCGAGCGCGGTAGCAAGCGTGGCCGGGTCCACCAGGGTCTGCCAATCGGTCATGCAATGTGCTCCAGTCGTCGGCGCAGGTTGAGCAGGATGGCCGCGGTCGCGCCCCAGATGCGCTGGCCGGGCCAGGCATATTCGAGCACGCGGCGGCGCCGGCCGCTGAACTCGATGTCGATGCTGCGCAGGTTGCCCGGGTCCATCAGATAGGCGAGCGGCACTTCAAACACGTCGGCCACTTCGTCCGGCTGCGGCACCGGCACGAATGCCGGGTCGATCACCGCCACCACCGGCGTGACCCGGAAACCGCTGACGGTGAGGAATGGATCGAGATAGCCCAGCACGCTGGCCTGGCGTGGCGGCAGCGCGATTTCCTCGCAGCTTTCGCGCAGCGCCGCGGCGGCGGCATCGGCGTCCGAAGGTTCGATCCGGCCACCGGGGAAGCTCACCTGTCCGCCGTGATGGCGCAGGCTGTCGTTGCGCCGCGTCAGCAGCACGCGCGTGCCATCGTGGCGCGGCACCAGGCCGGCCAGAACCGCGGCCTCGGCCGACACTCCGCCGACCAGCACGTCGACCAGATCGTCATGATTCCAGCCCGGCCCGGCTGGCGCGGCACTGGGCGGATACAACGCCCGCAGCAAGCGCCCCCGCTCCGGCAGCTGCAGCTCGAAACGTTCCACAGGTACCTGCATGGGCGAAGCGGCATCGAACCCCATGTGGCGCTCGTCCTCACTCATGTGCGAACACCTCGCCCCCTGCGCCAACAGGCGCGCGCAGACCGGAAAGGGCAAGCCACCACATGATCGAGCGTTTCCTTCAAACCAGACAGGCGGAGCGTAGCGCGAAATCCGGGTGGCGCCCAAGGGCGCTGCGAAGATTCGCCATCGGGGTACGCCGGCGCGCATGCGCCGCCATCTGACAGGTTGCGACTCCGCCTGTCGGGGCTGAAGCCCCTCCCACAACGGCCCCAGCCTCTCACCAGAATGCCGATGGGTGCACTGTAGGAGCGGCTTCAGCCGCGAGCGCCAGCCGACAAATGGCGACTCCGCCTGTCGCGGCTGAAGCCGCTCCTACAACGATTCCGGTGCAACCAGGGCCAAAAAGAAACGCCGACCCAAGGGCCGGCGTCTCATCAACCACTTCCAATCGCGCTGCTTACTTCACGCTGACCAGCTTGATCTCGAACTGCACCGCCACGTTCGGCGGGAACGGCGTACGCGGATCGGCACCATAGGCCTTCTCCGGCGGCAGCGTCACTTCCCACTTGGAACCGGCCGGCATCTGCAGCAGCGTGTCGCGCATCGCCTGCATTTCCACCTGGCTCAGCTTCATCGCCGGGATCTGCTGCGCCGGACGCGCCTGCGCCGGACGCTGGCCGAACGGGAACGGACCGGCCACTTCCAGCTGCACCGTGCTCGCCTGCGTCGGCTTGGCGCCGGTGCCCTTCTCCAGCACCTTGTACTGCACGCCGCCCGGCAACACCTGCACGCCAGCGGCCGACTTGTTCTGCGCCAGGAACTGGTCGCTCTTGGTCTTGTTCTCCGCAGCGGCCTTGTCGTACTCCGCCTTGGCCTGCTGCGCACGCGCCTGCTCGCGCTTCTGGAACGCCTCGACGGCCGGCTTCAACTGGTCGGCGGTGATCGCCGGCTGCTTCTTCGCGTAAGCGTCCTGCAGGCCCTTGATCACCGAGTTGATGTCCAGCTGCTCGCCGCGGCCCGTGAGCTCGGCAAGGTTGTTGCCGTAGTCATAACCAAAGTAATAGCTCAGCTTGCCCTTCTCGGACGAGGTGTCCTGGGCCAGCACGTTGCCCGTCAGGGCCAGGGCCGCCACAGCGACCGCGATCGAACGGAACTTCATTAAAAATATCTCCAGGGTGGTGGCACAGGACGGGGCTGCCGCCTGAGGTGACGCGCTAGGATAGCGACCGCTTCGAAGGTCCGCTACCAGCGCCGGAATCTAGGACCGGCGGGGGTTTCGGAAGTTCCCCCTTCACTATTTTTTTACTTCCCCCGAGGTTCATCCATGTCCCCCAGCGTCCTGGCCGCCACCGTCGATGGCATTCAGACCCTCACCGTCAACCGGCCCGACAAGTTGAATGCGCTCGACCAGGATACCCTGCTGGCCCTCGATGCGGCCTTTGCGCAGGCCGCCGCCGACCCGGACGTACGCGTGGTGATCCTCACCGGCGCCGGCCTCAAGGCTTTCGTCGCCGGTGCCGACATCGCGCAGATGGCCGATCTGCCGGCCATGGCCGGGCGTGACTTCGGCCTGGTCGGCCAGCGCCTGATGCGGCGGATCGAACGCATGCCCAAGCCGGTGATCGCGATGGTCAACGGCTATGCGCTCGGCGGCGGACTCGAACTGGCCATGGCCTGCCACCTGCGCATTGCCGCCGACAGCGCCCGGCTTGGACAGCCGGAAATCAACCTCGGGTTGATCCCGGGCTTTGGCGGCACCCAGCGCCTGCTGCGCCTGACCGGCCGCGCCGCAGCGCTGGAACTGTGCCTGCTTGGCGAGCCCATCGATGCGCTGCGCGCGCAGCAGCTTGGCCTGGTCAACCGCGTGGTGCCGGCGGCCGAACTGGAAGCCACCACCCGGCAGATCGCCGCGCGTCTGGCCGCGAGCGCCCCGCTTGCCCTGCGCGCGGTGCTCGATGCAGTGATCGTTGGCGGCGAGTGCGGGCTGGAGGAAGGTCTGGAATATGAGTCCGCGCAATTCGGCCTGATGTTCGCCACCGAGGACATGCGCGAAGGCACCAGCGCGTTCCTGGCGCGGCGCAAGCCGGCCTTCGTCGGGCGTTGAGCAATGGGCGAACGCAACACCGATGTGCTGGCCATGCTGCGCTCCCTGCTGGCCGACGATGTCGACCGCGCGATCGAACTCGGCCTGATGGACTACGCGCCGCAACCTGGCGATGCCCTGCTCGACCCAGCCCATCCCGACCTGCCGCAGCTGCTGCTGGCCGCGCAACTGCGCCTGCGTACTGCCTGGGATGCACGCGAACGCTACCGCCAGCGCAGCGCGCGCCTGGCCCGCAGGGCGGCCGAGCGCGACGCGCGGCGCGCGCCCGCGCCGCTGCCGGACAAGCCCGCCGCGCCCGCCCTGCCCCCGGCCGCAGCGGCCATTCTCGCCCGCGCCAAGGCGCGCGCCGCGGGTCGTGACCCGGCATGAGCGTGATCACCGGCAAGCCGGCGCGGCGCGGCAGGGCACTCAACAAGGCCGATATCCACGAACTGTTCTCGCGCCTGCGCGAACTCAACCCGCATCCCACGACCGAACTGGAGTACAGCACGCCGTTTGAACTGCTGGTGGCGGTGACGCTGTCGGCGCAGGCGACCGATGTGGGCGTCAACAAGGCCACGCGGCGCCTGTTCCCGGTCGCCAACACGCCGCAGGCGATCCTCGACCTGGGCGAGGAAGGACTCAAGCGCTACATCGCCACCATCGGCCTGTACAACGCCAAGGCGAAGAACGTCATCGCCACCTGCCGCATCCTCGTCGAGCAATACGGGGGCGAAGTGCCGCGTGAGCGCGCCGCGCTCGAAGCCCTGCCGGGCGTGGGCCGCAAGACCGCCAATGTGGTGCTCAACACGGCCTTTGGCGAACCGACCATTGCCGTGGACACGCATATCTTCCGCGTCGCCAACCGCACCGGCCTGGCCATCGGCAAGGACGTGCGCGCGGTGGAAGACCGTCTGCTCAAGGTGGTGCCGGCCGAATTCATGCAGGACGCGCACCACTGGCTGATCCTGCACGGACGCTACGTGTGCAAGGCGCGCAAGCCGGATTGCCCGGCCTGCGTGATCCGCAATATCTGCCGCTACCCGGACAAGACGCCCGGCGTGGCCGTCGACTGACGCGCAAACGCAAACGGCGGCAGGTAACCCTGCCGCCGTCGTCACAACTGCCAAGCAGCGATCAGAACGACACGTCGCCCCACAGACCGAATTCCTTGGTGCGCAGGTCGATGTTGGTCGCGTTCTCGTTCTTGGTGTCCTTGTACACCGCGGCCATCTTGAAGCCCTTGAACACCGGGAATTCCACGCCGACGTTCCAGTAGGTGTTCTCTAGCGACGGATCCAGCGTCTTGCTGGTGTCGGCCTTGTCGTAGCGGCCGAAGGCGGTGATGCCACCGTCGGTCAGCGGCACCGAACCCCACACCGACCAGCCATCGGCCTTGTCGGTGGCCACGGTCAGCACGTTGTTGTAGTTCTTGGCCTGGAAGTATTCGGCACCGATGCGCCAGCCCTTGTTGGCGTAGGCGATCATTGCGTCCCAGCGGGTGGCGTCGTTCTCGGCGTCGACCGTACCGGTCTCCTTGCCCAGCGTGCCGCTGTAGCCGCCGACGGCGATCGCCATGTTCTGCATCGGCACGAAGGCCACGCGGCCTTCAAAGTCCATGCCCTTGCCGCGGGTAGGGTTCTTGTAGCCGGCACCGGTCACCACCGAAGCGGCGTAGTTGGCCATGCCGCCAGCCAGCTCGCCACCGGCGTGCAGGCCCCAGTCGGACGAGTTGCCGTACTTCAGGCGATCCACCAGGGTGTTTTCGACATAGCGCATGCCGTAGAAGCTTTCGGCATACGGAATCCACGGCATGTCGGCGGCGCCGGCGCGGAACACGAACGCGTCGGAGAACTTGCCCTGCAGGTAGGCCTTCTTGACGAACAGCTCGGTGTTGCCGATGGCCGAGGAGTACTGGAAGTCGGTGGTCAGGTTCGCCGACCAGATGTCGTTGAACTTGTGGTTGATGCCGATGTAGAAGCGCTTCATGTCGAAGCCGGTACCGGTGGCGGCGGTATCCTTGCCGTTGTTCTCGGCATCGATATGGCTGAGGTTGATGAACACCCGGCCGGTGATCGAGGTGTCATTGACCAGCTTGTTGAGCTTGTCCACCGTCTTCTGCGTGTCGGCGGTGGTTTCGATCGCCTTGGCCTGGGTGATGTTCACTTCCGACTGCGCGTCGTTCTGCGCCTGCAGCTCGTTCACCTGCGCCTGCAGGGCGGCGATCTGCGCCTGCAGCTGCGCCAGCTGCTCGGCGGTCACGGCGGGAGGAGCCGCGTTGGCATCGCCAGCGGCAGTAAGAGCGGTGAGCCCGAGGCCAGCGGCAATGGCCGTTGCGAGCAAGCTGGAACGCATGGAGATTCTCCGGAGTGGTTTGAGGTGGGAATGGGTGATCGCCATGTGAGGGCGAACGCCGACCTCGTTAAATTTCCAGAAAATTTGTGACAGTCCGACGACGCCGACATGACAGCGCGGCGACATGCGCCAAAAACCTCGGCGCCGCCCTCACGCCGGCTGCCCGAGGCGCGGCGTCGCGCTCGCGTCATGGAACTGTCATGCAACCGTCGCCAAACCGAAATCGACGCCGCATTCAATGGCGCCGCCACGGCGTGTGGCGCCGTCTCCCATCCGAGAACCTTCAACATGACTTCCATTTCCAAGTTCCGCCTGCCGCTCGCGCTGGCCCTGGCCGCGCTGAGCGTGGCCGCCAACGCCACCGACGTGACCGGCGCGGGCTCGAGCTTCGTGTATCCCGTGCTGTCGAAGTGGTCGGCGGCCTATGCCGAAAAGAGCGGCACGCACGTCAACTACCAGTCGATCGGTTCGGGCGGCGGCATCGCACAGATCCAGGCTGCCACCGTCGACTTCGGCGCCTCGGACAAGCCGCTCAGCGGCCCCGAGCTCGCCAAGTACGGCCTGGGCCAGTTCCCGGTGGTGATCGGCGGCATCGTGCCGGTGTTCAACGTGCCGGGCGTGGCGCCGGGCGCGCTGAAGCTCGATGGCCCGACCCTGGCCAACATCTTCCTGGGCAAGGTCGCCAAGTGGAATGACCCGTCGATCGCCGCGCTCAACCCGGGCCTGGCCCTGCCTGACGTCAAGATCACCGTGGTGCACCGCTCCGACAGCTCGGGCACCACCTTCAACTTCACCAACTACCTGTCCAAGGTCAGCCCGGCGTGGAAGACCGCTGCCGGCGAAGGCACCAGCGTGCAGTGGCCGTCGGGCATCGGCGGCAAGGGCAATGAAGGCGTGGCGGCGTACGTCAAGCAGATCCGCGGTGGCGTGGGCTACGTCGAGTACGCCTATGCGCTGCAGAACAAGCTCTCCTATGCCAGCCTGAAGAATGCCGCCGGCCGCTACGTGCTGCCGGACGACAAGGCGTTCTCGGCTGCGGCCGCGACTGCGGACTGGAAGTCGGCCAAGGACTTCAACCTGATCATGACCAACGCCCCGGGCGCCGATGCGTGGCCGATCACCGCCACCACCTGGGCGATCATGTACAAGAAGGCCAAGAAGCCGGCTTCGTCCAAGGCCGCGCTGGACTTCTTCAAGTGGTCCTTCCACAACGGCCAGCCGCAGGCGCAGCAGCTGGACTACGTGCCGCTGCCGGATTCGCTGGTGCAGCAGATCGAAGCCTACTGGGCGGCGAACCTGAAGTAATCGCCCACAGTAGTGCCGGCAGAATGAGAACGCGGACCGAGAGGTCCGCGTTTTCTTTTGTAGGAATGCCCCGCCGGGGCGGCCGGACGAGAGGTTCCCGCCTCCATGTCATCCCGCTGTAACAAAAACATCATTTCATAGCGCAGACCGCCGGGCCCTGCCGGCACCTCGCTATGGAGTTCGCATGAAGCTGCAGTCGGCCGCCCTCGCCGCCCTGTCCCTGGCCATCGCCCTGTCCCTGGCTGCCTGCAAGCCGGGCAACGAATCCCAGCCCGCCGCCGAGGCCGGCCAGTCCCAGCCCGCCGCCGGCGCACCCGCGGCCGGCGACGCCAAGACCGCCGAAATCTCCGGCGCTGGCGCTTCCTTCATCTACCCGCTGATCTCCAAGTGGTCCGGCGACTACAACACCGCCACCGGCAACAAGGTCAACTACCAGTCGATCGGCTCCGGTGGCGGCATCGCCCAGATCAAGGCTGGCACCGTGGACTTCGGTTCGTCGGACAAGCCGCTGGATTCGGCCGAGCTGGCCCAGGCCGGCCTCGGCCAGTTCCCCTCGGCGATTGGCGGCGTGGTCCCGGTGGTCAACCTGGAAGGCGTCGCCGCCGGCCAGTTGCGCCTGACCGGCCCGCTGCTGGCCGACATCTTCCTCGGCAAGATCACCACCTGGAACGATCCGGCCATCGTCGCCGCCAACCCCGGGGTGAAGCTGCCCGCCGGCAAGATCAACATCGTGCACCGCTCCGATGGCTCGGGCACCACGTTCAATTTCTCCAACTACCTGTCCAAGGTCAGCCCCGACTGGAAGGCCAAGGTCGGTGAAGGCACCACGGTGCAGTGGCCCGGCGGCGTTGGCGGCAAGGGCAATGAGGGCGTGGCTTCGTACGTGCAGCAGACCAAGGGCTCGATCGGCTACGTCGAGCTCGCCTACGCGCTGCAGAACAAGATGCCGTATGCGTCGATGCAGAACGCGGCCGGCAATTGGGTCCAGCCCAGCGCCGAAACCTTTGCCGCGGCCGCGGCCAGCGCCGACTGGGCCAACGCCAAGGACTTCAACCTGGTTATCACCAACGCCGCCGGCGAGCAGGCTTGGCCGATCACCGCGACCAACTTCATGCTGATGCACAAGCAGCCCAAGGACGCCGAGCGCAGCAAGGCCACGCTGGCCTTCTTCAAGTGGGCCTTCGAGAACGGCCAGGCGCAGGCCAACGAGCTGCACTACGTGCCGCTGCCGCCGGAGCTGGTCCAGCAGATCGAAGCGTACTGGGGCAGCGAGTTCAAGTGATGCCTGGCGCGCCCGCCGCCCTCCCCGGCGGGCGCGTCCGTTGCGGCCGTCTTCCGTTGTCCTCCGCGTCTTCCTCCCTGTGCGCCGTCGCCGGCCACGCCGAGCCCCCACAATGAATGCCACCGTCATCCCTGAAGCGATGATCGCGCCGGTCGGCCACGACCTGCGTGACGCACGCGCCGACCGCTTCTTCCGTCTGGTGCTCACCGCCACTGTCGTGTTCGTGCTGGTCGCCCTGGCCAGCGCCGCCCTGTCGATGCTGTGGGGTGGCCGCCATGCCCTGCAGGAACAGGGCCTGAGCTTTTTCTATTCGGCCGACTGGAACCCGGTCGAAAACAAGTTCGGCGCGCTGGCGCCGATCTACGGCACGCTGGTCACCGCGCTGATCGCCATGCTGATCTCGGTGCCGGTGAGCTTCGGCATCGCCTTCTTCCTGACCGAAGTGGCGCCGCGCTGGCTGCGCGGGCCGATCGGCACGGCCATCGAACTGCTGGCCGGCATCCCGTCGATCATCTACGGCATGTGGGGCCTGTTCGTGCTGGTGCCGGTGATGACCGAGTACGTCACCCCGTGGATGAACGATCACCTCGGCACGCTGCCGGTAATCGGCGCGCTGTTCCAGGGCCCGCCGCTGGGCATCGGCATGCTTACCGCCGGCTTCGTGCTGGCGATCATGGTCATCCCCTTCATTTCCTCGGTGATGCGCGAGGTCTTTCTCACTGTGCCGACGCGGCTGAAGGAGTCGGCGTACGCGCTCGGTTCCACGCGCTGGGAAGTGAGCTGGGACATCGTGCTGCCTTATACGCGCTCGGCGGTGATCGGCGGCGTGTTCCTCGGCCTGGGCCGCGCGCTGGGTGAAACCATGGCGGTGGCCTTCGTGATCGGCAACACCGTGCGCCTGTCGCCGTCGCTGCTGGAGCCAGGCACCACGATCGCCGCGCTGATCGCCAACGACTTCGGCGAGGCCACCGAGACCTACCGCTCGGCGCTGCTGCTGCTGGGCTTCGTGTTGTTCATCGTCACCTTCGTGGTGCTGGCCATCGCCCGCTACATGCTGATGCGCCTGTCGCGCAAGGAAGGCAACTGATGTCCTCCGTCTCCGACAACCTGTACCTGCGCCGCCGTGTCGTCAACGTCATCGCGCTGACCTTGTCGTGCGCGACGGCGATATTCGGCCTGTTCTTCCTCGGCTGGATCCTGTGGACGCTCGCGGCCAAGGGTCTGGCCGGCATCAACCTGGATCTGTTCACCAAGATGACGCCGCCGCCGATGCAGGAAGGCGGCCTGCTCAACGCCTTCTTCGGCAGCGCGGTGATGTGCGCGCTGGCCATCGCCATCGGCACACCGCTGGGCGTGGCCGCCGGCACCTGGCTGGCCGAGTACGGCAACGCGCGCAAGGCCGGCACGGTGGTGCGCTTCGTCAACGACATCCTGCTGTCGGCGCCGTCCATCGTGCTCGGCCTGTTCGTCTACACGCTGTTCGTGATGCAGACCGGCGGCCAGTTCTCGGCGTTTGCCGGCGCGCTGGCGCTGTCGTTCATCGTGCTGCCGGTGGTGGTGCGCACCACCGACGAAATGCTGCGCCTGGTGCCTTCGCAGATGCGCGAGGCGGCGCTGTCGCTGGGCATCCCGCA
The DNA here is from genome assembly GCA_035629025.1 of Stenotrophomonas sp. Classification (GTDB taxonomy): domain Bacteria; phylum Pseudomonadota; class Gammaproteobacteria; order Xanthomonadales; family Xanthomonadaceae; genus Stenotrophomonas_A. Next base: position 76,238 of record DASPIU010000009.1, read on the forward strand.
GTGGAAGGTGATCGTGCAGGTGCTGTACCGCAGCGCTTCGGCCGGCATCGTCACCGGCATCCTGCTGGCCCTGGCGCGCATCAGCGGCGAAACCGCGCCGCTGCTGTTCACTGCCTTCGGCAACCAGTACTGGAACGGCAACGTGTTCCGCCCGATGGCCAGCGTGCCGGTGGTGATGAACCAGTTCGCCGGCAGCCCCTACGAATCCTGGCAGACGCTGGCCTGGGCCGGCGCCCTGGTGCTGACCGTGTTCGTGCTGCTGGTGAGCCTCGGCGCCCGCGCCCTGCTGCGTCGCTACAAGATCAACCATGACTGACCTCTCCCGGAACCCCGCCATGAACGAGCTCAACAACGCCGCGCCGATGCAGCGCATCGCCGTCCCGGCCTCGGGCGAGGCCGCGCTCGCGCCGGCCCCGGTCAAGCTGGCCGCGCGCAACCTGGACTTCTATTACGACAAGTACCACGCGCTGAAGAACATCAACCTGGAAATCCCGGAGAAGCGCGTCACCGCGCTGATCGGCCCTTCCGGCTGCGGCAAGTCGACCCTGCTGCGCATCTTCAACCGCATCTACGCCCTGTACCCGAAGCTGGAAGCGCGCGGCGAGGTGCTGCTGGACGACGAGAACATCCTCTCGCCCAAGTACCCGATGAACCGCCTGCGTTCCAAGGTTGGCATGGTGTTCCAGAAGCCGGTGCCGTTCCCGATGACGATCTACGAGAACGTCGCCTATGGCATTCGTCACCACGAGAAGCTGTCGCGTTCGGAGATGAATGATCGCGTCGAGCACGCGCTGCGCCAGGGCGCCCTGTGGGACGAGGTCAAGGACAAGCTGGGCCAGAGCGCGCTGGGCCTGTCCGGCGGTCAGCAGCAGCGCCTGTGCATTGCCCGCGCGGTGGCCTTGCGCCCGAGCGTGCTGCTGCTGGACGAGCCGACCTCGGCGCTGGACCCGATCTCCACCAGCCGCATCGAGCAGCTGGTCGAGGAGCTCAAGCGCGAGTACACCATCGTCATCGTCACCCACAACATGCAACAGGCGGCCCGCGTTTCGGACTTCACCGCCTTCATGTACCTGGGCGACCTGATCGAACACGACCGCACCGAGACGATCTTCCAGCAGCCTTCCAAGCAGCAGACGGAGGATTACATCACGGGGCGCTTTGGATGAAGCGCCGGGAATGGGGAATCGGGAATGGGGAATAGGCAAGCACGCCAGGCCTCTTCCTTTTTCCGCATGACCCGACCCGCGTCGCAGTGGCTCTCCATTCCCAATTCCCCATTTCCCATTCCCGGCCCACCAATGAACACCCATCCCAACGAACACATCGTCAAGAGCTACGACGACGAACAGCACCGCCTGGTCGCGGAGATCGTGCGCATGGGCGAGACCGCCGTGGCGCAGCTGGAAGCCGCGCTGGACGTGGTCGAGCGCCGCGATGACAACGCTGCCCACCGCATCATCGCCAACGACGAGGCCATCGACAGCCTCGAGCACGCGATCAGCCACGACGTGATGCGCCTGGCCCTGCGGGGCCCGATGGCGCGCGACCTGCGCGAAATCCTCGCCGGGCTGCGCATCCCCGCCGACATCGAACGCATTGGCGACTACGCCGCCAACGTCGCCAAGCGCTCCATCGCCCTCAACGCGGTGCCGCCGCTGCCGCAGACCGTAGGCCTGCGCGCGCTCGGCCGCCTGGCCGCCGAGCAGGTGCGCGGCGCCCTGGAGGCCTACCGCGACAACGACGTGGAGGCAGCCGTGCGCGTGCGCGACGCCGACGCGCAGCTGGATGCGCAGTACACCGCCTTCTTCCGCGAGCTGCTCACCTACATGATGGAAGACCCGCGCAACATCACCCCGTGCACGCACCTGCTGTTCATGGCCAAGAACCTGGAGCGCATCGGCGACCACGCGACCAACATCGCCGAAAACGTCTGGTTCCTGATCCACGGCGAACAGGCGCTGCCGCCGCGCGAGAAGCGCGACGACACCAGCACCACGATCGCCCCGTGACAGCGGGCGGCAAGGCCGCCCCTCACCGGCCGCAGGGGCCATGTTTCCGGGTAGCGGCGGGCCTGCACAAGATCATCAGGGCGCCTGCACATGGCGTGGCGCCGGCTCTGGCATGATCCGCGCCGGGCAGGCATTCTCCTGCCCTCGCCGGAGGTCATCCATGAATCGCATTGCCGCATCGCTGCTGACGCTGTCCCTGCTGGCCACGGCCGGCACCGCTTTGGCCGAACCACCGCCGCACGCGGGCAACCCGCATGGGCACAAGGGCAAGGGCATGCCGCCCGGCCAGGCGAAGAAGCACTGGAAGCAGGGCGAGTTCCTGCCCGCCGACTACCGCGGCGTCTATGTCGAGGACTACCACCATCACGGCTTGCGCGCGCCGCCGCCCGGGCACCAATGGCGCCGCGTCGATGATCAATACGTGCTGATCGCGGTGGCTACCGGGATCATCACCAGTGTGATCCTGGCCAACAACTGAGCCAGGCGCGGCAAGCGGACGGCCCCGCGAGCGGGGCCTTCCGTCCTGATGCCGACCCGATGCATTGCGCGGCCGCCATCTGCCGGATCGCGGCTCCGCTCGGTCGCGGCTGAAGCCCCTCCTACAAAGGTGCCTGATGCGAGCCCGGATAGCACACGCACAACCGCGCGAGCCATCCCCGCGACGACGCGCTAAGCTGCGCGCGGCTCCCAACATCCCGAGAGGTTCGCCATGCCCGCCCCGACCGCACACCGGACCGCCAGCCGCGTCATCCTCGGCGTCACCCTCGCCAGCGGCAGCCTGGCCGCCGGCCCGTCCCTGGCCATGACCGAACTGGCCCAGGGCTACGCACTGGCCACCAGCGCACCACCCACCACCGCGCCGACTCCGACCACTCCGCCACCCACCGGGCAAACCCCACCACCGGCCGCGGCCGGCGCCGAGCCCCGCCACGCCGAGGGCAAGTGCGGCAGCGAAGGCAAGTGCGGCAGCGAAGCCATGGCCGCGGAACACAAGACCACCGATGCCCAGCCGCCCGCCAGGCACAAGGACAAGGACGCCAACGCCACTTCGGACAAGGGCATGGAAGGCAAGTGCGGCGAAGGCAAGTGCGGTGGCAGTCCCTGAGCCCTCGCCGGCGCCAGCGCGCCAGCCCGCTCGCTCTGCGGTCGGCCTGGGCCTGCGCCGCTCCCTGCTAGACGAACTGCTGGCCGCACCCGCGCCGCCCTTCGACTTCCTCGAATGCGCCCCGGACAACTGGGTCGGCATTGGTGGTTTGGCCGCCGAGCAGCTGCACACCCTGTCGCAACGCCATCCGCTGACCTGCCACGGCCTGTCGCTGTCGCTGGGTGGCGTGGCGCCGCTGAATGTTGGCTTCCTGCAAGCCACGCGGCGCTTTCTCGACCGCCATCATGTCGCGCTCTACAGCGAACACCTGAGCTGGTGCGACGACGGTGCGCAGTTGTACGAACTGCTGCCGCTGCCGCATAGCGAAGAAGCCGTGCGCCATGTCGCCGCGCGCATTGGCACGGTGCAGGACATCCTCGGCCGGCGCATCGCCATCGAAAACGTCTCGCGCTATCTCGACCTGCCGGTCGGGCCCGGCGACAGCCCGCTGACCGAAGCCGAATTCGTCCGCGCGGTGCTGGATGAAGCCGATTGCGACCTGCTGCTGGACGTCAACAACGTGCAGGTCAACGCATTGAACTTCGGCCAGGACGCGCAAGCCTTCATTGCCGCCATGCCCAGCGCGCGCATCACCTGCCTGCACGTGGCCGGACATGACGAGGATGCCTCCGGGCTGCGCATCGACACCCATGCGCAGCCGGTCAATGCCCCGGTGTGGTCACTGCTGGCGCATGCGTATCGCTGCCATGGCCTGCGCCCGACCCTGCTCGAACGCGACAGCCAGATTCCGCCACTGGCCGAACTGGCGCACGAACTGGCGCGGATTCGCCAGGTGCAACAGGAAGCCGACGCCAGCGCGAGCGCGGCGCTGTGAGCCCCTTGCAACAGCAGCAGATCGCCTTTGCCGCGCACCTGCGCGACCCGCAGACACACGCGCTTCCAGCCGGCGTGGACCCGCAACGCGCGGCGCTCTACCGGCGCCTGTTCCGCAACAACATTGCGCAGCTGCTGGCGCGCAACTTCCCGGTGATCCATGCCAGCGTGGCAGCGCCGGCGTGGTCGCAGGTGGTGGACGACTTCTGCCGCACGCATCCCGCGCGCACGCCGGTGTTCCCGCGCATCGGTGGCGAGTTCGTCGCCTTCCTGCAACAGCGCCAGGCCCCTGCCGAGGCACCGTGGCTGGCCGAACTGGCCCGCCACGAATGGATGGAGCTGGAGTTGCGCATCGATGACACGCCGCTGCCGGCGCACGACCCGCAAGGTGACCTGCTGGCTGGGGTGCCGGTCTGCTCGCCCTGGTTGCGCGTGGCGTGCTACCAGTGGCCGGTGCAACACATCGGCCCGGCCAACACGCCGCTGCAAGCGCCCGCCACGCCGACCTGGCTGCTCGCCCGGCGTGGCGCCGATGGTCAGGTGCGCTTTGCCGAACTCAACGCCTGGGCGGCGCGCCTGCTGGAACTGCTTGCCGAGCCCGGCCCCGGCAGCGGCGAACAACGCCTGCGCCGGCTCGCAGCGGAAGCAGGCGCGGCCAGCGACGCCGCGTTTGCCGCACAGGCACGGGCGCTGCTGCAGCAATTACACGCGCAGGGCAGCGTGCTCGGTAGCCGCATCGACAGCGCTGGCGGCGGCTGAAACACACCGTTCGCAGCAAACTGGCGCGCGGGGCGACCTGCTAGGCTATGTCGATGAATGACCACGTTGAAACCACTGGCCCGACCATCGTGACCCCGATGTCGCGGCGCTTCCGCGGCTACCTGCCGGTCGTGGTGGACGTGGAGACCGGCGGCTTCGACTGGAACCGCCATGCGCTGCTGGAAATCGCCGCGGTGCCGATCGAGATGGACGAGAACGGCCTGCTGTTCCCGGGCCAGACCAGCAGCGCGCACGTGGTGCCGGCGCCGGGCACCGACATCGATCCCAAGTCGCTGGAAGTGACCGGCATCATCCTCGACCATCCGTTTCGCTTCGCCAAGGAAGAAAAGGCCGCGCTGGACCACGTCTTCGCGCCAGTGCGCGCCGCGGTGAAGAAGTATGGCTGCCAGCGCGCGATCCTCGTCGGCCACAACGCGCACTTCGACCTGAACTTCCTCAATGCCGCGGTGGCGCGTACCGCGCACAAGCGCAACCCGTTCCATCCCTTCAGCGTGTTCGACACCGTCACCCTGGCCGGCATCGCCTACGGCCAGACCGTGCTGGCCCGTGCCGCACAGGCCGCGGGGCTGAGCTGGAATGCCGCCGACGCACACAGCGCGGTGTACGACACCGAACAGACCGCGCAACTGTTCTGCAAGATCGCCAACGCCTGGCCACGGATGGACTGACGGCCGCGCGCCGGTCGCCGTACTCAGCCCAGGCAGACGCGGTCGCGGCCCTGGCGCTTGGCCTCGTACAGCGCATGGTCGGCGCGCTGCATCAGCGATGAGCCGGATTCGTCCTCACGCAATTCAGCCACGCCGGCACTGAAAGTCACCCGCGACTCCTCGACGCCGCCCCAACCAGTCCGCGCATGGAACATCTCGCGAACCCTGGCACAGACGCGCTCGGCTTCCGCCAGTGGCGTGTCGCTGAGCAGAATGGCGAATTCTTCGCCACCCAGTCGCGCCGGCAGGTCGGAGGCGCGGCAGGCAGCGGTCAGCAGCGCACCGACATCGTGCAGCACGGCATCGCCGGTGGCATGCGAATGGCGGTCGTTGATCTGCTTGAAATGGTCGATGTCCAGGATCACCAGCGATAGCGGCCGACCGCTGCGGCGCGCGCGACTGAGGTCGCGGGCCAGCGCCTCGTCGAACTGACGGCGGTTCGGCAAACCGGTGAGCGCGTCCTCGTGGGCCTGGCGCTCGAAGGCATCCGAGCGCAGACGCAGGCGGGTCAGCAGCTCGCTCTTTTCCTGGTTGGCCAGCAGCAGACGCTGGGCCTGCTGCTGCAGGTCATGGGTGCGCTCGCGCACCAGTCGCGCCAGGCGTTCGTTGCGGCGCTTGTAGCGCTGGATGCCGAAGCGATACAAGCCGGCCAGCAGCAGGGCCAGGGCCAGTGCACCCACCACCTGCACGTCATGGCGCTGCCACCATAGCGGCGCGACAGCGAAGTTCAGCACCGCTTCGCGTTCGCTCCAGCGGCCGCCCGGATGTCGCGCCGACACATGCAGCGTGTAATCACCTGGCGCCAGGCCGATGAACTCGACGTTGCGCTGGCGGCCGCGCTCGATCCACTCGCCGCCCAGGCCCTCCACGCGCGTGCGGTACTCGATGCGCTCGGACAGCAGGTAGCTCAGGCCCACGTAGGTCACCGACAGACGGCGACGGCTGGGCACCTGCAACTGCGGCACGGTCTGCCAGGGCTGCGGCTGGCCGTCCAGCTGCACGCTTTCGATGACCGGCGGCGGCGGTGTGCGTTCGCGCATCGCTTCCAGGCGCGTCGGGTCCAGCGTGGCCAGACCGCCGGCGGTCGCCACCCATAGCCGGCCATCGCGGCGCACCAGCGCGGCCGGCGAGGAGCTGCCGTTGGCCTGCGAGTTGGCCATGCCGTCCATTTCGTTGAAGTGTTCCACCGCGATCCGCGGCTCGCGGCCATCGGCCACCGCGTTGAGCGCGGCCCGGCTGGTGCGCAACAGCCCGCGGTTGCTGCTCACCCAAAGGTTGTTGTCGTGGTCGGCGACCATCTGGAACACCGCGTCCACCGGCAGCCCCTGTTCCAGGCCCACGCGCGCCAGCTGGCCGTCGCGGTAGCGGTACAGGCCGCGGTCGGTGGCGATCCACATGTCGGTGCCGCTGCGATGGAAACCGAACACCGTGCGCGCACCGCCCAGCGGTTCCAGTGCCGGCCGCTCGACGTGGCCGCCACGCAGCACGCGCACGCCTTCAATGGTGCCGATCCACAGCGCGCCGCGGCTGCTGGCCAGGCTGGTGATCAGCCCGCTCGGCACGCCGGGCCCCTGCAGCAGGCGCGGGCCATTGGCTTCCATCGCGACCACACCGTGCTGGCTGCCGATCCAGACCTTGCCGGCGTCGTCCACGGTGATCGCGCGGATGTTGCCGGCCGGCAGCTCGGCGTTGAACCCGTAGTGACGCAGGCCGGCATCGTTGATCCGATACACGCCGTCGCCGTAAGTGCCGACCCACAGATTGCCGGCGCGGTCTTCGGCGAGGCTGAGCACCGCCGGTGCGCGCCCGTTGCTGACCGGCAGCGGATAGTGGCGAATCCCGCCGTCGTCCGCGATCACATCCAGGCCGGTCGAACTGCCGACCCACAAACGCCCGCGACGGTCTTCGAGCACGCTGCGGGTGTAGTCGCCGCTCAGGCCATCGCGCCGGGAGACATTGGCGATGAGGGTTTCGCGCAGGCGGAACAGGCCGGCATTGGCACCAACCCAGATGCTGCCCTCGGCATCCTCGAACAGGCTGCCGATGCGCCCGCCAGGGATCGCCACGCTGGGAGGAAAGCGCTCCACACCACGCCGGCCAATGCGGAACAGGCCATTGTTCTCGGTGCCGACCCACAGTTCGCCGCGGCGATCCTGCAGCAGCGCGGTGAGATGGCCCTGCCCCGGCACGCGGTGCTTGAGCACCGCTTCGCCCTCTTCGACGCGATACAGGCCATCGCCAGCGGCGATCCACAAGGCGCCATCCGGGGCGACGTACGGCCAGGCCAGGCCCGGCGGCAGTTGGAAACTTTCGGGCGCGCGATGGAAGCTGCCATCGGTGTCGCGGTAGACCAGCCCGTCGAAGGTGCCGACCCAGACCCGATCGCGCGCATCCACGGCCAGGCGCATGTAGCTCACCGCCAGCGGCAGGTCCGGCGGCGGTGGCAGATAGACGAGCTTGCCGGCGGCATCCAGGTAGCCCAGGCCGTTGCCTTCAAACAGCAGCCACAGCCGGCCCTGGCTGTCGGTCTGCATGGCCTGGATGATGACCTGCGGCGCCGGCGCCTGGTGCGGCCACCAGCGCCAGGTGTTGCTGGCCGGCTCGAAACGGCCGACGTTGCCGCGCGAATCGCTGAGCCACAGCTGCCCGCGGGCATCGATGAACAAGGTGCCGACGCCGTTGTCGAGCAGGCCCGGCCGGGTGCCGCGGTCGATCACCGAGAACTCCAGCCCGTTGTAGCGCACCAGCCCTTCCCAGGTGGCAAACCACAGATGGCCTTCGCCGGTCTGGGCGATGGCGCGGATGGAGTTGTGCGGCAAGCCCTCGCGCGAGGTCCACACGTCGATGGCGTAGTCGCGCAGCGGCGGCGCGGCGCTGCTGGGGGCGTGGGCCGAGGCCAGGGCCGGCAGCAGCGCCAGGAGCGCACTCAGCCACAGCCAGCGCGACGCCAGCCGAAATGCGCCGGTCCCCGGTCCCGGCAAGCACCACCGCCACATGGAAGTCATCAGTCGCGCGAGCAAGGACGAAGGCATACAAGAGACAGGCAAGAACCGGGCCACGCCGCGGTAGCGGCGGGCCGCCGGCTCAGCCCTGGCGCTGGCGCACCGCCTCGAACAGGGTCACGCCCGCGGCGACCGAGACGTTGAGACTCTCGATTTCGCCGGGCATCGGGATGCGGACCAGGCCGTCGCAGTGCTCGCGGGTCAGCCGGCGCAGGCCGTCGGCCTCGCCGCCGAGCACCAGCGCGACGTTGCCGCGCAGGTCCAGCGAGTACAGCGAATCGCCGGCCTCGCCGGCCAGGCCATAGATCCACACGCCCAGTTTCTGCAGGTCGCGCAGGCAGCGCGACAGGTTGGTCACCGCGACCACCGGGATGCGGTCGGCGGCGCCGGCCGAGGTCTTGCGCACCGTGGCGTTGACCGTGGCCGACTTGTCCTTGGGGATGATCACCGCGGTGACCCCGGCCGCCGCGGCGCTGCGCAGGCAGGCGCCAAGGTTGTGCGGGTCCTGCACACCGTCGAGCACCAGCAGCAGCGCCTTGCCTTCGGCGGCCTCGACCAGGCCGGCGAGCTCGGTCTCGGCCCAGGTGCGCGCGGCCGCATAGCGGGCGGCCACGCCCTGGTGGCGCACCGCGCCGCCGACGCCATCGAGCGCCTGGGTGTTGACGCGGCGCACGTCGATGCCCTTGCGGCGGGCGTTCTCTTCGATTTCCTGCAGGCGCGGATTCTTGCTGCCGGCTTCGACCAGCACCTCGCGCACGTGGTCGGCGTCGTTTTCAATCGAGGAGGCGACGGCGTTGACGCCGACGATCCATTGGTTCTGCTTGCTCATGCGGGCGCGGGCGACAGGGGGGAGCTAATGGTAGGGGTTATGGGGGCGGCTGGCACGGGCGGTGTGCCTTCCGCCTCCCGCCCCCTCCCTGTAGGAGCGGCTTCAGCCGCGACCGAGGGTTCCGGGGGGTCGCGGCTGAAGCCGCTCCTACAGAGCCCCTCCTACAACGGCCCCAGCACATTGCGCGGGCATCAATCGGTGTCATGGTCCGGATGCTGATGGGAGACCAGATCGGCCAGAAATGGCGTTTCCTCCACGTCGTCCTCGGTCCGCGTGCCAGGCAGGTCGGCCAGGGTATCGATGAAGGGTAGCCGCCCCTCCAGCCCGTATTGCCGACGCGGCGCAATGGCGCCGGGGTCGTCGAAGGCCCCGTGCGCCACCGCCATGCCGTTGGGCGCCTCGTAGGTCAGCGGGGTGCCGCAGTCGGCGCAAAAGCCGCGCTGCACCCGGTTGGACGAGGCAAAGTGCCGCGGCGCCCCGCGCGTCCAGGCGAAGTTCGTGCCGCGCACCGATACCAGCGGCGCGAAGTAGGCGCCGAAGGCTTTCTGGCACATCCGGCAATGGCAGATCGAGGCTTGCAGCTCACCTTCGACCCGGAAGCGCACCGCGCCGCATTGGCATCCGCCGCTGTAGCTCGCCATCGCCGTGACTCCTCAATAAGCCTGCTTCTTGCGCTTGGCCGGCTGCCCGCGCGGCGGCAGCGGCGCGCTGTCGGTGTCCTTCGGCTCGGCCAGGCGGAAGTCGATCTTGCGCTCTTCCATGCTGGCCTTGAGCACCAGCACGCGCACGCGGTCGCCCAGGCGGAATTCGCGGCCGCGGCGCTCGCCGGACAGCGTCTTGCGGATCGGGTCGAAGTGGTAATAGTCCTGCGGCAGCTGGGTGACGTGGACCAGGCCGTTGACCTTGGACTCGTCCAGCTCGACGAACAGGCCGAAGCTGGTCACGCCGCTGATCACGCCTTCAAACTGCCCGCCGACATGCTTTTCCATCCATGCGGCGCGGTAGCGCTCGTCGACTTCACGCTCGGCTTCGTCGGCGCGGCGCTCGCGCTCGGAGCACTGCAAGGCCAGCGCCGCCATCTCGCGCGGCTGGTAGAGATACTTGTCCGCGCGGCCGCCGGTGAGCCCGTACTTGATCGCGCGGTGCACGAGCAGGTCCGGATAGCGGCGGATCGGCGAGGTGAAGTGCGCGTAGGCTTCCAGCGCCAGGCCGAAATGGCCGTGGTTTTCCGGCGAATACACCGCCAGGCTCTGGCTGCGCAGCAGCACCGATTCCAGCAGCGCCGCATCCGGGCGCTCGCGCACCTTCTTCAGCAGCTTGGTGTAGTCGCCGGGGCGGACCTTGCTCCACGGCGGCAGGCTGAGCTTGAACTCCTTGAGGAATTCGAGCAGGTCTTCGTATTTGTGCTCCGGCGGGCGCTCATGGATGCGGAACGGCGCCGGCACATGGTGGCCGATCAGATAGCGCGCGGCCTCGACGTTGGCCGCGATCATGCATTCCTCGATCAGCTTGTGCGCATCGTTGCGCACCAGCATGCCGGCCTGGGTGACCTCGCCGCGGTTGTCGAGCACGAAGCGCACTTCCGAGGATTCAAACTCGATCGCGCCACGCTGGCTGCGCGCCTTGGCCAGCACACGGTACAGCTGGAACAGCTGCTGCACCTGCGGCAGCAGCGCGCCGACCTGGGCCTTGGCCTCGGCGTCGTCCTCGCCCACCGCCTTCCAGACCTGGGTATAGGTCAGGCGCGCGTGCGAGTTCATCACCGCTTCGTAGAAGCGCGAGGAAGTCACCTCGCCGGCGCGGTCGATCTGCATGTCGCAGACAAAGCACATCCGGTCAACCTTGGGGTTGAGCGAACAGATGCCGTTGGACAGCGTCTCCGGCAGCATCGGCACGACGAAGCCGGGGAAGTACACCGAGGTGGCGCGGCGCTGCGCCTCGGCATCCAGCGGCGTACCCGGCTGCACGTAGTGCGAGACATCGGCAATGGCCACCACCAGGCGGAAACCGTCGCGGGTCGGCTCGCAGTACACCGCGTCGTCGAAGTCCTTGGCGTCCTCGCCGTCGATGGTCACCAGCGGGGTGCTGCGCAGGTCCACGCGCTGGCCGAGCATCGCCGGCTCGACCACCAGCGGCACCGCGGCGGCCTGGTCGAGCACTTCCTGCGGGAATTCGTGCGGCAGGTCGTGGCCGTGGATGGCGGTTTCGACCACCAGCGACGGCGTGAGCTTGTCGCCCAGCACCGCGATGATCTTGCCGATGGCTGGACGCCGGCCGTCCGGCGGGGCGATCATCTCGCACACCACCAGCTGGCCTTCGCGCGCGCCGCTGGTCTGGTCGGCGGGAATCTGCAGGTTGCGCTGAATGCGCTTGTCGTCCGGATCGACGTAGGCAATGCCCAGTTCGTAGCCGAAGCGGCCGATCAGTCGCGTCACCCGGCGCTCGAGCACGCGCGCGATGCTGCCTTCGCGGCGACCGCGGCGGTCAATGCCGGTGACGTTGGCCAGTGCGCGGTCGCCGTGCATGACCTTGCGCATTTCGAACGGCGGCAGGAACAGGTCGTCGCCGCCCTCTTCCGGGCGCAGGAAGCCGAAGCCATCCGGGTTGGCGATGACCACGCCGGCAATCAGGTTGGTGTGCTTGACCGGCGCATAGCCGCCGCGGCGGTTCTGCACCAGTTGCGCCTCGCGCACCATCGCCGCCAGGCGCTTGCCCAGTGCGTCGATGCGATGCGCCTGGCCCAGGCGCTCGGCGATTTCGTCGGCGGTCTGCGGGCCGTCGCACTCTTCCAGCAATTGCAGGATGGCCTCGCGGCTGGCGATGGGGTCGGCGTAGCGCTCGGCTTCGCGCGCGGCGTGCGGGTCCTGGAAGCCGCTGGCATCGGCTGTCATGGCCTGGCGCTCGACCTGCGGCGGCGGCACGCGGCGCCCGCGCGGGCGGCTCGGGTTGTCATGAGCGCCGGGCTGCGGGCCGGCGGACTTCGGGCTGGCGGATTTCGCGCCGCCCTGCTTGCGCGCGCCGGGTGCCGGGGCGCTGAGCGACTCCGGCATCCACGGTGGCATCTTGGAGGCGCCCTTGCCGCCGGAACGCGGCTTGGAGGGGGTAGCGGGGCCGGACTTCGACCCGGACTGAGCGTGTGGAGCCTTGCCGGCATCCCTGGCTTTCTTCTTTGTCATTCAGGGATGGTACCGCCCGCGCGCATGAATCCGGTGTCATGCGATGGCCGGGTTGCCGCCGGGCACGGGCCATTGACAGGTGAGCGCGGCCTCACCACAATACGCGGCTCACCTGCCCAGGTGGCGGAATTGGTAGACGCACTAGTTTCAGGTACTAGCGGGTAAAACCGTGGAGGTTCGAGTCCTCTCCTGGGCACCAGCAGTTCAAAAAAAAGCACCGCGGAAGCGGTGTTTTTTTTTGAACTGCTGGTGCCGGGCCTCCACCTTGCCTCTCCCCCGCGCCGTTGGCGCGCCCCCCTCAACAGAGGGGGGCTCTCCTCCAGAAGGTGATGGAGGGTCGGAAGCGCTACGCCCGATGAGTCCACTAGCCTGGTGGATGCACTGTAGGAGCGGCTTTAGCCGCGACCGCCAGCTGACAGATCGCGGCTTCGTTCGGTCGGGGCTGATGGCCGAAGGCCACAAGAGCCCCTCCTACAACGGGGTCAGCGTGTAATCGAACAGGGACTGCGGCGTGGCCAGCAATGCCTGCGCTGCCAACTGGCGACGCAGGGCCGCATGTTCGCGGGCCGCCGCCGGCGCCTGGGCGCCGAGCAATTCAAAGAATCGCGGCGGCAGCACGCCCGGCCGCAGCAACGCATGAACCTGCTGCCGCGGACGGCTCAGGATGAAACCGTAGGACATCCTGCCGCTGCCGTAGCGCGCCCCGGCCAGTCCTGTATCCACGCGGTAGCACTGGCGCGACACCGCGCGCGTGACGCACTCGCACGCATCACGCACGCCCGGGCCGGGGTGGCCACTGACTACCGCCAGCTCCACGCGCGGCACCGGCTGAGCATCGGTTTCCAACAGGGCCAATGCACCGCGCAGGCCCTGGTAGGTCAAGGCCAGCATCGCCAGCGCGGCGTGGCCGTGATAGGCGAGCAGTGCTTCAAACGGAATCTCCAGCGTGCCCTCCTCGGCGTACACGCGCAGGGGCATCGGGGTGTCAGGCATCGCTCCTTGCCGCGGAGCAACAACGGCCGCGCTCAAAACCGCGTCCGCCAGGTCAGGTCGATGCTGCGGCCCGGCGCCAGCAACGGATTGGTATCGGTCAGCGGGAAGGCCACGTTGGAAATCGTCGCGGCAGTGCGATAGGTGCGATCGAACACATTGGAAACACCCAGCACCATTTGCGTATTGCGCAGCGCCGGCAGGCCCAGGCGATCGAGCTGGAACTCGGCCCACAGGTTGACCACGCCATAGCCAGCGGCGGGATACTCGCGGCTCGGGTCTACGCGCTTCTTTCCTTGCGCCCATTGAAACTCCGCCTTCAGCGACCACGCCGCGGCCGTGCCCAGGTACTGCACGCCCAGCAGGCCACCCAGCGGCATGATCGAGATCAGCGGCTGGCCGGTACTGAGGTTGGTGCCGCGCAGGTAACTGATGTTGCCGTAGGTATTCACCCAGGCATTGACCTGCCAGCGCCAGTCCGCCTCCACCCCCTGCACTCGCGCGCGCCCGACATTGCGCCGCTGGAACGCGGGCACGCCGAGGTACCAGGTGTTGGTGCGTTCGACGAAGTCGCTGAAGTCACTGCGAAACGCGGTCAACCCGGCGCTGGCCGCGGCCGCGTGCAGGCGCATGCCGGCTTCGATGTTGCGCCCGCGCTCGGGCTTCAGGCCGGGATTGGGCAGGCTGTAGCCGGTGGCGCTCGGGCCGCTGCTGAACATCTCGCCGCTCCATGGCATGCGGAACGAGGTGCCGCCGCTGGCCAGCAGTTCCAGCAAGGGGCTGGCGCGATAGGACAGGCCGACGCTGCCGGTGGCCGCGCTGACGCGGGTGTCCTGCGCGCGGCGGAATGCGTCCAGCAAAGCAGGCGATGGCAGCGGCGACAACGCCACGTCCGAGCGGAACCAGTCCTGGCGCAGGCCGGCGTTGAGCGTCCAGCGCGGCGCTGGCATCCAGTGACCGTCCACATAGATGCCGACATTGCTCTGGGTCTGGTTCGGGCTGATCTGGCGGTAGCCGCTGGCGGTGCTGCCGCTGGGCGTGGTCACGGTCTGAGAGCTGCGCGAGCCAGGCCGGCGCTCATGCATGAAATCCATGCCGAAGGCCACGCCGACAGTCTCGCTGCCGGCGCGCGCTCCCACCCGTCCGCCATATACCCATGGACCAATGACGCGATTGCGGATGTCGACCCGGCGATCGGGAGTGGGCTGGTTGCGGATCCACTGCACGGTGTCAAAGCGATTGAGGTACAGGCTGGCGTCCACCTGGTTGATCACCGAGCTGGCCGGCCGCCCGCTGTAGGCCAGCCGCCATTGATTGACCGCCAGCGGATCGCGGCGCGGGATGCTGCGCGGGTACGGCGGCAGGCCGCTGGCCGAGCCGTCCTCCACCCGCGCGGTGCGGAAGCTGGCCTCGACCCGGTGGCGCGGATTGAACTGATAGCCGAGGACGATGCCGCCGCCGCGGGAGCGATAGTCGCTGTTGGGAATGCGGCCATTGCCCGAGGAATAGTTGCCGGAACTGCGCGAGGTGACATAGCTGCGCAGGTCGAAGCCGCTGCCGGCCGCTTCCAGCGCCGCATTGCCCTGGAAGCCACCCCCGTTGCTGCGGTAGGTCATCGACAACTCGCCGCCATTGAGTCCGAACGGTTGCTCCAGGTTGCCGCGCGCGCGCCGGGTGACGAAATGCACCAGGCCGCCCATGCCATCGCTGCCGAAGCGGGCCGAGGTCGGCCCGCGGATCACTTCCACCTGCTCGATCTCGGTCGGGCTGATGAGCATGTATTGCAGCGTGTTGCGGCCGCGGAAACGGTCGCCGTCGATGTACATCGGCACGCGCATGTCATTGCTGTTGAGCCCGCGCAGGAACAGGGTGCCGGCGATGCCACCGGCCTGGCTGGCGCTGGCGCCGGGCACGCGCGCCAGCACATCGAGCGTGCTGATCGGACTGAGCCGATCGAGTTCGGCGCGATCGATGACACTGACCGGCTGGGCAATGTCATGGTCGATGATCGCCGCGGCCGGCTGTGCGCCGGGCGCCTGCAGGCGGCCGTCGTAGGCATTGGCCTGCACGTTCACCGCCGGTAGCGATGTGGCCTTGGGCGCCTGCGCGGCGGCGTCGCCGGCGGCGAGCAGCAGCGCACAGGCGAGCGCGGCGCACAGTGGATGAGGCAACGGTGTGTACGTCATGGGTACTCCAGGAGTCGAAACAGGATCGAACGGGAACTCAGAACGCCTTGGTCGATGCGCGCAGCCACTGCAGGAAGCCGCGCAGGAAGCGGCC
Organism: Stenotrophomonas sp.; assembly: GCA_035629025.1. Lineage (GTDB taxonomy): Bacteria > Pseudomonadota > Gammaproteobacteria > Xanthomonadales > Xanthomonadaceae > Stenotrophomonas_A. The sequence goes on from DASPIU010000009.1 coordinate 91,989, forward strand.
GGTGGCCGGCATGAAATGGCTGCCGTGGTGGTACATCGGGTCCAGCGAGGTCACGACGACGCGCCCGGCGCCGCCGCGGTCGTGTTCGTAGAGCACCGAGCCAGCGCCGACCTTGTCGATCAGCGACACGGCACCGGGCGGCGGCTGGAAACTGCCGTGCTGGTGCCAGGTGGCATCGGCCAGGCCGATGTGCCCGAACAAGGCGTGCGCGGGCGCGGCCAGGCGCAAACCCGAATCGGCACCCGCCTGCGTCCACCACCAGTAGTTCACTTCGCAGGGCGTCCAGCGCACGCCATCCAGCCACAGGTGCGCGTCGGTTTCGCCCATCGCCACCACGGTGCGGCCACTCGCCAGGAAGCGTGCCAGCCGTTCGCGCTGCGGGATCAGCAAGGCGGGATTGGTGCGGCAGGAGACCACCAACGCGTCGCAGCCATCCAGTTGCGCGTCGTCGAGTTCGCGTGCGTAGATCACCCGGTCCCAGCAGGCGCGCAATGCCTCGGCGTGGATGCAGGTGCGGTGGTAATAGGTGCCGGCATCGAGCACGGCGATTCGCGGCGCGCTCATGCCGCTGGCCGCCGCAGCCACGCCAGCAGTTGCGGCAGCACCCGCTGCGCCGTGCCGCCCTGGGTCCATACGTCATTGCCCGAGTGCACCAGCAGGCGGCCACCACCGGGCAGCGCCAGCAGCCAGTCGATCGGCTGGCGTTGGGGGCCCAGCGTGTTGAGCACCTGTGCGCCGGGTGGCGGGGGATTGGCGCCACGCGCATAGAAGCCGGCCACGCCACGGCGGAAGGTCAGGTCTTCGGCCGCCACTCCCGCGAACACCGGATGCGGCTGCGCGAGCGTCACCCGCAGTCCTTCCAGCCCGCGCGTGGGCGAAGGCTCGAATTCGCGCAGCCAGCGCAGGAACGGATGCGCCACGTGGCCGTTGACCACCAGGCGCCCGCCGCCGGCCAGCCAGTCTTGCAGCGGTTCGCGCAGGGTTTGCAGATGGCGCTGGTCCGCATGCGCCGGCAGCAGCAGGCCGCGATAGCGCGACAGCTGCGCAGGCTGCAGCGCGTACGGCGCGATGCAATGGACACCGTGCTCGCGCAGCGGCGCCGGACCGTCGCCATGCCAGTAGTGGAAGTAGCCGAGCATGCGCGCCAGCCTCAGTGGAAGATCGGCACGACGCCGTCCACGCTGCCGCTGTCCTGTGGCAGGGTCACGCGCCGGATCGGCAGGCCGTAGAGCCGGGTCAGGCGCTCGTCGCTGCACATCGCCAGCGTGGCGCCGTGTTCGGCGCCATCGGCGTGCATGAGCAGGGTCTGGTCGGCGATATGCAGGGCGTGCTGCGGCTGGTGGGTACTGAACACCACCGTCAGCGCGCGCTCGCTCGCCAGCCTGCGCAGGGTCGACAACACAATGTCCTGGTTGCGCAGGTCCAATGCCGCGCCGGGCTCGTCGAGCAGCATGATCGGGCTGTCGCTGGCCATCGCGCGGGCGATGCAGGCCAGCTGCCGCTCGCCGCCACTCAGGCTGGGGAAGCTGCGATGGGCCAGGTGCAACAGGCCGACTGCATGCAGGCATTCGTGGGCGATCTGCAAGTCCGCCACCCGCGGCCCCTGGTACCAGCGCAGGTGCCGCGCCCGCCCCATCACCACCATGGTCAGCACGTCATAGGGAAACGCGTCCTGCGCCTGCTGCGGCACATAGGCCGCGTGCCCTCCCAGTTGCACGCTGCCGGCGTGCCGCGGATGCACACCGAGCAGCGTGCGCAACAAGGTGGTCTTGCCGCGTCCATTGGGGCCGAGCACGGCGAGGATGCCACCCCGCTCCAGCTGCAGCGACAGGTTTTCCAGCAGGCGCCTGCCGCCGTGGCCGATGGCCAGGCCTTGCGCGCGGATCACGACACGCCCTCGCGCACGGCCCTGCGCCGCAGCAGCACGCCGAACACTGGCGCACCGACCAGCGCGGTGATCACCCCCAGCGGAATCTCCGCGCCACTGGCGCTGCGCGCGAGCGTATCGACCAGCACGGTAAAACCAGCCCCGAGCAAGGCGCTGGCGGGCAGCAGCAGGCGATGGTCGGCGCCGACCAGCATGCGCGCCACGTGTGGCACCACCAATCCCACCCAGCCGACGGTGCCGGTGACCGCCACGCTGGCCGATACCACCAGCGCCACGCACGCGAGTACACCCCAGCGCAGCGGCTCGACTGCAACGCCCAGCGCCGCGGCCTGCTCGTCGCCCAGTGAGAGCACATTGAGCCGGAACCGCAACGCATGCAGCAGCCCCACTCCCAAGGCAATGGGCAGCAGCACCGCGCCCAGCTTGGCCCAGGACGCGGTGGCGAAACTGCCCATCAGCCAGAACACGATGGCCTGCATCGCATCGTCCGGATCGGCGAGATAGGTGACCAGCGAAATCAATGCGGCAAACCACGCGCCGACCACCACCCCGGCCAGGATCAACATCAGCACCGTGGTGCGCCGCTGCGTGCGCGCAAGCAGGTAGACCAGCGCGGTGGCCAGCGCGCCGAAAACAAAGGATCCGATCAGGATCGCCGGCAACGAGGCGAAGAACACGATAGCCAGGCAACCGCCGAACGCCGCGCCAGAAGAAATGCCCAGCACCTGCGGGCCGACCAGCGGATTGCGGAAGCAGCCCTGCAACGCCGCGCCGCACACGGCAAGGCCGGCGCCCACCAGTGCCGCCAGCAGGATGCGCGGCAGCCGCAGCTGCAGCACCACGCGCCAGTCCACGCCGTGCGCCTGGATCGAACCTGGCAGCGCGGCGGCCAGCAACACCTCAAACACGCGCGACGGCGACAAGGCGTAGCGGCCGATGCACAAGGCCGCGAGCATCAGCAGCGGCAATGCGGCAGCCATCGCCCACCATCGCCAGACCGGGGCGCCGTCCGCCGCCGCGGGCCGCTCAACGGAAGCGTGCATAGCCGGCAGCCTCCCGGTTGGCGTCCAGTTGCAGCACCGCGTCGATGTCCGCCGGCGTTGGCGCATAGCCATACAGCTGGCCGTAGGCGCGCGCGATCTCGGCACGCAGCGGCCAGTCGAAGCGCCGCGGATGCAATTGCATCGCCAGCCACTTCCAGTACAGCGGCGACTCCTGATTCGGCGCATCCCAGCGGTAGCCGCCGTTGGGCGCCTTGTAGACGCGGCGCGAGCGCACCGCCGGCAGGTCGGCCAGCCGCGGATCGTCCAGCACCGTGCGCGGCAGCAGGTCCGGCTCGAAGGTGTTGAGCACGATGACATCCGGTGCCCAGGCCAGAATCTGCTCGGCGCTGACATTGCGCGCACCGCGCAGCCCGCCGGCAACGTTGTGGCCTCCGGCCAGGGTCACGTCATCATCGAAATTGGTGCCCTGCCCGGCCGCGCGGTACTGCGGCCAGTACCGCGCCAGATACAGCACGCGCGGCCGCTGCGCGGGCGTCAGCGTCGAGCAGACGCTGGCCAGTTCCCGCCGCACCTGCTGGCGCCAGGCCAGTTGCGCGCTGGCCTCGGCCTCGCGGCCCAGGGCCTGGCCCATCAGGCGGATCCATTCGACGGTGCGCGCTTCCTCGCCATACAGCAGCGCAGCCACCGGCAAACCAGCCTCACGCAACGGTGCGATCAGCTCATCGCCCAGATGCCCCCATTGCCATACCAGGTCCGGCCGCATGCCGAGCAGCGTTTCCACGTTCGGGGCGAACCCGGAACGGGTGATGTCCGCGCGCACCGCCTGCGCCGCTGGATAGATCCGCGACAGCACTCCAGTGCGCATCTGCGCGTATGCATTGGGATGCATGCCGGCCAGCCGTGCCGGGCCATGGTCCAGCGACATGTGCAGCGAGCCGGCGGGCATCGGCACGGTGACCACGCGCTGGACCGGGCGCGACAACGCCAGCTGTTGGCCGAGCATGTCGGTAAGCACGATCCGGTCGGCGGACGTGGCGGGCGTGACCGGCACAGCGCGCCGCGAACACGCCACTAGCGCGGCCAGGAGCAGCAATGGAAGCGAAAAAGCGCAGAGCCGGGACATCGCCTTCGTCAATAATGGGAACCATTCTCAACTTACCGGCCGCCGCCTCCGCCACAAATGACTTATGTCAATCCAACCGCGACGAGCCGGGTGCTCGCCGCGCTGCGCGCGCACCCGTGGTTCGCCGAAGTCGACGCGCCCGCCTTGCAGGCACTGCAACGCCACAGTCGCTGGCTGCAGTTGGACGCTGGCTGCACGGTGTTCCGCGAGGGCGAGCCGGCGCTGAGCTGCCTGCTGGTCTGCAGTGGCCAGTTGCGGGGCGTGCGCTACACCGTCGATGGGCAGGAAAAGGTGTTCGGGCACATCGGCCCGGGTGGATGGGCCTCGGTGGTGTCGCTGTTCGCGCGCGAGCCGCGGCACCTGCACAGCATCAACACGCTGGAACCGGTGCAGGGCTGCGTGATCGATGGCGCCGCGCTGCGCGCGCAATGCCTGCGCCACCCTGCCCTGGCCTGCCATGTGCTCGCGCATGCGGCCGGGCTGATCGATCACCATACGGCGCAGATCGACTGGCTCACCTCCAGCAATGCCGAGGAGCGGCTGGCCGCCTACATCCTGCGGTTTGGCAAGCCGCAGCCGGGCGAACCGGTGCGGTTGCCGCTGAGCAACGCGCAGATCGCGGTGAAGCTGGGCATGCGCTCGGAAACCCTTAGCCGCCTGCTCGGCAAATGGCGGCAACTGGGTTGCATCGCCAAGAACCGCGCGCAGCTGCGCGTGCTCGATGTCGAATTCCTGCGCCGTCTCGCCGCGCAAGGCCTGCCTGCCCGCAGCGCGGACGGCCCGGCCACGGGCACGGAGGTTACGTTTGGTTACGCCGCGTGCGCAGATGCGCCGCGACGGTATCAAAGGCAGCCGAGACGATGAGAACCACTCTCATCAAGGACGCCTCGATGCCACGACCGCTGGGACTTCTGCCGCTCATTCTTTGCATCACCGCCGCCAGGGCCGCCGCCGCCGATTCCCCCGCGCCTGTCGTCGAACTCGATCGGGTCCACGTCAAGGGCCGCGCCCAGGCGCTCTACCGCACGGACGACGCCGCCGTCGCCACGCGGACCGATACCCCGCTCACACGGGTGCCGCAGTCGGTCCAGGTCGTGCCGCGGCAGCTGATGGAAGACCAGGCCGCGCGCCAGGTCACCGACCTCTACCGCAACATCGCCGGCATCAGCCCTTTCAATTACGCCAGCGTGACCCTGCGCGGCTTCCGCCAGGAAAACATGCTCTACGACGGCCTGCGCGGCGATCCCTATGGCGGCCTGACCATCCCGCAGCTTTTCAACATCGAACGGGTCGAAGTGCTGAAGGGACCGACCGGCGCGATGTATGGCGGCGGCGAACCCGGCGGCACCATCAACTATGTCAGCCGCATGCCCACGCATCGCGTCGAACGCCGCGCCCGCCTGCAACTGGGTAACGAGGACTTCGTCGCCGGCTCGGTGGAACTGGCCGGGCCGCTCGCCAGCAGCGAGCGCGTGCGCTATCGAGTGGGCGGCTATGCCGACACGCAGACCGGCCCGCGCTGGAATGCCGACCAGCAGACCCGCATGGGCGATGTGGCGCTGGCCTTCGACGTGGGCCAGACCGGCGAACTGCTCGTGCAATACACCACGGTGAGCCAGGACCTGGGCGGCAACCGCCTGCGCGGCGTACCCGCCGACGACAGCGGCCGCTTCCTCGCCAGCCGCCGCTGGAACCACAACGAGTCCACCGACTTCCTCAACATGCGCGCCAATGTTGGCCTGGCCCGCTACCGCTTCTCGCCCGCCGCCGACTGGGACGTGGAACTGGCGGTGCGCGGTTTCAGCAACCGCGAGCAACAGATCTATCACGAGCCGATGGGCGTGCAGGACCGCGACGGCGACGGCGTACCGGACTGGATGACGCGCGAACTGCGCAACCAGTCACGCGAGAACCAGGGCCTGGCGATGGCCGGCCACGCGCTGTGGCGTGCGCAATGGGGCAGCGTGGCGCACAAGCTGATGCTGGGTGCCGATCGCTTCACCCTGGACCAGCTGTTCGAGGCACAGACGGCCAACAGCGCCGACCGCAAACGCAGGCCCGGCCCGGTGCCCGGCATTTCGCTGCGCGAGCCGCGCTATGGCCTCACTTCGTATGCCGATTACGGACTCGATCGTCTGCCGTGGCGCCGCGAGCGCACCAGCAGTGTGCGCGAAGGCGTGTTCCTGCAAGACGAAATCACCCTGTCGCCGCGCTGGTATCTGTTGGCCGGTTTGCGCTGGGATAGCTTCGAGGACCGCAACCGCATCGGCGGCCAACGCGTCAGCGGCAGCGACACGAGCTGGCGCGTCGGTGCGACCTGGACGCCGCAACCAGCGACCAATCTCTATGCCAGCCTGGCCAGCGGCTTCATGCCACAGGCCGCCGCGCGCCAGCGCGTGTCGGTGGGCGGCCCATTCGCGCCCGAAACCAGCCGGCAATGGGAAGTGGGCCTGAAGCAGGATCTGTGGCACGAACGCCTGCGCCTCAACGCCGCGCTGTACCGGATCGAGCGCAGCAACATCGTGCAGCCGACCGGACGCTCGATCGCCGGTGTCGACCAGCTCGCACCTTTGGGCCTGGTGCGCAGCCAGGGCGCCGAGCTCGAATTGATGGCCGACCTCAGCGAGCGCTGGGTGCTCAACCTGGCCTATGCCTTCAACGATGCGCGAGTGATGCGCGCCGGGCCGGGCGGAACACGCGACGCGGTGGGCCGCCGCTTTGCCAATGCACCGCGCAATACCCTGAGTGCCTGGACCCGCTACGCCTTCCCGGCGTGGTCCTCGGCACTGGGGTTTGGCGCCGAGTACATGGGAGAGCGCATCAGCACGCAGGGCCAGGTATTGCGCCCCTATGTGCTGTTCGACGCCAGCTGGCAGACGCGCTGGCGCGACTGGCAGTTCCAGCTCAACCTCAAGAACCTGCTCGACACCACCTATGCGGTCAGCGGCTTCACCCGCCGCAACGGCCACTTCCCCGGCGAGCCCCGGCGCATCTACCTGCAGGCCACCTACAACTTCTGATCAGAGCCGATGCCGGCCTCGCGCAAGGCCTGCGCCCAAATGCGGTAGCCGGACTCGCTCGGGTGCGTGGTGTCGGGCATCAACGCCTCCGGCAGCGTGCCGTCCTTGCGCAGGAAGCGCGGGCCGATGTCCAGCCAGTGCACCTGCGCATCGTTGCCGAAGCGCGCGGCAAGCAGGCGGTTGGTCTGCGCGATCGGCGCGCGCAGCGGATCACCGGCATGCCGTCCGCGCGGGAAGATGCCCATCAACACCACCTTGGCCCGCGGCAGGCGCGTGCGCACCTCGGCCACCACCGCCTCGACGCCGGCCGCGACTTCGGCCGGCGTACTGGCGCGCGCATGCTCGGTACCGGTGAGGTTGTTGGTGCCGATGTTGATCACGACCCATTCCGGCGCCAGCCCGTCGAGCTCTCCCTGGCGGATGCGCCACAGCACGTTCTGGGTGCGGTCCCAGCCGAAACCGAGGTTCAGCACCGGGCGCCCGGCGTACAGCCAGTGCCAGGACTCGGGACCGCTGGCGCGCACGCCGCGCGGCTCGCCGCTCCAGAAATGGGTGATCGAATCGCCGATCATCACCACCTGCGGCTGCAGCGTGCGCGCCGTTGCCAGGGCACCGCGATGGCGTGCGATCCAGTCGTAGGAGTCCTGCTCCAGCCACGGCACCGGGATCAGCGCGGTGTTGAACCCTGTGCCCAGCTGCGCCATCGGCACGCGTGTCGGCTCGCCCAGCAGGCGCGCCAGGGTCGGCTCGATCGCTTCGGCCATCATCCGCTGGCCCTGCGTGTCCGGATGCAACGCGCCGGCCGGCGGGGTGAAACGCGTGTCGTAGAAGCGCGCGGTATCGAGCTGGCCATCGCGCTGGAAGATCGAACCGATATCGAGGTAGGTCACACGCGGATTGTCGCCATAGCGTTCGGCCAGGTAGCGGTTGACCTGCGCGTCGGCGCGGCTTTTCTCGGCGGACACCGCGCTGGGCAGCAGGCCAAGCAGAAGAATGCGCGTGTTCGGCAGCTTCTGTTCCAGCGCGGCCACGACCGCATCGATGCCCAGCTGCGTATCGTCCGCGCTGTGCTTCAGCCAGCCGGTGTTGTTGGTGCCTATCAGCAGCACCGCGACCTTCGGTTGCAGGCCATCCACCTCGCCGTGCGCCAGCCGCCACAGCACATGCTGGGTGCCATCGCCGCTGAAGCCGAGGTTGAGCGCGCCACGGGCGCCATAGAAGGTCTGCCAGGTGGGCTGGAAGTCTTCGTCGGGGGCGTTGGCCTTCTCGTAGTTCTGGGTGATCGAATCGCCAATCAGCAGCAGCGGCGCCTGCGGGTTGGCGCGGACCTGTTCGAGCACCTTGGCGTGGCGCTGCGCCCACCACGGTTGGTCAAGGCGGTCGGTGGGAATGGCCGAGGGTGGGAGGTCGGCCGCGCTGGCCAGCACGGGCAACAACAGCACCAGCGCCAGCAGGCCGGCGCGCACGAAGGCATGACGCAGTTTCATCGACGAATGATCCCCAACGGTTTGCCCCGCGATTGTGGTGGGCCGGGCTGCCGCACCACAAGCAGTGCGCCGATGTCGCGAGGGCTGGTTGCGCTTGCTTGACAGCTCCACCGCGCCGGGCGAAAATTCCCGTCCTGAGCTGCCCAGGTGGCGGAATTGGTAGACGCACTAGTTTCAGGTACTAGCGGGTAAAACCGTGGAGGTTCGAGTCCTCTCCTGGGCACCAACAGTTCAAAAACAAACACCGCGAAAGCGGTGTTTTTTTTTGAACTGCTGGTGCCGGGCCTCGAGCTTGCCTCTCCCCCGCGCCGTTGGCGCGCCCCCCTCAACAGAGGGGGGCTCTCCTCCAGAAGGTGATGGAGGGTCGGAAGCGCTACGCCTGATGGGCCCCTGCGCTGATGGGCCCACTGTAGGAGCGGCTTCAGCCGCGACTGCGATTGACGGATCGCGGCTTCGTCGGTCGGGGCTGAAGCCCCTCCTACGAAGGTGCATACGCGCGCATAAAAAAGCCCCGCCTTGCGGCGGGGCCCGGCCGGGGCTTTGGGGGAGGGAGAAAGCACCGGCCGGTGGAGGTGCGCCGCGGAGGGGGCTCCGCGACGCGAGGTGGCTCAGTGGCCGCCAGCGGCGGCAGCGCCACCCGCGCCAGCACCGAACGGCGGCTTGGCCACCCACAACAACGCGATGATTGCCAGGAAGGTCCAGCCCAGCAGGTAGAAGATGTCGTTGAAACCCATCTGCGAGGCCTGGTGGCCGATCATGCCGTTCAACACCACCGCGCCCTGCTGCAGGTCGCCATGGCCGGCGGCCAGCACCTGGTCGCGAATGCCCGGCTCGTAGATCGAGATGTGCTCGGTCAGGTGCGCGTGGTGCTCGACTGTGCGCCGCGACCACAAATACGTCGTCAACGACGCGGCAAAGCTGCCACCCAACGTGCGCAGGAACGTCGCCAGACCCGAACCGGCCGCAATCTCGCGGCCATCGAGGTCCGACAGCAGGATTTGCAGCACCGGCATGAAGAACAGCGCCACGCCCACGCCCATCACCAGCTGGATCATCGCCACGTGGTGGAAATCCACCTGCAGGTTGAAGTTGGAGCGATAGAAACTGGTGAACGACATGAACACGAAGGCGATGCTCGCCAGCACGCGCAAGTCGAAACGCATCGCGTACTTGCCCACGAACGGGGTCAGGATCACCGGCAACACGCCGATCGGCGCGGTCGCCAGGCCGGCCCAGATCGCGGTGTAGCCCATGTCGCGCTGCAGCCACTGCGGAATCAGCAGGCTCACGCTGAAGAACGCGGCATAGGCCACCACCAGCACCAGCGTGCCGGCGCGGAAGTTGCGATGCCGGAACAGGCGCAGGTCGACGATCGGGTCCTTGTCGGTCAGCTCCCAGATCACGAACACGATCAGCGCCACTGCGGACACGCACGCCAGCACGACAATCAGCGTCGAGCTGAACCAGTCCTCGTCATTGCCCAGGTCCAGCACCAGCTGCAACGCGCCGACGCCGACGATCAGCAGCACCAGGCCCATGTAGTCCATCTTCGGCCGCTCGGTGTGCTCCGGGCGATGCCGCAACTGCGAGCCGACGATCGAGCTGGCGATGATGCCCAGCGGCACGTTGATCAGGAAGATCCATTCCCAGCTGTAGTTGTCGGTGATCCAGCCACCGAGGATGGGCCCGGCAATCGGCGCGACCACGGTGATCATCGCCAGCAGCGCCAGCGCCTGGCCGCGCTTTTCGCGCGGATAGATCGACACCAGCAGGCTCTGCGTGATCGGATACATCGGGCCACAGACGAAGCCCTGCAGCGCGCGCGACACCACCAGCATGCCCATGCTCTGGGCCAGGCCGCACAGCAGCGAGGCCACGGTGAAGGCCAGCGTGGACCACACGAACAACTTGGTCTCGCCAAAGCGGCGCGACAGGAAGCCGGTCAGCGGCAAGGCAATCGCCATGCTCACCGCGAACGAAGTGATGACCCAGGTTGCCTGCTGCGAGCTGGCGCCGAGGTTGCCGGCGATGGTCGGCAGCGACACGTTGGCGATCGTGGTGTCGAGCACCTGCATGAACGAGGCCATCGCCAGGCCGATCGTGCACAACACCACGTTCGGCGGGCGGAAGCCGGCCGCCGCGGCGGCGGCCGGAGCACCCGGCGCGCCGGGTGCGGCAGGAGCTTGCGCGGACATGGTCGATCAGCCCTTGCTCTGTGCCGGCAGATTGGCCTGGATGATGCGGTGAATGTCCGCGTCGGCCTGCTGCAACTGCTGGGCAAAGATGTCGGTATTGAACACCGCGCCCTTGGCGACCTGCGTCGGCAGCACGCTGCCCTTCTGGTCATGCAGGTTGACGTCGACCTTCATCGACAGGCCAATGCGCAGCGGGTTTTCCTTCAGCTGCTGCGGGTCGATGGCGATGCGCACCGGCACGCGCTGCACGATCTTGATCCAGTTGCCGCTGGCGTTCTGCGCCGGCAGCAGCGAGAACGCGCTGCCGGTGCCCAGGCCCAGGCTTTCCACCTTGCCCTTGTAGGTCACGCCGCCGCCGTACAGGTCCGAGCGCAGCTCCACTTCCTGGCCCAGGCGCATGTGCTTGAGCTGGGTTTCCTTGAAGTTGGCTTCCACCCACACCTGCTCCAGCGGCACCACCGCCATCAGTGCGGCACCGGGCTGCACGCGCTGGCCGACCTGCACCGAGCGCCGCGCCACATAGCCGGACACCGGCGCGACGATCGCGCTGCGGGCATTGTTGAGGTAGGCCTGGCGCAGCTGCGCGGCGGCCGCCTGCACGTCCGGCTGGGTCGCCACCACGGTGTCGTCGACCAGCGCGCGGCTGGTCTCGAACTTCTCGCGCGAGCCGCTCAGCGCGGCTTCGGCGGCGGCCAGTTCGTCACGTGCGTGGGCCAGTTCCTCGTTGGAGATCGCACCGCTGGCGGCGAGGTCCTTGCGCCGCGCGAAGTCGGCGCGCACGCGGTCCAGGGCGACCTGGCGTGCATTGAGGTCGGCCTGCGAAGCTTCCACGCTGCGATACAGGCCGCGCACCTGGCGCACGGTACGCGCCAGGTTGGCTTCGGCCTGCTGCACGGCGACCTGCGTGTCGGCCGGGTCCAGTTGCACCAGCAACTGGCCGCGCTCCACGCGCATGCCGTCCTCGGCACCGATGCTGACCACGGTGCCGGCCACCAGCGGGGTGATCTGCACCTGGTTGCCCTGCACGTAAGCGTCATCGGTGTCCTCGAACCAGCGGCCGTAGAGGAAGTACCAGACGGTCACCGCGGCGATCAGCACGATCACCAGCACGGCGAGGATGCGCAGCAGCTTGCCGCGCTTGCTGCCCGCGGCGGGAGTGGGGGATGTGGGGGTGGGCTGGCTCATGATCGGGCTCTATCAGGAATTCGGGACAGCGGTTTGGGAGGCGACGTCGGTATTGGCGCTGCGCGCGGGCACGGCGGCGGGCTGCGGCGCGAAGCCACCACCCAGCGCCTGGCGCAGCTTCACCGAGGCCAGGATCTGTTCGGACTGCAGGGCGGTCAGGCGCTGCTGCGCGACCAGCAGCTGCTCCTCGACGCTGAGCACTTCGAGGAAACTGCCGATGCCGGCGCGGTAGCGCTGCTCGGCCAGCGCATAGGCCGCCTGCGCGGTACGCAGTGCTTCGGCCTGCGATTGCGCGCGGGCATCGAGCGAGCGCACGGCGTTGACCTGGTCGGCCACCTCGTGCAGCGCGCCGACGATCTTCTGGTTGTAGTCGGCCACCGCCAGGTCATAGGCGGCGTCCTTGCCCGACAGGTTGGCGCGCAGCTTGCCGCCATCGAAGATCGGCAAACTGATCGCCGGGGCAAGAATGCCGAACACCGATTCGCTCTTGAGCAGATCGCCGACGTCACTGGCGACCACGCCGCCCAGCGCGGTGATGTTGAGGCTGGGATAGAACTTGGTCTTGGCCGAGCGCACTTCCTTGTCCGCCGCTTCCACGCGCCAGCGCGCGGCCACCACGTCCGGGCGGTGGCCGAGCAGTTCGCTCGGCAGCACGCTGGGCAACTGCGCCAGCAACGGATCGGGCAGGTTCGGGCGCTGGATCTGCAGGCCGCGGTCCGGGCCCTGCCCCAGCAGCGCGGCCAGCGCATTGCGCGCCGCGTCGATCTGCTGCTGCGCCGACTGCGCCTGCTGCCGCGCGGTGGGCACGCGGGCTTCGGCCTGGCGCAACTGCAGGTCGCTGTCGATGCCAGCATTGCGACGCTGCCGGGTCAGGTCCAACGTGCGCTGCGTGCGTTCCAGCTCGTCATTGGCCACGTCGAGCAGGCGCCAGGCGTAGGCGAGCTGCGTATAGCTTTCGACGATGGCGGCCGACAGGTTCACCCGCGCGGCCTGGGCATCGACCTCCGAAGCGTGCACCTGGTCCACGGCCGCTTCCCAGGCGGCGCGCTTGCCGCCCCACAGATCGAAGCCGTAGCTGAAGTCGAGCACGGCCTGGGCGCTGCCGGCGTAGTGGCCGCCCATTTCCTCGCCCACCATCGATTCGGGCAACTGCAGGCCGGTGTAGCCACCGGACACCGACAGGCTGGGCTGGCGCGTGGCGTTGGCCGAGCCGGCCTGTGCCTGGGCCTGGCGCAGGCGCGCGTCGGCGGCGGCCAGGCTCGGGCTGTTGCGCAGACCCTCGGCCACCAGTGCATCGAGCTGCGCATCGCCAAATGCCTTCCACCAGTCGCTGGCGGGCCAGTCGGCCGGGCTCAGGCCGGCCTGGGTCAGGGTCTTCTCGGCGTGCAGGCTGGCCGGGTCGTGCGGCTGGTCCTGCGGCGCCAGGCCGCGGCTGCTGGCGCAGGCGGCCAAGGCCAGCGTCAACAGGCCGATCGCCAGCGGGCGCACGGCGCGGCCGGCATTCGCAATGTCATGGGGCATGGGAGTCATGGGGAATTGAGGGAGTCGCGTACACGGGTCATCAGGGAAAGGAGCTGGTCGCGCTCTTCCGGGGTCAGGTCGCGCAGGGCCCAGGCCATCGCGGCGTCGCCGCGCTGCTTGAGCGTGGCCCACATCTGCCGGCCTTCTTCGGTCATCACGATCTGCAGGGCGCGGCGGTCCTGCGCATGCGGTTCGCGGCGCACGTAGCCGAGCGCTTCGAGCTTGTCGAGCAGGCGAGTGACCGCGCTCGGGGTCTGGTCCAGTGCCTGCGCCAGCTCGTTCGCGGTGCACGGCGACTTCAGCGCCAGGATCTTCATGCCCACGTAGTGGCTGAAACCAAAGTCCGGCAGCACGCCCTTCATTTCGGCATCCAGTTGACGCACCAGCCCGTCGCGGAGCTGGCGCAGCAGCAGGCCGAAGCTTGGCGGCATGGCGGGGTTGTCGGTGAGCGGGAGGCACTTCATGGGGGCGTATTCTCTTCCAAATGGAATATTTGTCAACGCAAATATCCCGACCGGAATTAAATGCTGCGTTGCAGGGGTGGAACGCGACCCTGCCGCAGCGCCCGGCTTGGCATCCCGGGCCGCATCCGGATAATCGACCGCCTCGCGCCAGCGGCCCCGCCGCGGCGCCTTCCACAGGTAACACCGCCGCATGACCGATCTCACCCGCCCCACGTTCCACGGCTTCGAGCAGTTGCCGCTGCGCGAGTACGCCGAGCGCGCCTACCTCGACTACTCCATGTATGTCGTGCTTGACCGCGCCCTGCCCTTCGTCGGCGACGGCCTCAAGCCGGTGCAGCGGCGCATCATCTATGCGATGAGCGAGCTGGGCCTGAACGCGGCGTCCAAGCCGAAGAAGTCCGCGCGCACCGTCGGCGATGTCATCGGCAAGTACCACCCGCATGGCGACAGCGCCTGCTACGAGGCGCTGGTGCTGATGGCCCAGCCGTTCTCCTACCGCTACCCGCTGATCGAGGGCCAGGGCAACTTCGGTTCGACCGACGACCCGAAGTCCTTCGCGGCCATGCGCTACACCGAATCCAAGCTGACCCCGATCGCCGAGGTGCTGCTGGGCGAAATCGGCCAGGGCACCGTGGACTGGGCGGCGAACTTCGACGGCACGCTGGAAGAGCCTTCGTGGCTGCCGGCGCGGCTGCCGCACCTGCTGCTCAACGGCACCACCGGTATTGCCGTGGGCATGGCCACGGACGTGCCGCCGCACAACCTAAACGAGATCGTCAGCGCGCTGCTGCGCCTGCTCGACGACCCCGACTGCAGCATCGCCGACCTGTGCGAGCACGTTCGCGGGCCGGACTACCCGACCACCGCCGAGATCATCACCCCGGTCGCCGACCTGCGCGCGATCTACGAAACCGGCCACGGCAGCGTGCGTGCGCGCGCCACGTTCCAGAAGGAAGCGGCCAACATCGTCGTGACCGCGCTGCCGTACCAGGTGTCGCCGTCAAAGGTGATCGAACAGATCGCCCAGCAGATGCGCGCCAAGAAGCTGCCGTGGCTGGAGGACATCCGCGACGAGTCCGACCACCAGAACCCGGTGCGCGTGGTGCTGGTGCCGCGCTCCAACCGCGTAGATGCCGACGCGCTGATGGGCCACCTGTTCGCCACCACCGACCTGGAGCGCAGCTACCGCGTCAACCTCAATGTCATCGGTCTGGATGGGCGCCCGCAGGTCAAGAACCTCAAGCAGCTGCTGACCGAGTGGCTGGCGTTCCGCAGCGACACGGTGACCCGCCGCCTCAACCACCGCCTGCAGAAGGTCGAGCGGCGCCTGCACCTGCTGGAAGGCCTGCTGGTGGCCTTCCTCAATCTGGATGAAGTGATCCGCATCATCCGCAGCGAGGATGAACCCAAGCCGGTGCTGATGCAGCGCTTCGGGCTGTCGGAAGAGCAGGCCGAGTACATCCTGGAGACCAAGCTGCGCCAGCTGGCGCGCCTGGAGGAAATGAAGATCCGCGGCGAGCAGGACGCCCTGGCCAAGGAGCGCGAGCAGATTCTGGCCGTGCTCGGCAGCAAGACCAAGCTGCGCAAGATGATCAAGGACGAACTGCAGGCCGACGCGAAGAAGTTCGGCGACGCGCGACGCTCGCCGCTGGTGGCGCGCCAGGCCGCGCAGGCGATCGATGAGACCGAGCTGGTCGCCAGCGAGCCGATGACCGTGGTGTTGTCGGAGAAGGGCTGGATTCGCGCGGCCAAGGGCCATGAGGTCGATCCGGCCGGCATGTCCTACCGCGACGGCGACCGCCTGCTGCAAGCCGTGCGCAGCCGCAGCACGCAACAGGTGGCGTTCCTGGATTCAGAAGGCCGCAGCTATTCGACCCTGGTCCACACCCTGCCCTCGGCGCGCGGCAACGGCGAACCTCTGACCGGCCGCTTCTCGCCAGCCAGCGGGGCCTCGTTCCAGACCATGGCCAGCGGCGAGAACGACAGCCGCTTCGTGCTCGCGTCCTCGCACGGCTACGGCTTCGTCACCCGTTTCGAAAACCTCACCGGCCGCAACAAGGCCGGCAAGGCGATGCTCAACCTCACCCCGGGCTCGCAGGTCCTGCGTCCGGCGGCGGTGGCGAAGCTGGACACCGACCGCATCGTGGCCGTCACCAGTGCCGGCAATCTGCTCGCCATCCCCGCCGCCGACCTGCCCGAGCTGGACAAGGGCAAGGGCAACAAGATCATCGACATCCCCAAGGCCAAGCTCGCCACCGAGCGCGTGGTCGCGGTGGCGGCGGTCTCGCCGGGCAACACGCTGCTGGTGCGCAGTGGTGCGCGCACGATGAACCTGTCGTTCAAGGATCTGGATGCGTATGTGGGGGCGCGAGCGACGCGCGGGCATTTGTTGCCGCGGGGGTGGCAGAAAGTCGACGGACTGGACGTCGAGTAATTCAGCGCTACGTCGACTAAAGCAAAGGGCGCGCCGTGGCGCGCCCTTCTTCTTCAAACGGGCTGCAAGCGCGCCGGTTACGCCGACGCCACCCCGCCGCCCTCGATCTTCGAGGTCTGGTACAGCTCCAGGCCGAGGCGCTTGATCAGCCCCAGTTGCTGCTCCAGCCACCAGGCGTGGTCTTCCTCGGTGTCGCGCAGCTGCTTGAGCAGCATGTCGCGGCTGACGTAATCGCCGTGCTCTTCGCACAGCTTCATCGCCGCGGCCAGGTTGGCGCGCACTTCATATTCAACGGCGAGGTCGCGCTCCAGCATTTCCACCACGGTGCGGCCCGGCTCGAACGGCAGCGGACGCATGTCCGGGTCGCCTTCCAGGAACAGGATGCGGCGCAGGATCGCGTCGGCGTGCTCGGTCTCTTCTTCCATTTCATGGCCGATGCGCTCGTACAGCGCCTGCAGGCCCTGGTCCTCGTAGCGGCGCGAATGCAGGAAATACTGGTCGCGTGCGGCCAGCTCGCCACGCAGCAACTGCTTGAGGCATTCGACGACTTCGGGTTGGCCTTTCATGTGGACTCCTGCGGGACGGCTTGCGATGCCGCGCATGGTGCACCAATGCCAGGGGCGGCGTTCTAATCGGAATCAGTATCACTTGGCGCTGTCATGCGGGTGTGGCGTGTGCGGCATACAATCGGCCGGCACCCTGGGGAAACACATGCGCAACCGAATCGGTCGCTGGCTGCTGCGCGCGGCCATCCTCCTCGTCGTCCTGATCCTCCTGGCCGCGCTCGCGTGCTGGCTGGCGTTGCACGGCAGCCTGCCCGCCACCGAAGGCGAGCACGCCCTGGCCGGGCTGGGCGCACCGGTGAGGATCGAACGCGATGCCCTGGGCGTGGTCACCATCGATGCAGCCAGCGAGGCCGATGCGATGCGTGCGCTGGGCTATGTGCATGCGCAGGAACGCTATTTCGAGATGGACCTGATGCGCCGCGTGGCCGCGGGTGAACTGTCCGAACTGTTCGGCCCGGCGGCCCTGGATACAGACCGGCAAAATCGGGTACACCGCCTGCGCGCGCGGGTGAATGCACACCTGGACGCCTCGCTCGGCCAGCAGCGGCCCATCCTCGATGCCTATCGCGACGGCGCCAACGCCGGCCTGCAAGCGCTGAGCACCCGGCCCTGGCCGTACTTGCTGCTGCGGCAGCGCCCGCGTGCCTGGGCCCTGGACGATTCGATCCTCGTCGGCCTGGCGATGTATGGCGACCTGCAGGACAGCCGCAATCGCGGCGAACTGGCCCTGGCACGCATCCGCGAAGTGGCGCCGCCCGCGCTCTACGCCCTGCTCGCGCACGACGGCAGCAGCTGGGACGCGCCGCTGCTGGGCAGCGCGCGGGGTGATGCGCAGCTGCCGGACGCAGCGGCTCTGGACTTGCGCAGGACTGCACCCGCCTCCGCACCCACGCAACACACTGAAGCCGCGGACGTGGTCGGCAGCAACAACTTTGCCGTGTCCGCTGCGCTCACCGCCGACGGCCGCGCCATTCTGGCCGATGACATGCACCTGAGCCTGCGCGCGCCCAACATCTGGTTCCGCGCGCGCCTGCGCTATCCCGATCCGCGCGCGCCCGGCGGCCGCGTCGATGTGTCCGGCTTCACCCTGCCCGGCATTCCCGCGGTGATCGTCGGCAGCAACGGGCACGTGGCCTGGGGCTTCACCAACAGCTACATCGACACTGCCGACTACGCGCGCATCCCCGCCGGCGCAAAACCCCGACTGCACGAGTATCAGGAGACGATTCGCGTGGCTGGTGCCGCGCCGGTGCCGTTCAAGGTCCGCGAGAGCGACTGGGGTCCGGTGCTGGAGGAAAATCCCGACGGCAGCCTGCTCACCCTGCGCTGGGCCGCGCAGCTGCCCGGCGCGGTGCGCCTGGACTTCATCGACATCGCTCGCGCCGGCAATCTGGACCAGGCCCTGGCCGTCGCCGACCGCTCCGGCATTCCCGCGCAGAACCTGATGCTGGCCGACAGCAGCGGCCGCATTGCCTGGCGCATCATCGGCGCACGCCCGGATCGCGGGCCGGGCTGCACGCCGGGCACGATCGAGCGCGACCCGACCGTGCCGCGCAAGGATGAAACGGCTGCAAGCTGTGCGCCCTGGCCCTTGCGCACCGATGCCGCGCCGAGCGTCATCGACCCGCCCACCCACCGCCTGTGGACCGCCAACAACCGCATCGTCGATGACGCCACCCTGGCCGTAGTCGGCAATGGCGGCTATGACCTGGGTGCTCGCGCGCGGCAGATTCGCGATGACCTGTTCGCCCGCGAGCGCTTCAGCGAACGCGACCTGCTGGCGATCCAGCTCGACGACCGCGCGTTGTTCCTGCAACGCTGGTGGCCGCTGTTGCGACAGGTGGTCGAACCCAGCGAGGAACCCGCACTGCGCCGCCTGGAAGTGGCGACGCGGCAGTGGGATGGCCGCGCCTCGACCGCGTCGGTCAGCTACCGCGTGGTACGCGCCTTCCGCGACCAGGTGCTCGACCGCATTCTCGACGGCCTTACCGCCGACGCACGCGCCAGACTCGGCGACGCCTACCTGCCACCGCCGCGTGCCCAGCTCGAGGGTATCGCCTGGCCGCTGCTGCAGCAGCGCCCCGCCCACCTGCTGCCGCCGGTCCATGTCCCGGCAGCCGCGAAGGAAGCCGCCAAGCAATCGACTTCTGCCGCGCCCACACGCTTCACCAGCTGGGACGATCTTCTGGCCGACGCCGCGCGCCAGACCGAGCAGGAACTCAGCGCCGATTCGCCCGATCCGTCCGCCTGGACCTGGGGCGCGCGCAACACCACCGCGATCTGCCACCCCATCTCCCGCGCGTTGCCGACGTTCGCGCGCAGCAGCCTGTGCATGCCCGCGCAGGCGCTGCCCGGCGACCGTGACATGCCGCGCGTGCAGGGGCCGGCCTTTGGCGCCTCCGAACGCATGGTGGTGTCCCCCGGCCACGAGGACCAGGGCTACATCCACATGCCGGGCGGCCAGAGCGGCCACCCCCTGTCGCCGTTCTGGGGCGCAGGCCACGAGGATTGGGCGCGAGGTGAGCCAACCCCGTTCTTGCCGGGGCCAGCGCGGTATGTGTTGACCCTGAAATGATGGCGGCCCCAAACCGCCGCCTCCAATTCCAAATGGATGCGCTGATAGGTGCACTGTAGGAGCGGCTTCAGCCGCGACCGCCATCCGGCAGATCGCGACCCCGCCTGTCGGGGCTGAAGCCCCTCCTACAACTACCCCCGCTGAATCCCACAACCTCCTCAGCCACCATCAGCTCGCGCAGACCCGCTTTCCCATCCGCAATCGCGATCTGTCGGGCAGCCGGGGGCAGGCCCTGCCAGGACCCTAGGCAACATGGATGTTGCCTAGGAGACCCCAGGGATGGGTTTACGTCGTGTCCTGGCAGGGCCTGCCCCCGGCTGCCACACGCAAAGCCACGCAAGCCGATCAACATCGCGGCCAGCCAACCTCGCCCTCGCGATCACTCCACGCAACCGACCCGCCGCACAACTCAACCAGCCAACGCCTGCTCATGCACCCCGGCCACGGCCCGCCCCGAGGGATCGGCCATCTTCGCGAAACTCGCGTCCCACGCAATCGCCGCCGGCGACGAACACGCAATCGACTTCCCGCCCGGCACCGTCTCCGCCGCCGCATGGCTCGGAAAGAACTGCTCGAACAGGTGCCGGTAGTAGTAAGCCTCCTTCGTCTGCGGCGGGTTATGCGGAAAGCGCCGCTCCGCCGCACTCAATACCCGGTCACTGATCTGCGCCTCGGCATGCGCCTTCAGCCCGTCGATCCAGCCATAACCCACTCCGTCAGAAAACTGCTCCTTCTGCCGCCACAGAATCGAATCCGGCAGATACCCCGCGAATGCCTCCCGCAACACCGCCTTCTCGATCCGCCGCGAACCATCCGCCCGCGTGCCCACCATCTTGTGCGTGGCATCCATCCGCATCGCCACCTCCAGGAACTCCACGTCCAGGAACGGCACCCGCGGCTCCACCCCCCACGCCATCATCGACTTGTTTGCCCGCAGGCAGTCGTAGTTGTGCAACGCGTCCAGCTTGCGCACCAGCTCCTCGTGGAACTCCCGCGCGTTCGGCGCCTTGTGGAAATACAGATAGCCGCCAAAGATCTCGTCACTGCCCTCACCGGACAGCACCATCTTCACCCCCATCGCCTTGATCCGCCGCGCCAGCAGGAACATCGGCGTCGACGCACGGATCGTCGTCACGTCATAGGTTTCCACGTGCCGGATCACCTCCGGCAACGCATCCAGCCCTTCCTCGAACGTGTACTCGAAACCGTGGTGCACCGTGCCCAGTGCTGCGGCCGCCACCTCCGCCGCCGCCAGATCCGGCGAACCCTTCAGCCCGATCGCAAACGAATGCAGCCGCGGCCACCACGCCTCGACCCGGTCGTTCTCCTCCACCCGGTGCCGCGCGTAACGTGCCGCCACTGCCGCCACCAGCGACGAGTCCAGGCCGCCCGACAGCAGCACGCCGTAAGGCACGTCGGTCATCAGCTGGCGATGCACCGCGCGCTCGAAAGCCTCGCGCAATTCCTGCGGCGACACCGCCACCCCCTCCACCGCCGACACCTCGCGCCACGGCCGCTGGTAGTAACGCACCAGCTCGCCAGTGGCCGTGTCGAAGTAATGGCCCGGCGGAAACTGCGCCACGTCCGCGCAATCTTCCACCAGCGCCTTCATTTCCGAAGCCACGCGCAGCCGGCCTTCGCCATCGTGGCCCCAGTACAGCGGGCACACGCCGATCGGATCGCGCGCGATCAGCGCCGCGCCGCGAGCACCGTCCCACAACGCGAACGCGAAGATGCCGTTGAGCTGGTTGAGGAACACCTCGGGCGTGTCCTGCCGGTACAGCGCGCTGATCACTTCGCAGTCCGAGCCGGTCTGGAAGGCGTACGCCTGGCGCAAACCGGCCTTCAGCTCGCGGTGGTTGTAGATCTCGCCATTGACCGCCAGCGCCAGCTCGCCATCGGCCGACAACAGCGGCTGCGAACCGCCGGCCGGATCGACGATGGCCAGGCGCTCATGCACCAGGATCGCCCCGCTGCCGGCGTATATGCCACTCCAGTCCGGCCCGCGGTGGCGCTGGCGTTGTGAGCGGTCCAGCGCCTGCCGGCGCAGGGTGCCGGCGTCGTCGCCGGTTTGCAGATCGAAGATGCCGAAGATTGAACACATGGTGCGGGCTCCTGGGGATGTCGGGGAAACGCAGAGGGCTCCCTCGACCGGACAACCTGTGGCGGAACGTGCGGGCAACAAAAAACCCGCATCGGCCGATGCGGGTTTTCTGGTCACTGGGCGTGTTTTGCTTGCTTCGCCTAGTCGCAGACCCGCATCGGCCGCGCACGATTATTCGCGCGCAGATTATTGCGGTTGTTGTTGTTGGCGACGTTGGCGGGCAGGCGAAGCATGTGCCGACGCTAACCGCTCCGGCGCGGCGGCGCAACCGTTGCAGGGGCAACCGATGCGGTCAGGTGGCATCGGATGCGAGGATTCCTACGCCTGCCGCGCTCAGAGCAGGCGTTCGATCAGCCGCTGGTACAGGTCCGGCAGGGCTTCCAGGTCGGCCACGGCGACGTGCTCATCGACCTGGTGGATGCTGGCGTTGACCGGCCCCACCTCGATGCATTGCGCGCCCAACGGCGCGATGAAGCGCGCATCGGAGGTGCCGCCGCCGGTGCTTTCCTCCGGCGGCGCGCCGGCAAACTCACCCAGCACCGCGCGCGCGACTTCGCGCAGGCGGCCTTCGGGTGTGTAGAACGGCTCGCCACTGCGATGCCAGTGCAGCGCGAAATCCAGGCCGTGACGCTGCAGCAGCGCGGTGATCTCCGCTTCCAGCCGCGGCGCATCCCAATGCGGGTTGTAGCGCAGGTTGAAGGCCACCTGCAGTTCGCCGGGAATGACGTTGTTGGCGCCAGTCCCGGCATGGATATTGGAAATCTGCAGGCTGGTCGGCGGGAAGCTCTCGTAGCCATCGTCCCAGTGCCGCGCGCTCAGCTCGGCCAGTGCCGGTGCGGCCAGATGGATCGGGTTGCGCGCCTTGTGCGGGTACGCAACATGGCCCTGCACCCCACGCACCGTCAGCGTCGCCGACAGGCTGCCGCGGCGGCCAACCCGCAACAAATCGCCGAGCCGGCTCGTGGACGACGGCTCGCCGGTGATGCACCAGTCGATGCGCTGGCCGCGCTCGGCAAACAGCCGCGCAACATGGCGCACGCCGTCGATGGCATCGCCCTCCTCATCGGAGGTCAGCAACAGCGCCAGCGTGCCAGCGTGCGCGGAATGCGCCGCAACGTAGCGCTCGGCCGCGACCACGAAGGCGGCGACGCTGCCCTTCATGTCCGCCGCGCCGCGGCCGTACAGCAGGCCGTCGCGCACCTGCGGCGCGAACGGGTCGCTGGCCCAGGCTTCGCGCGGGCCCGGCGGCACCACGTCGGTGTGGCCGAGCAGCAGCAGCACCGGGCCGTCGCCGGACGCATCGCCGTGCGTGGCCCAGAGGTTGTCCACCTCGCCCAGGCGCAGGTGTTCGCAGCGGAAACCGGCCGCTGTCAGGCGCGCAGCCAGCAGTTGCTGGCAGCCGGCGTCATCTGGCGTCACCGACGGGCGCGCGATCAGTTCGCGGGTGAGGTCAAGTACATCGGACATCGTGGTTTCCTTGCGGCGTGGGCCGCGTCAGCCGACGCCGAAGCGCTGCTTGAAGCCGTTGTCGCTGAAGCCCTGGGTCACGACGCCATCCTCGGTCACCACCACCGGCCGCCGCACCAGCTGCGGATGTTCGCGCAGCAGCAGCTTCCATTCGGCCTCGCTGCCGGGTGTCTTGCGGTTGTCGGGCAGCTGCCGCCAGGTGGGGGAGGACTTGTTCACCAGCGCGTCGAAACCACCGGCCTGCCCTGCCCAGTCCACCAGTGTTTCCGGGCTGGGCTTGTGGTCGCGGTAATCGACAAAGGCGTAGGCCACGCCGAAGCGGTCCAGCCACTTCGTCGCCTTCTTGCAGGTGTCGCAGTTCTTCAGGCCGTGGATCGTCGCCGCCATCTTGCCCCCGCTCACTCGGCCAGGCCGCGCAGCAGGTCGTTGACGCTGGTCTTGGCCCGCGTCTTTGAATCAACCTGCTTGACGATGACCGCGCAGTACAGCGAATGGCTGCCATCCTTGGCCGGCAGCGAACCGGACACCACCACGCTGTACGGCGGCACGCGGCCGTAGCTGATCTCGCCGGTGGCGCGGTTGTAGATGCGCGTGCTCTGGCCGATGAACACGCCCATGCCGATCACGCTGTGGTGGCCGACCACCACGCCCTCGACGATTTCCGAACGCGCGCCGATGAAGCAATGGTCCTCGATGATCGTCGGGCTGGCCTGCAGCGGCTCGAGCACGCCGCCGATGCCGGCGCCGCCGGAAAGATGGCAGTGCTTGCCGATCTGCGCGCACGAACCGACCGAGGCCCAGGTATCGACCATGGTGCCCTCGCCCACATGCGCGCCGATGTTGGTGAAGCTCGGCATCAGCACCACGTCCTTGCCGAAGTAGCTGCCGCGGCGCGCGACCGCGCCAGGCACCACGCGCACGCCGGCCTTGCGGAACTTGGCCTCGTCATAGCCGGCAAAGCGCGACTCGACCTTGTCCCAGAATGGCGCCGGGCGCGCGTCGACCACGGCCATGTCGTTGACGCGGAAGTACAGCAGCACCGCCTTCTTCAACCACTCGTTGACCTTCCAGCCGCCGTGGCCATCCGGCTCGGCGACCCGGAACTCGCCGGTCTCCAGGCCATCCACGACGCGGGCCACGATCGGCTTGGTGGAGCCTTCCACCTCGTCCGGGGTCAACGCGGCGCGGCGCTCGAACGCGCTCTCGATGGTGAAACGCAATTCCTCATGGCCGGGCACCGGCGGCTTGTGCAGGCTGCGCTTGGCCGCCACGCGCGGCTGCTTGTCCGCCGCGGCGCTGGGCGCGGCTGGCGTGGAGGCTGCGGGCTTGCTGGCGGCTTTTTTTGCCGCGGGCCTGGCCGGCGCGGCCTTGGCCGGTGCTGCGGTCTTCCTGGCGGTCTTCTTGGCGGCGGGCTTGCTGGCCATGGACGTGCTTTCTCCGAAATCAGAAGGTCAAACAGTCAAACAGGGTCAAGACAGGCGGCGAGCGCATCGCGCAAGGCCTGCCTGGATGTGTCGGGCAACGGCTGGTCGTGCTCGTCGGTGATCTGGAACTGGTCCTCGGCGCGTTCGCCGAAGGTGGCGATACGCGCATCGTGCACGCGCAGGTGCTGGCTGCGCAGCACCTGCGCCACATCGGCGAGCAGGCCGGGGCGATCAGGCGCCACCAGGCTCAGCCGGGTGCGGCGGCCACCGGCGCTGTCGTTGAAGTCGATGCGCGGGGCGAAGCGGAAATGCCGCAGCTGGCGCGGCACCACCCGGCGCGAAGGGCGCAGCCGCTGCAAGTCGCCAGCCAGGGCGTCGCTCAGCGCCGCGGCCAGGCGTTCGGGATCGCCGTCGGCGAAGCTGTCGGCAGGCAGCACTTCAAAGGTGTCGAAGATCGCGTGGTTCGGCGCATCCAGCACGCGCGCGCGATGGATGCCGTAGCCCTTGCGGTCCAGCGTCATCACGATGGCGGCGAACAGGCCGTCGCGGTCGGGCGAGTACACGAACACTTCCAGCGCATCGTTGTCCGGCGCGGCGCGGCGTGCCTTGACCAGGGTGCCGCCGATCTCGACCTCGGTCAGCGAGGCGGCCTGCCAGGCCAGTTGCTCGGGACGGAAGCGCAGGAAGCTTTCATCGGGCATGCCGGCGAACTGTCGGTCGATGGTGGCATCGTCCAGACCCTGCACATGCAGCAGGGCGCGGGTCGATTCGCGCGCTTCGCGCAGGCGTTCCTCGCGTGGCGCGGGATGTTCCAGCCCCTCGCGCAAGGCGCGGCGCGCGGCGAAATACAGGTCGGCCAGCAGCCGGTCCTTCCAGGCATTCCAGAGCTTGGGGCTGGTGCCGGCGATATCGGCGCAGGTCAGCAGATACAGATAATCCAGGCGCTCGCGGCTGCCCACCAGCGAGGCGAAGCGGTGGATCACCTCCGGGTCGGAGATGTCCTGCTTCTGCGCGGTGACCGACATGCGCAGATGCTGCTCGACCAGCCAGGCCACCAGTTCGGTATCGCCTTCGCTGAGCGCATGCGCCTGGCAGAAGGCGCGCGCGTCCACCGCGCCGAGTTCGGAATGGTCGCCGCCACGGCCCTTGGCAATGTCGTGGAACAGGCCGGCCAGCAGCAGCAGTTCCGGCTTGCGCAGGCGCGGCCACACTTCATGCGCGATCGAGAAGCGCTCGTCGGCGCGGCCACCGGCAAACAGGGCGATGTTGCGCAGGACCATCAGCGTGTGCTGATCGACGGTGTAGACATGGAACAGGTCGAACTGCATGCGCCCGGACACCTGCGCGAACGCGGGAATCCATTGCCCCAGCACGCCCAGCCGCGCCATGCGCGCCAGGGTTTCCACCGCGCGCGGGCCACGCAGCAGACCGAGGAAGCGCTCGCGCGCGGCGGCGCTGGCCTGGTCGTAGGCGGGCAGCTTCGGCAAGTATTCGGCCAGGGCACGCGCGGTGAGCGAATGCAGGCCACGGATTTCGCGGTTGCCGGCCCAGGTGGCGAACAGCGCAAACACTTGCAGCACATCCTGCGCCGGCCAGTCCGATGCGTCGGCGGCGAGATAGCCGCGGCGCAGCGAGAAGCCCTCGCCCAGCGCTTCGGGGACTGCTTCGCCATCGAACTGTTCCTCGAAGCGCTGCAGCAGGCGATCGCTGATCCGCCGCACCAGGCCAGCGCTGCGGTAAAAGCGCTGCATCATCTTTTCCACGCCCAGGCTCTCGGGGTCGTCCACGTAGCCCAGGCGCTGCGCCAGCGCCTTCTGGTAATCGAAGCGCAGGCGTTCTTCGGGGCGGTTGGCGACCAGGTGCAGGCCGTAGCGCAGGCGTGCCAGTTCGCGGCGCTCGCGGCGCAGCGCGGCGGCTTCGTCCGGACCCAGGTGGCCCAGCCCGACCAGGGCCTCCAGGTCATGCACGCCAAACGCGCGCAGCGCCATCCAACCCAGCGTGTGCAGGTCGCGCAGGCCGCCCGGGCCGTCCTTGAGGTCCGGTTCGAGGTTGTCGGCGGTGTCGCCATAGCGCTGGTGCCGGGCCTGCAGTTCCTCGCGCTTGGCGATGAAGTATTCGCGCGGCGGCCAGCGCCGCGACGGCGCGATGGCCTCGGCCAGCGCGGCGACGGCGGTGGCATCGGCGAGCACCGGCCGCGATTCGATCAATGCGGTCAGTACCGTCTGGTCGGCGGCGGCCGCGGTGCATTGCGCGCTCGAACGCACCGCATGGCTGACCGCCAGGCCGGCGTCCCACAGCAGCGCGAACAGGCGCGCGATGGCCGCCTCGTGCTGCTGCTGCGCATCCGGCTCGCCGAGCACCAGCACGTCGATGTCCGAACGCGGGAACAGCTCGCCGCGGCCATAGCCGCCCACGGCATGCAGGGACAGCGCGGCATCGGCGGGAATGCAGCGGCGCCAGGCGTCGCGGATCAACTGGTCAACCGCGCGCGCGCGCAGTGCCACCAGTCGGTCGATGTCGTCGCCCTGGTCGAAGCGCCGACCCAGCCGCGCATCGCCCTGGGCCAGCAGTTGCCGTGCCTGCGCCGCCCAGTCGCCATCACGGGCGACGCCACTTTCGCAGCCGGCGGCGGCAGGCTGGCCGGTCACGCGTGGCCGGGATCGTTGGGCGACAGCGTCAGCACGTCCACGCCGTCCTCGGTCACCGCGACCATGTGTTCCCACTGCGCCGAGAGCTTGCGGTCCTTGGTGACCACGGTCCAGCCATCGGGCAGCACCTTGGTGTAGCGCGTGCCCTCGTTGATCATCGGCTCGATGGTGAAGGTCATGCCGGGCTTGAGCACCAGGCCATCGCCCGGGCGGCCGTAATGCAGCACCTGCGGCTCGTCGTGGTAGACCTTGCCGATGCCGTGCCCGCAGTACTCGCGCACCACGCTGAAGCGCTCGCCTTCGGCGTACTGCTGGATCGCATGGCCAACATCGCCCAGCGTGGCGCCGGGCTTGACCGCGCGGATGCCGCGCCACATGGCCTCCTTGGTCGCTTCGACCAGGCGCCGCGCCATCACCGACGGCGTGCCGACGTAGTACATGCGGCTGGTGTCGCCATGCCAGCCATCCTTGATCACGGTGACGTCGATGTTGACGATGTCGCCTTCCTTGAGCACCTTCGCTTCGCTCGGGATGCCATGGCAGATGACATTGTTGACCGAGGTGCACACGGTCTTGGGAAAGCCGCGATAGCCGACGTTGGCCGGGATCGCCTGCTGCACGTTGATGATGTGGTCATGGCAGATGCGGTCCAGCTCGGCGGTGGTGACGCCGGGCTTGACGTGCGGAGTGATGATGTCGAGCACTTCAGCGGCCAGGCGGCCGGCCACCCGCATCAGCTCGATTTCCTGGGGGGTCTTGAGGTTCACGGTCATGGCGCCGATTATCGCCGATCCGGCATGAATCTGAACGCGATTGGCGCCTTGCCTGATACGCCCCGCCCGCGCCGCCCCGCCTCCCCCGCCGGCGCCCGCCACCGCGCCGGTTTGCCGGGACCGGCCCGACCCGGTATGATCCGCGGGTTCGCCTCCCGGGCGAGCCGTCCACGTCGCACGTCAGCGCCGAATCCACACCTGCCGCCACCATCCGTGCCGGGGTGCCCCGCAAGGGGTTCGACACGGAGACGACAGGGAAGCCCAACCCCGGAACCTTTCCGCCCCAACGGCGGGCCGCCTCCTTTCCCGCGGCCGGTTCCCCATCAGGAGTAATGCAATGCCCCAGGTCACCATGCGCCAGATGCTCGAAGCCGGCGTCCACTTCGGCCACCAGACCCGTTACTGGAACCCGAAGATGGCCCCGTACATCTTCGGTGCGCGCGGCAAGATCCACATCATCAACCTCGAAAAGACCGTTCCGCTGTTCAACGACGCGATGAACTTCCTTTCGAGCATCGCGCAGAAGCGCGGCACCATCCTGTTCCTGGGCACCAAGCGCAGCGCCCGCGACTCCATCAAGGAAGAAGCCGAGCGTTGCGGCATGCCGTACATGACCCAGCGCTGGCTGGGCGGCACCCTGACCAACTTCCGCACCGTCAAGCAGTCGGTCGCCCGCCTGAAGGAACTGGAGTCGGCCGAGACCGACGGCACCTTCGACAAGCTGGTCAAGCACGAAGTGCTGGGCCTGCGCCGCGAGCGCGACAAGCTGGAAGCCTCGCTGGGCGGCATCAAGGAAATGAACCGCCTGCCGGACGCGCTGTTCGTCATCGACATCGGCCACGAAGACATCGCCATCAAGGAAGCCAAGAAGCTCGGCATCCCGGTGATCGCGGTGGTCGACACCAACTACGACCCGGCCCTGGTCGACTACGCCATCCCGGGCAACGACGACGCCATCCGCGCGGTGCAGCTGTACGCCCGTGCCGCCGCCGACGCGGTGCTGGAAGGCAAGGCTGCTGCGCCGAACTCGGCCTCCGTGCGTGAGGAAGAGTTTGCCGAAGCCGCCGGCGACGAGGCCAAGACGGCCCGCCGCGCGCCGGCCAAGAAGGCCGCTGCCAAGAAGGCTGACGAAGCCGCGGCCGAGTAATCGGACTGCCACGTCGCCGCGCCACGCTGGCGCGGCGACCGGCTCGCGGCGGCATTGGCCGCCGCCTGGGGCGCACCGCCCCTCCCCATTCCCAAGGCGGGCTGCCGCCCGCCGCAAGCAATCATCGAGGTCATACCGTGGAAATCACTGCTTCCCTGGTCAAGGAACTGCGCGAGCGCACTGGCGCCGGCATGATGGAGTGCAAGAAGGCGCTCACCGAGAACGCTGGCGACATCGACGCGGCGGCCGAATGGCTGCGCAAGTCGGGCCTGGCCAAGGCCGACAAGAAGGCTGACCGCGTCACCGCCGAAGGCCGCATCGCCGCGGCCCAGGCCGGCGGCAAGGCCGTGCTGGTCGAGATCAACTCCGAGACCGACTTCGTCGCCAAGGACGGTAACTTCCTGGCCTTCACCGACACCGTCGCCCAGGCCGCCCTGGCCTCCGGCGCGGCCGATGCCGAAGCGCTGAAGAGCGCCAAGCTGCCCAGCGGCGAGACGGTCGAGGAAGCCCGCGCGGCGGCCATCGCCAAGCTCGGCGAGAACATCCAGATCCGTCGCCTGGTGCGCATCGACAGCAACAACCAGATCGCGGCCTACGTCCACGGCGGCCGCATCGGCGTGCTGGTCGAAGTGGCCGGTGGCACCGAGGAACTGGCGCGTGGCCTGGCCATGCACGTGGCGGCGATGAACCCGCCGCACAACAAGGCGGCGGACGTGCCGGCCGAATTCGTGGCCAAGGAGAAGGAAATCGAGCTGGCCAAGATGTCCGAGAAGGACAAGGCCAAGCCGGCCGAGATCCTGGAAAAGATCATCAGCGGCAAGATCAACAAGATCGTCAACGAGGTCACCCTGTACGGCCAGCCGTACGTGCTGGACAGCGACAAGACGGTCGAGCAGGTGGTCAAGGCCGCCGGCGCCGACGTGGTCGGTTTCCAGCGCCTGGTGGTCGGCGAGGGCATCGAGAAGGTGGTCGAGGATTACGCCGCCGAAGTGATGAAGCAGGCCGGTCTGGCCTGATGCTTCCTGCCTGATTGGCGGGATGCTTGAAGAAAGAGCCGCGGGGTTGCCCCGCGGCTCTTTTCTTTTGTGGGCTGGGAAATCCGATGGATTCCCGGTCGGCCAACACGCCGCCCTACGTTTTTCCCGCGCCCGGCCGCTAACCCCTCCAAGGCCCCCACCCAAAAACGTGACGGCCATGTATTCTTTGCCTTAACAGCAGCAAAATATCGCACATGCGCCCTGACCTCGCGGCTACCCTCGCCCATTGCCGAAACCTGCCCTCGCCGCCCGGCATCGCGCTGCGGGTGATCGAGCTCGCGCAGGACCCTGAAGTGGACATGGCGACCACTGCCCAGGTCATCGCCATGGACATGGCGCTCAGCGCGCGCATGCTGCGCATCGCCAATTCGCCGCTGTACGCCAGCCGCCGGCGCATCGACAACCTCGGTCAGGCACTGACGATGCTCGGCCTCAACGCCACCTTGAGCCTGGCGCTGGGCTTTTCCATGGTCCAGGGCCTGCGCCGCAGCTTTGGCGGCAGCGCGCTGCACGAGCGCCTGTGGCACCGCAGCGTGGTCTGCTCGCTGGCCGGCCGCGTCCTGGGTCAGGCGCGCGGCCTGCGCAAGCCGGAGGAACTGATGCTGGCCGGCCTGCTGCAGGACATCGGCATGCTCGCCCTGCTGCAGGTGGCGCCCGATCGCTACCCGCAGCTGCACGCCGCGGCCGAGCGCGACCCCGCCGGCCTGACCGAAGCCGAGCGCGCCGAGTTCGGCGGCGACCATGCCGAGGTGGGCGCCTGGATCGCGCGGCACTGGCAGCTGCCCGAGTACCTGTGCAACGCGATCGGGCGCAGCGAAAGCCCGGCCGATGGCCGCGAACCCTTCGCTGCCTGCGTGGCGCTGTCCAACTGCGTGGCCGACATCTGGCTGGGCGACGACCCCGCCGCCGCGCGCGAGCACGCCCAGCAGCGCGTGCAGGAAGTGCTGCAGCTGGACCGCGAGCGCTTCGAGAAGGTGCTCGAACGCATTGGCGAGATGCTGCCGGAGGTCGGCGCGCTGTTCGACGTGCGCATCCAGCAGCCGGAACTGATCGAATCGATCATCGACCAGGCGCGCGAACTGTCCACCCTGCGCAACCTGCGCGAGCTGCAATCGGTGGCCGACGCGCGCCGCCAGGCCGACGAGTCCGAACACCGCGCCCGCCATCTGGCCGAGCAGGCCAGCCGCGACGCGCTGACCGGCGTCTACAACCGCCACCAGCTCGGCCCCACCCTCGAACACGAATTCGACATCGCCGTGCGCCACGGCTGGCCGCTGTCGGTGGCCTTCATCGACCTGGACGACTTCAAGCGCGTCAACGACGTGCACGGGCATCTGGTCGGCGACGAGGTCCTGCGCAACTTCGCGCAGTCGCTGCAGCGCCTGCTGCGCACCAGCGACACGGTGGCGCGCTTCGGTGGCGAGGAATTCCTGGTCATCCTGCCCAACACCCCGGCCGAGGCCGCGCTGGCGGTGGTGCAGCGCATCCTTGCCGAAACCGTGCGCGTGCCGATGGCGCAGCTCGAATCAGGCCCGCTGCACATCACCTTTTCCGCCGGACTGGCGACCCAGGGCGACGGCCGCCTGTTCGACAGCGTCGATGCCCTGCTCAAGGCCGCCGACAACGTGCTGTACCGCTCCAAGCATCGCGGACGCAACCGGGTGACGGTCTACGCCGAGCCCGCGACCACCTGAGTTGCGGCGTGCGGGCAATTAACGGAACTGTTACAGCGCGGTGAACCGCAACGCGGCTCTACGGCGTTTCCGCTAGAATCGCCCGCGTTTGCCCGCCATCCACGGAGTCCCCCATGTCCGAACTCGCCTATCGCCGCATCCTGCTCAAACTTTCCGGGGAGGCGCTGATGGGAGATGAGGACTACGGAATCGACCCGAAGATCATCAACCGCCTGGCCCATGAAGTGATCGAGGCCCAGCATGCCGGCGCCGAAGTGGCCTTGGTCATCGGCGGCGGCAACATCTTCCGCGGCGCCGGCCTGGCCGCCGGCGGCATGGACCGGGTCACCGGCGACCAGATGGGCATGCTGGCCACGGTGATCAACGCCCTGGCCATGCAGGATGCGCTGGAAAAGCTCGGCGCCAAGGTCCGGGTGATGAGCGCGATCAAGATCAACGACGTGTGCGAGGACTTCATCCGCCGCCGCGCGATCCGCCACCTGGAAAAGGGCCGCATCGCGATCTTCGCCGCCGGCACCGGCAACCCCTTCTTCACCACCGATTCGGGCGCCGCGCTGCGCGCCATCGAGATCGGCGCCGACCTGCTGCTCAAGGCCACCAAGGTCGATGGCGTGTACGACAAGGACCCGAAGAAGCACGCCAACGCGGTCAAATATGACGCGCTCAGCTACGACGAGGTCATCGGCCAGGGCCTGGAAGTGATGGACACCGCCGCCTTCGCCCTGGCCCGCGACAGCGACCTGCCACTGCGCATCTTCGACATGGGCCAGCCCGGCGTGCTGCTGCGCATCCTGCGTGGCGAACGCATCGGCACCCTGGTCCACGGCCGCAGCTGATCCCCGTTCCACCCGATCCCCGCCGGCTCGCGGCGCGCAAGTGCCCGGCCGGGCCGGCACGCTTCCGATATAATCGGCCGATTCAGATACACCAGGACGCCCGGCGATGCTCAACGAGATCAAACAAGACGCACAGACCCGCATGGCCAAGAGCATCGAGGCCTTGCGCCACACGCTCATCAAGGTGCGCACCGGCCGCGCGTCGACCGCGCTGGTCGAACACCTGAAGGTCAACTACTACGGCTCGGAAATGCCGCTGAGCCAGGTCGCCAGCGTCGCCGTCTCCGACGCGCGCTCGCTGACCATCACCCCGTGGGAAAAGCAGATGGTCGGCGCGGTGGAGAAGGCGATTCTCGCCTCCGACCTGGGCCTGACCCCCAACACCGCCGGCACCACCATCCGCCTCAACCTGCCGGCGCTGACCGAGGAGCGCCGCAAGGAACTGTCCAAGGTCGTGCACAGCGAAGGCGAGGACAGCAAGGTCGCGATCCGCAACATCCGCCGCGACGCCAACCAGCAGGTCAAGGATCTGCTCAAGGACAAGGCCGTCACCGAGGACGAGGTGCGCCGCACCGAGGAAGAGATCCAGAAGCTGACCGACAAGGCGATCAAGGATGTCGACGATGTGGTCAGGGCCAAGGAACAGGAACTGATGGCCGTCTGACGCATGTCGTCGACGGCCTCGCGCCCGGACCCCGGATCGATGTCCCTGCCCCGCCATCTGGCCATCATCATGGATGGCAACGGCCGTTGGGCCCAGCGCCGGCGGCGGCCGCGCATCATCGGCCATCGCGCCGGCGCGCGCGCGGTCAACCGCACCATCGATTTCTGCCTGGACAAGGGCGTCCAGGTGCTGACCCTGTTCGCCTTTTCCAGCGAGAACTGGGGCCGCCCGCAGGAAGAAGTCGACGGCCTGATGAAGCTGTTCCTGCACGCGCTCGACCGCGAGGTCGAAGAGCTGCAGCGGCGCGGCGTGCAGGTGCGTTTCATCGGCGAGCGCGGGCGTTTCGCCCCGGCCATTGCCGAACGCATGGAAGCGGCCGAACGCGCCACCGCCGGTAACCAGCGCCTGGTGCTGGCCATTGCCGCCAGCTACGGCGGGCGCCAGGACATCGTGCACGCCGCGCGCGCTCTGGCCGTGGAAGTGGCCGCCGGCCGCCTGGCCCCCGAAGCGATCGACGAAACCCTGCTCGGCAGCCACGTCGCGCTGGCCGACCTGCCGCCGCCGGATCTGTTCATCCGCACCGGCGGCGACACCCGCATCAGCAATTTCCTGCTGTGGCAGCTCGCCTACACCGAGCTGTGGTTCACCGAAGCCCTGTGGCCCGAGTTCGACGCCACCCTCCTGCAGCAGGCCTTCGACGACTACGCGCAGCGTGAGCGCCGTTTCGGCCTGACCAGCGCCCAGATCGCCGCCCGAAC
Organism: Stenotrophomonas sp.; assembly: GCA_035629025.1. Classification (GTDB taxonomy): domain Bacteria; phylum Pseudomonadota; class Gammaproteobacteria; order Xanthomonadales; family Xanthomonadaceae; genus Stenotrophomonas_A. The sequence continues at coordinate 126,003 of DASPIU010000009.1, forward strand.
CGAGACCACGCCCGCATGACCAGGACCCGCGTCATCGCTGCCTTGATCATGGCGCCGGTCGCCATCTGCGCCATGCTGTTCCTGCCGACCGAATGGCTGGCGGCGCTGGCCGCCATCGTGTTCCTGACCGGCCTGTGGGAATGGCTCAAGCTCTCCGGCATCGACGACAGCCTGCCGCGCACTGTGCTCCTGGTGCTCAACCTGCTGCTGATGGTGTTGCTGGTATGGGCATCGGGCGCATCACTGGTGCTGTTCCAGCTGGCCAGCCTGATCGGCGTGGCCTGGTGGCTGCTGGCATTGCTGTGGCTGCGCTTTTTCAACTTCGGCGCCGACCAGGGCAGCTATGCGCGCGCGCTCAAGCTGGCGGCCGGCAGTCTGGCGATCGTGCCGGCATGGTCGGCGCTGGTGCTGATCCATGCCGAACAGCCGCATGGCCATCGCTGGCTGCTCACCGCCCTGGCCATCGTCTGGGCCGCCGACTCCGGCGCCTACTTCGCTGGCCGCCATTTCGGCCGGCACAAGCTGGCGCCGCGGATCAGCCCGAACAAGACCGTCGAGGGCCTGCTCGGCGGGCTGCTGGCCGGCCTGATCGCCGCCGCCGCCTTCGGCGCGCTGGCCGGCGCCACGCTGGCGCAGATGCCGGCCCTGCTTGGCGTGGCCGCGGTCACGGTGCTGGCCTCGGTACTGGGCGACCTGTTTGAAAGCCTGCTCAAGCGCCAGGCCGGCGCCAAGGATTCGGGCAACGTGATCCCGGGCCATGGTGGCGTGCTCGACCGCATCGACGGCGTGCTCGCCGCGCTGCCGGTGTTCGTGCTGGGCAAGGAAATCCTCGGCCTTTGAGCCGCGCCGATATCGCAGCCATGTCCCCGGCCCCCGCCCTCCGCCAGGTCGCCGTCTTCGGCGCGACCGGCTCCATCGGTGCCTCGGCGCTGGATGTCATCGCGCGCCATCCGCAGCGCCTGCGCGCGCGCGTGCTGGCCGCCGGGCGCAATGTCCCCGCCCTGGTCGCGCTGTGCGCGCGGCACCAGCCCGACGATGCGATCGTCGCCGACCCGGAATGCTTTGCCGCCCTGCGCGACGGCCTGCGCGCTGCCGGCCTGGCGACCCGCGCCCATGCCGGCGCCGAGGCGCTCGACGCGTTCGCCGCCGCGCCGGAATGCGACACCGTCGTGGCCGCCATTGTCGGCGCCGCCGGGCTGCCTTCGACGTTGGCCGCCGCCCGCGCCGGCAAGCGCCTGCTGCTGGCCAACAAGGAATCGCTGGTACTGGCCGGTGAACTGTTGATGCGCCACGCGCAGGCCGCCGGCGCCGAAATCATTCCCATCGACAGCGAACACAGCGCGATCTTCCAGTGCCTGCGTTCCTGCGATGCCAGCCGCGGCGTCCGCCGGGTGGTGCTGACGGCCTCAGGCGGCCCGTTCCGTGGCCGCAGCCGCGCGCAGCTTGCCGATGTCACCCCGGCGCAGGCCGTGGCGCACCCGAAGTGGTCGATGGGGCCGAAGATCTCGGTCGACTCGGCCACGCTGATGAACAAGGGCCTGGAGGTGATCGAGGCGCATCACCTGTTCGGCCTGGCCGCCGAGCGCATCGGCGTGTGGGTGCATCCGCAAAGCCTGGTGCATTCGCTGGTCGAATTCGTGGACGGCTCCACGCTGGCGCAGATGGGCCTGCCGGACATGCGCACGACGCTGGCCGTCGGCCTGGCCTGGCCGGAGCGGGTCGAGTCCGGCGTGGCCGGCCTGGACCTGCTGCAGCAGGGCCGGCTCGATTTCGAGGCGCCCGACCTGGACGCCTTCCCCTGCCTGGCGCTGGCCTGGGAGGCGATGCGCGCCGGCGGCACCGCGCCAGCCATTCTCAATGCCGCCAACGAAGTGGCGGTGGCCGCGTTCCTCGAAGGCCGGGTCGGATTTCTCGCCATTCCGGCGCTGGTTCAGCACGCCCTGTCTACGCTGCCGGTCACAAATGCGGATACGCTGGAGGCCCTGCTCGCGGCCGACGCCGACGCCCGTCGCACTACCGCCGCCGCCCTGACCCGCCACGCCACGCATGCCTGAGTCTTCTTTGCCTTCGCGCCACCTCCATGGCTGACTTCATCGGCTCCGTCTGGTGGATGATCGTCAGCCTCGGCTTGCTGGTGACGTTCCACGAATTTGGCCACTTCTGGGTGGCGCGCCGCTGTGGGGTCAAGGTCCTGCGCTTCTCGGTGGGCTTTGGCCGGCCGCTGTGGACGCGCCGCGACCGCCATGGCACCGAGTTCGTCATCGCCGCGCTGCCGCTGGGTGGCTACGTGCGCATGCTCGACGAGCGCGAGGGCAACGTGCACCCGGCCGAGCGCGCCCTGGCCTTCAACCACAAGCCCGTGTGGCAGCGCATCGCCATCGTCGCGGCCGGGCCGCTGGCCAACGTCATCCTGTGCCTGGCCCTGCTGTGGGTCATGTTCCTGGTCGGGCGCGCGGACTATTCGGCTACCGTAGGCCCGGTGCAGGGCCTGGCCGCGGAAGCCGGCTTGCAGGCCGGTGACCGCATCGTCGGAGTGGACGGGCGCCCGGTGCAGAGCTGGGCGCAGACCAGCATCGCCCTGACCCTGGCGGCGCTGGACCGGCGCGACGCGCAACTGCAGGTGCAAAGCGCCGAAGGCGACGAGCGCAAGCTGCAGCTGCCGTTGTCGCACCTGCCGGAGGGCTTCACCGAATCGCAGGTGCCGGAACTGTCCGGACTCACCTGGCGCTTCCAGCAGCGCCAGGCGCTGGTCTCCGAAGTGGCGCCGGGCACGCCGGCCGACGGCGTGCTGTTGCCAGGCGACCGCATCCTGGCCATCGACGGCCAGCGCATCGACTCGGCCGACCAGGTGCAGCCGCAGATCGCGGCGCTGGGCAAGCGCGGCGGCCCCGGCATGGTCGAAGTCGATCGCGAAGGCGAACGCCTGGCCCTGGAACTGACCCCGCGCCAGGACGCCGCCGCGCCGGGCGGCTGGCGCATCGGCGTGGCCATGGCCGCCGGCCAGGCGCCGGCCTACGATGTGCGCGACCAGTACGGCCCGCTGGCCGCGGTCCCCGCCGCGCTGCGCGAGACCGGCCGGATGACCGCCGATACCCTGGGCATGATGAAACGGCTGGTGACAGGCCAGGCTTCGCTGAAGAACGTTTCCGGCCCGGTCGGCATCGCCCGCGCCGCCAATGCCTCGGCCAAACGCGGCGTGGACTGGTTTCTGTACTTCCTCGCCACCCTGTCGCTGGGCCTGGCCATCCTCAACTTCCTGCCCATTCCGATCTTGGACGGCGGACACCTGCTGTATTACCTTATCGAGTTGGTCAAGGGCAGCCCGCTCAGCGAGCGCGTCATGATCGCCGGCCAGTACGTGGGCCTGGCGATCCTGGCCGGACTGATGGGACTGGCGTTCTACAACGACCTGCTCGGCCCCCTGCCCCGATGAACCGGCGCCTGTGGACCGGCCCTGGTTTGAACTTATCCGCGCTGTCGTCGTCTTACGCCGGCACCCCTGCAACAACGAACCCGCTCAACCGGATGTGACATGACGAGATTTCCCACTCGCCGCCTGCTTGCCCTCGCCCTTGCCACCGGCCTCAGCGTGCCCGCACTCGCCCTGGCGGCCGAGCCGTTCGTGGCCAGCGACATCCGCGTGGACGGGTTGCAGCGCATTTCCTCCGGCACGGTCTTCACCTACCTGCCGGTGAACCGCGGCGATACCGTGGACGATGCCAAGGTGGGCGAGTCGATCCGCGCCCTGTACCGCACCGGCTTCTTCGAGGACGTGCAGCTTGACCGCCAGGGCAACATCCTGGTCATCACGGTCAAGGAGCGTCCGGCGATCAACAAGCTCACCGTGACTGGCAACAAGGACATCAAGTCCGAAGAGCTGCTCAAGGGCCTGACCGACATCGGCCTGACCGAAGGCGGCACCTTCGACCGCCTGAGCCTGGACCGCGTGACCCAGGAACTGACCCGCCAGTACAACAACCGCGGCAAGTACAACGTCGAGATCACCCCGACGGTGAGCCCGCTGGACCGCAACCGCGTCGATGTCGCCATCGCGATCAAGGAAGGCAAGGCGGCCAAGATCCGCCACGTCAACCTGATCGGCACCGAGAAGTACGACAACGAGGACATCCTGGCCGGCTGGGAATCCAAGGAGCACAACTGGGCTTCGTGGTACCGCCGCGATGACCAGTACTCCAAGGAAAAGATGTCCGGCGACCTGGAGAAGCTCAACTCCTGGTATCTGGACCGCGGCTACGTGGACTTCAACATCGATTCCACCCAGGTGGCGATCAGTCCCGACAAGCGCGACATGTTCATCACCGCCGGCGTCACCGAAGGCGAGCAGTACAAGATTTCCGAGATCAAGGTCACCGGCGACACCGTGCTGCCGCAGGCCGAGATCGAGAAGTACGTGATCCCCAAGGCGGGCGACATCTTCTCGCGCGCGCTGCTGGAATACAGCGCTGATGCGATCACCAATTCGCTCAGCAACGTCGGCTACGCCTTCGCCAAGGTCAACCCGATCCCGACGCCGAACCGCGAGGATCGCACCGTGGCGGTCAACCTGCAGGTCGTGCCGGGCCCGCGCGTGTCGGTTCATCGCATCCTGTTCAAGGGCAACAGCCGCACCTCCGACGAAGTGCTGCGCCGCGAGATGCGCCAGTTCGAGAACACCTGGTACTCGCAGGCGGCGATCGACCGCTCGAAGATCCGTCTGCAGCGCCTGGGCTATTTCGAGTCGGTCTCGGTCGAAACCCCGGCCGTGCCCGGCAGCAACGACCAGGTTGACGTGGTGTTCGAGGTCAAGGAGACCACCTCCGGCAGCTTCGTCTTCGGCCTGGGCTATTCGCAGAGCTACGGCGTGACCACTTCGGTGCAGCTGTCGCAGAACAACTTCCTCGGCGGCGGCAACCGCGTGTCGGTGGAAGCCTCGCGCAGCAGCTACCTGAAGCGCTATGGCTTCAGCTACACCAACCCGTTCTTCACCGACGACGGTGTGTCGCTGGGCTACAACCTGTCCTGGCGCGAGCTGGACTACTCGAACTACAACACCGCGCAGTACAACAGCACCAATGGCGCTGCGCAGGTGCTCTTCGGCGTGCCGATCACCGAGAACGACTCGGTCTCGCTGATGTTCGGCATCGACAGCAACCAGATCACCACCTACCAGGGCGCCACCCCGCAGTCGATCATCGACTACATCAACGCCATCGGCTCGCGCACCTTCCACGCCTGGCGCACCGAACTGGGTTGGGCGCGCGACACCCGCAACGACTACTTCATGCCGACCCGCGGCATGTACCAGCGCGTGGGCCTGGAAACGACGCTGCCGGGCTCGACCGTCGAGTACTACAAGCTCAACTACCAGGTCTCCAAGTTCTGGCCGATCATTCCGTCGCTGGTGATCAACACCCGCCTGGAACTGGGCTACGGCGACAGCTACGGCAACGACAAGAGCCGCGACATCTGCGGCATCTACGACACCACCACCAACCCGGGCTTCGTCGCCTACGTTCCGCAGGACTGCAACGGCTCGAACCTGATCCGCACGGTCACCGCGAGCGGCCTGCCGTTCTACGAGAACTTCTACGCCGGCGGTACCAACTCCGTGCGCGGTTTCGAGAACAACACCCTGGGCCCGCGTTCGGAGGCCACCACTTCCTACCCGCGCGGCCAGCCGCTGGGTGGCTCGACCAAGGTGGTCGGTTCGGTGGAAGCGTACTTCCCGAAGCTGTTTGACAGCCCGTCGGCGCGGCTGTCGGCCTTTGTCGACTTCGGCAACGTGTTCAACACCACCGACAAGTTCAAGGCCAACGAGCTGCGCATCTCCACCGGCGTGGCCCTGCTCTGGCGCGCCCCGGTCGGCCCGATCTCGATCAGCTACGCCATTCCGTTGAAGAAGGAAGACGGCGACGAAGTCGAGCGCCTGCAGTTCACCTTTGGTGGGCAGTTCTGA
>DASPIU010000010.1:0-66801 GCA_035629025.1 Stenotrophomonas sp.
CAGCGCGGCGATCGCCAGGGCTTCGAGCTCGATCCGGCGCTGCAACTCGTCGGCATCGCGCAGGTAGCGCAGCGTCGCGCGCAGCAACACCAGCAACGCGGGCAGCGGCAGCAGGCACAGCGCGAGCAACAGCCAGCCGGGCGGATGATGCGCGGCCAGCCATGGCGCCGCGCACAGCAACGCCAGATAGATCAGCAGGCCGGGTGCGGCGTCGCGCAGGTAGCGATGTGCCAGCTGTTGCTGACGGCGATCGTCTTCGTCAGGCAACCACTGCGGACGCCACCAATGCAGTGCGCCCGCCAGCAGCAGGGCCACGCCCATGCCCCAGGCCAGGCCGGCAGTGAAGTCCTGATAGCGCGGCGGCAGACCCAGAGCGGGCAGGTACGCAGCCAGCGCCGCGGCGGCGGCCAACAGCGCCAGGCCGCGCAGGCGGTTGCCGCGCGAAAGCCAATGATTCACTCCGTTCCCCTGTCAACGTCGCTTGACAGGAGGATCGGGGGTCATGGGGGGGGATGTCAAGGGTGTTTGACAGGGGTGGAGCGATGGCGTCCCTCAGGCGGCTGGGCCAATTACGCTCATCAACTGCCTTTCCTGACACAGAGTCGTCCCGTGTCTTGCTTGCACCGGGTCCACACGAACGGGACACTTTCTTGCATGGCGACTCCGCGCCAGCAAAGGACCTGTAGCCATGCCGACTTCCAAACGCCTTAGCGGCTCGCAGTTGAAGAGCGCTACCTATGGTGAGTTCAACAGGTCTGGGGTCACGGTTGATGTGCGGAGCTTTCTAAACACCAGCTCAGGCAAGTCTCTGATGTCGCAGATTCGGGACGCTCGTATTGGGCAGTCGAAGCCCAAGCCTGACAAGTAGCAGGAGGGCGGCAAGGACGCACGCCTACTTGAGCCGTGCATCTGCTGTCGTTTTCTCGTCGTCGTCCCGACCCGAAGCGAAGCCCCGACACTGCGGGGCTTCGTACTCAACGGCCTACATCTGCGCTGTCAGCACAAGCACCACGACTGGCGCGCGAGAGCCTTGGCCCCCCAACAACCACGTCGCTTACTTCGCCCCCACCCGCGCCAGAAACCCACTCACCGCATCACGCCACGGCTCGCCTGCTTCCATGCCAATGAGGTGGCCGCTGGGAATCTCCACGGTCTCGGCGCCAGCGATGCCTGCCGCCAGTGCGCGCTGCGCCTCCGGCGGCATGATGCGGTCCTGCGTGGTGACCACGACCAGCGTCGGCACCGAGATGCTCGCCAGATTCGCCCGCAGCCCCGGCGCGCTGCCAATGCCGAACTGCTGGCCGGTGCCCGCGGGCAGACCCTGCGCAAGCCCGCCGATCATCGCTTCCAACTGTTCGGCCGGCAGCGACTCGAGCGTCTGGCTGCTCAAGGCCAGCGCGGTCATGACCCGTGCCAATGCCGGTCGCGCAGCGGGATCGGCGTGCAGTGCCTGGATCGCGCCGGCCAGCAGGCGGGTCGAAGTGGGGGGAGTGCCGGAGGTCGCGGTCAGCACCAGGGCCGATACGCGCTGCGGATGCCGCTCGGCCACGCGCAGGGCAACCAGGCCACCCAGGGAGTAACCGACCACGGCAAAGCGCTGCAGGCCGTCGGCATCAGCGGCGGCGACGAGCGAATCGGCCAGCTCATCGAGTGACAGCGGCCCCTCCACCGCCGGTGATGCGCCCGAGCCAGGATAGTCGGCGCCCACGACGCGGTGCCGCGCGGCCAGGGTATCGAGCAGTGGGCCGTAGGATTCATTGACGGTGGAGCCCGCGCCGTGCGCGAGCAACACACCGCTGCCGTTGCCAAGGGCGGTCGTTGCGAGAGAGTAGTGGGACATGGTCAGCCAGTGAGGAATGGGCGCTACGGGGCGTAGCCCATTCTTAATACCCGGCTCGACAAGGAGGGGCGACGCGAAACAGGCAGCAATGCAGCGGACGATCCGTTCCACCGCTGCCGCCGATCGGCCGGCTACTTGCTGCTGACGTACTTCTCGCGTCGCACCTGCGCTGACAGCAGGCCAGCGGCCTTCAGCGCCTCGGTGCAGGCATCGACCATGTTCGGGTTGCCGCACAGGTAGGCGATATCGCCGGCCGGGTTCGGCGCGAACTCGGCCAGGTGCTGCTGCACATAGCCGTGACGGGCGTCGGGGTGAGCGCGGTCGGGCAGGCCACGGGAAAAGCACGGCACGTAGCGGAACTGCGGATGGCTGTCGGCAAAGGCGCGGAAGTCATCGCCGTAGAGCAGTTCTTCTTCGTTGCGCGCACCCTGCAACAACACCACCTCGATGTCGCGCGCGGCAATGTTCTCGGCCAGCAGTGGCAACATCGAACGGTACGGGGTGACGCCGGTGCCGGTGGCGATCAGCAGGTAGCGCTGGTTGTGGTCGCCCGGCATCAGGCAGAAACGCCCGAACGGGCCACTGGCCTGCAGCGGATCGCCCGGAGCCATGCCCTCGAACAGCGCGGTGGCCGCGCCGCCGGGGACGAAGCTCACCGCGATTTCCACCGCCTCGCCCGGTCCCAGCGCGTGGTCATGGATGGTCGCCAGCGAATAGCTGCGCCGGGCCGGGGTGCCGTCGGCGTAGTGGAAATGCACCTGGATGAACTGGCCGGGCTGGAAATCCAGCGGCTGGCCGTCGTCACGGACGAAGCAATAGTGGCCGACCGTGGGCGCGATCATCCTGCGGTCGACAAGCTTGAGCGGAAATTGGGCGGGCACTGAGCGGAATGGAACAATGTGTGGCGGGGGCCAGGCCCCCGGCGGGCTTCTATAATAACGGCTGTTTCCCCGGCGCCCGCCCCTGGCGCGAAGGCATGAGCTTGAATCCGGACATCCCCTCCCAGGTTCCCGCGCTGCGCGTGCGGGACCTGCGCAAGACCTACGACACCGGCGTGCAGGCGCTCAAGGGCGTCTCGCTGGAGGTGCAGCCTGGCGACTTCTTCGCCCTGCTCGGGCCCAACGGCGCCGGCAAGTCCACGCTGATCGGCATTGTGTCCTCGCTGGTGAACCTCAGCGAGGGCCAGGTCGAGGTCTTCGGCACCGACCTGGTGCGCGAGCGCAGCGCCGCCATGCGCCTGATCGGCCTGGTGCCGCAGGAAATCAACTTCAACCTGTTCGAGAAGCCCTTCGACATTCTGGTCAACTATGCCGGCTTCTACGGCATGCCGCGCCGTGAAGCCGAGGCGCTGGCCGAAGCCGAGCTCAAGCGCGCACACCTGTGGGAAAAGGCCCAGGTGATGAGCCGCACGCTATCCGGCGGCATGAAGCGGCGGCTGATGATTGCCCGGGCGATGATGACGCGCCCGCGCCTGCTGATCCTCGATGAGCCCACCGCCGGCGTGGATATCGAGATCCGCCGCGACATGTGGCGCGTGCTGCGCGAGATCAACGCCGCCGGCACCACCATCATCCTCACCACGCACTATCTGGAAGAGGCCGAAAGCCTCTGCCGGCATCTGGCCATCATCAACCACGGCCAGATCGTGGTGCAGGGCCCGATGCGCGCGCTGCTGGCCAAGCTCGACGTGGAGGGCTTCTTGTTCGACATCGACGGTGAGCTCCCGGCGCAGCTGCCGGTGATCGAAGGGGTGACCTTCATCGCCACCGACGCGCACACGCTGGACGTGGAAATGCCGCGTGCGATGGACCTCAACCGCATCTTCGCCGTGCTGCAGGAAGCCGGCATCCGCGTGCGCTCGATGCGCACCAAGTCCAACCGCCTGGAGGAACTGTTCGTGCGCCTCACCGCCAACCTGGAGACCGCGGCATGAGCGTGCAGCAGACCGCCGGCCCCACCGACACCCAGCGCAACTTCACCGCCCTGGGCACCATCGTGCGCCGTGAGGTCAAGCGCATCCTGCGCATCTGGGGCCAGACCCTGGTGCCGCCGGCCATCACGATGACGCTGTACTTCCTGATCTTCGGCGGGCTGATCGGCTCGCGCGTGGGGCAGATGGGCGGCTACGACTACATGGCCTTCATCGTCCCCGGCCTGGTGATGATGAGCGTCATCCAGAACAGCTACGGCAACATCTCGTCTTCGTTCTTCGGCGCCAAGTTCGGGCGCCACGTCGAGGAACTGCTGGTCTCGCCGATGCCGAACTGGGTCATCCTCGCCGGCTATGTCGCCGGCGCGGTGCTGCGCGGCCTGATGGTGGGCGTGATCGTGCTGATTATCGCGATGTTCTTCACCCCGGTGCGCATCCCGCACCCGCTGGTCACGCTGACCACGGTGCTGCTGGGCGCGACGATCTTCTCCCTGGCCGGCTTCGTCAATGCCGTCTACGCCAAGAAGTTCGACGACGTGGCCATCGTGCCGACCTTCATCCTGACCCCCCTTACTTACCTGGGCGGCGTGTTCTATTCGGTGAAGCTGCTGCCGCCGTGGGCCGAAGCGGCCACCCACGCCAACCCGATCTTCTACATGGTCAACGCCTTCCGCTACGGCCTGCTCGGCACCAGCGACGTGCCGCTGTGGGTGGCCTACACGCTGATGCTGGGCTTTGTCGTCGTGCTTGGCGCGCTGGCGCTGTGGTTGCTGCGGCGGGGTGTGGGGTTGAGGAGCTGAGGAGCGGCAATGCGCATCCTGGTACTCGGCGCCGGCGGCACCGGCGGCTATTTCGGCGGACGGCTGGCTCAGGCCGGGTTGGACGTGACGTTTCTCGTGCGCGAGCGCCGCGGCCATCAGCTGGACCGCGACGGGCTGCGCATCCGCAGTCCGCTGGGCGATGTGGATATTCCCGTGGCTCACGTCACCACCGAATCTGTGGGCGCGGCTGCCGCGGTGGAGCCGTTCGACCTGGTGATCCTGGCGTGCAAGGCCTACGACCTGGACAGCGCGATCGAGGCCATCACGCCGGCCGTTGGTGCGCAGACCACCGTACTGCCCATCCTCAATGGTCTGCTGCATTACGCGGCGCTGGATGCGGCCTTCGGCCGCGGGCGGGTGCTGGGCGGGCTGTGCTTCATCAGTGCCGCGCAGGGCGCGGAGGGTGAAATCCTGCACCTGGGCAAGCCGGCCTCGCTCACCTTCGGCGAGCGCGACAGCGCCCACCTCAGCCCGCGCGTGCGCGCCTTTGCTGAAGCCTGCGCACAGGCTGGCATTGACCACGTCGCCTCACCGGCGATCGCGCAGGAGCAGTGGATCAAGTTCACCTTCCTGTGCAGCCTGGCCGCGGCCACCTGCCTGATGCGTGCGCCGATCGGCCGCATTGTCGCCACCGACGACGGTCGCGCGCTGATCAACGGGCTGTACAACGAAACGCTGATCGCCGCCGAGGCCGACGGCCAGGTCATCCCGATGCCGGCCAGGGAGAAGGCGCTGGCTGCCTTGCTGCAGCCGGGCTCGGAGTTGAAGGCGTCGATGCTGCGCGACCTGGAAGCCGGGCGCGAGGTGGAGGCGCGGCAGATCGTCGGCGACATGCTGGCCCGCGTGCGCGAAACCGGCCGCAATGCCCCGTGGCTGATGGCCGCGTATGTGCATTTGCAGGCCTATCAGTTGCAGCGAGCCTCTGTGTAGGAGCGGTGGTAGGAGCGGCTTCAGCCGCGACCGGGGATGTCGAACCTGCACAAATCCCGCCTGGGGCCGTTGTGGGAGGGGTTTCAGCCCCGACGAGCGAAGACGCGACCTATGAAATCACAGTCGCGGCTGAAGCCGCTCCTACAGTGCACCGATCAGGGCAGCGGCGTCACCGGCGTGGGCTTGCCATCGGCACCCAGCGCGATCATCACGAAATGCCCGCGCGTGCATAGTTTGCGCTCGCCGGTCGCCAGGTCTTCGGCAATCAGCTCCACCTCGACACGAATCGAGCTTCGGCCCACCTCGACGACACGTCCGATGGTCTCGACCATCTGCCCCTGGCGGATCGGCAATTTGAAATCCACCTGGTCCGAGCGTGCCGTCACCACCGTGTGACGCGAATAGCGCGCCGCGGCGAGAAAGGCAGCCTTGTCCATCCACGCCAGCGCCTGGCCACCGAACAGCGTGCCCATGTGGTTGGTGTGATTGGGGAACACGATTTCAGCCATGCGCACTTCGGTGGGCGCGACGGCGGGAGCGATATCGGCGGGAGGGCAGGTGTCGGCGAGCGTCTGGGTCATGGTGGCAAGGGGGTGTGGGTCAGGTGCATTGTGCACCTGCGGACCTTTGCCGGGTGTATTGGACCCATGGTCGGGGCTGAAGCCCCTCCTACTGTGCAATTGCAGAGTGCAATCACACCGTTCGCCAAAGCCGGCTGGAGCAGAGCCCCCCTTGGTAAGGGGGGCGCGCCAAAGGCGCGGGGGATCGGAGGCATCGCAGCTAGGGGCCCAAGGTTTGCGTAGCAAATCTTGGGGGCGCAGCCGCGAAGCGGGAAAGCCTTCCCCTAGAACGCGTGGTCGAAGCCCACTTCACCCTGCACGCCCACCTGGTAGGCAGACACGCGGCGCTCGAAGAAGTTGGTCAGCTCCTGCACGTCCTGCAGCTCCATGAAGGGCAGCGGGTTGCGCACGTTGTACTTCTTCTCCATGCCCAGCTTGGCAAAGTGCTGGTCGGCGCAATGCTGCAGGTACTGGCGCATGTCGCGGGTGGAAATGCCGGCCACGCCACCGGACAGCACGTCCTCGGCGAACTGCAGTTCGCACTCGATCGCCTCTTCCAGCATCTGGTAGACCTGCTGCTTGAGTTCCTCGTCAAACAGGCCCGGCTCTTCCTCGCGCACGGTGCGCACGGATTCAAAGGCGAACTCCATGTGGCAGCTCTCGTCGCGGAACACCCAGTTGGTGCCCGAGGCCAGGCCCGGCAGCAGGCCGCGCGAACGGAAGTAGTAGACGTAGGCGAAGGCGGCAAAGAAGAACAGGCCCTCGATGCAGGCTGCAAAGCAGATCTGGTTGAGCAGGAACTGCCGGCGCTGCTCGCGCGTCTCGATGCGCCGCAGGTCCTGGATCGAGTCGATCCACTTGAAGCAGAACTCGGCCTTCTTCTTGATCGAGTCGATATTCTCCACTGCGGCGAACGCCTTGGTGCGCTCGGCCGGATCGGGCAGGTAGTTGTCGAGCAGGGTCAGGTAGAACTGCACGTGCAGCGCTTCTTCATACAGCTGGCGCGACAGGTACATGCGCGCTTCGGGCGCATTGAGATGCTGATACAGGTTCAGCACCAGGTTGTTGGACACGATCGAGTCGCCGGTGGCGAAGAACGCGACTAGGCGGTGGATGAGGTGACGCTCGCCCGGCGACATCTTGTCGTGCAGGTCGGAGATGTCGATCTGGAAGTTGATCTCCTCCACCGTCCAGGTGTTCTTGATCGCGTTGCGGTACATCTCGTAGAACTGCGGGTAGCGCATCGGACGCAGGGTGAGTTCAAAGCCCGGGTCGAGCAGCATCTGGTGGCGTTGTGCGGACATTTCGTGTTGCCTTTCGGTTTCCCGCATGCAGCGGGCCAATCATGGGGAGCGGGCGTCAGCGCCGCTCGTAGTCATCATGGGCATACTGGCTGATGTAGGTACTCAGGCCTTCGCCGGCCTCGGCCAGTGCCTTCAGCCGCGCGACCTTTTCGGGGCCGGCGCGTCCGACGCTGCTGTATTCGTATATCTCGTTGTTGCGGAACTTCACCCAGATCGAGGTCGCGGTGAACCCGTAAGCCACCACGCCGGAGTTGCCGGCGCGGTTGCCATACCGCTTCAGCCGCGGCCTCGCTGCGTTCATCGCATTACTGGCAAGCCTCGCAGGCTTCCGGATTTTCCAGCGAGCAAGCCACCGCATCCACCGGGGTGTAGGTGCTTACCGTGGTCTTGGCGATCTTGGTAGCCGGACGCGAGCGCAGGTAATAAGTGGTCTTGATGCCCTGCTTCCACGCGTACATGTACATGGACGACATCGCGCCGATGTTCGGGCTCTCCATGAACAGGTTGAGCGAGGCCGACTGGTCGATGAAGGCGCCACGCTCGGCGGCCATGTCGATCAGCGAACGCATCGGCAATTCCCACGCGGTGCGGTAGACCTGGCGCAGCGTTTCCGGAATCTGCGCGATGCCCTGGATCGAACCCTCGGCCAGCTTGATGGTGTCGCGCATTTCAGCCGTCCACAGGCCCAGGCGCTTGAGCTCCTCGACCAGGTAGCGGTTGACCTGCAGGAAGTCGCCCGACAGGGTCTCGCGCTTGAACAGGTTGGACACCTGCGGCTCGACGCACTCGTAGCAGCCGGCGATCGAGGCAATGGTCGCCGTCGGCGCAATGGCAATCAGCAGCGAGTTGCGCAGGCCGTGCTCCTTGATGCGCTCACGCAGCGCGTCCCAGCGCTCGGCGTTCTCCGGCACCACGTTCCAGGCGTCGAACTGCAGCTCACCGGTGGCGGCGCGGGTGTCGGCAAAGGACGGATGGCGACCACGCTCGGCGGCCAGTTCGCACGAGGTTTCCAGCGCGTGGAAGTAGATCGTCTCGGCGATCTTCTTCGACAGCGCGCGGGCCTCGGCCGAATCAAAGGCCAGGCGCTTGCGGAAGAACACGTCCTGCAGGCCCATGCAGCCCAGGCCCACCGGGCGCCAGCGCATGTTGCCGCGGCGCGCGGTCTCGATCGGGTAGAAGTTCAGGTCGATCACGCGGTCAAGCTGGCGCACGGCCAGGCGCACGGTCTCGGCCAGCTTGTCGTAGTCGAACTCGCCGTACTCGTCGAAATGCCGGCCCAGGTTGATCGAACCCAGGTTGCACACCGCGGTCTCGTCGTTGGAGGTGACCTCCAGGATCTCGGTGCACAGGTTGGACAGGTGGATGACGTTGTTCGGGCGCAGCGTCTGGTTGCTGGCCTTGTTGCACTTGTCCTTGAACGTCATCCAGCCGTTGCCGGTCTCGGCCAGGGTGCGCATCATCCGCGCGTACAGCTTGCGCGCCGAAATCGTGCGCTGCGCCTTGCCCTGCGCTTCGGCCTGCACATAGGCGGCCTCGAAGGCGTCGCCGTACAGGTCGGTCAGCTCGGGCACGATGCGCGGGTCGAACAGCGACCATTCCTGGTCGGCCTCCACGCGCTTCATGAACAGGTCGGGCACCCAGTTGGCCAGGTTGAGGTTGTGGGTGCGGCGGGCCTCGTCACCGGTGTTGTCACGCAGTTCGAGGAAGTCCTCGATGTCGGCGTGCCAGGTTTCCAGGTACACGCAGGCCGCGCCCTTGCGCTTGCCGCCCTGGTTCACCGCCGCGACGGAGGAATCCAGCGTCTTCAGCCACGGCACGATGCCGTTGGAGTGGCCGTTGGTCGACTTGATCAGCGAGCCGCGCGAACGCACGCGCGTATAGCTCACGCCGATGCCGCCGCTGAACTTGGACAGCTGGGCGATGTCGCCGTACTTGGAATAGATCGACTCCAGCGAATCCTGCGGCGAGTCGAGCAGGAAGCACGAGGACAGCTGCTCGTGGGTGGTGCCGGAGTTGAACAGCGTCGGCGAGGACGGCAGGTAGTCCAGGTTGCCCATGCGCTTGTACAGCGCCAGGGTCTCCGGCACGTCTTCGCTCAGCGACGAGGCAATGCGCAGGAAGAACTGCTGCGGCGTCTCCAGCACCTTGCGGGTGTGCGGGTGGCGCAGCAGGTAGCGGTCGTACAGGGTGCGCAGGCCGAAATAGTCGAAGTGCAGGTCCAGCGAGATGTCGATCGCATCGTTGAGCTTGCGCGCATTGGTCTGCACGAAGTTCAGCAGGCGGTCGTTGATCAGGCCGACCTCATGGCCGCGCGCGACCGACTGCGAGAAGGCGTGGATCTCCTGGCCGGAGACTTCCTTGGCGATGTAGTTGGCGAGCAGGCGCGCGGCCAGGCGGCCGTACTCCGGCTCTTCGCCGATCAGCAGCGCGGCGGTGCGGATGGACAGTTCGTCCAGCTCGCGCGTGGTGGCGCCGTTGTACAGGCCGGAGATGGTGCGGGTGGCCACGCGCATCGGGTCGACCGCATGCAGGCCCTCGCAGCAGCGCTGCACGGCACGCACGATCTTGTTCAGGTCCACCGGCTCGATGGTGCCATTGCGCTTGGTCACGCCCATGACCGTGGCGGTCGGCGGCGAG
This sequence comes from Stenotrophomonas sp., assembly GCA_035629025.1. Lineage (GTDB taxonomy): Bacteria > Pseudomonadota > Gammaproteobacteria > Xanthomonadales > Xanthomonadaceae > Stenotrophomonas_A. The sequence goes on from DASPIU010000010.1 coordinate 10,023, forward strand.
GTCAGCAGGAATTGGGCGTCTTGTTCGACGGGCGCGGCGGTGGAAGTTTCGGTCGAGGACACGGCTCTGTTCTCCATGAATGAGGCACGCGGCCGCCTGCAAGGACAGGCGACGGGGGCCGGGACCCGGAGCTTGGGAGGGTGGCGTCGCGAACGCTGCGACGTCCGCGGCAACCGCCACGGACAGAGCTTCACGCTTCACCACCTGTCCTCGGCTGGAGGCCGCGGCCGGCGCCACGCGTGGTGCATGCGCGCGGCCATCGGACAGCGCCAGCGATGGCCCCATCGGGGGGTTTCCGCTGCTCGCGCCTGTGGACGTGACTTGTGTCGCGTCGCAACCGACGAACCCAAGATAGTGTGGTCGCCCCCTGGCGTCAACACACCATATTGGGTCATTTCGTCACAGCCTTGACCGGGCGCCTATCCGGTTTTGTCAAGTCATCGCGCCTCTGGCGGCAGTGCGCAAAACCCCCCGGAGAGGCGGCTCAGCGCACCAGTGCGGTGGCGCCGGGCGAGGTCCAGCTGAGCCCGCGCAGGGCTTCGCGCAGGCGCGCCGTGGCCGCATCGACAGCGAACGGCGGCAGGCGCGGCGGGTCGTAGACCTCCGGGCGCGTGCCGCTGACGATCAGGTCGATCGCCACGCACTGGCCGTGGCGCATGCCGCGATAGCCATCCACCTGCAGGTAGTGGCTCATCGCCGCGTCGGCGGAATGGAAGTGGATGAAATCCACCCCGTCCAGCACCACCGGCTCGGGCGCGCCCTGGGCTTCGGCCGGCGGCTGCAGGCAGGTGGCCACGGCCTGCGGGTCGTCACTGCGGCCGACGCGCAGCTCGGCGGCGGTGACCTCGTTGGAGCCATCCAGCAGCAGGGCGGCCAACGGTGTGCCGGCCTGCCCGGCCGGGGCGAACATGGCCCAGCCGGTCGGGGTGAGGTACTGCGGGTGGAAGTCGCGGTGCCACTGCATGCCGGCCGGCGCCGGCAGATGCAGGCCGGTCAGCGAATCATTGAAGGCGTTGCCGTCCACCGAGATGCCGGCGGCCAGGGGCGGCAGCGGGGTCGGCGCCGCTGGCGCGGTGAGCGCCGCGGCGTCGGCGGCGGCCTGCTCGGCCAGCGGCCGCGCCGCCTGACTGGCGACTTCGGCGCTGCCAGCCGCCGTGGCCGACGCGGGGGCCGGGTTGCGGCAACCGCCCAGCACGGCCACCGCCAGGGCCACTGCCTGCCATCGCATTGCCGCTGCCTGGGTCATGTCCGCGCTCCGCTCAAGTTGGGTGAGGCGATGCTGCCGCAGCGCACGTGAACGCTCCCGCGCCGCGCCGCCGGACCCGCCCGGCCGGCCCGCTCAGGCAGGCGGAACCTCGGCCACCGGCAGCGACACGTTCATCAGCGAAGCGTCGTCCGGGTCCGGATGCAGACTGAAGCCGAGGCTTTCGCACATCGCCAGCATGGTGCGGTTCTCGCGCAGCACCTGGCCTTCGACCGCCTTCAGCCCGAGCCAGTGCGCGTACTCGATCATGATCCGCATCAGCTGCCAGCCGATGCCATGACCCTTGAGGTCCGAGCGGATCAGGATGCCGTATTCGCCACGTTCGTAGTCGGCATCGGCGTGCAGCCGCACCGCGCCGAGCATCTCGCCGCTGCGCGGTTCGATCGCCACCAGCGCAATGGAGCGCGCGTAGTCGAGCTGGGTCAGGCGGGCGATGAACTCGTGGCTGAAATGCTTGACCGACTGAAAGAAGCGCAGCCGCAAATCCTCGTCGGTGACGCGGGCAAAGAAGCTGCGGAACAGGGCGTCGTCCTCCGGCCGCACCGGACGCACCAGCGCCCGCGCGCCGTCGGCCAGGGTGATCTCGCGCTCCCACTCCTTCGGGTACGGAAAGATCGCAAAGCGCGGATGGCCGCGGCCCTTGTGCAGGCGGCGCGCGCCGACGGCCACGCGCGCGTCCAGGGCCAGCACGCCGTCGCGGTCGGCGAGCAGCGGGTTGATGTCCAGCTCCAGGATTTCCGGCAGGTCGGCGGCGAGCTGGGCGAGTTTGACCAGCACCGTGGCCACGGCGCGCTCGTCGGCCGCGTCCACGTCGCGGTAGGCCTTGAGGATGCGCGACACGCGAGTGCGGCCGATCAATTCGTGGGCCAGGCGCAAATCCAGCGGCGGCAGGGCCAGTTCGCGGTCGTTGATGACTTCCACCGCGGTGCCGCCGCGGCCGAACACGATCACCGGGCCAAAGGTCGGGTCATCGGCGATGCCGGCGATCAGTTCACGCGCCTTCGGCCGGACCACGGTGGGCTGCACCACCACGCCGCCAATGCCGGCCTGCGGCAGGGCCGCGCGGGCGCGCCGCAGGATGCCCTCGGCCGCGTCACGCACCGCCGCCACGCTGGGCAGGTTGAGGCGCACGCCGTCGACATCGGACTTGTGCGCGATGTCGTCGGACAGAATCTTCACCGTCACCGTCGCGCCGCCGGCGATGAGGGTTTCGGCCAACTCGGCCGCTTCGTAGGCGCTGGCCGCCACCTGCACCGGCACGCAGGGGATGCCATAGGCGGCGAGCAGTTGCGTGGTGGCGACCGGATCGAGCCAGCGCTGGCCGCGCGCCAGTGCCGCTTCGACCAGGCCGCGCGCAGCGGCGGCATCGACGATGAAGTCCTCCGGCAGGCTCGGCGGGGTTTCCATCAGCGCCGCCTGCGCCTCGCGATAGCGCACCAGATGGGTGAAGCCGCGCACCGCGTCGGACTCGGTCGCGTAGGTCGGCACACGAGCGGCATTGAGCGCGGCCACCGCCGCGTCGTCATTGCCCAGCCACACCGCGAACACCGGCTTGTGGCGCTGATAGCGGCCGCGCTGGGCAAGGGTGCGGGTCAGCGCCTTGGCCGCATCGGCCGAGGAGGTGAAGGCGGTGGGGACATTGATCACCAGCAGCGCGTCGTTGTCGGCGTCTTCGAGCAAGGCGTCGATGGCGGCGGCATAGCGATCACCATCGGCGTCGACAATGATGTCCACCGGATTGTCGCGCGACCAGCCTTGCGGCAGCGCCTGGTCCAGGCGCGCGACGGTAGCCGCCGACAGCGACGCCAGCGTGCCGCCGCGCAGGGTGAGCTGATCCACCGCGAGGCGGCCGACGCCGCCGCCGTTGGACAGGATCGCCAGGCGCCGGCCAGGAAAAGTGCCGAGCCGGCCCAGGGTTTCGGCGGCGGCAAACAGTTCGTCCAGCGCGCCCACGCGCAACAGTCCGGCACGCGCGAAAGCCGCGCCGTACACCGCGTCCGAACCGGCCAGGGCCTGTGCGTGGGTACTGGCGGCGGCATTGCGTTGCGACTGCCGGCCGGACTTGACCACGACCACCGGCTTGGCGCGCGCGGCCGCACGCGCGGCGGACATGAACTTGCGCGCGTCCTTGATGTGCTCGACGTACATCAGGATCGCGCGGGTGCGGTGGTCGGTGGCGAAGTAGTCGAGCAGGTCGCCGAAATCCACGTCCAGCGTATCGCCCAGCGACACCACCGCGGAAAACCCGACCGAGCGCGCCACGCCCCACTCCACCAGTGCCGCGGCAATGGCGCTTGAGTCCGATACGAGGGCCAGGTCACCGGCCTGCGGCGTATGCGCGGCGATGCTGGCATTGAGCCGCGCATGCGGGGCAATGACGCCCAGGCAGTGCGGCCCGAGAATGCGCAGGCCGGCGGCGCGCGCGCTGCGTTCGACCCGCTCGCCCGCCGACCCGTGGCCGGTGCCGAGCCCGGCGGTCAGGATGACCGCGGCCGGCACGCCGCGCTCGGCGGCTGCCTCGATCACCTGCGGAACGATGGCTGCCGGCGCGGTGACCACGACCAGATCAGGCACCCAGGGCAGATCCTTGAGCTTGCGCACCGTGGCAATGCCGTCGATTTCCGGATAGCGCGGGTTGACCCAGCCGATCTGCCCGGCGAAGCCGCCGGCGCGCAGGTTACGGATGACAGCGCGCCCGGCCGAGCGCTCGCGCGGGCTGCCGCCGATGATCGCGACCGACTGGGGACGGAAGACGGAGGAGAGGCGGTAGGTGCTCATGGCGCTACCGTACACGGCCGGGCGTTTGTGCGGCGGCTGCTCATGGCTCCGGCTGGAGTCATTGTAGGAGGGGCTTCAGCCCCGACAGGCGGAGTCGCGAACTGGCAGATAGCGGTCGCGGCTGAAGCCGCTCCTACAGTGCACCGGTCAGGTGCACCCGTCAGGCATTCCTGCGCCGATCGGCCCGGGCCAGGCCACGGGTCACAGCAACGTCCCGCTCAGGATCGCCGCGGCGATGCTGAAGTAGATCACCAGGCCCGTCACATCCACCAGCGTGGCCACGAACGGCGCCGAGGCACTGGCCGGGTCGAAGCCCAGCCGCTGCAGGATGAAAGGCAGCATCGAGCCGGACACCGAGCCGAAGGTGACGATGCCGACCAGCGCCGCGCCAATGGTCAGGGCCACCATCTTCCAGTGTTCGCCATAGTTGTAGAAGCCGGCGTTCTGCCACACCGCGATGCGGATGATCGCCAGCAGGCCGAGGATGGTGCCAAGCACCATGCCGGTCGGCAGCTCGCGCAAGGCAACTTTCCACCAGTCGCGCAGACGCATCTCGCGCAGGGCCAGGGAACGGATAAGCAGCGAAGTCGCCTGCGAACCGGAATTGCCGCCCGAGCTCATGATCAACGGGATGAACAAGGTCAGCACCACCGCGCGCGACAGCTCATCCTCGAAGTGCTGCATCGCGCTGGCGGTCAGCATCTCGCCCAGGAACAGCACGCTCAGCCAGCCGGCGCGCTTGCGGATCATCTCGCCGAAGCCGATGTGCAGGTAGGGCTTGTCGAAAGCCTCCACGCCGCCGAACTTCTGCACGTCCTCGGTGGACTCGGCGATCAGGGCATCGAGAATGTCGTCCACGGTGACAATGCCGAGCACATGGCCGCTGGCATCGACCACCGGAATGGCCAGCAGATCGTGGCGGCGGATCAGCCGCGCCACTTCTTCCTGATCCAGCAACGGCTCCACGGTGACCGGCGGGTTGACCTGCGCCACCTCCATGATCGGCGTGTCCGGCAGGCCGGTGATCAGGCGGCGCATGGTGACCACCTGCACCAGCTGGCGGTCGCGCGGGTCGAGCAGATAGATCGCGTAGACGGTCTCACGGCTGCGCTCGACCTCGCGCACGTACTGCAGGGTCCGCGCCACGGTCCAGTCGGCGGGCACGGCGACGAACTCGGTGGTCATCAATGCACCGGCCGTGTTCGGCGGGAAGCGCATCAGCTTCTGGATCGACAGCCGCGCGTCGGTACCCAGGCGCCACAGCAGCGCTTCGCGCTCGGCTTCGTCGAGCTCATGGAAAATGTCGGTGGCGCGGTCGTCGGCCATCTGCCCGAGCAGGACGGCGGCCAGGTCCGGCGGCAGCGCGGCGACCAGCGCGCTGGCGTGGCGTAGTTCGGGCTGTTCGAGGATTTTCACCGCGCGCGGCACGGGCAAGGCCGCGAGCACGGCGGTGGCGTCGTCGCGGTCCTGGGCGTTGAGATACTCCACCGCGTCGGCGGTGTTGAGCTCGGCCAGCGGCGCGATCAGTTCAGCAGCGGCCCCGGTGGGGCGCAGGAGGAGGTCTTCGTTGTGCATGGTTCGCCTGCAATGCGGCCATCGTCGACGATGGCGCGGCGAACCCCCTGGCGATCAACGGATGATCAGGTGGCTGCCGGCGCTGGCGTCGACCAGGGTCTAGGGTGACTGTCGCTGGGCACGGGTTCGGGGCTCCAAATGGATGCGCCGGCAAGACGTGCCTGCCGGCGGCGCGCGAAGTCTGCGCCGATGCCCGGGGGCGGTCAACCTGGCCCGCCCTGGCAGCCAGCGGCCATTCAATGCGCGCGGCGCGAAGCGCCATCGGCCGCGGGGCATAATCACCCTCCCCCATGGAGATGTGCGATGCATAGTGGTGGCCTGGAACTGGCGCTGGTCCTGATGCTCGCGGCGATCATCGTCGTGCCGGTATTCAAGAAGTTCGGACTGGGCGCGGTGCTCGCCTACCTGGTGGCCGGTGTGCTGCTGGGCCCGGACGGCTTCGGCTTCGTGCAGGATTCGGACCGCATCCTGGCCGCGGCCGAGATCGGCGTGGTGATGTTGCTGTTCGTGATCGGCCTGGAGCTGTCGCCGGCGCGGCTGAAGCTGATGCGGCGCTCGGTATTCGGCGCCGGCACCGCACAGGTGCTGCTGACCGCGCTCGCGCTCGGCGCGCTGCTGATGGCCGATCATCTGGGCTGGCGCAGCGCGCTCATCATCGGCATTGCCCTGGCCCTGTCGTCCACCGCGGTCGGCCTGCAATTGCTGGCCGAGCACAAGGCGCTCAACAGCGACTACGGGCGCCTGGCCTTCGCCATCCTGCTGTTCCAGGACCTGATCGCCATTCCGCTGCTGGCGGCGATTCCGCTGCTCGGCGGCGCGCGCAACGATGCGCTGGACTGGCGCGATGTGGCCATCGCGCTGGGCGCGCTGGCGGTGGTGATCCTGTTCGGCCGCTTCGCCCTGCGCCATCTGTTCCGCGTGGTCGCGCGCACGCGCCTGCCCGAAGTATTCACGGCCACGGCGCTGCTGGTGGTGCTGGGCACCGCGTGGTTCATGCAGGAGGCGGGCCTGAGCCCGAGCCTGGGTGCGTTCCTGGCCGGCGTGCTGCTGGCCGACTCGGAATACCGGCACGAGCTGGAATCGCAGATCGAACCTTTTGAAGGCTTGCTGCTGGGCCTGTTCTTCATTGCCGTGGGCATGGGCATCGACCTGGACCGGGTCGCCGCCGAGCCGCTGCTGGTCGCCGCGGGCGTGGGCTTGCTGCTGGTAGTGAAGTTCGCCCTGCTGTTCTTGATCGGGCGGGTGGCGCGGTTGCCGCTGCGCAGCTGCCTGATGCTGGGCACGGTGCTGTGGCTGGGGGGCGAGTTCGCCTTCGTGGTGTTCAACGACGCGCTGCGCTTCGGCCTGTTGAGTGCGGCCAACCACGACCGGCTGGTGGCCATCGTCGGCTTGTCGATGGCGCTGACCCCCTTGCTGCTGCTTGGCATGCAGCGCCTGCTCGGGGCGCCGCTGCGGCCGCCAATGCAGGACAAGGACTATGACGCGATCGATTCGCAGACGCCGCAGGTGCTGGTCGCCGGCATGGGCCGTTTCGGTCAGGTCGTCGCGCGCCTGCTTACCGCCCAGCGCATCCCCTTCGTCGCCCTGGAGCACAATGCCGAGACGGTGGAAGACCTGCGCCGTTTCGGCAACAAGCTGTACTACGGCGACCCGACCCGGCCCGACCTGCTGCGCGCGGCCGGGGCGGACCAGATCAAGGTCTTCGTCATCGCGATGGATGATCCGGAGACCAACATCAAGGCGGTGCGGTTGATCCGCCGCCTGTACCCACAGGCCAAGGTGCTGGCGCGCGCGCGCAACCGCCAGCACGCCTGGAAGCTGATGGACCTGGGCGCCGAGCCATTCCGCGAGGTGCTGGGTTCGAGCCTGGAGCTGAGCGAACGGGTGCTGATGGAGCTGGGCAGCGCCAGCGAAGCGGCGCAGCATGCGGTCAGCCGCTTCCGCGAGCACGACGAAGACCTGCTGCGCAAGCAGTACCTGGTCTACGACGACGACGCGGCGGTGGTGCAGACCTCGCGCGAGGCCCGCGCCGACCTGATGCGCCTGTTCGAGGCCGACATCGGCACCGCCGCCTCCCCGGCCGCCGACGCTGCCCCGGCGGCCGAGCCGCCGACCGATGCCGATGCCGCGACCCGACCCTGAGCCGGGCACGGCGGTGCATTGAAGCAAGCCCGTCCATGCCCGATGATCGGCGTCCACGTCATCGGGGGAGACGTATGACACGTGCAAGCCGGCTTGCCTGGCTGTTGTGCCTGCCGGCCTTGGCCGGCTGCGAGGCGCGGCAGCCGTTGCACGGACGCTGGGTGGTGGATCTGCCGGCCACGGTGGAGCAGGCACGGCGCGATGGCATCACCGCGCAGGCCGTGCCGCAGATTCGCGAGGTGTACGCGGGCGGCCGCATCGAGATCACGCCGGACGCGGTGGTGATGCGCGTGGATGGCCTGCCCGACGCCATCGCGCGCAACTACCGCGTCCTCGGCGAACAGGATGGCTGCTATCGCATGGCAATCAGCGGCGCGCCCGGCGCGCATGCCTACTGCGTGCGCGGGCAGCGGCTGCTGGTGCACGACCCGTCCACGCCGCTGACGGTGGTGTTCCAGCGCGAATCCTGAGGCGGACTCAGCCGCGCGGCTTGCGCGTGGCGGGCTTGCCGGCCGCCCCTGGCGCACGCTTGCTTGTAGCGCGCTTGCCGCTCGCACGCTCGCGCTTGGCGTGTGGGCTGGCGGCGTCCTTGGTGACCGTGCGCTTGCCCGCAGCGGGCTTGCTCGCCGCACGCTTGCTCGCGGTGCTGCTGGTCGGCGCCCGTTCCTCGCTGGCGCGTCGCGGCGGCGGGCGCCGGCCGGCGGTGAGGGTGCGCCAGGTGCGGCCGCCATCCAGCGCAAGCAACGCATCGGCCGCGGCCGGGCCGGCGCTGCCGGCGGGGTAGTTCGGGAAATCGCCCGGCGCTTCCTTCCACGCATCGAGGATGGGCTGCACGATGCGCCAGGCACCTTCGACCATCGCCGCATCCTGGAACAGGCCCGATTCGCCGTTCATGCAATCACGCAGCAGCTGTTCGTAGCCCACCGAATATTCCTTGGGGAACCAGTCGCGGTAGCGGAAGTCCATGCGTACCGGCGCCAGCGCCACCTGTGCACCCGGCCGCTTGACGTCGAATTGCAGCGAGATGCCTTCGTCGGGCTGGATATGCAGCACCAGCCAGTCCGGGCCATAGCCGCCGACTTCGGTACTGCGGAATGGTGCCAGCGGTGCGGGCTTGAAGCGGATGGCGATCTCCGTGGTGCGTTCGCGCAGGCGCTTGCCGGTGCGCAGATAGAACGGCACCCCGGCCCAGCGCCAGGTATCGACTTGCAGCTTCATTGCCACGTAGGTCTCGGTATTGGAGTCCTCGGGCACGGTGTCTTCCTCGCGGTAGCCGGGCACGGCGGCGCGGTTGATCGCACCGGCCGCGTACTGGCCGCGCACCACATCGCCCACCTGCAGCGGACGTACTGCTTCGATCACCTCGGCGCGGCGGCGCTGCATGGCCTCGGTGGTGAAGGCAGCCGGCGGCTCCATCGCAATCATCGCCAGCAGCTGGAACAGGTGGTTGGGCACCATGTCGCGCAGGCAACCGGTGGGGTCGTAGAAGCGCCCGCGCCCTTCCACGCCGATGGTCTCGGCGGCGGTGATCTGTACATGGTCGATGCGATCGCGGTTCCACACCGGCTCGAACAGGCCGTTGGCGAAGCGGAAGGCAAGGATGTTCTGCACCGTCTCCTTGCCGAGGAAGTGGTCAATGCGGAACACCTGATCTTCCTGCAGCACCTGTGCGACGACCTCGTTGAGCCGGCGCGCGCTCGGCACGTCATGGCCGAACGGCTTTTCCACGATCACCCGCTTCCAGCCACTGCCCTCGCGCTGCCTGACCAGCCCGGCCGCGCCCAGGTTGAGCAGGGCCGGTTCAAAGAAGCGCGGCGCGGTCGCCAGGTAGAACAACACATTGCCGTCGGTGCCGTAGCGTGGGTGCAGCTTTTCCAGCAGCGTGCCCAAGGCGTCGTAGGCATCGGCGTCGGTGAAGTCGCCACGCAGGTAGTGCATGCGCTGGCGCAGCCAGTCCCAGGTGGCGGTATCGAAGCTGTCGGCGGCGAATTCGGCATCGCGGGCGCTCAGCAGCTCGCGCATCTGCCGGCCGATGCCGGCGCGCCAGGCGCGCTCGCTGACATCGCCGTGGTCCACGCCGACGATGGCGAAGTGCTCGCCCAGCGCGCCGCTGCGGCGCAGGTTGTACAGCGCGGGCAGCACCAGGCGACGGGTGAGGTCGCCGCGGGCGCCGAACACGACGATGATGCACGGGGGTGCGGCCGGGGCTGCGGTCATGGGTGGCGCTCCTGTTCTCCGGAAAGGCCTTGCAGGCGCAATGCGCTGTTGACCAGGGCCACATGCGAATAGCCCTGCGGAAAGTTGCCGAGCATGCGCCCGCTGCGCGGATCGTATTCCTCGGCCAGCAGGCCGACGTCGTTGCACAGGCCGACCAGGCGCTCGAACAGCGCGCGCGCTTCGTCATGGCGGCCGATCAAGGCGTAGTTGTCCACCAGCCAGAAGCTGCATGCCAGGAACACGCCCTCGCCGGGCGGGAGGCCATCGGCGGCGTCATCGGCTTGGTAGCGCTGCACCAGGCCGTCCACGGTCAGGCGCTGGGCGATGGCATCGGCGGTGGCGGCCACGCGCGGATCGTGTGGCGGCAGGAAGCCGACCAGCGGGATCAACAGGCAGGCGGCATCGAGGCGGTCGGAGCCGTAGCTCTGCACGAAGTAACCATCCGGATGCACGCCTTGCTCGAGTACCTGTGCATGAATCTCGTCGGCCAGCGCCCGCCAGCGCGCGCGCTGCTCGGGGCCGGCGTCACCGAAACCATCGCGCGCGCCGCAGTCGAACGCCAGCCACGCCATCACCTTGGAGTGGACAAAGTGGCGGCGCTCGTCGCGAATCTCCCAGATGCCCTCGTCCGGCGCCTGCCAGCGCGATTCCAGTTGCTCCAGGTACACCGCCAGCAGCGCGCTGCCCCACTCCGGTGGCGGCACGCCCTTCTCATGCGCGTAATGGAAGGCGCCGATCAGCTCGCCGTAGACATCCAGCTGAAACTGGCTGGAGGCGGCATTGCCGATGCGTACCGGCGCCGAGCCCTCGTAGCCGGGCAGCCAGGGCACGCTCCATTCCAACAGGCGCCGTTCGCCCCACACGCCGTACAGCGCCTGCAACTGTTCGGGCGAGCCGGCGACGGTACGCCGCAGCCAGTCACGGAAGGCTTCGGCCTCGTCGTGATAGCCGGCGGTGATCAATGCGACCAGGGTGAATACCGAATCGCGCAGCCAGCAGTAGCGGTAGTCCCAGTTGCGCTCACCGCCCAGGCGTTCGGGCAGCGAAGTGGTGGGCGCGGCGACAATGGCGCCGGTGGGCAGGTAGCTCAGGCCCTTGAGCACGACCAGCGAGCGCTTCACCTGTTCGGCCCAGGGCCCGGCTGCCAGGCAGCGCGAGGACCATTGTTGCCAGAACGCCTCGGTGGCCTGCAAGGCCTGCATCGGTTCCAGCGGCGGCGGCAGTTCCTGGTGCGACAGCCCATGGCCGAGCACGAACCAGGTATCGGCGCCCGCTTCGAGCACGAATCTGGCTTCGGTCGCCAGGTCGTGGCCGGTCAGCGCCAGTGGCGTGCGCAAGGTGATGCGGTCTGGTCCGCAGACCGCCTGGATGCCGCCGTCGATCTGCGTCACCCACGGCACCGAATGACCGTAGTTGAAGCGCAGCAGCACGCGCATGCACATTTCGACGCGGCCGCGGGTACAGCGCAGCAACCGCACCAGGTGGCTGTGCACTTCCTCGTCGTGGCTGGTGGCCATGAAGTCGAGCAGCTGCACGCTGCCGCTGTCGGTGTCGAAGGTGGTCTCCAGCACCAGGCTGCCGTCGCGGTAACGGCGCTGGCTGCGATAGGCGCTGGTGGGCGCCAGCTTCCAGCAGCCGTGTTCCTCGGTGCCGAGCAGCGCGGCAAACACCGCGTCCGAATCAAAGCGCGGCAGGCACAGCCAGTCGATGGTGCCGTTGCGATCCACCAGCGCCGCGCTGCGGCAGTTGCCCAACATGGCGTGGTCTTCGATGCGTGCCGCGGTGCCGGTCATGCGGGCTCCGTCGCCGGAAAGCCGCCAGTCTCACATGCGCGATGTGAGCGTTTCATGCAGCGCGTGTGCCCGAATGTGTGGAGCGCGCGGCGTGGGCGCGACTGCCATCGGACAGTTCGCGACTCCGCTTTGTCGGGGCTGAAGCCCCTCCCACAATGGCCGTACCGCGGCCTAGCGGCTCTCGCGCAGGAAGCGCGCCATCGACGACACACCCGGCACTGCCGGCTCGAACTGCCCGGCCACATCAACAAAGCCGCGCATGATCGCGATCTCGCGCGGGGTGCGGTTCAAGCCGTCGCGGCGGTCGGGGTCGGCGCCAGCGCGCAGCAGACGCTGCACCAGCGCCGGCAGGCCATGCAACGCGGCCAGATGCAGCGGGCCGAAACCGCGCGGGTCCTGCACATCCAGCGACACGCCTTCGTCGAGCAATCGCTCCACACCGGCCAGCACCACCTGTTCGTCGCAGCGCGTGCCCGGCTCGGCGCGTGCGCCGAGCAGCAACAGCAGCGGACTGACCTTGCCGGCCGCCACGCGCTCCGGATCGGCGCCGGCCAGCAGCAAGGTGTCGAGCAGCGCCAGCAGGCGCGAACGGTCGCGCGCGGTGAAACCGTACAGCGCGGCGCAATGCAGCGGCGCCAGGTCCTGGGCATCGCCGGCGTGCACGTCGGCACCGGCAGCCAGCAGGCGCGCGGTAATGTCGGGCAGGCCGAGGGCCGAGGCCAGCATCAGCACGGTCACCCCGCCCGGCAGGCGGTGTTCGATCTTCGCGCCGGCATCGAGCAGGGCGATGACGATGTCGGTCTGGCGCATGCTCACCGCCGCCGACAGCGGCGTGGCGCCACTGCTGGCCGCGTGCTGCGGGTCGGCGCCGCGCGCCAGGCACAGGTCCACGACTGCGGCATGGCCACTGCCGGCGGCGCGCAGCAGCGCGGTGCAGCCCTGCGCGTCCACTGCATCGACCGGCAGGCCGAGTTCGATCAGGCGGCGCACGGCATCGGCATCACCGCGGGTGGCGGCGGCCGGCACATCGGCGGCGCGCAGCGGGCGACGCGGCAGCGGCCACACGCGCCAGTCGAGCCAGTCGGCGAGGTCGCGGCGGCCGATCGACAGCGCCACGCCCAACGGGGTCTGGCCGTCGGCGGCTCGCGCATCCGGCGAGGCGCCCTGCATCACCAGCAGCTTCAACGAGGCCTCGCGGCCCAGCGCGGTGGCCAAGTGCAGCGCGGTCATGCCGTGGCTGTCGCGGGCCTCGCGATCGACGCCGCGTTCGAGCAAGGCTTGCTGCAGGCGCAGCCAGCCCAGGCGCACGGCGAGTGCCAACGGCGGATCGCCGGCTCCGGGATGGGCGAAGGGATCGGCGCCACGCTCCAGCAGTTCCAGCGCAAACAGTTCCTGGCTGCGCGAGCTGCTGTCGTGCTGCACGCAGGCACTGAGGAAGCGGCTCAGGCCACCGGCGCCGGCAGGGGACACTCCGTGGCGCAGCAGCACCTGCAAGGTGGGCAGCGCGTCGGCACCGCGCGACAGCAGCGCGAACATCGGCACGTCGCCACAGGCGTCACGCACTTCCGGATCGGCGCCGTGGCGCAGCAGCCAATCGACCGCATCGGCGTTCAAGGCCAGGTGCGGGTCGTGCAGCAGTTCGCCCAGTTCCTGCGCCGCGCACAGCCGCGCCAGCGAGGCCAAGCCATCGGCGCGGCCCAGTTGCAGGCTTTCGCGCAGCAGCACCAGCGGCGGACGGTCCAGCACCGGCGGCGGCGCGGCGGCATCGCCTTCGCCACGGGTGTCGGTGACCGCGGCCGGCAGCGGGTATTGCGGATCGAGCAGGGCCACGATGCTCCAGCGGCCCGCTTCGGCGGCCAGGTCCACGGCGCGGCGACCGGCGTGGTCGGGCTGGTCCGGCGGCAGGCCGAGGTCGAGCAGGCGCTGCACCAGTGCCGGCGAGGCATGCTCGGCGGCGCTGGCCAGCAGCACGGCGTTGCGGCCGTCGCTGTCCACGGCAGTGAAGTCGGCCTTGCGCGCGAGCAGTTGTTCGAGCACCGCGGCACGCGCGTGCCGTGCTGCTTCCAGGAACGGGGTGCGGCCGAGCAGGTCGCGCGCGTCGAGATTGGCGCCGGCGCCCAGCAACACTTCCACGATTTCCGCATGCCCGGCCTGCGCGGCCTCGTGCAGGGCGCTGCGGCGCTGGCGATCACGTGCGTCGATGCGTGCCTTGTGCTTGAGCAACAGCTGCACGCCAGCCGTGTCATCCTCCTCGGTCCCGGCGGCGGCCAGCAGTACCGGGCTGCCATCGACCGGCTCGGGCTTGGCGCCGCGTTCGAGCAGGAAGCGCGCCAGGCGCCAGTTGCCTGCCTGGCAGGCCATCGCCAGCGGCGACAAGCCATCGTGGTTGAGCGCGTCGATTTCGGCGGCGGCATCGCGCAGCAGCGCGGCCACGCCCGGGTCGGAGCTGCGCACCGCATGATGCAGCGGCGTGTTGCCCTCGGCGTCGGTCACGCGCGGATCAGCACCGTTGGCCAGCAGGGTCATCACCGCATCCGGGCGGCCATGCCAGCTGTCGCGGGTGGCGGCCAGCAGCGGGGTCATGCCGCGATGCGCCTGATTGAGGTCGACCCGGCGCACGATCAGCTCGCGCAGCAGCCGCAGGTCGGGCAACACCGCCGCCAGCGCGGCCAGGCTGCGCTGGTCGCGCCAGGATTCGTCCGGCAAGGCATGTGGATCGGCGCCGGCTTCCAGCAGCTGCAAGGCGCGATCGACCCGGCCGCCGCGTGCGGCGTCGTACAGCGCCGGTACCCATTCGTGGCGCGGCAGCGATTCCAGCGGCGCGGTTTCCACGCTGGCGGCGAGCAGGTCGCGCGCCTGCGGGGCGACTTCCACGTTGCCGGCGCCGGGCATGCGCTGCAGCAACAGGTGCAGGGCCGGCGCGGCCACGGCGGCAATGACGGCCAAGGCCCAGCGCGCACTGCCGGCCACCAGTCCCGGCCACGCCAGAACCAGGCCGAAAGCGCTTACCAGCAACACCGCGCCGGCGACCGCCAGGCCTTGCCAGGCATGCAACTCGCGCCCGCCCAGGTGCTGCCAGCCGCTGCGCAGGTCACCGCCCTCGCGTTCGAGCTCGTGCCACAGCGGCCAGGTCCGCCACAGGCCAAGCAGGGTCGCGGCCACCGCGATGCTCAACGCCAGCGCCGCGGCCAGGCTGCCACTGTCGCGCAGCGCGGTCAGCGGCCAGGCCACCAGCAGGGCCAGCAAGGCACCACCGCCAGCCCACAGGCCGAGCAGCGGCAAGGCGCCCTGCCCCAGCGCGCGCCAGCTGGCCGGCCACGGGCGGGTGCCGCGTGCCCAGGACACGCCCAGCGCGTACGCCGGCTGGGCCAGGCACAGGAACAACGCCGCACTCGCGCCGCCCAGCCCGCCCAGCAGGCTCAGCAGTGCGCCAGCGGCAAACGCTGCCGGCAGCAGGCGCGCGCGCGGCAAGGCCTCAGCCATCGGCGCGTTCCGTGGCGGCCAGGGTGGGCGGCAGTTGCAGGTAGAAGCCGCGCTCGGCCAGGTGCTGGCGCACCTGTGCGGCGTCGGCCAGGGCCAGGCGGCGCTCGGGCGTCAGCGCCACTTCGAGCACGAAGGTCAGCGGCGTCAGCTGCGCCAGCAAGGCAGCCGGCAGCGCGTCGAATGCATCGCGGTTGGCGAGATAGACGTAGGTGTCCTGCTTGCGTTGGCTCTTGTAGACGTAGGCTTGCATGCGCGCGGGCCACGCCCAGCGAGAGAAAAACCAGCGGGAATTGTGTCGGAAATCCGGCACTGGCGAAAGGATCGCCAGCGTGCTGTGCAGCGGAGGCCGTTCATCATCGCCCGGAAGCTGCGTGGCCGGGATGAAAACAAAGGGCCCGCTGCACGCCACCGCCGTGACCCGGCGGCGACATGCGGCGGGCCCGTTCGGGCACGCGAGCCTTGTGGCGGTTACTTCACCTTGGCGTAGGTGCCCTTCAAGGCCATGCCGGCGAGGATCGCACCGGCATAGCACTCGTAGTTCGTGGGGCTGCTGAACTCGTTGGACTTGTAGAAGCTGACGATGTCCACGACCGCGTTGGCGCCCTTGGCCTTGGCACCGTCCTGCAGGGCCTTGAGTACCGACAGGGTCACCCAGCGGCAGGCTTCCTCGTCGCTCTTGTTGGCGGCATTGGTCTTGCGGTTGGAGACGTCGCTGCCGAAGGACTGCAGCACCGCCGGGTGGCTCTGCCCGGCCAGGTAGAACTTGACGCTGCCGTCGATGCCGGCGTCCTTGGCGGCCTGCGAATCGACCAGCTCCTGCAGCGACTGCTCGACCCGGGTCTCGCGGGCAAGGGCGGGGGCGGCGACCAGCAGGGCCAGGCAGGCGGTGGCGAAAATTCGTTTCACGGTATTGCTCCTTGTGGATGAACGACGGTCAGTTCGGCCAGCGGCGGAAGATCAACGAGGTGTTGATGCCACCAAAGGCGAAATTGTTGCTGGCCACGTAGTCGGTGCGCAGCGTGCGGCCCTCGCCGGTCACGTAGTCCAGGGCGGCGCAGCGTGGATCGACCTGCTCCAGGTTCACGGTCGGGGCGAACCAGCCCTCACGCATCATCTCGATGCTCAGCCAGGCTTCGTAGGCACCGCAGGCGCCGAGCATGTGCCCGACATAGCTCTTCAGCGAGCTGATCGGCACGCCGGCACCATAGACCTGCGCGGTCGCCTGCGACTCGGCGATGTCGCCATGCTCGGTGGCGGTGCCATGCGCGTTGACGTAGCCGATCTGCGCCGCGTCCAGGCCGGCATCGGCCAGGGCCAGGCGCATTGCCTGGGCCATGGTGCTGGCGCTGGGCTGGGTGACGTGCTGGCCGTCGCTGTTGGTGCCATAGCCGACGACCTCGGCCAGGATCTGCGCGCCGCGCGCCTGCGCGTGTTCTAGCTCTTCCAGCACCAGGGTGCAGGCGCCTTCGCCCAGCACCAGGCCGTCGCGCTGCGCATCGAAGGGCCGCGGCGTGGTCTGCGGCGCGTCGTTGCGCACGCTGGTGGCAAACAAGGTGTCGAACACGGCCGCGGCGGTGGCATCGAGCTGCTCGGCGCCGCCACACAGCATCACGGTCTGCTTGCCGCTGCGGATTGCCTCGTAGCCAGAGCCCACACCCTGGCTGCCCGAGGTGCAGGCACTGGAGGTGGTGATCACGCGGCCAGTCAGGCCAAAGAACACGCCGATGTTCACCGGCGCGGTGTGGCTCATCATCTTCAGGTAGGTGGTGGCGCTGATACCGGCAGTGGTGTGCTCGTTGAGCATGCGGCCGAACTCGGCGGTGGCGTCATGCGCGCCGGAGGACGAGCCGTAGGACACGCCGGTCATGCCGCCGCGCAGCACCGGGTGGCCGAGCAGGCCGGCCTGTTCCAGCGCCAGTTCGGTGGCGCGCACCGACATCACCGCGACCTTGCCCATGCTGCGGGTGGTCTTGCGGTTGTAGTGCGGCGGCAGGTCGAATGGCAGCGCCGGCGCGGCCAGGCGCGTGTTGAGGCCTTCGTAGACATCCCACTCGGACAGGTGGCGCACGGCGTTGCGGCATTGCCGCAGGTGCTGGTGGATGCTCGCCCAGTCGTGGCCGAGCGGGCTGATCGCGCCAGCGCCGGTCACCACCACGCGTTTGTCGTTGCTGCTCATCCCACCAGTCCTCCATTGACCGAGATCACTTGCCGGGTGATGTAGCCGGCGTCTTCCGAAAGCAGGAACACCACCGCCGCGGCCACTTCCTCCGGCCGGCCGAGGCGGCGCGCCGGCACCAGCGGCAGCGCGTGCTCGACCACTTCGGCTTCGAGCATCTCGGTATCGATCAGCCCCGGCGCCACGCAGTTGACGGTGATTGCGCGGCTGGCCAGTTCCAGCGCCAGTGCCTTGGTCGCGCCGATGATCCCGGCCTTGGCCGCGCTGTAATTGGTCTGGCCGCGATTGCCGACCAGGCCGGACACCGACGACAGGGTGACGATGCGGCCGGGCTTGCGCCGCCGCACCATCGGCATCACCAGCGGGTTGAGCACGTTGAAGAAGCTGTCGAGGTTGGTGTGCACCACCGCGTCCCAGTCCTCGCCGCTCATCGCCGGGAAGGCGTTGTCGCGGGCGATGCCGGCATTGCACACCACGCCGTAGTAGGCCCCGTGCGCTTCCACGTCGGCGAGCAAGGCGGCGGCGCTGGCGGCGCGGTCGGCCACGTCGAAGGCGAGCACGCGCGCCTGCTGGCCAAGCGCGCGGATTTCCGCGGCCACGGCCTGCGCTTCGTCGATGCGGCTGCGGCAATGCACGACCACGTCATGCCCGGCGGCGCCCACGCGCAAGGCGATGGCCCGGCCGATGCCGCGACTGGCCCCGGTCACCAAGACCGTCGAATCCCCCTTCATCCCTCACTGCTCTCCAGATAAGCCGCCGCATCGGGCGGCTCGAAAACCGAAATATTGGCCGTCGCCAGCACTGCATCGTCTTGCAGGATGCGGCAGGCGAACATGCCCAGGCCATTGTCGCCCAACAGCTCGCATCTTGCCTCCACCCGCAACAGCGCACCGGCCGGGAAATGCGGCGTTTCGGCCTGATAGCGGCGGGTGCCGAGCAGGAAGCCGATGGACGGCTCGGCGCCGCGGGCACGCGAGCGGCAGCCGGCCCACGCGGCCACGGTCTGCGCCATGTACTCCACGCCCACCCAGGCCGGCACGCCGGCAGCGTCGCCGAACAGCGCATCGGCCGGCACCCGCAGCTCGGCGACCACGCTTTCGGCGTCGAAGGTCAGCAGGCGGTCGATCAGGCGCATCGCACCGCGATGCGGGATGACCTGTTCGATGTCGTAGGCCACGCTCATCTCACTCTCCGGAAAAGGCCAGCACGGCGTTGCTGCCGCCGAAGGCAAACGAATGGCTCAGCAGGTGCCGCGGTGGGCGCGCCGCGCGTTCGCCCGGGGCCACCAGGGCCAGCGCCGGCAACTCCGGGTCGGCCTCGCCATCCCACCAGTGCGGCGGCAGGTAGCCGCCGGGGTTGTGCGCCAGGGTCAGCCAGCACAGCGCCGCCTCGATCGCGCCAGCCGCGCCCAGGGTGTGGCCAGTCAGCGGCTTGGTCGCGCTGGCGGCGACCGGCGTGGCGAACACCGCCTGCATGGCGCGACTTTCCATGGCGTCGTTGTGGCGGGTGGCGGTGCCGTGCAGATTCACGTAGTCGATCTGCGCCGGCTGCAGCCGGGCGCGGGCCAGGGCCTGGCCGATGGCCTCGATCGCGCCGGTGGCGGCGGGGTCAGGCGCGGACAGGTGGTAGGCATCGGACGTCTCGCCCCAGCCTGACAGGCGCACTGCGGCTGCTTCCCGGCTCATCAGGAACAGCGCCGCGCCTTCGCCAATGTTGATGCCTTCGCGATTGCGCGAGAACGGGTTGCAGCGCTGCGCCGACACCGACTCCAGCGCGCTGAAGCCTTCGACGGTGAAGCGGCACAGCGAATCGGCGCCGCCGGCGATGACCACGTCGGCGATGCCGGCGCGCAGCAGCCGCGCCGCCGACATCATCGCCTTGGCGCTGGACGAGCAGGCCGTGGACACCGTCCACGCCGGCCCGCGCGCGCCGCTCAATGCGCGCACGAAGCGCGCCGGCGTACCCATTTCCTGCTGTGCATAGTGGAAGCCGGCCGGCCACGGCTGGCCGAGCCCGCGCTGGCGCAGCGCGTGTTCGGCCTCGCCGATGCCCGAGGTGCTGGTACCCAGCACCACGGCCACGCGCTGCGCGCCATGGCGTTCGATCGCCACAGCCACGGCCGGGGCGATCTGCGCGTAGGCCTGACGCAGCAGCGCGTTGTTGCGGCCGCGCAGTTGCACGGGCATGTCGTCCATCGCCGGCAGCGGCGACAGCACCTGGCCCAGTACCAGCGGGCGGCCCGGCGTCACCGCGTCGGTGGGTGCGTTGCGCGGCGGCTGCGCGTCATACAGGGCACGCGCGACGGCATCGGCGTCATCGCCCAGCGCGCAGACCACGCCCATCTGATTGAGGAAGATTTCGCTCACTGCCCGCTTGCGTCCATGGTGGCGTCCATGGGTGCCGATTCGATCTCCAGGGCGTAGCCCTCGGCGAGGTTGCGCAAGGTCTGGTGCGCGGCATCGTGCCGGATCAGCAACAACCAGGGGCGGCCGGCCTGTTCGAGGCGGCGCTGGTCGCCCTCCTCCACCAGCGTCCAGCCCGGCGGCAGCGCCGCGCGCACCGCAGCCGCTGGCCACAGCGCGAATTGCAGGTCGTCGAGCACGCGCTCGGCGCGCACCTGCGGCGGCAGCCAGGGCGCGCGCTGCTGTTGCAGGGTGTGGCCGTCCCAACGCAGGGTCACGCCGGTCTGGCCCAGCGCCTGCACGGCCAGGCGCACTTCATCGGCATCGGCTTCGAGCAGCGCATCCATCGTGCTGCGGCGCTCGCCATAGCTGAAGACCAGGCGCTGCTGCAACGCCAGCGTCTGCCCGAGCGCAGCTGGCGCCAGGTGCAGCGGCGGCAGCGCGACTGCCGGAGCGCGCGCGCGCTGCCCGGCGCAGGCCGCGAGCAGCAGCGCCATCAGCGACAGCAGCAGCGCCAGCAGGGGCCGGCGCACGGACCGCAGGCTCATGCGCCGCACAGTTCCTCCAGCACGCGCAGGCGGCGGCCGCTGGGATCGGCGACATACGGATTGTCGCGGTCCCAGGCGTAGCCGGCGAGGATGGAACAGATCATGCGGCGGATGTCCGACTGCTGGTTGGGGTGGAAGATGATCTGCTGGAAGCCGCCCGCATACCAGGATTCGACAAAACGGCGGAACGCCTTCACGCCGTCGCGCAGCGGCACCGAGAACTCGGCTTCCCAGTCCACGGCCTGCCCCGCATAGCGCCGGGCCAGGCAATCGGCAGCCAGCTGCGCGGACTTGAAGGCGATGGTGACGCCGGAGGAAAACACCGGGTCGAGGAATTCGCCGGCATTGCCGAGCAAGGCATAGCCCTCGCCCCACAGCGACTGCACGTTGGCCGAGTAGCCGGTGATGCGCCGCACCGGCAGCACCGCCCATTCGGCATTGACCAGCAGGCGGGTCAGGTTCGGGTCTTCGCCAACGATGGCCTGCAGCTTCTGCAGGTCGTCGCCGGGGTAGCGGTCGAAGAACGACGGCTCGGCGACCACGCCCAGCGAGCAGCAGCCGTTGGAGAACGGGATGGTCCAGTACCACACGTCCACGTGCTCGGGATGGGTGGTGATCAAAATCTTGTTGCGATCAAAGCCCGCATCGGCGGCGATATGGTCGCGCACGTGGGTGAAGATCGCGCCGCGCACCGGGAAGTTGGACGGCGACTCCAGCTTGAGCAGGCGCGGCAAGAGGCGACCGAAGCCGCTGGCATCGAGCACGAAATCCGCTTCCAGCGTGTAGGTGTTGCCGTCCGGGTCGCGCACGTCCACGCTCGGCTGCACACCCGGCCGCATCGCCAGCACTTCATGGCCGAAACGCAGGTCCGCGCCCATGCGCTGCGCGCCCTTGGCCAGCACATGATCGAAGTCGCCACGCTGCACCTGGTAGGTGGTGCCCCAGCCCGGCGAGAACTTGTCGCGGAAATCGAACTGGGTAGTGCGCTCGCCACGCACGAAGGCCGCACCGTTCTTGTACTGGAACCCGGCCTCGACCACGTCCTGCAGCAGCCCGGCGCGCTCGATGTATTCCATGCTCTGCGGCAGCAGGCTCTCGCCGATGGAAAAGCGCGGGAACTGCTCGCGCTCGATCATCACCACCTGCCGTCCCTGCTGGCGCAGCAGCGCGGCGGCCACAGAACCGGCAGGGCCGGCGCCGACGATGAGGATTTCGGTTCTTTCCGTAGAACGGGTCATGCAGGAGCCTCGTGTGGGAGAACGGGACGAATCAGTGCTGCGGATCGGGACGGAACAGCGGGGTGATCAACCAGACCAGGCCGATGCCGAGCAGCAAGGTCAGGCCAAAGGCGCGCAGCGCCGGCGTGGACGACAGCGCCAGCAGGCCGAACGACAGCCAGGTGCTGGCCGCGCCCACGCACACCGACAGCCAGGCGCTGCGATCGCCGCGGTGTTCAAGCAGGAAGATGCCGTAGTCGATGCCCATGCCCAGCAGCAACAGCAAGGCCAGCACGTTGAACAGTTGCAGCGGCTGCTGCAGCCAGCCGAGCAGGGCCAAGGTGAGCAGGCCGGCCAGCAGGGTCGGGGCGATCACGCGCCAGGACTGGCCACGGTAGCGCCAGGCCAGCACGCCGAAGACCAGCACCACGCCGGCCAGCAGCAGCGCGCCCATCATGCGCCGGTAGTGACCGAGCAAGGCGGAGAAATCGGCGGTGCGATCGACCCAGCGCACACCGGGCAGGCCCTTGGCCTGCGCCTGCAGGGTACTGAGCCCGTCGGCGCGCGCGAGATCATCGACCATTACCACCGAGGCCTGCCCGGTGCCAAGCTTGCCCAGCCACAGGTGGCGGAACGGCAGCGAGACCGGGTCGCGCAGGAAAGTCTCGATTCCGGCCGGCGCCGCATACGCGGGCCGCGCCAGAGTTTCCCCGGTGGCCTCGCCGATCTGTTGCAGCACCGCGCCTTCGACGCGCGCGGTCAGCGCCGCGTCGGCGTCCTGGCGTTGCCGCGAGGGCCACCAGTCGCTGATCGCCTGGTGCCCACCCACGCGGCCCTGCGCCTCGAGCGCGTCCAGCCGCGCGACCAGCGCCTGCTCGCGTTGCAGGACCTGTTCGGCATCGGCGCCCTGCACCAGGAAGAACTGCGCCGGGCTCGGCATGCCAAGCAACCGCCCGACCTCGATCTGCTGCGCCATCAGCGCCGGCGGTGAGGATTGCAGGCTGCGCAGGTCGTCATCGGCGCGCAGGCGCAACAAGCCGCTGGCGATCAGTGCCAGCACCGCTACACCCGCGACCACCCACAGCCCGCGCCGCGTACGGCCCAGCCGCGGCCAATACGCCAGCGTGCCACCGAGCCAGTGCGCGAAACGGGTCTGCCGCACCGCGCCCTTGTCCAGCAGCGGGAACCACGCGATCACGGTCAGGAACGCGGCGGCGAGGCCGACCACCGAGAACAGCGCCATCTGCCGCAACCCGGGGAACGGCGCCAGGCCCAGCGCCAGATAGGCCAGCGCACTGGTCAGCAGGGCCAGCCACAGGCCGGGCAGCAGATGCCGCAGCAGGCGCCAGCGGCTGCCGTCCGGCTCGGCCTGGCGCGACCCAAACCAGTGGATGCCGTAATCCTCGGCCACGCCGACCAGGCTGGCGCCAAACACCAGGGTCAGCAGGTGGACCTTGCCAAACACCAGCGCGGTGACCGACAGCGCGGCGGCGCAGCCGATCAGCAGCGACATCGCCACCAGCAGGATCGGCCGCAGCGAACGAAAGGCCAGCCACACCAGCAACAGCACAGCGGCCAGCGAGCCCCAGCCGATGGTGTTGATCTCACGGCTGGCCTGCGCGGCGGCGGCTTCGGCGTGCAACGGCACGCCCGCGCGCAACTCGCGCAGGTCGGGCACGGCGGCTCGCGCGGCAGCAGCCGCCGCATCCAGGGCCTGGCCAATGCGTTGCTCGCCATCCAGGCGGAACGCCGAGTCGCGGGTCTGGAACTGCAGCACTGCCCAATAGCGGCTGTCGGCTTGCAGCAGGCCATCGTCGTCCACGCGCAGGCCGCTGCCGGCGGCGCGGGCCTGCCACCACTGCGGCCACAGTCCAAGCGGGTCCTGGTTCCACGCAGTCAGCCGCGGCGCGCCAACCGGACCATACAGCGAGGCCAGCGCCTGCTGGCCAAGCGCGCCAGAGTCGCCATCGCGCAGGCGCGCGCGCTGGGCATCGGTCAGCAGGCGGTCGCGATAGGGCGCGTAGAACGCGCGCGCCTGCTCGAACCAGCCCTGCACGGAGTCGCTTTCGACAATCGGCAGCGGCGTGGCACGGTCAGCGGCGTGCAGCGATTGCGAGTACGCCGCCTGCGCGGCCTTGGCGCCGTCGGCGCTGGCACTGCCGAGCAAGACCACGACCTGGCGTGCGCTGTTGTCGGCAATCAGCCGCGTCGCATCGGACAACAGGCGGTCATCGGCGTCCTGCGGCAGCAGTGCCAGCACATCGCTGTCCACGTGCGCGCCACGCCAGAAGCCGACCTGGTGCACGGCCACCACCGCGACCACCAGCAACCAGGCCAGTGCGACCCAGCGCCAGCGCTGGTGCAGCCGTGCGTCCTCGGCGTTGCCGCCGGCATGCTCAGTCAAGGCTCTTTTCCTCGGCGGCATCCAGCGGCGGCGCCAGGCGGAAATTGTCGAAACTCAGGCGAGTGCGGTCGTGATTGGCTTCCTCGATCTCGACCTTGCGCACATAGCGGTCGCCTTCCAGCTGCAGCGACGCAAACGCCTTGGCCAGCATCGGCGAGCGCGGCGTCAGGTGCAGGCGCCAGGCGTTGTCCGGCAGCAGCTCGGCACGCACCTGGAAGCTGGTCGACATCGCCTGCACGTCGCCGCTCATCAGCGCGAACATCATCGCGTTGATCGCGCGCAGCGCCGGCTGCTGGCGGCCATCGACCTCGACCTGCACGCTGCCATCGGCCTGGCGGCTGAGGATGCGGTCACGAGTGAGCACGACATCGGAAGCAAACGGTTTGAGCGTGCGCCAGATCACCCCGCGCTGCTGCGCCAGCACGAACTGGCCCTGCGAACGCAGCGGGTTGCGGAAGCCGGCAACCTGCTTCTCCTGCACGAAATCGGCACGCAGCAGCGCCGGGCGCGCCACCCGCTGCTGTACCTGGGCCAGCTCCGGCGGCACGGCGGGGGCGGCCATGACCGGCACGGCGAACACCGATGCCAGCAGCATCAGCACGCACAGCGCCACGGACCGGCGCGATGACCAGGAAAACATGGACGAACT
The DNA here is from genome assembly GCA_035629025.1 of Stenotrophomonas sp. Classification (GTDB taxonomy): domain Bacteria; phylum Pseudomonadota; class Gammaproteobacteria; order Xanthomonadales; family Xanthomonadaceae; genus Stenotrophomonas_A. Next base: position 34,671 of record DASPIU010000010.1, read on the forward strand.
CATTGCGGTTGCACTCCCAGCCGCTCCCACAGCACCGCGGGGCAGACGTACTGCAGCTCGTTGCTGGCGGCGAGCACGGCGACCTGGATGGTGTGCGCGCGGGTCAGCACCTGGCCGCTGCCGGCGTCGCGGATCTCGTAGTCGATCTTCAGACGGTTCTCGTACTCGCTGATGCGCGCGGACACCTTCAGCGGCTGCGCGTACAGCAGCGGGCGGATGTACTTGACCCGTGTGTCGACCACCGGCCACAGGTAGCCGGAGGCCTGCATCTGCGGGTAGTCGTAGTCATAGCGCGCGAGCAGGGCGCAGCGCGCGATCTCGAAGTACTTGAAATAGTGTCCGTGCCAGACCACCTGCATCGCATCGCAGTCATGGAAGGCCGGGCTCAGTTCGATCTCGATGGACAGCTCAGTCGACATACAGGGCCCATTGTTCCTGGCGGATATCGGCGACCAACGCACGCAGTTCGCCGTCCAGGGCACGGTCTTCCTCGATCAGGGCAATGCGCGCGCACAGGTCGGCATACATGGCTTCGGCCGCCGTGCCCAGCGCGGCGCGCTGCTGCACGCGCTCGCGCAGGGCGATGCCCTGGCGCGCGGCGATCAGCATCGCCGCCAGCACCTGCTCGGTGAGCGTCAGCACGCGCAGGCAGTCGCGCGCGGCAATCGTGCCCATGCTGACCTTGTCCTGGTTGTGGCATTCGGTGGAACGCGAGAACACCGAAGCCGGCATGGTCAGTTTCAGCGCTTCGGCGGTCCATGCCGACACGCTGATCTGCAGGGCCTTCAAACCGTGGTTGATCGGCGCGCGCTCGCCGCTGACGCCGGACAGGTTGGCCGGCAGGCCGTGGTTGTAGCGGCTGTCCACCAGCAGGGCGAGCTGGCGGTCGAGCAAGTCGGCAATGTTGGCGACGGTGTTCTTCAGCGTGTCCATCGCCAGGGCGATGTGGCCGCCGTAGAAGTGGCCGCCATGCAGGATCTGCTCGCGGTCCGGGTCGATCAGCGGATTGTCGTTGGCGCTGTTGAGTTCGGTTTCGATCAACTGGCGCAGGAACGGCAAGGTGTCCTCGAGCACGCCGATCACGTGCGGTGCGCAGCGCAGCGAGTAGCGGTCCTGCAGGCGGTGGTCGTTGCGGCTGGGACGGTCGCTGTGCAGGTCCTCGCGCAGGCGCTGGGCCACGCGCGACTGGCCCGGGTGCGGTTTGGCCGCGAACAGCACTTCGTCGAAGTGGTGTGCGTTGCCGTTACTGGCCAGCACATTGAACGCGGTCAGGCGCGTGGCCAGGCGCGAGAGGTAGTCGGCGCGGCGCCAGGCCAGGCAGGCCAGCGCGGTCATCACCGCGGTGCCGTTCATGATCGCCAGGCCTTCCTTGGGCCGCAGCTGCAGCGGCGTCATGCCGATCTGCGCGAGCACCTCGGCCGCCGGGCGGCACTGGCCCTGGTACATCACCTCGCGCTCGCCGCACAGCACGGCGGCCACATAGGACAACGGCGTCAGGTCGCCGCTGGCGCCCACCGAGCCTTCGGCCGGAATCAGCGGCAGCACGTCGTGGCGCAGCAGCGTCGCCAGGCCTTCGAGCAAGGCCACGCTGACCCCGGACATGCCGCGACTCAGCGAGGCCAGGCGCGCGGCAAGCACGGCGCGCGTCTCTTCTTCATCGAGGAAGCGACCCAGGCCGCAGCCGTGATAGGTGTACAGATGGTGCGGCAGTTCGGCGACCAGGCGCGGCGGGATGTTCACCGTGCACGAATCGCCATAGCCGGTGGTGACGCCGTAGACCACGCCGTCCTCGGCCAGCAGGCGGTCTAGGAAATCGGCGCCGCGGCGGATGCGCGCGCGGAACTCCGCGTCTTCGCTCAGTTCGGCAACGTGGCTGCGGCGGGCCAGGCCCACCACCGATTCGATTGCCAGCGGCGCATCGCCGAAGCGCTGCACGGGCAGCTCATTGTCCATCTTCATGCGGAACCTGATCCCAGAAGGGGAAGAAATTGAACCAGTCGTAGGGCGCGGCCACCACCTGCGCTTCCAGCCACGCAGCCAGGCGCGCGGCCTGCGCGGCGATGGCGGCATCGCGCGAGCCGCGCGGCAGGCTGATGCGTTCGGCGAAGGGCGCGAAGACCACGCGATAGCCATTGCCCGCGTGCAGGCAGGACATGGTGAACACCGGGCAGGCCAGCACCGAGGCCAGCACGTAGGCGCCAATCGGGAACGGCGCGAGGTGGCCGAGGAAAGGCACGCGCACGCTGCGTCCACCGCCCACCGGCACGCGGTCGCCGGCAATGGCGACGAACTGGCCGGCAGCCACGCGTTCGGCCAGCAGCGCGGCGGTGCCCGGCCCCATGTCAGTGACCTGCAACAGTTCGACGCTGTGACCGGGGTCGAGCCGGCGCATCATGCGGTTGATTCGCTGCGCGTGCGCGGTGTGCACCAGCACGGTGATGCGAAAGCCCGGCACCACTTCGGCCAGCGCCTGGCACAGCTCCAGGCAGCCGATGTGCGCGGTGATGATCAGCCCGCCGCGGCCTTCGCGCACCCGCGCCAGTACTTCATCGCGTTGCAGGGCCACGCGCGCGATGGGGTAGCGGCGCCCGGCGGCCAGCATCTTGTCCAGCACGGTTTCGGCAAAGCAGGCGAAGTGGCGCAGGCTGTGCCACACACCCGGTGGGCGTGCGAACACGCCAGCATGCGCATGCAGCCGCCGCAGATACTGCAGCGAGGCTTGCCGCGCGGTGCGATGCAACAGCCAGTGCGCCAGCACCACCGGGTACAGGCACAGGCGGAACGGCCAGCGTCCCAGCCAGCGATGCACGCCGCAGAGGAAGGCGATGCCGGCGGCCGAGGTGGTTTCGCCAATCTCCGCCCAGTGCGGCGCGCGCGCGTGGCTGCTCATCGCCGTGCTCCGCGCAGCCGTCGCGCCAGCATGCCGGGCGCGCGCCGCAGCATGCCGAAGAACAGCCGCGTGTGCATGCGGCTGATGCGCACGTTGTCGCGCCACACGTCGAAATGCGAAACGCCATCGCGCGGATAGGTCACCCGCGTGGGCAGGTTGACCACGCCGACGCCGCGCCAGAACAGGCGCACGATCAGGTCCGTGTCGAAATCCATGCGCTGGCCGATGCGCTCCTGCCTGATCAGCTGCAGCACCGGCGCCAGCGGGTAGACGCGGAAGCCGCACATCGAATCGCGGATCTGCAGCGACCAGGTGTTGATCCACACCCATACGTGGGTGAGGTAGCGACCGTACAGGCGGCCCTTGGGCACGCTGTCGTCGTATTCGGGCACGCCACTGATCACCTGGTCGGGTGCACGCCGGGCGTGGTCGAGAAAGCGCGGGATGTCGGCCGGATCATGCTGGCCGTCGGCGTCGATCTGCAGCGCATGGGTATAGCCCAGGCGCGCGGCCTCGTCGAAGCCGGCCAATACCGCGCCGCCCTTGCCCAGGTTCCGGGGCAGGCGCAGCAGCCGCACGCGCGGCGCATGCGCGGCAGCGAGCGCGTCGAGCACCGCGGCGCAGGAGGCACGCGAGCCATCATCAATCAGCAGGCAGTCCTGGCCGCTGGCCATCACGCCTTCGACCATGCCGGCGATGGCGTGCTCGTGGTCGTATACCGGTATCAGCACCAGCGGGCGAAACGCCGCGCCGGCCTCGTGCCGTACGTCATGCATGGCCAAATACCACCTTGCCGCTGGCGTGCGGGCCGTGCGCCGATACCAGGCGGAAGGCCAGGGTCTGCTGCGCGGCATTCCATTGCAGCGACATGCGCACGCTGTCGCCGGGACGCAATACGCGCTGGAACTTCAGCACGTCCATGCGCTGGAACGCTGCGGCGATGGCGAAGGCTTCGCGCCCGAAATGGATCGCCCAGTCCAGCTGCGCCACGCCGGGCAGGATGGTGGCCTGCGGGAAGTGACCATCGAAGGCGGCCAGCGCCGGGTCCAGCACGATGTCCAGTTCGGCCGCCTCGCTGCTGCGTTCACGCCACTGCGGCTGCGGATACTGCGGGCGGAACAGTGCCGCCAGTGCCGGCTCGGTGACCTTGCCCTGTGCGTTCAACGGCAGGGCCTCGACGAAGCGCCAGCGCCGCGGCCGGGTGACCGCGTCATGGCTGTCGGCCAGATGCACCGACAGGCGCTGCGAAAGTTCGCGGCGGCCATGCGCACGCAGCACCGCCCAGCCTTCGGCGGTCGGCACGATGGCCGCGCCCAGCACACTGCGCGCACCCGGCAACACCAGCACGCGCGCTTCGGCCACGGCGGGGTGGCGCTGCAGTTGCTGTTGCAGTGCGTCCAGGGAGACACGGCGCTCTTCGATCTTGACGATGCGGTCGGCACGGCCGAGCAGGCGGAAACCGCCCCCGGGCAGCGCTTCGGCGCGATCCTCGCTGCGCCACCAGTGCGGCTGCGCCAGATGCGGCGAATGCACTTCCAGCAGGCCGTTGGCGTCGATGCGCCACTGCACGCCAGGCAGCGCATGCCAGCGCGGTGCGTCGTCCTCCCAGCGCCGCCAGGCGATGCCGCCGGTTTCGCTGCTGCCAAAGACTTCGGTCGGGGGTATGCCCAGACGCTGTCGCACCTCATGCGCGGACTCGGCCGGCAGCGGCCCGCCGGAGGAGAACACCGCGCGCAACCGGCCCTGCAATGCGCTCCAGTCCAGTTGCGCGGGAATGCGCTTGAGATGCGCCGGCGTGGCGACGAGCACGGCATCGTGCCCGGCCATGGCCGCGACCATGTCTTCGTGGAAGAACGCACGCGGCAGGGTCTCGCGTCCGGCCGCCAGCGGCCACAGCACGCGGAACAGCAAACCGTAGATGTGCTGGTGCGACACCGTGCCGTGCACGCGGCAGCCATGCAGCTGCTCACCAAACGCGGCTTGCAACGCTTCGACTTCGCGCGCCAGCTGGCGCAGGCATTTTTCGATCGCCACCGGTTCGCCGGTGCTGCCGGAGGTGAACATCACCAGCGCGGCGGAGGCTTCGTCCAGTGCCGCGAGGTGGGCGGCATTGCCTGAGCCCGGCGCGGCGCGCAACGGTTGCATCTGTTGCGGCAGTTCGCCGGCAAAGCCATCGACGCGCGTGGCGAGGCGTTCGAGCGTGGCCGGCAGTTCATCGCCCGGCAGAAACACGCGCTTGCCGGCATGCCAGGCACCAAACAGGGCGGCGGAGAATTCGCCTTCGTCGCCAGCGTACAGCGCCCAGTCGCGACCCTCGGCGGCGGCAAAAGCCGCGTGCCAATCGGCTACGCGCTGGCACCATGCCGCATGTGTGAGCGTCGGCGTTACCCGGCGTTGGGCATGCCCGGCCAGGGCGAGCCGGTCCAGCGCGATCCACTCAGCCATGCCGGTGCGCCGCCCGCACGCGCTGGCGCACGCACCATTCCACCGCGAACAAGACACCCATCATCACGTACGCCAACAATCCGTTGTAAAGCGCCCAGACCTGCTCGCTGGCCCACAACGCAGTGGCGAGCGCGAGCGTGCCGTTGAGCACGAAGAAGCCGCACCACACCTGGGTGACGCGGCGGGTATAGGCAATGGCCTGCGGCGGCAGGTCCGGCTCGGTGAGGCGGGCAATGCGCTCCACCGCGCTCGGCGGAAAACGCAGGCTCACCGCGAACACCGCCAGCAGCACCGCATTGACCAGGGCCGGGTACAGCTTCAGCGGCAGCGCCTGGTTCAGCACCGTGGCCAGCAGCGCCAGCACGCCAGCGCCCGCCGAAGCGGCCAGCCACAACGCCTGGCGCGTGGCCAGCGCGCGCAGCAGGGCCAGGGCGAACAGCAGCAGGGCCATCCAGCGCGGCTCGAAGCGCCCCATTGCCAGGTACACCAGCAACGGATAGGCCAGCGAAAGCAGCAGCAGCGCGGCCGCGCGCAGACGGTTCACGACGGCCTGCCCTGCCCGATCAGGCCGCTTGGTCGCGGAGCAACCCGTGCAGCACGTCGATGATGTCCTGCACGGTGCGCACCGACTTGAAGGCATCCGGCTGCAGGCTGCGGCCGAGCAAGGGCTTGAGCTGCACGATCAGGTCGACCGCGTCGATGCTGTCGATGTCGAGGTCTTCGTACAGACGCGTTACGGGCTGGATGCGCGACGGCTCGATCTCGAAGCTCTCATGCAGGATCGCGACAATCCGGTCAAAAAGTTCGTTCTTGGTCATGCTCTTCAATTCCTGCTCTGGCGTTCACGCCTGGGGGCGTGAGGCTACGAATTCAGCCAGTGCGCGGACGCTGGCGAAATGCTTGCGGGTTTCCTGCGAGTCGGCCGACAAGCTGACGTTGTAGCGCTTCTGCAAGGCCAGGCCGAGTTCGAGTGCATCGATCGAATCCAGCCCCAGGCCTTCGACGAACAGCGGCGCGGCCGGGTCGATGTCCTCGGGCGTGATGTCTTCCAGCGACAGCGATGAAATGATCAATTCCTTGATCTCGTGCTCAAGTGCCTGCACGCGCAACTTCTCCCGAAAAATATTGGCAAAGATGGTCATTGAGCCGCCTCACCGCCAGGGCTTCGCTTCCCGGCGCGGCAGCTGTTTCCTGCAGGAACGGCGCGATCGGCAGGTCATCCCCGACCTCGATCAACATGTGAAAACGCCGTGAAGGCACACGATACCACTTCTGGCCCTTTCCCAATGTCGGCGGGTCGCAGGAAATCCTTACCGGCGTGATGTCCAGACGGCCGCGCACGGCGATGTTCGCCGCCCCGCGCTGCAGCCGCAGCGGCTGCCCCGGCTGGCTGCGGGTACCCTCGGGAAAGATCACCAGATTGCCGCCGCTGCACACCGCGGCAATGCACTCCTCGACCAGGCCGGCGCCTTCGTCATTGGCGATGTAGCCGGCGGCGCGCACCGGGCCGCGCATGAACGGGTTGCGGGCCACGCCTACCTTCACCACGCAATCGGCGTCCGGCAGGAGCGAGATCAGGAAAACCACGTCAATCAACGTCGGATGGTTGGCGAGGATCAGCAAGCCACGACGCTGAAGCCGTTCACGTCCACGCACTTCGTAAGTCAGCACACCCAGCGAATGCATCAGCCACACGTGGGCGGCAAAGCTGCGCTGGATCCAGCGCCGGGCCAGGCAGCGGCGCTGCCGGGCATCGCGTACGCCCAGCTGCAACAGCGGAAACAGGCAGGCGCGCAGGAACAGCCCACCCACGCCAAAGGCCAGGAAGCTGAGCCCGGTCCCGAAGACGCGCCAGGCGTGATCGAGCCGACGCCGCAGGCCCCGCTCAGCCATGGCGGCGCCAGTGCCAGCGCTGGCCATCGAGGGTGGCTTGCAGTTGTGGCGCCTCGCCCAGCAGGAAGCGGTGCAGCGCCAGACCGTGCTGGAGCGCAGTAGAAGACGGCACCGCCGAGCCGGGCTCGACTTCTTCCCAGGCCAGACTCAGCTGTTCGCCCGGCTGGCCGGCAGCGGCCACGCGCCAGCACCAGGCATAGGCGTGGGCGGGTTCGTCGGCGAAATCGGCATAAACCTCAGGCAAGGGGCCGTCATAACAGATGATCAGCACTTCCGGCGCGCCATCGGCAAGCAGGCCGACGGCCTCGACACAGGCGTTTTCGACCGAGGCCGCGCCCGCCGCCAGGGCCAGGTAGTTGCCGCGGCGCTTGCGCACGATCGAGTACAGCGCGCCCACGGCGTTATGCACGGACAGGCTGAAGGCGGTGGGAGACAGCGGCTCGGCCTGGCCCAACGCGCGCAGCAGTTCGACCGAGCCGCCGACGTCGCCGTGGCGCGACACGAACACCAGCGGCACGTCTTCGCGGGTGGCTGCGATATCGCAGGCATCGGCTGCGGCAATCGCCATGCGACCGAGACGGTCGATGCGGCGGCGCATGACCGCTGGCACGTCCGCCAGCGCGGGCGCGCCTTCGCCCTCCGGGGCCACCGGTTCGGCCCGGGACCAGGCCAGCCATTGCTGCGGCTCGGTCAGTCCCGGCGCCCATGCGGACCAACCGGTTACGGTGAATTCGATCATTGGTGGGTCACGCCGCCCGGAGTCAGGAAAATGAACGATTCCGGAACGTCCGGCGCTTGAGGGGAGGGATCGTGCCAGCGTCGGTTCGAGTGCGTCAATCGGTCAACGGCCTCGGTCCACGGGGGCGCGCATCGCACCGCGCTATCATGCCGCGCCCCCGCCCCACCCGGAATGAACTTGTCGTCCGCGATCCACCTGCAGTGCTCCTTCGTGGCCGCCGAAGCGGCCGCCGCCCAGCTGCGTGACCCCTGCGTCCTCGCAGTGGTGGACTTCTCGCAAGAAGCGCTTGCCGGCGCAGCGGCGGACGATCCCCGGCGGCTGCGCGTACCCCTGCAGACGATGGGCCCGGGCCTGGCCGAAGTGTGGCGCGGTGATACCCCGGCGCTGACCGGCCGCAGCGACGACGGTATCGCCTGGGCCGAGAACGGCACGCTGCAGTTCGGCGCCATCGTGATCGACGAGCACCCCGGGCTCGACATCGAAGCGGCGAGCGCGCTGGCCTACGCACGGATGAGCCACTTCATCGCCGAGCGCGGCTACGCGCATGCGCTGCGGATCTGGAATTACTTCGACGCGCTGACCGAAGGCGACGGCGACCAGGAACGCTACCGCCGCTTCTGCGTCGGCCGGGTCCGCGGCCTCGGGCGCGTGGAAGAAGGGCGGCTGCCGGCGGCGACCTGCATCGGCAGCTTCGGCGGGCCGCGACAGTTGCTGGTGTACTGGCTGGCCGCGCGCAGCCCCGGGCTGGCGGTGGAAAACCCGCGCCAGGTCAGCGCCTACCGCTATCCGCGCCAGTACGGCCCGCAATCTCCGAGCTTTGCCCGGGCGATGTTGCCGCCGGCCGGCAGCCAGGCACCGCTGCTGTTGTCGGGCACGGCCAGCATCGTCGGCCACGCCACGGCGCACCACGGCAACGTGCGCGCGCAGTTGGAGGAGATCCTGGTCAACATCGAGGCCCTGCGCAGTGAGGCGGCCCAGCGCGCGCCCGGCCTGGCCGCCGACATGGACGACCCCGGCACCCTGCTCAAGGTCTATGTGCGCGATCGCGACGCCGTGCCGGTGGTCGCCGCGGCGCTGGACGAACGTTTTGGCCAACGCGTGCCGCGCGTGCTGCTGCATGCCGAAGTCTGCCGCCGCGAGCTGGCGGTGGAGATCGAGGGCGTGCTGGGCAACCCCGCAGGCTGAGGCCCTTTCGGCGGCAGTGCATGACCTGTGGCCCAGCCGCCGGCCCGATGCCCGCTGTTAGGCTTGCGCATCTTCATCCCTGCGCTGCCACTCATGCCCAAGCTGCTGCCGTTGTCCCTGTTGCTGCTCGCCGCCACCGCGAGCGCGCAGACGCCTCCCGCCCCGCTGACCATCGAACAGGTGATGGCCGACCCCGACTGGATCGGCCCCGGCGTGGACAGCGCCTGGTGGCAATGGGACGGCAAGCAGGTGCAGTACCTGCTCAAGCGCAACGGCAGCCCGGTGCGCGATACCTTCCGCCAGACGGTCGAAGGCGGTGCGGCACAGCGCGTGGGCGACAACGAGCGCGCCGGCCTCGACGCGGCCAACCCGGCCTATGACGCGCAGCACCAGCGCATGGTCTTCGCGCGCAATGGCGACATCTTCCTGCGCGACCTGCGCTCGGGCGCGCTGACCCAGCTCACCCGCAGCAACGAGACCGAGTCGCGGCCGCAGTTCGCCAGCGATGGCGGGGTGATCTGGCGCGCCGGCAACGACTGGTACCACTGGGCACCGGGCGGCGGCACCAGCCAGGTGGCCGTGGTCAAGGCCGCGCGCGATCCCAACGCGCCGCCCAAGGCCGACGTGCTGCGCGAGCAGCAGCTGGCAACCCTGGCCACCCTGCGCCGCGACCGCGAGCAGCGCGAAACCCTGCGCACCCAGGAAGACGCCTGGCGCAAGGCCGACCCGACCCGCGCCGCCGCACCGGTGTACCTGGGCGACGACGTGGAAATCGCCGACAGCGCGCTGTCGCCGGACGGCCGCCACCTGCTGGTGGTGACCCAGGCCAAGGGCGCCGACGAGGGCCAGGCCGGCAAGATGCCCAAGTACGTCACCGAGTCGGGCTATGAGGAATTCCAGGAAGTGCGCACCCGTGTCGGCCGCAATGACCCGGTGCCGCACAAGCTGTGGCTGGTGGACACCGCTGCCGGCACCGCGCACGAACTGAAGTTCGATCCGCTGCCCGGCATCGCCACCGATCCGCTGGCCGCACTGCGCAAGGCCGCCAAGCGCGATCCGCTGAAGGGCAACCGCGCCGTGCGCATCGAAAGCGACGGCGATGGCAGCGGCCCGTCCATCCACTGGAGCGCCGACGGCCGCAATGCCGCAGTCGAAATCCGCGCCGTGGACAACAAGGACCGCTGGATCGCCAGCGTCGACCTGGACAAGGCGCAGCTGCTGCCGCGCCATCGCCTCACCGACAACGCCTGGATCAACTGGAACTTCAACGATTTCGGCTGGCTGCCGGACAACCGCACGCTGTGGCTGCTGTCCGAGGAGTCGGGCTATTCGCACCTGTACACCGTTGCCGGTGACGGCAAGGCGCGCCAGCGCACGCGCGGCAAGTGGGAAGTGTCCGCGCCGGTACCCAACGCCGATGGCAGTGGCTTCTTCTTCGTCTGCAACCAGAAGTGGCCGGGCGACTACGAGGTCTGCAAGCTCGACCTGGCCAGCGACAAGGTCAGCGAAGTCACCGCGCTGGATGGCGTGGAAGACTTCAGCCTGTCGCCCGACGGCGGCCAGCTGCTGGTGCGCTACTCGGCCAGCTACCTGCCGCCGCAGCTGGCGGTGGTGCCGGCCGCTGGCGGCCAGGCGCGCGTGCTGACCGACACGCGCACGGCCGCGTTCAAGGCGCAGCCGTGGATCCAGCCGCAGTACGTGCAGGTGCCGTCCAGGCATGGTGCCGGCACGATCTGGGGCAAGTACTACGGCCCGCAGAACCCCGAGCCGGGCAAGCAGTATCCGATCGTGATGTTCGTGCACGGCGCCGGCTACCTGCAGAACGTCTCCGAGCGCTACACCAATTACTTCCGCGAGCAGATGTTCCACAACCTGCTGGTGCAGAAGGGCTACATCGTCCTGGACCTGGACTACCGCGCCTCGGAAGGCTACGGCCGCGACTGGCGCACGGCGATCTACCGCAACATGGGCCACCCGGAGCTGGAGGATTACCTGGACGGCCTGGACTGGCTGGTCGCCAACAAGCAGGGTGACCGCGCGCGTGCCGGCATCTACGGCGGCTCCTACGGCGGCTTCATGACCTACATGGCGCTGTTCCGCTCCCCGGGCACCTTCAAGGCCGGTGCGGCGCTGCGTCCGGTCGGCGACTGGATGCAGTACAACCACGAGTACACCGCCAACATCCTCAACACCCCCGAGCTGGACCCGGAGGCGTACAAGCTGTCCTCGCCGATCAACTACGCCGAAGGGCTGCGCGACCATCTGCTGATTGCCCACGGCATGATCGACGACAACGTGTTCTTCAAGGACTCGGTGGACATGACCCAGAAGCTGATGGAACTGCACAAGGACAACTGGCAGATCGCGCCCTACCCGCTCGAACGTCACGGCTTCACCCGTGCCGACTCCTGGCTGGACGAGTACAAGCGCATCCTCAAGCTGTTCGAGGAACAGGTGAAGTAAGCTCCACCGCGCACCGCACCGCACCGCGAACGCCGGCGCCTGCCGGCGTTCGTGTTTCCAGGCCCCGCTTCCCCGGACTCCCCATGCACGCTGCCCCGCGCCCTGCCCCTGTCCACAGCAGTTTCGTCACCGTGCTCGGCTGGCTGAGCCTGGGCACGGCCTTGCTCAGCGCCGCCGGCAACGCCTTGCAGGCGGCGATGGCCGCATGGGTGCCGGGGCTGGGCAACCTCGGCGGCCTGCTGCCCGCGGACGCGCCGCGTCCGCCGTTGCTGGCGTGGCTGGGCGAGCATCTGCTCGGCCTGTCGCTGCTGGGGGTGATCGCGTCGCTGGCCGTGGCCTGGATTTCCTGGGCGCTGCTGCAACGGCGCGAGTGGGGCCGGCTGGGCTTCATCGTGGTATTGGCCCTGGTCGCCCTGGCCAACTTCGCATGCATCCCGCTGGTGGATGCAGCCATGGCCGTGGTCACCGCCAGTCTGGAGCCGCAGGCCAACGCGGACATCGCGGCGCAGTTGCGCGATGCCGGCGCGCCAATGCTGGCAGCGCTGCGCGTGGTGTGCTGGTTCGGCGCGCTGGCGATCGCCGCGGTGCATGCCTGGCTGATCTGGCAGCTGTGCCGTCCGGCCGTGCGCGCCGAATTCCAGCGCTGAGCAAGCCGTCGACGGCGCGGCCGCGTCGCTAGAATGGCGGCATGAACGAATTCGAGCGTGTACGCGAATACCTGACCGGTCTGCAGGACCGCATCTGCGCTGCCATCGAAGCGGCAGATGGCCAAGCCCGTTTCCAGGAAGACCTGTGGCAGCGCAGCGAAGGCGGCGGCGGGCGCACCCGTGTGCTGCGCGATGGCGCGGTGTTTGAACAGGCCGGCATTGGCTTTTCAGACGTCAGTGGCACGCGCCTGCCGCCGTCGGCCAGCGCGCATCGCCCCGAGCTGGCGGGCGCGACCTGGCGCGCCACCGGCGTGTCGCTGGTGTTCCATCCGCGCAACCCCTATCTGCCGACCACCCACGCCAACGTGCGCTATTTCCGTGCCGAGCGCGATGGCGAGGAAGTGGCGGCCTGGTTCGGCGGCGGCTTCGACCTCACCCCGTTCTATCCCTTCGACGAGGACGTGCTGCACTGGCACCGCACCGCGCAGCAGCTCTGCGCGCCGTTTGGCGAGGACCGCTACGCCGCGCACAAGCGCTGGTGTGATGAGTATTTCTTCCTGCGCCATCGCAACGAGACCCGCGGCGTGGGCGGGCTGTTCTTCGACGACCTGCACAATGGCTTCGATACCGACTTTGCGTATTTGCGCGCTGTCGGCGATGGCTTTCTCGATGCCTACCTGCCGATCGTGGAGCGGCGCAAGGACACGCCCTACGGCGAACGCGAGCGGGAATTCCTGCAGTACCGTCGCGGGCGCTATGTCGAGTTCAACCTGGTCTACGACCGCGGCACCCTGTTCGGCCTGCAAAGCGGCGGCCGCGCTGAAAGCATCCTGATGAGCCTGCCGCCGCGTGTGCGTTGGGAATACGGCTACCAGCCGGAGCCGGGAAGTCCCGAGGCGCGCCTGGTCGATTACCTGATGCCACGCGACTGGCTTGGCTGAAGCCGTCAGAAAGCTGTCGCTGCGGCGAGTTGAGACGTGACCTGCCGCACAGCGAATGACGCGTTCAGAAGATTTGTCGCGTCAATGTCATGGCGGCCGTTTAGTTTGGTGAAGTGGTGCACGGTTCGCGCCGCGGCGCTCGGTCAAAATATCGGCGTCCGCAAATAAAAAGCCCCGCAGACCAGGGGGAGGTCAGCGGGGCCAGGGAACGGAAACTTGGGGAGGAGTTTCCGTTCCAGAGATCTGCTCCAGGGGATGGGAGAGATCCGCGACAGGCGTTGCGCCTGTCGAGGGCTATAACAACATTTCGGACATTGATGGATCGTGAAGATTTGAGTTAATAATTCGTCGAATTAAGGACGGATTCATTCATTTCTGACGTTTCGGCGTTGCTTTTTCTGACGGTTTGCGCCGCGCTTCTCACGGGGGTGGAAGCGCGGCGCATTCATCAATGCGCTTCGTCCCAGTTGGGCCCCACGCCGGCATCCACCACCAGTGGCACGCGCAGGCTCGCCGCGGCCGCCATCAGTTCAACCACCTGCTGCTGCAACTGCGGAACGAATTCAGTTTCGGCCTCGAATACCAGTTCGTCGTGTACCTGCAGGATCATCAGCGCGCGCTCGCGGTGCGCAGCCAGCCACGCATCCACCGTGACCATCGCGCGCTTGATGATGTCCGCCGCGGTGCCCTGCATCGGCGCGTTGATTGCCGCACGTTCGGCACCGGCACGCTGGCCCTGGCTGCCGCTGTTGATGTACTCCAGATAGAGCCGCCGGCCGAACACGGTTTCGACGTAGCCCTTCTCGCGCGCCTGCTGGCGCGTGCTCTCCATGAAGTCGCGCACGCCCGGATAGCGGCTGAAGTACAGCGCGATGTAATCCTGCGCCTCGCCGCGGCCGATGCCGAGCTGGCGCGCCAGGCCGAAAGCGCTCATGCCGTACATCAGGCCGAAGTTGATCGCCTTGGCCGCGCGGCGCTCGTTGGCGGTGACCTCGTCGATGCGCCGGCCAAACACCTCCGCCGCGGTGGCGCGGTGCACGTCGGCACCGGACTCGAACGCCGATACCAGCCCACGGTCCTCGGACAGGTGCGCCATGATCCGCAACTCGATCTGCGAATAGTCGCAAGCCAGCAGCGTGCGTCCCGGCGGCGCCACGAAGGCGCGGCGGATGCGGCGGCCATCGTCGGTGCGGATCGGAATGTTCTGCAGGTTCGGGTCGCTGGACGACAGCCGCCCGGTGGCCGCGCCCGCCTGGTGATAGCTGGTATGCACGCGGCCGCTGTGCGGATTGATCATCTCCGGCAGCTTGTCGGTATAGGTGCTGCGCAGTTTCGCCAGGCCGCGGTATTCGAGGATCACGCGCGGCAGTTCGTGCTGATCGGCAATGGCTTCCAGCGCTTCCTCATTGGTTGACGGCTGGCCCTTGGGCGTCTTGACCACGGCAGGCAGGCCGAGCTCGTCGAACAGCAAGGCTTGCAGCTGCTTGGGCGAATCCAGGTTGAAGGCGCGCCCGGCCAGTTCGGTGGCCTTCTGCTGCGCGGCGAGCATGCGCTTGGACAGGTCCGCGCTCTGCCGCCGCAGCTCGTCGGCATCCACGCACACGCCGTTGGCCTCGATGCGTTCAAGCACCGAGACCAGCGGCATCTCGATTTCGCGGTAGACCTTCTCCAGGCCGGGTTCGGCTTGCAGCTTGGGCGCCAGCACACGATGCAGGCGCAAGGTGATATCGGCATCTTCGGCCGAATAGCGCGTGGCGTCCTCGATGGACACGTGCGAGAACGGAATCTGCTTGGCGCCCTTGCCGGCAACGTCTTCGTACTTGATCGTGTCGTAGCCGAGATAGCGCCTGGCCAGGCTGTCCATGTCGTGGCGGGCGCCGCCGGAGTTGAGGACGAAGCTCTGCAGCAGGGTGTCGTCCACGTAGCCGGCCAGTTCGATGCCGTGGCGCCGCATCACGTGCAAGTCGTACTTGCCATGCTGACCGAGCTTGCGCACTGCCGGGTCGCCCAGCAGCGGGCGCAGCAGGTCGAGGGCTTGCGCCTGCGGCAGCTGCGCGGGCACGCCGGGGTAGTCGTGGGCCAGCGGCAGGTAGGCGGCCTGACCGGGCGTGTCGCTGAAGCTGATGCCGATCAGGCGCGCCTGCATCGGGTCCAGGCTGTCGGTTTCGGTATCAATGGCGAACTGGCCGGCAGCGCGCAGGCGCTCGATCCAGGCCTGCAGTTGCGCCTGCGTGGTGATGGTTTCGTACTCGCCCTTGGCGGCCAGCGCCGGGTCGATCTCGGCGGCGGTGGCCGGCAACGCCGCCGCGGTGAAGCCGCGGCCGCGGGCCTGGCCGGGTTCGCGCTCGGCGATGCTGGCGACGCCGGCACCGCCCTCCAGTTCCTTCAGGGCCTGGGTGAAGCCGTAGCGCTGGTACAGGCCAGCCAGCGCTTCGGCATCGCGCTCGCGCAGGCCGAGGGTGCGCGGGCCACCGGCCAGGGCCACATCGGTCTTGATGGTCACCAGTTCGCGGTTGAGCGGCAGGCGCGGCAACGCGGCACGCAGGTTCTCGCCGATCTTGCCCTTGATCGCGGTGGCCTGTGCGATGACTCCGTCCAGCGAGCCGTACTCGGCCAGCCACTTGGCGGCGGTCTTGGGGCCGCACTTGTCCACGCCGGGCACGTTGTCGACGGCATCGCCCATCAGTGCAAGCAGGTCGACGATCTGGTCGGCGCGCACGCCGAACTTGGCCATCACCGACTCGTCGGAGTCCATCTGGCTGCCGGTCATGGTGTTGACCAGGCGGATGCCGGGGCGCACGAGCTGGGCGAAGTCCTTGTCGCCGGTGGAGATGGTGACGTCGAGGCCGTCGGCGGCACCCTGCAGGGCCAACGTGCCGATCACGTCATCGGCTTCGACGCCTTCCTCGCGCAGGATGCTGATGCCGAGGGCGTGGACGATCTCGCACATGGGCACGACCTGGGCGCGCAGTTCGTCGGGCATGGCGGCGCGATTGGCCTTGTACGCGGGGTAGAGGTCGTCGCGGAAGGTCTTGCCGGGGGCATCGACAACGAAGGCGACATACTCGGGCCGCTCCTTCAGGGTGGCGCGCAGCATGTTGACCACGCCGAACAGGGCGCCGGTGGGCTCGCCCTGGGCATTGGTCAATGGCGGCAGCGCATGGAAGGCGCGATACAGGTAACTGGAACCGTCGATCAGGACTAGTCTGCTCATGGTGCGATTCTACGCCGCGATGCCGGGCGCCTCGCGCATAATCGAGGGCCCCGGCCCCGGATAGCCACGATGAAGAAGACCGCTCTTTTGTTCGCCCTTGTGTTCACGCTGGCCGGTTGCGCCAGCAGCGGTGCCGGCATGGTCGGGACCGATGGGCAACCGGTGGATCTGCGCAATGCCGATGTCACCAGCAAGACGATGGACAACGGTGACCGCGTGGACGAGTACCGCGTCGCCGGCCAGGTGCGCATGGTCAAGGTCACGCCGGTGCGTGGGGCTACGTACTTCCTGTATGACCGCGATGGCGATGGTCATATGGACAATGACAAGGATGGGCCTTCGCCGGTTTACTGGAAGCTCTATAGCTGGTGATTGGTGATTGGTGATTGGTGATTGGCGGCTGGTAGTTGGTTGGCCTGCGAGGTTGATCGGCTCGCATGGGCGTGCGCGCGGCATCCGGGGGCAGGCCCTGCCAGGACACGTCGTAAACCCATCCCTCGGGACTCCTAGGCAACATCCATGTTGCCTAGGGTCCTGGCAGGGCCTGCCCCCGAATGACCGACAGCTGGTCGCGGGCGGATGGGAAGAGCGGGTTTCCGCGGCTGGGGGGTAGCTCGGTCTGTGTTTTAACGGATGACCAGGACCGGTACTGTGCTGTGGGTCAGTACCTCGGTGGTCTGGCTGCCCAGCAGCACGCGGCTCATACCGCGGCGGCCGTGCGAGGTCATCACGATGAGGTCGCTGCCGCATTCGCGAGCAGTGTCGATGATGCCTTCGGCGGCATAGCGGTCGAGGACGTGGCGCGGCTCGGCTGCCACGCCGGCTGCGCGTGCGGCCTCCATCGCCGGTTGCAGCAGGGTCTGGGCGCGGTCTTCGCGCTCCTTGCGGTACTCGGGGCTGGACTCGTAGCCCACGCTCCAGCCCATTGCGTCGTACATGCCCATGGCCCACGGCTCGGAGACGGTCAGGATGTCGACGTGCGCGCCGGTGGCCTTGGCCAGGCCCAGGCCATGCTGCAGGCCACGCTGGGCCAGCTCGGAATCATCGAGGGCAATCAGAATGCGCTTGTACATGGGAAGCTCCTGGCAACCGCCCGCCGGCGGGGTTCGTGGCGCATTTCACCACTACCGCCTTAAGGTCGCGTTGATTCGGATCAATCCCCGCCGGGCCTGCCGACGCCTCTCAGACGATGGTCAGGTTGGCGTAGGCGAGCACCAGCCACTTGGGGCCGGCCTCGTCGAATTGCACCTGCACGCGGGCGTGCGCGCCACTGCCTTCGTAGTCGGTGATCACGCCGCCGCCGAACTTCGGGTGGGTGACATTGGCGCCCAGGGCGACAAGCGGGGTTTCGATCGCCGCGGCGCCGGCATTGCGGCTGGCACCGAGGGAGGCCGGGCGCGAAACCTGCACGCGCGGGCGGACCTCGTTGAGCAGGTCACGCGGAATCTCGCGCAGGAAGCGCGAGGGCACGTTGTAGTTGTCCTGGCCGTGGATGCGCCGGGACTCGGCGTAGCACAGCAGCAGCTTCTGCCGTGCGCGGGTGATGCCGACGTAGGCCAGGCGGCGTTCTTCTTCCAGGCGCCCGCTTTCTTCCAGCGAGCGGGCGCTGGGGAACAGGCCGTCTTCCATGCCGGCCAGGCACACCAGCGGAAACTCCAGACCCTTGGCCGAATGCAGGGTCATCAGCTGCACGCCTTCCTCGCCCGCCTGGGCCTGGCCTTCGCCGGCTTCCAGCGAGGCATAGGCCAGGAAGGCGACCAGCTCGGTCATCGCCTGGGCTTCGTCGTCATCGTCGTCCGGGCGCACGAAGCGCGAGGCGACCGAGACCAGTTCGTCCAGGTTCTCGGTGCGCGATTCCGAATCCAGGCCGCCGCGGCTCTCCTTGGCCCAGTACTCGCGCAGACCCGAGCGCATCAGCACGTGGTCAATGCGTTCCTTCAGCTCCATCGCGCCGGTTTCGGCCGCCAGCTGCTGGACCAGGTTGAGGAAGCCGGCCAGTGCGTTGCGCGCACGCGCGGCCAGTTCGCCGGACTGGGTGCAGAGCATGGCTGCTTCCCACAGCGACAGCGCGCGGGCACGCGCCAGCCGCCGCACTTCGTCCAGGGTGCGGTCGCCAATGCCACGGGTCGGCGTGTTCACCGCGCGCTCGAAGGCCGCATCGTCGTCGCGGTTGGTCAGCAGGCGCAGGTAGGCCAGGGCGTCCTTGATTTCGGCGCGCTCGAAAAAGCGCATGCCGCCATACACGCGATACGGTACCTGCTCGGCAATCAGCGCCTCTTCAAAGGCCCGTGACTGGGCATTGCTGCGGTACAGGACGGCTACATCGCCATAGCTGCCGCCATCGCGCACCCACTGCCGCGCGCGTTCGACTACGTAGCGCGCTTCGTCGGTCTCGTTGTAAGCGGCGTACAGATCGATCGGGTCGCCATCGCCACTGTCGGTCCACAGCTGCTTGCCGATGCGGTCCGGGTTGTGCGCGATGACCGCGTTGGCGGCGCCGAGAATGGTGGCGGTGGAACGGTAGTTCTGTTCCAGGCGAATGGTCTGCGCGCCGGGGAAATCGCGCAGGAACCGCTGCACGTTCTCGACCTTGGCGCCGCGCCAGCCATAGATGGCCTGGTCGTCGTCGCCAACCACGAACACATGCCCGGACTCGCCGGCCAGCACGCGCACGAAGGCGTACTGGATGGCATTGGTGTCCTGGAATTCGTCCACCAGGATTTCGCGGAAACGCGCGCGGTAATGCGCAAGCAGCGCCGGGTTGTCGCGCAGCAGCTCATGCGCGCGCAGCAACAGTTCGGCGAAATCGACCAGACCAGCGCGGTCGCAGCGTTCCTGGTAGGCGGCATACGCCTGGCGCAGGGTTTCGGTCCAGTCGTCGCGCGGCTCGGGCTGGATGTGCTGCGGGCGGCGGCCTTCGTCCTTCTGCTGGTTGATCCACCAGGAGATCTGCTTGGGCGGGTAGCGGGTCTCGTCCAGCTCCAGGGCCTGCACCACGCGCTTGACCAGGCGCAGCTGGTCATCCGAATCCATGACCTGAAAGCCTTCGGGCAGGCGCGCGTCCTGCCAGTGCAGGCGTAGCAGGCGATGAGCCAGGCCATGGAAGGTGCCGATCCACATGCCGCGGCTGCCGTTGCGCAGCTGCAGGTCGGCACGGTGGCGCATCTCGCCGGCGGCCTTGTTGGTGAAGGTCACCGCGAAGATGCCATGCGTTGGCACGCCCTGGACCTCGTTGAGCCAGGCGATGCGATGGGTGAGCACGCGGGTCTTGCCGGAGCCGGCGCCGGCCAGCACCAGGTAGTGGCCGGGCGGCGCGGAGACGGCCTCGCGCTGTGCGGGGTTCAGGTGATCGAGCAGGTGAGAGACATCCACCGGCGCATTTTACCGGCTCAGCCCATCTCAAAGGGCATTGAATGCGGATCGGATCAGCGAGCTGCCGGCTCGTTCAGGCGTCGGCGTTCACAGCAGTGGCGACGGCCTGCGCCTGTGCGCGCAACTCGGGAATCGCCAGGCTTTCCCACAGCCGCCCGATGCGCAGGCTGCCGATCACCCACAACCGCGGCGCGGCCTGGCCCGTGGCATCCAGCACCGTGCCGGCCGCATCATTATCGCTGTCGATGCCGATACCGTGAGGTCCGGCCGCGGCCAGGCCTTCGCCCAGCAGTTGCTGCAACAGCGGGTTGCGCATGGCCTGCACGCGCATCTCCACGCCGGTCGCGTTGATCACCCGCTGCACTTCCAGATGCAGCGGCGCGCCATCATGACCGCGGCCTTCGATACGCACGCAGGCGCCGGCAGTCCACGCCGCGTCCAGGCGCGCGCGATGCAGCTGCAGCTGACCGGAGGCGCGCATGGCCTGCAGCTGCGCATGCACCTGCGCATCAATGCGATGCCGGTGCACGTCCCAGGGCCGCGCTACATGGCGCAGGAAGCGTCGCTGCTCGGTCGGCGAGAGGCTTTGCCAGAGCGGCTGGCCCAGGGGCCGAATGCGCTCCATCACCGCTTGCCAGGGCAGCCCTTGCGCGGCGGCCGCGCGCACTGTGTCGCGCAGCGCGCGCATGCGGGCGCGCAGTGGCAGCGCCAGCAGCGGCGCGGGGTCGAATTCGTACGGCGCGGTGTCGGTGTGCGGCAGCGGCATCAAGCCGTGGCGCGACATCACGTGGATGGGGCCGCGATGGCCGCGGCTGGCCAGGGTGATGACGCTGTCCACCATGCTCAGGCCGGCGCCGATGATCGCGATGGCGGCCTCTGCGGGCACCGCGGCGATGGCTTCGGTATCCCAGGCTTCCAGCCGCTGCTCCGGGGCCAGCGCGGTGGCGCCGCGCAACGGCAGCGGGCGCAGCGCATTGCCGACCGCGAGCACCACGTGGCGCGCGCTGAGCGCCTCGCCACCGCGCAGCTGCAAGCGGTAGCCGCCCGGCACGCTGGTCAGCGCGTCAACGGCATCGGCGCGCCATTCCAGCACGCCCGCGCTGGCGGCGCGTGCGGCGGCCAGGCGCTCGCGCAGGTAGGCGCCGTAGTGCATGCGCGGCATGTACAGGCGCGAGAGTACGTCGGCGGGCAGCTCGGAGCGCCCGCTCTGACGCAGGAAATCGACGAAGTCGCCGGGCGCATCGACGAAGGCGCTCATCTTGCCGGCGGGCACGTTGAGCAGGTGCTCCGGGCGCCGCGTGGCGTAGGCCACGCCATCGGCGCGGCTGGACTGCGGCTCGCACAGGACGATGCGGCGGCCCGCGGGCGCGTCGCGCAGCAGCTGGATCGCGGTCATCACGCCACTGGCGCCGCCGCCGATCACGGCGATGTCATGGTCAGGTGGCGCGTGCGTCTCGGTCACCGCGCCATTGTAGGCGATGCCCGCCGCGCTGCCGATGTGCTACATCAGCGCATCGGCCAGCCGGGCGATGCCTTCGCGGCTGCGGCGCCAGGTCGGACGCTGCCGCCAGCTGCCCAGCTCAAGGATGCGCGCATCGTCCAGATAGTCCTGCTCGATGCGCCGCAGCTGCTGCACGATGCCGCGGTCGTAGCACAGCAGTCCGATCTCGGCATTCAGCGCGAAGGAGCGGATGTCCAGGTTGATCGAGCCGAGCACGGCGATATCCTCGTCCACGCTCAGGTGCTTGGCGTGCAGGAAGTGCGGCCGGTACAGCGCGATCTTCACCCCGGCGCGCAGCAGTTCGTCGTAGTAGGCCTCCTGCGCCCAGGCGGTGAGCCGCTGGTTGTTGCTTTCCGACACGATGAGCTGCACGTCCACGCCCGACACCGCGGCAATGCGCAGCGCACTGAGCGTGGCCTCGTCCGGCACGAAGTACGGCGTCACCAGCACGACCTTGCGCCGTGCCACGTGGATCAGCGCGTTCACCGCATCGCGTGCATTCTCGTAGGGATAGGCCGGGCCGCTGGGCAGCAGCTGGGTGGGCACATCTCCGCTGTCGCCCGGGGCGTCGGCGAGCACTTCCAGGCGCTCGCCGGTCTCGACAAACCAGTCGCTGGCAAACACCGCTTCCAGATGGTTGACCACCGGCCCGTGCACGCGCGCGACCAGTTCGCGGTTGGGATGGCCGGCCACGAAGTCCGGATCGGCCAAGTTTTGCGAGCCGACGTAGGCAACGCGGTTGTCGATGACCGCGATCTTGCGGTGATTGCGCAGGTCCATGCGCCCACTGCGCCGCCAGCGCAGGCCGCCGGGCAGCAGCGCCTGCACGATCACCCCGCCCTGGCGCAGGCGCCGACGATAGCGCCGCAGCGCGCGCTTGGCGCCCACCGCATCAAGTAACAGGCGGCACTGCACGCCACGGCTGGCGGCTCGCAGCAAGGCCTCGACGACGGCCTCGCCCACGGCATCGTCGAACATCAGGTAGTACAGCAGGTGCACGCGTTCGCGCGCGCTGTCGATATCGGCGATCAGCGCGGCCAACGAGGCATGGTAGTCATCGAGCAGGACCACGCCATTGTTGCGCGTGGGCATGAAGTCGCCCTGGCGTTCGACCAGCGGAGCGATTTCGTCGATCGCGGTGTCGACCTGCGGTGTCCAGCGCACCGCCGTCAGCGGCGCCTGCTGTTCGCGGATGACCTGCGAGGCCTGGGTCTGGCGCTCGATGCGCTGGCGCGACAGCCACGGGTGCCCGAACAGCAGATACAGGGGCAGGCCCAGCAGGGGCACGAAGCCGACCAGCAGCAGCCAGCTGCGTGCGGCGCCGGGCGTGGTCCGCGCGGGAATCCAGCACAGGGCGACGAGCCGGATTAGCCAGTCCAGGGCCAACAGCCAGGTGCCTTCCAGCCAGTCAGGCAGCATCGCGTTCCTCCGAAGCCTGCGCCGATTCTGCCGCAAGCCGGGGCACGGCCGGCGATCGGAAACGACAAAGCCCGCCGTGAGGCGGGCTTTGCGTGGGTGGCGCGGATCACCGGGGACCGGTGGCCGCGCCGACCGGCATCACTTGATCTTGCCTTCCTTGTAGATCACGTGCTTGCGGACGACGGGATCGTACTTCTTGATCTCCATCTTGCCGGGGGTGTTCTTCTTGTTCTTGTCCGTCGTGTAGAAGTGGCCGGTGTTGGCCGAGGAAATCAGACGGATCTTGTCGCGCTTGCCTGCCATGATGTTCTACTCCTCAGACCTTTTCGCCGCGCGCACGCAGCTCAGCCAGAACGGCGTCGATGCCGTTCTTGTCGATGGTGCGCAGCGCGTGCGCGGAAACACGAAGCTTGACCCAGCGATTCTCGCTGGCGACCCAGAAGCGGCGCTCGTGCAGGTTGGGCAGGAAACGACGGCGGGTCTTGTTGTTGGCGTGGGAGACGTTGTTACCCGTCTGGACACGCTTGCCGGAAACTTGGCATACGCGGGACATTGCGCACCTCGAAAGAATTGATGCCTCCCTTAGCCAGGAAGACGGCGGCCCCGGCAGCCATCGGCCACCACACGTCAAGGGAATCAAGCAGTTACGCTGTTTCAGGCAGGCCGGCGGGACGTGCTGTCGGCCACTACGCCGGCAAGAACCGGGCACAGCGAGCCGCGCATTATGCCCGGCCCGCAGGCCCGCCGCAAGAGTTATCCACACGCCTCAGGGCGCGGCGGCCTTGCCCTTGGCCGGAGCGGCCTTGCTGTCGGCGATGAACTGCCGCACCTGCTGCTCCAGCACCGGCAACGGCACCGAGCCTTGGCGCAGCACGGCGTCGTGGAAGGTGCGCAGGTCGAAGCGCTCGCCCAGGGCCTGCTCGGCCTCGCCGCGCAGCTTGACGATGGTGATCTCGCCCAGTTTGTAGCTCAGCGCCTGCGCCGGCCAGGAGATGTAGCGGTCGACCTCGGTGGTGACCTCGTGCTCGCTCAGCGCGGTGCGGTCGCGCAGGTAGGCCAGGGCCTGCTCGCGGCTCCAGCCGTAATGGTGCACGCCGGTGTCGATCACCAGCCGGCAGGCACGCCACATCTCGTAGGTGAGCTTGCCGAACTCCTCGTACGGAGTTTCGTAGATGCCCATCTCCTCGCCGAGCTTCTCGGTGTACAGGGCCCAGCCTTCGCCATAGGCGGAGATGTAGTTCTCGCGGCGGAAGGCGGGCTGGTCGCCCTGCTCTTCGGCCAGCGCGCCCTGCAGTGAGTGGCCCGGCGAAGACTCATGCAGGGTCAGCGCCGGCAGGTTGTACAGCGGGCGCGAGGGCAGGTTGTAGGTATTGACCCAGTAGGTGCCCACGCCGCCGCGGCCGGCGGTCCAGAACGGCGCGATGTCCGGCGGCACCGGCTTGATGGTGAAGCGGCCTCGCGGCAGGGTGCCGATGAACTTGCCGACCTGGCCATCGACGCGCTTGGAGATCCAGGCGGCGCGGTCGAGCAGTTCCTGCGGGGTCTTGGCGTAGAACTGCGGGTCGGTGCGCAGGAATTTCAGGAAGGCGGCGAACGTGCTCTGTTGGGGCGGACCCTTGAACCCTACCTGCTTGATGATCGCGTCCATCTGCTGCTGGATCCGCGCCACTTCCTGCAGGCCGATCTGGTGGATCTGCTCGGGGCTCAGGTCCAGCGTGGTGTATTCGCGAATCTGCTGCTGGTAGAAGGCCTTGCCGTCGGGCATCGCCTCGGCGGCGAGCGTGGTCCGTGCCTTGGGCACGTACTCCTCGCGGAAGAAGGTAAGCAGCTTGCCGTAGGCGGGAACCAGGCGACCGGAGATCGCCGCCTTGGCCTCGGCGCGCAGTTTCTCCTGCTCGGCGGCGGGAATCTGCGCCGGCAGCTGCTTGAACGGCGCATAGAAGGCCGACTCGGTCGGGTCCTTCACCTCGGCCACGGTGGCGATGGAGACGTCGCGGCCGTCGAGCACCGCGCGCGGCACGCTGAAGCCCCGCGCCAGACCGGCGCGCATGTTGTCGATCTGCTGGTCGAAGTAGCGCGGCACATCGTTCATGCGCGCGATGTAGGCGCGCAGTTCGGCGGGCGTGCGCATCTGCCGCTGCGCCATGAAGCCGAGGTTGGACCAGAACGAGCTGTCCGCGTTGAACGGCATCTCGTACAGCTTGAAGCGGACTTCTTCGGCCAGGTTCTGCACCTGCGGGCGGTAGATCGCCAAGTTGACCTGGTTGGCGGCCGAAAGCTTGGCCGTATCGAGCTTGTCGAGTTGGGCGAGCACGTCCTCCCACACTTTCAGGCGGGCCTGCTGCGCGGCCGCGGACACATCGGGCAGGCGCAGGTTGTTGCCGGTGCTGTCGCTGTCCTCGTCGGCCTGGCCGGTCTCGGCCTGGCGCCACTTCCACTCCTTCTCGTAGATCGCGCGGAATTGCGCGTCGGCCGGGCTTTCGGCGACCAGCGAGGCGGGCGCGGCGGTGGGCGCGGCCAGGGCCGGGGCGGCCGCGCCCAGCAGCAGAGCAAGGGAGACGGCGGAGACGAGCGTCGATTTCACGGGAGCGCGGCCTGCGGTACGGAGGAACCCCGATGATGGCAGCGTTGCCGGCGCTGTTCATCGGTCGAAAGTCCTGTCGTTCTGACATGGCAGTGGATGGCATACCTAGTCGCCGCTGCGAATTGGCCCGATAGAGCGGTCCTGGGCACGATTCCACGATGCTGGCATGGACAGCATCTGCAAAACGGACGGATACCGTCTGCTGCGCAAGGGCCGGAGGTGCGAGGCCGGCCGCATCTACCTGCTGACGACTGTCAGCTTCCAACGATTGCCTCTGTTCGCCGATTGGCGCTGCGCGTGGGCAGCGGCCGAGCGCGTCGCCTCTGAATCCAGTTGGCCCGGCGCCGAATTGCTGTGCTGGGTGCTGATGCCCGATCACTGGCATGGGCTCGTACGGCTGGAGCGACACGGCGACTTGGCAGCAGCCATGCGGCAGGCCAAAGGATCAATGGCGCGTGCGGTCAATCTGGCCCGGGGGCGCGGGGGCATTGTCTGGGAGCCCGGCTTCCATGACCGGGCATTGCGTCGGGAGCAAGACCTGATGCCGGCGGCGCGCTATGTAGTAAGCAATCCTCTCCGCGCCGGGCTGGCGCGGCGCATCGGCCAATATCCTTATTGGGATGCCTGCTGGCTCTGACCCGGCACCAAGGCTTCGGCAGCAGTCGGGGCTGAAGCCCCTCCCACAGTGCACTCGCAGACAGCAACTTTCTCTGGAGTATCCCTGTGGGAGCGGCTTCAGCCGCGACCGGAAACCTTCCGGCCCAGGGAAAGCAATCCGCACAGAGCCCAACCCGGATACATCAAGGCTTCGGCAGCAGTCGGGGCTGAAGCCCCTCCCACAGTGCAATCCCAAGACACCAGCGCAATCTGGGTCAGTGCACAGCTCGGTCGCGCTTCCAGCCACGGTGCTTGATGTCCAGGTACAGGCTGTAAAGCGCGGTGAAAGCCGGAAACAGGTTCTGCAGCACGCCCACCGAATCCTGCTTGGCCGAGAACATGAAGTAGCTCAGGGTCATCAGGCTGCCGACCACGCTCATGTACCAGAACAAGCGCGGGATCACCGGCTTGCCGGCGCGGCGCGAGGCGACGAACTGCACCAGCCAGCGGCCGCCGAACATCAGCGCGCCGGTGTAGCCAATCAACTTCCAGCCAGTGACATGCAGGCCGGTCCAGTACAACCAGGTCAGCGGCTGGTCGAGAAACGGAATGTCCATCAGCGTTCCTGCACCTCGGTGCGGCGGCTGCGCGCGATCAGCCAGGCCACGCCGCGCAGGTCGCGGATGCCGACCAGGGCGCGATTGAAGTTGTTGTACTTGGACACCCCAGCGGTGCGGTGGCGGTGGTTGACCGGCACGCTCACCGTCTTCCAGCCAGCACGCTGCATCAGCGCCGGCAGGAAACGATGCATGTGGTCGAAGTACGGCAGGTCGAGGAAGGCGGCCCGCTCGAACAGCTTGATGCCGCAGCCGGTGTCCGGCGTGTCGTCGCGCAGCATGCGCGCGCGGATCGCGTTGGCCCAGCGCGAGGCCCAGCGCTTGGAGCCGGAGTCCTGGCGATTGACGCGCCAGCCGGCAAACAGCTTGACCTGCGGCGCGGCGCTGGCCCGCGCGGCGAGCAACCTGGGAATGTCGGCCGGGTCGTTCTGGCCGTCGCCATCGAGCGTGGCGATCCACGCCGCGCGCGCGGCCTTGACGCCGTTGCGCACCGCCGTGCTCTGCCCGCTCTGCTGCACGTGGTGCAGCACCCGCAGCTCCGGCACGTCGGCCTTGAGCGATTGCAGCACGGCCAGAGTGTCGTCGCGCGAATGGTCGTCCACGTAGACGATCTCGAAAGGCAGTTGCCCCCGCAGGGCTGCGACGACTTCCTGGACCAGCGGCGCCACGTTGTCGCGCTCGTTGAACACCGGGACGACGACGGAAAGTTGTGGTTCGCTCATAGGGTCAGGCCGTGGGTTTGCACTGCACGAGGAGGGATTGACCGGGCATTGTCAGCGGCGCGCATGAGCAACCGATGAAGCTCAGGCGCGCTCGCCGAAATATTCGCGGCACCACTGCACCACCGGCGGCAGGCCGGTCTCGATCGGGGTGGCCGGCTCGAAACCGAAGGCTTCGCGGGCGCGACGGGTGTCGGCCATGGTGCGGACCATGTCGCCAGGCTGCATCGGCTTGTAGACCTTCTGCGCCGCGCGCCCGGCCGCCTGCTCGATCACCGCGATGAAACGCTCCAGTTCCACCGGCGTGTGGTTGCCCAGGTTGAACACGCGGTGCGGCACCGGCTCGGCCGAAGGATGGTCCAGCGCGCCCAGCACCCCGGCCACGATGTCGCTGACGTGAGTGAAATCACGCTGCATCCGCCCTTCGTTGAACACCTCGATCGGCCGCCCGGCCAGCACCGCGCGCGAGAACAGCAGCGGCGCCATGTCCGGCCGGCCCCACGGGCCATACACGGTGAAGAAGCGCAGGCCGGTGGCGCGCAGGCCGTAGAGCTGCGCGTAGGTGTAGGCCATCAGTTCGTTGGCGGCCTTGGTCGCCGCGTACAGCGAGCGCGGCTGGTCCACGCGCTGGTCCTCGGAGAACGGCGGCTGCGCCGAGTCGCCATACACCGAGCTGCTGGACGCATACACCAGGTGGGCGATGCCGCGATGGCGGCACAGCTCCAGCATGTTGACGAAGCCGACCAGGTTGCTGTCGACGTAGGCGTGCGGGTTCTGCAGCGAATAGCGCACGCCGGCCTGCGCGGCCAGGTGCACCACGCGGGTCGGCTGGACCTCATCGAACAGCGCCTCCAGGGCGGCGCGGTCGGTCAGGTCGATGGTGCGGATGTCCACCTCGGGGCAGAGTGCGGCAACGCGGTCCCGCTTGATCTGCGGGTCATAGTAGGCGTTGTAGTTGTCCAGCCCGACCACGCGCTCGCCGCGCGCGGCCAGCGCCCGACAGGTGTAGGCGCCGATGAAGCCGGCCGCGCCGGTCACCAGCACGGTCACGCCAGCGCTCCTTCCAGCGCGCGCTTGCGCTCGGCGGTGAAGGCCCACCATGGCTGCGCGGGCGCGCCTTCGACGAAGCGGGTGATGGACAGGAACACGTCGATCACGCAGGGATCGTGGATCTGCCCGGTCTGCACGCACAGCTGCGCGTACATGTCGTAGGGATCGCGCCCCTGCAGCTGGGCCGGGGCATCGATGCCGATGCAGCGCAGGTCCTGCGCGCAGGCCGGGCCCACGTTGGGCAGGTCGGTCAGCGCGGACAAGCGGTTGCGGTCAACCTTGTTCGGATTCATGGGTGTGCCTGCTGCAGCAGTGCCTGCGACGCGTTCAGCCCTGCGGGCGGTTGCGCAGCTTTTCCAGCACGCCGTCCAGCGTGTCCAGGTCGGTGTAATGGATGACCAGCTTGCCCTTGCCGCCGCGGCCATGGTTGATCGCGACCTTGGTGCCCAGCGATTCGGACAGCTCGGTTTCCAGCGAGGCGATGTCGGCCTGTTGCGGCACGCGCGCGGCTGGCGCGGGCTTGCGCAGCGAGCCCGGCACCTTGCCGGCGGCGAACTGCTGGGCGCGGTGCTCGACCTCGCGCACCGACCAGCCCTGGTCGGCGGCCTCGTGCGCCAGCTTGGTCGCCAGCTCCGGCGCCAGGGTCAGCAGCGCGCGGGCATGGCCCATTTCCAGCCGGCGCGATTCCAGCAGCACGCGGATGGCGACGGGCAGCTCCAGCAGGCGCAGCAGGTTCGACACCGACGCACGCGAACGGCCGACCGCTTCGGCGGCCTCGGCGTGGGTCAGCGCGAATTCGTCGATCAGCCGCTGCAGGGCCTGGGCCTCTTCCAGCGGGTTGAGGTCCTCGCGCTGGATGTTCTCGATCAGCGCCATCGCGATGACGGTGCGGTCGTCCAGTTCGCGCACCACCACCGGAATCTCTTCCAGCCCGGCCAGTTGCGAGGCGCGCCAGCGGCGTTCGCCGGCGACGATCTCGAACTTGCCCGGGGTCAGCTCGCGCACGACGATGGGCTGGATCACGCCCTGCGCCTTGATGGATTCGGACAGTTCGGACAGCTTGGCCGGGTCCATTTCCTGGCGCGGCTGGTACTTGCCCGGCTGCAGCTGGCCGACTGGCAGGTGGCGCAGGACTTCGCCCGGCTGCGGCTCACCGGCCGGGTCGATCACCGGCGTGGCCGCCGGCGTCGTGGCGGCGGCGGCACCCTTCGGGCCCAGCAATGCCTCCAGCCCGCGGCCGAGGCCACGCTTCTTGGCAGGGTTGGGCTTGCTGGTCATCAGACGGTCTCCACGGCCCGGGCGGCCTTGCTGCGTTCATCCTGGCGGCGGATCACTTCGCCAGCCAGGCCAAGATAGGCCACGCCGCCGCGCGAAGTGCGGTCGTAGCCGACGATGCTCTGGCCATGGCTCGGCGCCTCGGCCAGGCGCACGTTGCGCGGCACGATGGTGCGGAACACGCGGTCGCCGAAATGCTCGGTGAGCTCGGCGGACACGGCGTTGGCCAGATTGTTGCGAATGTCGAACATGGTGCGCAGCACGCCTTCGATCTCCAGCGAGGGATTGAAGTGGTTGCGCAGCGCCTCGATCGTTTCCAGCAGTGCGGTGAGCCCTTCCAGCGCGTAGTACTCGCACTGCATCGGCACGATCACCGAGTCGGCCGCGGTCAGCGCGTTGAGGGTCAGCAGCGACAATGCCGGCGGGCAGTCGATCAGAATGAAGTCGTACTGGTCGCGCAGTGGTTCCAGCGCGCGCTTGAGCCGCTGCTCGCGCTCGTCCTGGTCCATCAGCTGGATCTCGGCGGCGGTCAGGTCGATGTTGCCCGGCAGCAGGTCGAAGCCTTCCGGCGCGGTGACACGGATCTGCTCGGGGGTGCTTTCGCCCAGCAGGACGTCGCAGGTCGAGGCCGCCACTTCGCGCTTGTCGATGCCGCTGCCCATGGTCGCATTGCCTTGCGAATCCAGATCCACCAGCAGCACGCGCTTGGGCGCGCGCGCCAGCGCCGCCGCCAGATTTACCGCGGTCGTCGTCTTGCCGACGCCGCCTTTCTGGTTGGCGATCGCGATGATCCGGGCCATGCGGGAGTGCCTCGTGGGCAGGAGTTGGGACCGGCCATTATGCGGGCAGCGGGCGCCGGCGTGAAATCGGCGTGGTGACGCGGGGTACCGGCGGCCGGCGCGGCGATCCGTCGCCGGTCAGATTCGACCGACCTCGACCAGGTGGCGCTCCCCGTCCAGCCCCGGCACCTGCAGCGGATGGACCGCGATGGCCGCCCAGCCGGCGGGCAGTGCCGCCATTTCCTCGCGCGGATGCACGCCCTTCATCGCCAGCAGGGTGCCGCCGGGCTTGAGCAGGTGGCCGCCGACTTCGATGATCCCGGCCAGGGTGTCGAGCGCGCGCGCGGTGAGGTGGTCGTAGGCGCCAGGCTCATCCAGGGCCTCGGCCCGCGACTCGGCGACCCGCGCATTGGCCAGGCCGAGCTGGCGCACGGCTTCGCGCAGGAAGCGTGCCTTCTTGCCATTGCTTTCCACCAGAGTGACCCGCAGGGCCGGCCGGGTAATGGCCAGCGGAATCCCCGGCAGGCCGGGGCCGGTGCCCAGGTCCGCCAGCGTCCCGTGTTCGATGAAGGGGCGCATGGCCAGCGAATCGAGCAGGTGGCGGGTGACCATTTCGCGCGGGTCGCGGATGGCGGTGAGGTTGTAGGTGCGGTTCCAGCGCGCCAGCAGCGCCAAGTAGGCCCACAGCGGGTCGGCGAAGGCAGGCTCCAGGCCCATGGCCTGCAGCCCGCGCACCAGATCGTTCCGCGCATCGGCGGGCAGGGCGGCATCGTTCATGGCGGCATTATCGCAGGCAGCGCCGCGCGGGCTGGAAGGCCGGCGCTGGCGGGCGCGGGGTACCACGCCAGCGCGGCGCGGTAGCCAGGCGCGGCCAGCCACTCGTGCAGGGTCCAGCGCGCGGCTTCGCCCAGGGCCGGGTCGCACCAGGCCAAGTGCAGCACACCGCGCGCGTCCTCGGCAAAGCGCAAGCGGTGCAAGCCGAAGGAAATGCCATGGCCGTGCGCCTTGAGCAGCGCCTCCTTGGCGCACCACAGGCGGAAGAAACGGTCGCTGCAGTCTTCTTCGGACAGGCTGTCGAGCCAGCGGACTTCTTCGGGATGGAAGAACCGCGCCACCACCTCGCGCATGCGCGGACGCGGGCGCAGGCGCTCCAGGTCCACGCCCAACTGCACCGCTTCACCCAGCCCCAGCAGCAGGCAGTCACCGCTGTGGCTCCAGCCTGTACCGAAATGTGCCAGTGGCGGCAGCAGCCAGGGCCGGCCGCGCTCATCGCGGGTCATGGGCACGGCCTGCGGCGGCAGGCCGAAGTGCATGCCGAGAACCTCCCTGGCCTGCGGTTCGCCACGAGTGCCGGCGGCATGCGGCAGCAGCCACAGGCTTACCGGTCCGCATTGCCAGCGCGGCATGCCCTGCCCTGCTTTCAAGCGCGAACTCCGCTGCAGCCCGCCAGTAACTGAATTGGTGCGCAGCGGCGCCATTCTTTAACGGCCATTTCACGAAACCGCGCGTTGAATGGCGCTGCCGCATCAGTCCCGATGCGGGTACGCGAACAGAAAGGAGATTCGGGCATGGGCATCATCGTCTGGCTTATCGTGGGTGGCATCGTGGGCTGGCTGGCGAGCATCATCATGCGCCGCGACGCCCAGCAGGGCATCATCCTCAACATCGTGGTGGGCATCATCGGTGCACTGCTCGCCGGCTGGCTGTTCGGCGGCGGCATCAACGAGGCGATCACCATCCGCACCTTCCTGTTCTCGTTGATCGGCGCGGTGATTCTGCTGGCCATCGTCAACCTGTTTAC